>JAREWP010000046.1 GCA_029001845.1 Candidatus Magnetocorallium paracelense | reverse complement strand
TATATCGTTTTTTTTATTTGAGACATTTAAAGAAGATGTTTTGGAAGAGGTAATACCTGTAGGGAGTTATGCAACGACAGTGAGGAGAAAAGCACTGGATTTTGCGGCAAAGATTGTAAATACAGGCAGAGAAATAATCCTGAAAACATCTCAGACGATAATGGATACGCTACGACTCCAAACTCTGTGGGAACGATCTCAAAATCCGGTACCGATACCGGTATAAATAAAAGATCAAAAGACTTTGTAAACAGGGAGGGACAGTTGCGTCCGAATTTGTTGAAAAGTCATATTTCAGGTGCAAATAAATATAAAAAATTCCTGATTTTGGCAGAATGATTAGCTTGTTCCTTTAAATCTTCCCGGTTATTGCTTTAGCGCACTTTACAATTATAAATATTGCTATGCTTTGGCGAATTATACAGTTTATTAATAAAAATCGCTCAATTTAGGTTAAAGTGATCATAACCGATGTATTAAGTGAGTTTTTCGATGATTCTCGATATGTAATTTTAAAAGAGATACTAAAGAAAACGAATCCGGTAATTACTGAAAACGTATTAAATAAAAGAGTTCCGGGGCAGGAGAATTATTTCGGAGATTACGGTTACAACAGTGACGGCAAGAAGGGAAAGAAGCAGATAGTGGTCTGTCTTTTGTGTGACGAGGAGGGGGATCCGGTATCCGTGGAGGTGTTTCACGGCAACACACAGGATCAGACGACCTTTTCTTCACAGGTGAAGAAGGCTGCTGAGAGATTCGGATGCAGGACAGTAACCTTTGTCGGTGACAGAGGAATGATAAAAAGCACGCAGATAAAAGAGCTGCCTGAAGATTTTCATTATATAACGGCAATCACAAAGCCGCAGATAAATAAGATGATTAAAGAGGGAGTGTTTCAGTTAAATTTGTTTGACAGTCAGTTGTGTGAGATAAAAGAGGGCAGGATCAGATACATATTGAGAAGAAATCCTGTCAGGCAGGAAGAGCTTGCTGCGACCCGGCAGTCCAAGCTTGACGGTATTGAGGAGTTTGTAAGAGAAAAAAACACTTATCTCAAAGAGCATCCCAAGGCGTCTGCCGAGAAAGCGCAGAGGGATGTTACGGCTAAAATAAAGAAGCTGAAAACAGAGGGTTGGTTAACGGCAGAGATTACGGGAAGGGAAATAAAGCTGAAACCGGATATGAAGACCCTTGAAGAAGAGATGGCCCTGGACGGATGCTATGTTATAAAGACGGATTTACCGGAGGAGTCGGCGGATAAAAAGACAGTGCATGACAGGTATAAGGATTTAACGGAAGTGGAGCCGGCTTTCAGGACATGAAAGACAGGACTGTTGGAGGTAAGACCCGTGCATGTAAGGACTGAAAAGAGCACCCGCGCCCATGTATTTACAGTTATGCTCGCCTATATGATTGCAAAGAAACTCAAACAGGCATGGTTTGAATTTGACCTGACAGTGGAGGAAGGTTTAAAGCAGTTGTCAATGCTTTGCGCCACTGAGGTTAAAATAAAAGATCAGGGCTCCTGCCTTAGAATTCAGACACCTTCAGACAGTAATGCCGCACTGTTAAAAGCTCTTAATATTAAAATGCCCTCCGTTCTGCCTCACAGAGAGGTGCCTGTAGTCACGAGAAAAAAATTGCAGTCTCAGCGAAAATCCATTGAAAAATAAGGCTCTGCCGCCATCCGGCATCCTTCAGGCAGGGGGGAACTTCCGTTACAATAAAGATGTCGTTTTAGGAGATTTGCGGACACAATGCGTTTCCCAGGTCATTGCAGGCGAGAAACTCAGGAAATTGAGAGATTTACATTTGAATGGAGACTTTAAGGATCATATTTGTGGAAAATGTGATCAACTCAATCACAATGAGGACGTTCTTATATATACGAGTAACAAAGAAAGACGGGTAGGCACGGGCAACGCAACAAGAATGAAGTATGCATAGATGGTACCTGTTGTCGTTAGTTGCATTAGTTGTAATAGTTAAGAGTTAATCTTACATTTGGTAAATGGGACTTTTTTTGTTGAATTTCATGAGCAAAAGTGGAATTTCCACCCTTTTCGACGAGCTTGCCATGAAGAATCTCTTTATACAGACCACCGATCCCTGAACTCTGTGAATAGTTACAAACACTTATTTATTGATGTACTACCTTTTTCTCCATTTTGAGATAATACAATCAATTCGATATGGCTCGGAAACTACTTTATTGTAATGTCAATTTCGATCTTCAACTTCAGGGGACTCGGTCAGAAACCTTGTCGGCAATAACAGCCGAGTCGACTCTGTACTATCTGCTTGTCGGCGATGAGGAAGATCATATTCTGTTGGATATTGATATTCCTGACTCATATTACAGGTATCTCAAAGCAGCCGGTCTTTCATTGCCCGTACCGGCAACACCGGGGCAGCGCATTCCTGATTTTGTCGGCCTTCCCTATGGCTGGAACCGGGATGCTCGCAATCGATTTGCTCAATATGGTGTTGAGTCTCTGTCTCCATCGGATGATAATGTGAAAAAAGCCAATTCCCGACTCTTCAGTTATCGTATTGCATCCAAGTATGGATTTGGCGTACCCCGTGCGCGCAGTTTTCCGGATACCTCTCAGGCCTTGGATTATCTCACTTGCCAAGCCTCATTTCCCTGTGTTGTAAAGCCGGAATTTGGTAATGCCGGCATCGGATTTGTCCATATTAGAAATTCTAAACAAATCCGAGAGAAAACTAACCTGCTCCGTTCTGTAACATCACGACCTTGTGGAAACCTGTTCATTGAAGAGTGGTTGCCTCGGACACTGGACATCTCGACACTGGTAGAAATTTCCTCAAACGGTCAATTAGCTGCGCTATCCCATCATCGCACTCTCAATAATGCCGGCGGCGTCTTTTATGGAATTCACCTTGACCCTGACAATCTCCTCCCGACTCCCTGGAAAAAAGAATTGAACAAGACAGCGACCTTAGTTTCACAAATGTTGTATGAACAAGGGTATTGGGGGCCGGCCGGTATCGACAGTTTTGTGACTATAGATGAAAATGGCAAAGAAAGCCTTGTTCCATGCATAGAGATCAATGCGCGCCAGCCGATGAGCATTCTGCCTTATTCCTTACAGAGACAGATTGCAGATGAGCAACATGTTCTTTTTATGTTCGCCCCTGCCAGACGATACCAACAAATCACCTCCTATCCGGAGTTATTCCGGAAACTGGGCGCCGATGCCTACGACCCTGTAACCAAAAGAGGTGTTCTGGTTTTTACGCCGCTGTTCTATTCATTCCGTAAGGAAATCGTCTGTCCTCGAAAAATCGGTTTTTTCATGGTTGCCAAATCCACTGATGAGGTCTTTGTCTTGGATGCTGTTGTTCGTAAAAGACTGGGTAGGAACGCCTCAAAATGAATCGGCAGAGAAAAAACATACTTGTGATCTGTGGGCCGACTGCTTCCGGGAAAACCCATCTGGGAATTGAACTGGCGCAGGCCCTTAATGGTGAAATTATCTCTGCCGACTCGCGCCAGGTATATCGAACAATGGATATTGGCGCCGGAAAGGATATTGCCGAATTTACTACGACAAAAGGCGCTGTGCTTTACCATCTTATCGATATTGTTGATCCTGATCGTATATATACTCTCTATCATTATCAAAGGGACTGCTACCTGGCAATAGAGGATATACAGAATCGTTGTCGGTTACCAATTATTGTTGGCGGCACCGGCCTGTACATCGAAGCTGTGCTCAAACATTACAAGACCCCTAATGTTCCCGAAGATGTCTCCCTGCGCAAAAAGCTCACGGAACGAGATAAAGATGATTTGCTCAAAGAGTTGTTCAACCTCGATCCTGTTTTGTTCGCACGCACCGACAGATCGAGTAAGAAACGAGTTGTGCGTGCTGTGGAAATTGCTCTTTTTTCACAAAAGACGCCGGTAGAGTGGGGACATCCTAATCCTCCCACTCTACATCCTCTTGTGCTTTGTGTCCGTTGGGATCGTAAGGAGCTTCGGCATCGTATAACAGAGCGTTTACGTAACCGTCTGGATGAGGGGATGATTGAGGAAGCTCAACGTATTCTGGCAAGCGGCATCGATCGTGATCGCTATGAGATGTTTGGCCTGGAATACAAATACGCAGGTAAATTTATTGATGGAGAACTCACCAGGGAACAGATGTTTCATCAGCTTGAAATTGCCATTCATCAATTTGCAAAACGACAGGAAACCTACTTTCGGGGGATGGCGCGCAGGGGAATTGCAATACAGTATATTCCGAAAGCCGACTTTAAGAGAGCGATGCAGATTATCTCTCACTTTATGTTTACCTGAATAATCCGATTACTCTCTCATAACAGATAAGAGCTGTAATCATTTCCAATTAGTGTGGAAAGTAGTATTCTTCCCATAGCTTTATGGAAAGAGGGATGAATTTTTTTGTGCTCAGGTCGTATCCGAAGACAGGCCGATTTTCCATATTGTTCCACTTTCTGTAACCTGTAATAGCAGCATATATTTCCGCATATCTGCATGGCAGTGGCAGGTTGCTGTCTGCCTCTATGCATTTGAGATAGATGTCGGGATTTTTTCCATCCGATTGAGTCGCCCAGTATTTCAATGATTCTCGGGGAACGCCTTTTACCGTAAACCAGGTTATGTCGCTGTATGCGCTGAGCTTATTGAAGTGGGTGAGATTTTTGAAATAGGCGCCTGTATGGTGTCCTAAAAAAAGAACACATATAATAATACCTATGAAACGTATATTACGGCTCTTCTCAGATCCGGCCATTATACTATGTATGAATAGTATAAAAAGACAGTAGAATGAGAGTATCAGTCCGGTGCATCTTCTAATACCGGGCAGCCCCTTTGACAGGTTTGGAAGAAGCAGTGAAATCCAAAGCAGGAAGAAGGCGAGTAATAAAGGAATTCTGTAATCTTTTCTTTTGAATAAAAGAAAGACAGAGCCTGAAAGAACAACTATGACAGCAATTGCGACAATGGGGTTTGAAAACTCGACGTTTTGTATTTCAAAGTAGTAAGTGTTCCCTGAGATAAAGAGGTCTTTTAATGTCGATTTAAGAGATGCTTTGAAGTATGTCGAGTCTAAAGTCAGTCCTCCACCTCCTCTGAATATTCCGTCTCCGCTTATCGGGTCTTTTAGCAGGATAGAGAAATCTTTTAGATATAAAAAGGCTGTTAAAAGCGGGAGCACAAAGGCTGTCAGACTTATAAGTAATATTCCGGTTGAATTGGAAGGCCTTTTCCTCTCTTTTCTTATTGTCATTAAATAAACAATGAATAAAAAGGGGAGATAGAGCAGAAATGGCGGATAGGACATCGATGCAATCATGGCTGTAAACCACAGAATCATCGACAGAAGAGCGAATTCCATCTTTTTCTCAGGTCTTACGCTTATTGACAACAAGATACAAAAAGGTATGTATGTGAGATCGACTCCATAGCTTGTCTGTAAGGTGTTCATATAAAGAATAGTCGGAGACAGACATGTTATTATAAGTAGTATTAATGCCTGTTTTACCGGAAAAAAGCAACGTAAAACGAGTAAAAGGGGAATTATAAAGAAAAAGAGATGCATAAAAAGACGGACATGCTTTGCCGTGTGTATGTCAAAGCCGAAGAATTTATAGACAATCAACAAAAGACCGTACCATCCAATATTACTGGATGTGCCGTCGTAAATTGTTCTTTTGTCGAGCCAATAGACGTTTCTTACAGACTCGTTAAGCTCCTCCTGGCGGATCTGATTCATGGATGTTGTGGTGTAGAGAAATTGGGCAAGAAAAAGAAAGGTTATGGCGATGGTATAATATAGCAGCCTTTTTTTCTGGAAGTGTTCGATAACAGTTATGTTTCCCCGGGTGTTAAAGATACGGGCCTTTTCGGTATTGTTATATGCAGTACTATGTCATTAACTTAAGGAGTAAAGCGCCTCCCGCCTTCAGCGGCTAAACTCGAAGGCTCCGCTTCTCTCCGCCTTCTCAGACATGACCCGCTTCTGTCGGAAAACGCTTCACCCCTTAAGTTAATGGTATTGATATGCGGTATGGAAGTATTTTATAGAATCTTTGCAACTAAGTCAACAGATTGAGTTACCTCTTCAGGTAAAGGTAGAGGAAATTTAGATGAAGGGATGCGACGGTAGTTTCATACAATCTTATGTTATAATAATATTTATGGATTCTTTTTAAATAATCTCAGATTCTATTAATTTATATGATACGGGACTGTTTACTAAACGGAGAGTCTGTAAAAATTCATTTCAAGGAGGGTTCAAATGGCAGCAAAACTTGAGGTTTATAAGTGTGAAAAATGCGGTAATATTGTTGAGGTGCTTCATGGTGCAAAGGGTGTGTTAACCTGTTGTGGGACGGCTATGGTCTTAATGGAGGAAAATACTGTTGACGCTTCTGCGGAAAAACATACCCCTGTCGTTGAAAAGGCCGATAGCGGTGTGAAAGTAAGTGTCGGCTCGGTTGCCCACCCTATGCAGGACGATCATTACATCGAATGGATTGAAATCATAGATGATAATGAAACGCAAATGAAATTTCTTTACCCCGGTGAAACGCCTGAAGCTAAATTTACTACCGGAGGCAAAGATATTGTCGCCAGGAGTTACTGTAATTTGCATGGTCATTGGAAGGGCTAAAATATGAGTTTTTAAATAATGGAATTCTCTCAGGCCTGTTAATACAATGGCGATCAATTCTTATAATCACGAAAGTCACGATAAAAAAGCTAAATTTCGTGACCTTCGTGGTTCAATTTTTTCTTAATCCCAACTGTTAATATCTTTATTCTCTTTTTCTCCCCCTTCGGACCCGTCTGCACCGTAGGTGTAAAGGTCATAGTCTCCGTTATTGCCCGGTGCTTCATAGTTATATTGTTTTCTCCAGGGATCGAGGGGAATTTTCTTCTTTTTTAAATAGGGGCCGTCCCAACCTTCCACACCGGGGTTGTTTGTAAGAGCTTCCAAACCTTCGGCAGTTAAAGGATACCTGCCGGTATCGAGTCTGAACTGGTCCAGCGCCTGCCCGAAGAGCTCTATCTGGGTTTTCGCTGCGCCCTGTTTGCTCGTGCCTACTTTCCCGAACATTCGCGGTCCTACCAATGCGGCAAGGAGGCCAAGAATTACTATTACTACAAGTAGTTCTATCAGTGTAAATCCTTTTTTTTCTTTAAACAGACGAAAAATCTTATATGTCATAAATTCTCCTCCTTCGAATATAGCTTTTTGTGTAGCTACTTAGGTGTATAGACTGAAGGCTGAAGACTGTCAGGTAAATATACGTTATCGATAAAGCTTTAAGCTTATTATTGATCAACGCACCAAATTCATTTGATTTTTTGCTTCAGCCTTCAGTCTTGAGCTTAATTACCTGATTAGTTACCTTTTTTTATTGTCCATATGGGGATACTATTATATAATATTAGCTGTCTAAATTTCTGAATTTAAAACATTATGAATGAAAAAACAGTGTTTTAAAGGTTTTTATTTCCCATGGGGAATCGAAATGCGAAGAGTGCAGCGAAGAGCTTTGTCGTAAAGCATGGATTACCCTTGTTGAAAAAAACAGATTTTAAACAGATGGAAGACTGCGTTGTGAGTATCATATAAATCTGTCAGTTGATACGTTAAAGATAAGGCTCAGTTTTTTTGCAACTTCTTTACTGATATTTCGTCTTCCCAGCTCTATGTCGGATATTTTTTGTCTCGTGAATTTACCAAGCTGCCTGCTAAGTTCATCCTGGCTCATGCCATGATTTTCTCCGTAAATTCTCATCCTTTCGCCCGGTGTTGTCGTACTGCTAATCGTTTTATACCAATCAGTCTCGAAAATATTAACTAATTCTTTGTCTTCCTTTTCCTTTATAAACTCTATATCTTCTCCAAATTCTGTTTTTAAATAAACAATAATCTCAGATTTAGATTGTATTACTAAAACAGCATGCCGTTGAACTTCGTTTTTTTCTACCGACTTTTCATTTAATGCCTTAAAGAGTTAAAATAACAACTGCTACAGGATAATACAAATACTATATATTTACCATGGAGGATATGTATGTCTCAAGATGAAATTATAAGGCTTCTCTCGGAAAACGAGATATTTGGCGGTCTTTCAGAAGAGGAGCTGAAAAAAATTCATAAATTTTTTGCTGTTGAGAATTTTAATAAAAACGAAATTATCGTAGACGAAGGCGGAACTAACATAAGCTTTTATTTAATCATTGAGGGCCAGGTCGAGGTATATCTCCCCAAAACATCCGGAGTAACGGCCAGGTTGACTAAGATAAAGTTAAATACTCTGTCGGCAGGCAGTTGTTTCGGAGAGTTCTCCATTATCGACAAACGTCCTGCTTCAGCTTCCGTTATGGCCTTGTCAGAGGTTAAATTATTAAGACTGTTTATAGACGATTTCGAAAAAATCATAAACTTGGACGACAGTCTGGCAAAAAGGGTATATAAAAATCTTCTGCTTATGGCGATATACAGAATTCGCAATAAAGATAAAGAATTGGATGAGTTATGCTTCTAATTCTTTATCTTTAATTGTACAGCTCTTAATCAATTGTACAGCTCTTAATCCAGAGGATAGATGAAGGGGCTTGATCTCATAACCTGATCAAGACGCATACTGTCTCTTTTTAATATGAAAAGAGCAAGGCCTCTCTCATTTGTAGTGTCGTTGTTTTTTATCCACTTTCCTTTCCATGACATGTAGAGAAGGATTTCCTTGTCCTTTATGTCTAGCCATTTGGGGTTGAGATCGAGTTCGGCTATGTCAAAGTCCTTCATTAGAACACTTATCTGCCTGAATCCGTCCGATGTCGAGAGTCTTCTCATTTCAGAAATATCTCTGTCTTCATAGGCGTCCTTGAATTCCTGCATAACACTCACCGACGTATTTCCTATCCTTGCTTCAAAGGGAGTCGGAGTCAGCTTCTTTTTAGCGCAAGAGGGTAAGGTGAATAGGATTGAGCTTAATAAAATAAGAGTGAAGTATTTTGTTCTCATATTGTGAAATGGATAACTAACCCCTCTTTTCTCTTTTTCTCAATAGGGGAGATAAAGGTTTACAATATTTGTTTATTTATTAACTTTTATATCGAATCGTGACAGGTAAAACAGCTCGGACCCAGGTCGCCGGTGTAATCATCACCATGGCAGGCAGTGCAGGCAATTTTGAAGTTATTTGCATAGTTGCCATGAAAAGTATCACTGCTCTTTGATGCCCAGCCATCGGGATGGCCGGCAATACCGCCGGGGCCGCTATGACAGGCATAACAGCTTACTCCTGAAATTCCTCCATTCAAATCGTCTCCGTGACATTCCGTGCAGGAGGCGGTATTAAGTTCCTCCACATCTGTTTCGGCGTCGTCTTCCTGAATTGCCAGAAAGTCCGAAAGGGAGATGAGATCGTTTTCTTCAAGGAAAGAGAAACCTGACATTAATGTTACTGTGTTCACTGCGTTTTCAATTTCATCGGCTGTTACACCCCTGATGTCGGGACCTATGCCGCCGCTGCCGTCGTCTCCGTGACAGACTGCGCAATTATCCGAAAAGAGAGCTTCTCCCGTACTTGTATCCAATAGTTCTGCGTCATTGGATTCGGACTTGACTGCCGTGCCGTGGAAATCGGCAGCGCCGGCTGAAGACGGGTCGGACCATGTGAGGGGGTGCCCTGATTCCGGTTCGAATGTGTCGCTTGAGCCGGAACCGCTCCCGCATGCACAAAGGGCAAAAAGGATAAAGGTATATAAAAGAAAACTATAAGTCCTTATTTGTGGCATCTTTTGCACCTCTGGTTGTTTTGTCTGCCGTGACATCTAAAACACTTGGCCGGATCGATTCTTCCGTCTATACGGTGTTGATAGAGATAATCTCCTCTGTGAGGAAGCCATCGTTCCGAAGAGCCTGAATATTTCAGGCTGGGTCTCATTTCTTCTTTATATGAATGGCAGTCAGTACAAAAGGAAACTCTGTGACAGGAACGGCAGAGGCGATCGTTTTCCGATGCATGAAACTTGTGCCTTTTATGCCAGTCCATACTGTGGGAAAATGTTCCGATCGGTTTTAATGATACTCCCGTGTCATCAGTGTGGCACTCCTTACACTCCGGTTTTTCAGTTACCTCATAGGGATGGGTGTCCGGTATCGTTACATTTTCAGCCTGAACAAAGCATGGTATTATCAAAAAGAGCAATATTATTGGTAGAAATAATTGTTTCAGTCGATAGTTCATCAGATTTCCCTGTCCAGATTATAGATGAGTTTTACAATCGCCTTTACATTATGAGATAAATCGGGCGTTTTGGAGTAATCCACATATCCTTCAGTTCTGATATTATCGGTAATATTATAGCCCATTGTACTGTTAAAGGAGTATGCAGTTCTTAACCCATTGTAAGGTTCGTCGTAATTAACGCTAAAGACTTCAAGGGAAATATCGGATTTATTGTATGATTTAATAGCATACGCCCTGGACTGGATATATTTAAGCCTGCCGGTCTCTCCGTCCATCCTGTAGACAGAAGCGCCCAGTCTTGCCCCCCAAATGTTTAAGCGAAGTTTCAGGCCGTAGTAATCGGCGTCTTCAGAGTCATGAAAGGAGTAATTCGTATAATCGAACAGAACTGTTAACCTGTCATTAAATAAGCTCTTCTCTACAGAGCCCCCTGCTCTGACAGAATCTTCGTCATCGGGCATCAGTAAGTCTGAAAAGGCGCTTGTCGTTTCACCGTAAAAGGTTCCTTCATAATCGATATAAGAGAAAAAGGCTGTTAAGACAATTGTGTCCAAAGCATCGGATCTTACAGTACATGTATGTTCTATCCAGGCGTTTTCAAGGCTGTTGTAAAAGGATTGAGCCTGTATTTCAAAGTATCCTGTGGGCATGAGCCAGATATCCACACCTGCTTCTTCCCTAAAGGAACTGCCTCTGTTAACCTCTTTTAAATAGGAAACTCCCAGTTCGGCTTTTCTGTCTATTCTTTGAAATATTCTGCCGCCATAGAGGTAATCTGCTCCTCTGCCATCATCCTCGGTTTCTACAGGAAACCCTCCGTACAGCGATATTCCGTTATATTCCGTAAAATCCATCCCTGTTGCGATTCCATCCAAATGCTCCGAAGCGACTCCGCCGAAGATATACTGTCTTCCCAGGCGGAAATAAAGGGATTTGTCCGCCACCGGTTTATATTTAATATATGCATAGGTTAGCTCGTCTTTTTCTCGTTCGTCCTCTCGTCTGTCTTCATCGAAATTTATCATATTCGCACGAAACCATCCGCTGACATGGAAACTTACTCTGTTTTCATATAGATTATAGAGTTCCAGATCCATGTACTCGCTAAATTTCGTCTGGTTCTCATCCAGCCCGTCTTCATCGAATTGTATGTATGACTTTGATGTAAACGAGAGATTGGAGGAAAAAGCTTTTTTTACGGTAATGGAGTCGATGAGGAATAAAATGGAAACGACTATTAATACTTTACATAATTTCTTTATTGTAATCATTGGAAATATTTAAGATAAGGGGAATTAAACTTAGAAATAACTGAAAATATAACACAATGGCAGGTTGAATTACAATAGTCAAATAGTCATGCATGAGGAGCAAAAACTTTGCACCATCGAGCCTGCCGTTCTTTTACCTCTGAATTGTAAAAAAAATAAGGTAACTGTTAACTGTGATCTGAGATCAGAGGTCAGTTGAAAGTAAAATAAATGGGACTTTTTTTATTGAATTTTACTGGCATAATTGGTATTTCCACCCTTTATTAGGAGTTCTTAGGGTCTGCGAAAAAATAAATTGGTCTGTTGGCGTTCATAATTGTATCATATTCGGCTGAACTGATTGAGCAAAAGCGGAGGAATAGCAGAGCTCTTTTGAGCATTTTGCGATTGAAATTCAGTCGAAGATGATATGAGTATGAAATGCAAAGAGGGTAATTTATTTTTGCGCAGACCCTTAGCATGAAAAATCAGGCAAATTTTTTTTAACAGATCACTGGTCTCTGAACTCTGTGAACAGTTACAAAAATAGTTTTATATTATAGTGGAGCCTTATTTATTAAAAGGGGTCAGGCAGACATTGGGGTCATTTCTTCTTTTCACTTCATCGTGAATGAAACCCCTTTCGGCCTGTGCCTGGATGGCTGTTATGGCGACAGTATTTACAATGTCAGGCACCGTACATCCCCTGCTCAGGTCATTGACAGGTGCGTTGAGACCTTGCAATATCGGGCCTATGGCAACAGCTCCGGCCGATCTCTGTACTGCCTTGTATGTGTTATTTCCTGTGTTTAGATCAGGAAAGATAAATACTGTGGCCCTGCCCGCCACTTCGCTTTCAGGCATTTTTGTTTTAGCGACATCGGGGTCCACTGCCGCATCATATTGAATCGGGCCTTCTATCTTTAAATCAGGGAATATTTTCCCGGCCTTTTCTCTGGCAATTTCGGCAGCTTCTCTGACTCTCTCGACCTCTTCCCCTTTCCCCGATTCTCCTGTAGAGTATGACAACATCGCCACTTTTGGGGCTATGGAGAAATTCATTGCCGTTTGAGCGGAACTTAGGGCAATTTCTGCAAGCTGTTGTGAATCGGGTTTCGGGTTTACGGCACAGTCTCCATAGACGAGAACTCTATCCTGAAGACACATAAAAAAGACACTGGATATGATAGAAACATTCTCTTTGGTCTTAATGAATTCGAATGCAGGCCTTATTGTATCTCCAGTTGTATGTACAGCTCCGGACACCATTCCGTCGGCGTCTCCTTTATAAAGCATCATTGTGCCGAAATAACTCACATCAGTCATAATATCTCTTGCAAACTCTTCACTTATTCCTTTATGCTTTCTCAAATCATAATAGGTGCGGATATATTCGTCAAGAAAATTAGACTTCCACGGATCGACGATGTTTGCATCCTCCAGTTCCAGTTCCATCTCTCCGGCTTTATTTAAAATTCGATCTTTATTGCCAAGGAGCGTGATTTGCACAACCTTTCTTTGCAGAAGGATCTCTGCCGCTTTCAAAATTCTATCATCCTCTCCTTCAGGCAGAACAATATGTTGCAAGTATTTTTTTGCTTTATGGATTATCTCAAATTCAAACATCTTGGGTGTAACGATTGTCGTCTCCTTTGTAATTACCTTCTGTTCCAGATCGCTCAGGTCTACATTTTTTTCGAATATAGATATGGCTTTTGTTATTTTTTTCGTGTCGTAGGACATTATTCTGGCGATCAATCCGGTGAAATGTTTATATACAGAGGCTGTCTCTTCATTCGCACCGAGAATCGGAATTTGTCTGCCTGAACTGTTTATTAATGTTAAAATATCGTTGGCAGGCTTAACTCCTCCTGTTAAAAGGATTCCTGATATGTTTTTTGAAAGGGACGACAAATCGGTTATCAGACTGACCAGTAAAATATCTACTCTGTCTCCTGCCGTGATAATTAAGGAGTCATCCTTTAATTGCTTCAGGAAGTTTTCCACTCTCATGTCTGCAATCATGATATGTTTTATTTTGTGAGAGAGGCGTTCATTTCCGCTTATAATATCTGCTTTCAGCATATCTGCAACATCACCGACGATGGGCATATTCAGATAAGCATATTCAGGTATCGTGTAAACTGAAATTCCTTCAAGATATTTTCCGGATTTTAAAATATTTACAATCTCTTCCGCTTTATCGGGGTCGATTCTGTTTACAATAACGGCGGTGATGTCGCATCCTTCATTTTGTAAAGAGAGGACAGCCATTTCAGTCGATTGAACTACATTGTCAACGGATTGCCGATAACCGCTCGTCACCAAAAGCACCGGGCATCCCAGATTCATCGCCGTGTTTGCGTTAAAGTTGAATTCAAAAGTGTTTGCAGAACCTGTATAATCTGTTCCTTCGCATAATATAAAGTCGTAATGATCTTCCAGGTTTTTATACTTTTTTAAGATACTTTCAGTGATTTCATCTGTTTTTCCCTTTGAAAAGAGCTCTTTTGCCTTTTTCATTCCAATGCCGTACATCTCATCGTGACCGAGATCAATATTACACCATTTCGATATCAGCTCGATGTCGTGATCTCTACTGTTGAACTCGTCATCTATTAAAGGACGAAAAAAACCTACTCTACAAATATTTCTTTGCAACAAATCCATTAAACCCAGGGAAACTACGGATTTCCCGCTGTTAACGTCTTTTGTGATTATGTATAAACTGTCAGACATCGTTTTCTCCTCTTTGAGAAACCAGGTATTAAAGTTGAAGATCGAGTGCTAAGATTAAGGAAAAGATGTTTCGATAAAAAGTGTTCTTTTGACCACAAAAATTATGACTTAATAAAAAGTCAAACCTTATTTCGTTGGTTTATTTTTTTGAATGAAAATTTGAAAATATCCAAGACTTCTTTAAGCTCTGTAAAGACATTTCTCTTTTAAAATATTTTTGACAAAGTTTATGTCAAGCTCTAATATATCGGCGATACTCTCAGGTTGCATATTTGCTCTTTTGTACAACTTTACTATGTCTTCTCCTTTTCCTTTTTCCATTCCCTTTTCCATTCCCTTTTCCATTCCCTTTTTCATTCCCTTTTTCATTCCGATTCTTTCTGCTGTCGTTATAAATGGCATCTTTCTCTCCTCCTCATATTTTGTTATTTCCTCATGGAATTTTCTTGACAATTCTTCCGGTAAACCCATTATCCAGTCTATGAACCTATATAAATTCAGTATATCTTCTTTACTATATCCCAGTCCATAGAGCGACTTAACTATTGTTATCTTGCTGAATAACCTTTTTTCTCCATCCCTTTTTGTTTCCAGATTTTTTAAATGGGCGTATGTTATAACTTCAAAGGGGTTCTTTGTATCCTTTAACTCTATCCTGTCTTTGTAATCTATAAGCTTTATCACGGGAAATCTGCACCTGAGCTCAAAACCCCACCTCTTTACCTCATATACTTCAGGACGATACTCTTCATCTTCATCTGTCAATATTACAAGGGTTATTACCTCCTTTTTATATCTATCGTAAATTCTATAATTGTATACATACAGCCTCAGTTCAAATCCTTCCTCATATGCTCCCTGCACCTCTATGTGGATCAATAGCCATTTCTCTTCTCCAGTTTTAAGGTACACCTTAACCAGTTTGTCCGTATACCTTTTCTTCTCTTCAGACTCTTTGACTATCTTGTTGAACTCCTTATCCAAAAATTCTATTCCTCTATTAAAATCTATGTCCCTATGAACATCAGGAAAATAATAGTTCACAAAATCTTCAAAATAGTTCTCTATTACTTCCTTCCAGCCGCTGTCATAATCTGTTTGATTCTTTTTTCCCTTCATGGTCACATAAAGTTGATTGTTTCAACTTATTAGCTTCTTTATTATAATTCCATTGCTTATAAAAAACAAAGCCGGATATTTTCTTGGTGCAGCATAAGAAATTTCTACAGAAGTCACCTCTCACCTTATGTCGGTGTTCTCAACTTTTGCATACCCAAAACAGATCCATATGTAACAAAACCGAGTATATAGACATAGTATTTCCAAGAACTGTCTATATTAAAGATATCCGCAATTGCGCCGGGATTGAAAAAAATAAATGCTGTTATCAAGAAAAAGGGAATGTCATACCACTTATTCTTTATTAAACACCATCCCTGGGCAAAACACTCGAATGCTGACATACCTGTAAGCGCCATTAGAAAGATCAACATTGCATGAGGCCATGTATTAATATTATGGAGAATCAGATCCGGATTAAAGACAAACATAAATGCAATAACAGATGTTCTAATATCATACAAAAAACCCTGAATTCCTGTCGGAATCGGCCTGGATTCGGCAATGGCCGATGCCGCATATGCCGCAAGTCCCACAGGCGGGGTGTCGTCAGCAAGTATACCAAAATAGAAACAAAAAAGATGGGCGGACATCACAGGAATCATAAAACCATAAAGAGCTCCCAGTTCTACTATAATCGGCGCAGTTAAGGATGCCATCACTATATAAGTGGCTGTTGTGGGCAGTCCCATTCCCAACAGAAGGCTGGCGATAGCCGTTATTGTTAAAAGGAGATAAATGTCGCCGCCTGAAAGGTTTTCGACTATCATCGAAATCATCCCTCCGATTCCCATATTAACGACACCGACAATAATACCGGCCGTTGCACATGCAAGGGCCACGGGAATCATGTTTTTTGAACCCTGTATGATGCCGCTAAAAATTATTCTTATTCCATTGGAAAGTGCAGACTTAAAGCTGATTTCACCGAAAAAGGTTTTCCTTATTTCCTGATAAAAGATAACCGGAAAAATTAATAAGATCGCCCTGAAAGCCGCAAGTTCGGGAGAGTGCCTGAGTATGACAAGTTCATATATCAAGGCAATAAGAGGAATGGTGTAGTGGATTCCATTTATCAACGTATGAAAAAAATTCGGTAAAAGATTTTTAGGCAGTCCTTTAATCCCAAGCTTGGAAGCCTCCAGGTGGGTTATGCAAAAAAGTCCGAAATAGGAAACAAAAGCAGGAACAGCGGCGGCCTTAACGACTTCAAGATAGGGGACATTTACATATTCCGCTATGATAAATGCGGCGGCTCCCATGATAGGCGGCATTAGTTGGCCGTCCGTGCTGGACGCCACCTCTATGGCTGCTGCTTTTTTTGCAGGATAGCCAATTTTTTTCATCAATGGTATTGTAAATGGACCTGTTGTAACAATATTCGCTATGCTCGATCCCGATACCAGTCCGGTTGCTCCGCTCGATACGACGGCCGCCTTTGCCGGTCCGCCTTTAAAGCGACCCAGCAGAGAGAGCGCAAGATTTGTAAAAAACAAACCGGCTCCCGCTTTATCCAAAAGAGAGCCGAGGAGAACAAATAAATAGACTATAGAGGCCGACACTCCAATAGGAATTCCATATATGCCCTCAGTGGACAGCGTAATGTTACTAAAATATTTATTTAAAGAGACGCCTTTAAAGGCAAGGACATCGGGCATATGGGGTCCGAGAAATGCGTAGATTGTAAATGTGATTGCTATTATGGAAAGGGCGGGGCCGATAACTCTTCTTGCAGCCTCAAGCAGGAGAATCACCAAAACTATTCCAAGAATAATATCTCGATTGGTCGCCATGCCGGCTCTTAAGGCGATGTTTTCATAGTCAAAAACGATATATAGTGCAGTTATTGCAGAGAGTAGAGAAAGGATGTAATCGATGAGCGGTATTTTATCTCTTTCTGAAAGGCCCGAAAGGAAAGAAAAGAATCTCCTCTTTTTTTTGAAACAGGGGGTTATGAGATAGAGCAGGGAAATTGCAAAGGCAAGATGAATGGCTCTTGTTTTTGTGCTGTCAAGTACAAGAAAACCTGCCAAAGCCAGTTGAAAGAGAGCCCAGGAAGCTGCAATAACTCCGACTATATAGTGCTCAAATCGTCGGAGATTCCTGACCTCTCCTCTCTCTTCTCTCTCCAGCCTTTCTGCTGTCTTTATAATGGACATTCGGCTCCGCTAAAGCAGACCACAGATCCCTGTGAACTGCCGCCTATTTAATTAACTCCGGGTTTATATATTTTAACAGTCCGGCTTCTTTGTAATATTTCAGCGCTCCTTTGTGAACAGGCGCGGAGAGGCCCTGAAGCATATTCTCTTTAGTGAGGACTTCGTATGCAGGATGGAGTTTTTTAAAACTCTCCAGGTTGTCGAACACCTCTTTTGTCAGTGCGTATACAATCTTTTCATTCGTATCGGCGGAGGTTACAAGGGTCGCCTTAACGCCAATGCTTTCTACATCGCTATTTGAAAGGGCGGAGGGATAAAATTTCCCCGGAATGAGGGATTTAGCGAAATAAGAGTACTTTTTAAGAAGGGATTCGACATTTTCGCCTTTTATAGGAATAATATTGACCTTAATACGGCCTGATGTCGCCTCTTTTATGTTACCATTGGGATGCCCGACTGTGTAAAAAAAGGCGTCGATTTTTTCATCCTGTAAAAGCCCGGGCGCTTCGACTGCTTTTACATATTCGGCTTTAATATCGTCGGGACTTATATCAAATGAGGCGAGCACATCTTTTGAATCCTGTAACTGACCGGATCCGGGGTTTCCGATATTGACTCTTTTACCCTTCAAGTCGCTTACCGATTTTATGCTGCTATCTTCAGAAGCGATCAGTGTAATTGTTTCGGGATGAATGGAAAAGAGAGATCTCAATTTTGTGCGCGGTCCTGTCTTTGCCCACTCGGCAAGCCCGTTAACCGCCTGAAATTGCCTGTTTGACTGTGCAATACCGAACTCCAGATCGCCGCTTAATACGGCATTAATGTTATAAACCGATCCTGAAGTCGATTCGACGGTTACTTTAACGCCATAAACATTGGACTTTTTGTTGATCATCCTGCTTATGGCGCCGCCTGTAGGATAGTAAACGCCGGTGACGCCTCCCGTTCCTATCGTAGCAAATGTTCTTGCGAAAAGGTTTACAGTCGAAAAAATCAAAAAACTAAAAACAATTACGAATACAGATAATCTTTTCATAACTACCTCCTTGTTAAAATTGTTGTTGTAAGATATTCATGTTTTCAGAATAAGATTAATGAGATATACAACCGATCTCTGACCTCAGATCACAGTGAACAGTTAATTTATTTAGTAAAAGGAAAAAATCCCGGTACGCTCTCTTTATACTCCAGATACTCTTGCCCGAAAATTTTTATAAGTCTTTTTTCCTCTATTAATCCTCCGATTATAAAGTAGATATCCGCCGCAAGGGACAGAGCAATTGTGTTTATCGTGGGATAGGGGTTAAAAGTAAAAACCAGGATACAACCAAAATAGAGCGGGTGCCTCACATAAGCGTATATTCCTCCTTTTACGAGACCGTCGATATTCAGTCCTTCCAGATCGCCTGTAAGTTCCTTTTTCCTAATATAAGAAATAAATTGAGCAATACCTGTGAACTCCAATAAATTGATATGTCTGAAAGAGATAATTATAACAATAAAACCGATACCCTGAAAAATAAGGGATAGTATAAAAAGCCATTGAGGTATGGAAATGAGCTCGCCTTGCGGCTGTTTTGAGATTAAACCGAATGCCAATGTTGTAACGAGTATGCTGAAAAGAGTAAAAATCAGCCTATATGCGCCTCTGACAAAATTATCCGTAAAGAGAGACGCTGTTAAGCGTTTTAATTTTTCCGTGACAGTCAAAGAATGAACGATTGCAAAGGCGGAAAAAATTAATACAATATTTATCGTCGATTCCTCTGAAAACATCGCTTTGGTCATGTCCGGTGGAAATACAAACTGTCGTAACCAAGTATAGCTTAAATAAGATTGTTTTTCAAACTTATTGCTAAAAATCCTTTTAGAAATCTTATTCAAAAGGCTGTGAATTTTATCTGAATTTTGTCATTTCCGCAAAAAAAATTATTCATTTATGATATAATTATCATTTTATTACTTATCGCCATTGGCAAAACCCTATTATCGGGAAGGATAAGCATTCATCACTCTGTTTCTTTCCCGAAAAAAACTTGGAAGGTTAATATATGAAAGAGAGTACATTACAGGATACACGTATCAAGGAATACAGTAATACCTCATCACCGGAATGGCTCTGGGAACTTCTGCCGCTTAGTGAAAAGGCCAGAGATATGGTAATGAACACACGAAAGGCCATTGAGGATATTATTCTTGGTAAAGATAAACGAAAAATATTGGTTATCGGTTCATGTTCGGTTCACAATATAAAAGAAACCGAAGAGTATACCAGGCAGGTTATCGATATTGCCGAAAAAGTAAAAGATCGTTTGCTGGTCATAGAAAGAGTTAATCTGGAAAAGCCGCGCACTCTGGCGGACTGGCCGGGAATCATGGAAGATCCGGATATGGACGGGTCCTGCGATATCGAAACAGGCCGTTATATTTCCAGACAACTGCTTTTGAATATAAACGAGATGGGTATTCCATGCGCAACGGAATATGTGAACACCAGCACACCTCAGTATATTGGAGATTTGATTGCATGGTCATGGGTAGGGGCCAGAACAACGGAATCTCAAATGCATAAAAGGATGGCTTCGGGTCTGTCTACATCGGTGGGTTTTAAAAACAGCCCTCAAGGCAGCGTAGATTCCGCCATAAATGCCGTTATAACGGCTTCGGCGCCCAATAAGTTTCCCGGTATCAAGCCAAACGGCATGGAAGCTACAATACACTCCATTGGTAATCCCTATGGAATAATCGTTTTACGAGGCGGAGACAAGCCTAACTACTCTTCAGATGACATAAAAGCAGTGCAGGACAAACTCAAGGCAAAGGGAGTAAAACCGGTTGTTGTTGTCGACTGCAGTCACGGGAATTCTTCCAAGGATTACAGGAAACAGCCCGATGTATTCAGGGATGTTATAACTCAGATGCAAACCAATGAAGGCCTAGTGGGAGTCATGCTGGAATCTTATATAAACGAAGGAAATCAGAAAGTCCTGCCTGACAAGGAACTGCAATACGGCGTTTCCATAACGGATTCCTGCATCAATCTTCCCGTTACTTTGGAACTTATAGAATACGCATTTAATGAATTAGGGGGAAGTAAGTAATGACAATTAGATACGGTTATACAGGAGATGAAAAGAGTTCCGCTCACAGAGCTCTGGTCAGCTATTTGGAAAAAAACGATTTGTTAAAGATATCTGAAGTTGTATCTTTTGAAAGATCGAGCCACATGATAAAAGCGTTGTCAGGAAGTGAAATCAATAAGGCGATTTTTATAACAAGCGATACTATGAACGGGAGACTGGAAAAGAATTTTGACTCTCTATACGAAAACAGGTTTTTTGTAAACGGCGAAGTATCAATCCTCTCGCAAGGAGAGGAAGTCTCCTGTAATATCATAGACAATGAAGGATTGCAAAAAGAGATATTAATCAATTTTTTTATCATATCGAAAGCACCGGACGTTCCCAAGAAAAAGGATGGAGCCAATTATCATACGCTCATAGCAATCACTCCTCATAATGACAGGCCTGGGTTACTGCGTGACATCAGTAGTGTCGTAGGTATATATAATGTAAATATGACAGATATATTCTCACGGCCGGCGCTGGAAACAACTTCCGATAAGGTCGATTCAAAAATGTTCTACATCATAATGGAAGGCCATATTATGGATGACACGTTTCAAACCCACATCCTCGACGGCATTAAAAACATCCTCGGACACAGCGAGACACAACGATCCTTTCGTTTTCTGGGGTGTTATGAAACAGCAAAGGAGTAAGAATGATCAAAGGACGGCGCGGATAAATTTGTTTATCCGCGCTGTCTTCAGAACTCAGTAATTTGGCGCAAAATAGCTAAAATAATCGCAAGTTAAAATTAACTACGAAGGCCACGAAGTTCACGAAGTTTTAAAATTTTTTTCTTATTTCTTCGTGCCCGACCTGATCTTCGTGGTTATAAAATTATTTTTTTGAGTACTTTTGATTTGCGATTGTTTTTTCAGTTTTAGCCGGATTTACTGAGTCCTGGTCTTATACTTCTAATCCTGTTTTTCAGAAAAAAATTCAATAAAGCGCATCCAGTTTTTCCCCGAAACTCTTATATACTTCCGATCTCTTCAATTTTAGAGAGGAAGTCAGATAACCCTCCTGAACTGTCAGGTGGCCGTGGTGGATATGAAATTTTTTGATTGTTTCAAATGAGGCGAGGTCTTTATTTACTTCTTCTATCTGCTTTTCTATAAGAGACCGGATCTCCGGCGCCTCGACCAGGTCAGAGTAATTCGAAAAGGCAAGCTCTTTTTCTTTGGCGAAATTCATTATCCGCTCTTCCCTGAGAGTGACAAGAGCGGTAATAAACTTCCTTTCGTTTCCATAGAGCACAATTCCTTCTATATAAGGGTCGTCTTTGAATCTTGCTTCAATCAGCTGAGGAGAGACATTCTTTCCGCCGGAAGTGACAATAATCTCTTTTTTTCTGCCGGTAATTTTTAAAAAACCTTTGTCCGTAAATCTCCCCAAATCGCCTGTGCAAAACCAACCATCACTGTCAAAGGCCGCTTTTGTGGATTCGGGATCTTTATGGTAACCTGAAAACACATTCGGTCCTTTTGCAAGGATTTCTCCCTCATCTGAGAGTTTCAGGTCAACGCGGGGAAAGGGAAGGCCAACAGTATCGAAATCGAAGTTATCTTTTCTGTTCATTGTAAGTGTAGGAGAACACTCCGTAAGGCCGTACCCCTCTATAATCAACATCCCGGCATCATAAAAAAATTCTTTGGCTTCTCTTTTAAGGCCTGCGCCGCCTGAAAGACAGAATTGAAGCTCTCCGCCTGTCAGTTCATGGAGCTTTTCTATTTGTTCAACTTTGTTGTCGGAAAAGGATTTGGCCGTTAGATAGAGTTTCTCCCAATAGGCGGGGACACTCATGAATACAGTCGGTTTGACTTCGGTCATGAGGCTCAGTACGTCCACGGGATTTGTAAAGTAGGTCTTAAAGGCAAGGGTATTTCCAAGGCCCAGTTCGCCCCAGCCAAAGATATGTGACGTCGGCAGCCAGAGAAGATCGATTTTTTTCTCCGGTATAAGAGAGCCCAGCACTTCTATCCAGTCTTCGGCATTTGTAAAGAGATTATAATTTGACAGCACCACTCCCTTAGGATGACCGGTAGTGCCCGATGTATACAAAATGGCGGATGGATCGTCACTCTTAACGGCAGCCAGCAAATCTTCAAAAAGGTCTGGCCTGGTCTGATCTGTCTCCGCACCTCTGCCATATACCTCATTGTTTGTAACAATCCGGGATTTTACATCAGTTATGGTTAGCGTGGATTTTGTTTTTGCATTCAAACCGTTCAGGGTGATTTCAATAAGATTATCACCAAGATCGCCTAAAAGAATAATCTCTTTTACCTTTGTCAAATCGCTCCAAATCATAAAAATAACCGGGAGTAATTCCGGCTCGGTAACTAAAATTTCAGCATCGGAGTGATTTATTACATAGGCGGCCTGAGAAGGCGTGGAACCGTAGAATACAGGTACGAAAACACCGCCGCAGGCTTGTAATCCGTATCCGTACCATGACCATTCCACTCTGGTTTTTGCATATATGGCTACTTTTGTGTTCCGCTTTACACCTTTAGAGGCCAAATACAATGCTGTTTTTTTTGTTCTGTCAAGGGTCTCATGCCAGGTGATCTCTTTCCATTTCGATTCACCGGATGGAACCATAAAACGCACTTCATTCGCTCTTTCAACGGCTCTGTCATATAAGATATGGGCGCCTGTCAGTAAGCTGTTATTTTCCATTTTAAAGCCTGACTAATAATACGATTTTTTGCGAATTTTGTCAATCGACCGGGAAGTAAGCGATTAATTGAAATGTATTTAAGGTATAAAAATACGCTCAAGCGAGCTTGAAGAAATATTTCCCTTATTGTCTTCTGCTTCAATATAATAACGGATATTGCCTAAATGCTCCGGCAAATCGATGGTATAATAGTCTGCAGTCAAAGCCGCGCCTGTTTGAGTGGGATAGGGGCCATTGTTTTTCATAGGTAATCTCTTTTCCCGGCCGTCAGATCTTATAACGCAATCGACACGTTTTATTCCGTTTATATCGAATATAAAAGTATGAGCTGTTCCTGTCTTTTCGGAGTCGATTAAGCAGCCCTGTCCCCAAGTCTTTCCGCCGGGGTTTTCCGGTGTAATCCATGGAGCGAAAATAGTCGGGCCCAAAGTATCTTTTGCCTGAAGAGATGAGATGTCACTTTTTACAGCTTCATAACCGGCGTTACAGGCATCGGTTACCTGTCGGTCCCAGACGGTCTGACCTGTCCAGTACCAGTAACAGCTGGTCTCGGCTGTTAAAAGTAAGCGCATGATATGATCCAGGTTCGAAGACGTTGGCATGCAATCCTCAAGGGTATGCGCCAAATTTTGAAATGCCGTCAGTGCGGCCCATGAATTGAGATCCGGAGAATAGGGTTCTTTATATCTGCTGAACCATTTCATGAATTGGGGATCTCCATTGTCAGCGCCTGACCAGGAACCGGGCTCTACATGAACGGCTTTATCGGGATCAGGAGGAAATTTATGCAAATAATCTCTGATTGTTATCAGCTCGAATCTGGAATCCTCATGGAGCCACCTTACCATATTCCCTGTATTGTGGTTATAATAGCTGTCTGCGCCTCCCCCGTGATTATCACCGTCGGAGTGTAGTATAAAAAATGGCGGATGAGCCGGGTCATACAATCCGCTTGATTTCACATTGTCATAAACCTGGCCAAAGATATCCGGATATTGAAGAGCGCCGAATCCGCCTCGAGCGTCTTCATTGCCAATGTACCTCTCTGCAGGGACGCCGATGATTTTATGGATATTCCCGTCAGGATCTTCGTATTTGATATATTCCGGTTTTAAAAGCGCAGGGCTGATCATACTGCCTGTCCATATATTTCGTAATTGCAGCCAGTTACCGACCGGCGCATTCTCCTGATCGGAAGGGTTGGGGGGCAGCATCCCTTCGCTCATGCCGCTGTAAACATAATCTTTGCATGTTCTGCTGCGGTGAATGGAATCATATATAATGGCCTTGATGCCTGCTTCCTTTAATGCCGGTATCATTCGTACATGAAAGGCGGTTTCAGGGGGAAACATAACAGGAGAAGCATCCAGGCCGAAAGTATCTCTGATAATTTTCTGATGCAGCCTGGTTTGCCTGACAATATCTCTGTGAGGAATCAGTGACATTAAAGGATGATAGAAACCAAAAGAGACAAAATCCGTTCTCGGATTTCCGAGAGCCGTTTTTTCATGTACAATTGACCTCAGTGCATCATTCCAGTTCGAGAAGCGTCCGCCGCAAAGACCTTCGCCTGCGCAACGGTTTAACTGTTCAATTAAAGAGCCGCTCCAGCTTGTAGAAAGGCCGGCATGGGGCAGACCTCCTTCCACATATTGTCGAACGGCTGCGGGAATAAAGTGAGTATAGGGCCCGATTCTGGAGCCAAAGATCTCATCCTTCTCTCCATCCCAATACTGGGTGTCAACAGAGTTATAATAGGGCTGGTGCATATGTTTATGGATGCCATAATAAATTTTGATGTCAAATGATCCTCCTGTAACATTTATGACAGGCTTTATAATTTCCGGAGCATCGACAGTTATATCTGCAAACACCTTGATCCAGTCAGAGCCATCTGCAAGGGCGATATCGCTTTTCCGGCATCCCTCGACCTGTACCTGATAATGACCGGGAGACAGTACTCCGGCAGGTATTTTTACCTGATATCCGTTGTCGGCCAAAGAGTGAATCTCTTCGTTCTTAAATATCAGCTCTCCGATGGCGCCGCCTTTAATAATCAACTGAGGGAAAGGAATAAAACCATCCGCCTTTAATGTAATATCAAATTCACTGTTTCTATAACTCTCTTTATCACATTCAACGTGACTCGGAATTTCAGAGATTTCTATTGTAGTAAAAACCTGATCCATATATTCTCCTTATGATTGTTTATAAATGTTATATGAAGCTAAAAACAGCAGTCAGCTATCAGTGTTCAGCTTAAGAACGTATTGATATAATGCCAATAATAAGCTTCACCTTACGGGTGAATGTGTTTTGAACGGCAAGGTGTCGCGATTAAAAAGCTGTATGCTGATGGCTGACTGCTAAATGCTTTTTTAGAATGAAAGTTCAGGCATCTGTTTTTGTACCGTTCACAGATTTATGTTCGAATTGTTATATTATACAGCATATATGTCGTATTCACAAGAGGTGTACGGAAGAGTATGCTGAGCCTTTTAAAAAGTACAACGCATATGGAATTTTTATTTTATTTATGCAGGTTTGCGAACTATAAGTAAAAAATGTAGCCGCAGGCTTCAGCCTGCGTGAACCGTTGGCTTGGCGAAGGCGGGCGCAGGCTGAAGCCTGCGGCTACATCTTATGTATAGGAAATCCAACGTAATGCTTTACTAAAAGTAAGAAGCTTAACACACCCCTAAATCCCCTCTCAAGAGGGGACTTATACTATATTCTGTTTTCAGGAAAGCCTGCTGTTCTTTTAGAGAACAAGTCGTATTTTAAGTCTCCTTTTGAGAGGAGATTTAGAGGTGTGTTGCAGCGATCCAATTTTAATTAAAGCCTGTACGAAGGACGTTGACCTGGCTGACCATTAGCCGCTTATAAGTGAAATTGTGCGCAAAAAAGCAACAATATTTATGATTGTCACTGTTTCAGCCTTTATTTTTAAGATTTTTGAGCATTTAGAAATATGCTCCAACTTTTAAGGTTAAGCTGCAAAAGCAGCGTTTTTTTACTCCCTCTCCCCCTTTGAAGGGGGAGAGGGTTGGGGTGAGGGGGTGCGGTAAGGAACTCTACAGGGTAACGCTTCTCCACCGTCACCCCTCACCTTAATCCTCTCCCCTCAAGGGGAGAGGAGACTTGAAGGGAATTTCTTCGAAATTCCCCGAACCTTTTTGGTTTCAGCCATGCCGGATTAATCGCTTATGAGTAAAATTATGTGCAAAAAAACACTAGTATTTTTTAACTTATGCCTTGAAACGTGTTTGGTTCCGGCTACGCCGGGTTAGGTAAGTTATATTGAAAAATGAGCTGATAAGATATAAGTTTACGATGTGAGGAGTAAGATGATTAAAAACATGAGACAGTTGATTGTATGCAGATATTTTATATTGTTTCTTATTGTTTTCCCGATTCTCGGTATTACTAATTGTAGTGCTAATCCGGGAGAGAACGATAATCGACAGGGCGCCGTTAATGGAGAGCCAAAGTGGAAGAAGAAAGCGGAACATATGGTGAAGGATCAGATTTCCAGGAGGGGGGTAAAGAGTGTAAAAGTATTAAAAGCGATGAAGGAGATTCCAAGGCATCTGTTCGTACCTTCCAACCTTGTAGAGATGGCCTATAATGACCATCCTCTTCCGATCGGACATGGCCAGACCATCTCTCAGCCTTATATTGTTGGTGTTATGACAGAGCTCCTTCAGGCAAAGGAGGGAGATAAGGTTCTTGAGATTGGCGCCGGTTCCGGTTATCAAGCCGCCGTTTTGTCAAAGATCGGAGTTATGGTATATACAATAGAGATCGTCAGGCCTTTGGCCGTAACAGGGGAAGAGAGATTAAAAAAATTGGGATATAAAAATGTTCATGTCAAATGGGGGGACGGCTATAAAGGTTGGCCCGAACAGGCGCCCTTTGACGGCATTATTGTTACAGCCGCACCTGATGAAGTGCCTCAGGCTCTTGTTGAACAATTAAAGGTTGGCGGGAGGATGGTGATCCCTGTTGGTGCGTCAAATCAGGAACTATTGGTCATTACGAAAACAGATAAAGGTATAAAGAAAGAGAGCATCTTTCCGGTCCGATTCGTTCCTATGGTTCATCCGTGATGAACGTAATCACCGACTTTCTTTATCCGTTCCAGTTCTATATTATCAAGAGGTCCCAAGTTTATTGTTTCAAGCGCTTCATTCATTTGTATTTGGTTTTTCGGGCCGCTCATACAAACATCCACGACAGGATGGGATAGGGCAAAGCGGTAACAGTCGCTCGATAACAGTGTTTTTTCCTTTGGCGGCATTTTTTTCGGATTGAGCAGATGTCCCCAACGGGTGGCCGTATAGGTTACAACACCGGGTCTTTTATCGTTTTTGGTTTTTTGCAGCTCACTGAATATTGAATTTTCAGCGCCTCGATGGGCTGCATTATATCGGATGTGAAAGATATCGTAAATACCGTCATTTAAATACGTTTTGAAAATCTCTCGATTATGAGCGGAAATCGCTAAATATCTTAACATACCCTTTTCTTTCATCTGCAAAGCCCTCTCTACAATCGATTGAGGGGGAGGCGAATTGTACCAACCCAATAACAAGATATCTGCGTAATCTGTATTGATCTGTTTTAACGCTTTGTTTAAGGATCGTTCAAGAAAAAAGGGCCTGCGCGCATAGCTTTGTATCACAATCGCCAGTTTTGATCGCTTTCCCTTCTCAATGAGATTTATAATCGCCCGGCGCATTCCGCTGCGACGGAAGGAGCCCCAATAAAAGTAGTTACACCCATGCTCAAAAGCTGACTCGATTGCCCCGGCTGAAGCGCCGTAACCGCCGGCAATGCCTAAAGGCCCAACCATTAGGTCTGTGCGACCTAATTTTCGTTTTTCTTTATATGACATATTTTGCCTCGATATACTAAAGTGATTTTTGGACTCCTGTATAAACCGGGAACTACTTATAATGCAGAGCCAGCCAGATTGTCTCTTTCTCCTTGTCAGTCCATTCGACTCTGTGTTTGCAATGGGCAGGGATATTGAGATAGTCTCCTTCCGCCAGTTCTATTATCTTGGTTTCCTTTTCGAATCTCAATCTGGCGCCGCCTTTTAGCAGAATCACCCATTCGTTCCAATCCTGATCGCACCATTGTCCCTCAGGCGTAGCCTGACCTGTAGAGAGAATTCTTTCTAATCTGAAATGTTTGCCCCTAAGCAACTGCTCGAATACCTCTTCATTCAACACCTTTGGAAATCCCTGATAAATATTTTGACAAAGCTCTGAAAATTCGGATTTCACCGGTTGGGGTTCATTTTCCTCTGAATTATTTGAGTGTACAGGAAACATCTATTATTCGCCTTTCATAAATTTTTCTTTTATTTCATCTTCAGAGAGCATATCGATATCGTCCAGAAATTCCGATAAATCGCTGTCAATAGAGATGTCAGATGGTGGATCCTCTTCTCTGTTATCGGGAAAAAGTTCTCCTGAAAGGTAATTCACCAGCGATTCGACAGTAGGATAGTCGAATATCAACGTAGAACGAAGGGACTTGCCGAAATCGGCTTCCAGATTATTCTTAATTTCTACCGCCATAAGCGAGTCCAGACCTAAATCGAAAAGCCCCTGTCTCGGACCTATCTTATCGACAGACTTTATACCAAGAACTGAAGCGACGTGATTGAGAATGTGTGATTCAAGAAATGAGCGCCGTTGTGTTATGGGAGTGCTTTCCAGTTTAGAAACAAAATCGTTACTTTTATCAGCTTTTCTGCTTATTTTTACATTATTTATGCTGACCGCTCCTTCAATAAAGGGTGGGATCGTATTTTTGAAGAAATATTCGCTATATTTTCCCCATTCAACAGGAAGTACGGCGATGTGCCCTTTGTCGCTACCGGTTAATCGATCGAGAGTTTCGATTCCTTTTTGAATATCTATACCTGAGAATCCATAGGAGCTGAATCTCGACCAGTCACGTTTGTCCAGATTAGCGAACATGCCTGTCTCTGTCCAAGGCCCCCAGCTAATGCTCGTACCGGGAAGTCCTGTCGCTTTTCGGTATAGGGCAAGGGCGTCCTGAAAGGAGTTGACGGCCGCATAATTTCCCTGCCCGGGCGTACCAAGTATGGACGCAGCTGAGGAGTAGAAGATAAAAAAATCGAGAGTCATATCTTTAGTGAATCGATGAAGCATCCATGAGCCGGTAATCTTTGGCGCCTTTACTTTCTCAAAGCTTTCGGAGGTTTGATTTAAGAGAATACCGTCGTCCAATGCGCCGGCCGCATGTATGATACCCTTTAATTCGGGCATTTCCTTTTTTATCGTATCAAAAGCATGGAAAACATCCTTTTCTATGGAAAGATCTCCTTTCAATTCGATGATTGCAGCGCCCTTGGTTCTGAGGTCAAGAAGTAATTTATTTGCATTTTCTCGGGGTGCGTTTCTTCCTATAAGCGCAATATGTCGAGCGCCTTTATTAACCAGCCATTGAGCGGCAATCAGGCCCAATGAACCGTATCCGCCTGTTATTAAATAGCTCTTCGAGTCATTAATCTCTATTTTGTTGTTATCTCTCTCAACATTCGACTTTGTAAGTCTTGCAACGTAGCGGTTACCGGCTCTGTAGGCGATCCTGTCTTCATCGTTACCTATGTTTAGTTCTACAGATATAGAGGAGACGCCTCTGTCTTTATCTCCAATGTCAATATCCAGAGATTTACACTTCAACCCGGGATGCTCGAGGTTGATAACCCTTGCAAGTCCCCATAGCGGGGAGAGATGAAATTGTAGCTGAGACGATAGGGCGCCGATGTCGTGCATGCCGGCTGTTACAAGCCATATGTTTGGTTGAGGTTCTCGTTTCTCCCCTATTACAGCCTGTATCAGATAGAGGGCGCTCATATATCCCATTGTTTGCGCCTTCTCGATATCCGGCAGAGAAATATCCCGCTCTTTTACAGTTCCATCGAGACTCCACAAGTGAATAATACCTGTTATTTGATGATCTCTTATTCCTTTAAACAGCAAAAAATAATCTTCCCTGTTCTTTGAATTTAAATAATAGCGATTACTATCCGCTCTCCTGAAGTTATCTCCCTGATGTACAATAATACAGTTGTCGCCATTTTCTTGCAGAAGTTCCGATAATTCCAGGCCTGTACCCTCTTTATCTGCGAAGATAAGCCACTGTTTTGATTCTTTCCGCAGCGATGGCGCACTCTCTGTTATTTCTTTAAGTCGCCACTGTGTTTCGTAGAGCAATTCACTTACATCGTTTTGAATATTACGTAAAAGAGTGTCTTCACCGGCTTTTCTGAATTCGAATCCCCTAATCTCAGCCATGATTTCACCATTTTCTTTAAAAAGAGTGAGTTGGGAAGTCCTTCTATTTTCAGACTTCTCTGTTATTCTTGCATGGCACCACAGATCATCTCCTGAAAAGGGAGTCGAATAGAAAGAGAATTTTGAAATTGTAAATGGCACATAGAGAGCATCGCCTTTAGGAGAATTGAGTTTTTGTGTGTCCCAAAAGAGACTAAGTAATTGGAAACATGTATCCATTAATCCTGGATAGAACCGATAATCCCATGCGTTTGCCGAAAGCCCGGAGGTATCGAGTTTACAGATGGCTTCATTGTCGTTGTATTGAATAGTCCCGGCGCATCTGAATTCATTGCCAAGATGAAATCCGGCGTCTCTAAGGGCGGTGTAAAAGTCTTCGCTCGATATTGTTTTCTGACAAAGAGATTTTATTTCCTCTATCATTTGAGAGGCATGTAAGGATTTTGGACGATCGATGTTTGTAAGCGTTAAGGAACCGGAAGCGTGAAGAATCCATGAATCGTCGTCTTTCGATTCCCCCTGGCTTATGAGTTTGAACGACGACTTCCCATTGTTTGACTTAGACAGAATTAATTGAACTTTTTTATCTTCCAAGTCATCGAGTATAAGAGCCTGGGAAAAGAGAACATCACTTATGATGCATCGATCCCGATGAAGCGCCTCTTTTGAAGCGGCTATAATCATAGACAGATGTGAAGCGGCCGGTGCGACTACTTTTCCGAATACTCTGTGGTCATCCATATATGGTGGTGTTTTCGCGTTAAAAAGTGCTTCAAAACGGATTTCTTCTGAAAAGGGAAGGCTAAGTTTTGTGCCTAAAAAGTTATGGCTTTGTTCAGTTTTTATTCTTCTAACTCCTTTCTCTACTCTGTCAAGCCAATACCTCTGTCTCTGAAAAGGATAGGTGGGAAGAATTGCTTTTCTGCCGGCATATCCGCCGTAAACTCCCTTCCACTCTGCTTCCTCTCCCCTTACATACAACTCTCCGAGAGTATCCAGCATCTGAGCCCTCTCTCCTCCCCCCTCACGCAAACCGGGCAGCCATACGCCTCCCTCTCCGTAACACTTCCTCCCCATGCCGATCAACACAGGCGACGGCCCGATCTCCAAAAACATCTCATAACCGTCTCTCTTCAGCCTCTCCATTGCATCATAAAAGCGAACGGGACTCATCACATGCCTTACCCAATACTCTCCGCCGCTTATCTCCTCACCGGCATACTCTCCGCTTATATTGGATATCAGCGATGTCACGGGCGTCGAATAACCAATACTGCCCGCCGCCTCTCCAAACTCCTCCAACATCGGAGCCATCAACTCGGAATGAAAGGCGTGGGATACTTTTAACTCCTTTGAGCCCACTCCCTGCGCCGTAAAACGATCGGTCACTTTATCCACCGCCTCTTCCCTTCCG
>JAREWP010000007.1 GCA_029001845.1 Candidatus Magnetocorallium paracelense | reverse complement strand
ATCACAGGAATTTAATAGTGTTGTACTGTTTTTGGCTTGTACTTAATGGTTGTTTATAATCAAATAACAGCAGGATAAATTATATCATGAACAAGGGAGACGCCTTTTCTAAAATATATTGTGCAGTTGTTATTGCAAGATGGGAAAAAGTTTGCTTATTTTTATGCGACATTCTGTTTATCAGATATTATAAGGCTTTTTAAGTTAACAATCCAGTATAAATAACCAATACAGATAGTACCAAGTGCCTTTATGTTTTCACCCCAACTATTCTTCCGGTAAATCTATTTTAACACCCAATAATTTATCTGAAGGTGATTCATCCGTAAGTGTTAATATGGTGTTTTGCGTAATAAAATTATCATATCTTTCTTCATCGGTTATATGTTTGATGATTTCATTTAGTTGATTTTGATTTACCGTTGCAATATACTGTTTATCTGTATCTGTAAACATCTCATAAACGGTTTTAAACATCTCAGCCTTTTGCCTTTCATCAGTACCGTCAAAAAGTCTGCTATCATGAAAAATAAAGTTGATTTTATGATTATGTCCCTTAAATAACATCATTAAATCATAACAAAAAATTTTAACATTATTAATACCGTCTGAAGCATCTGATTCTATTTTAGCATCAATGTTGTAACGCAATTGATTGTCTCCGTCATTATTATCAATAGTCAGCCCTGCAACGCTTTTTGGGTAAAACTTTTTTGCAAGACTTCTAAAGTAGTTTCTTAACTTAACAGTATCATCTCGGATTTCTTCTAAATAGTTTTCAGTGACCTCTGTAAGCTCCCAAAGATTTTTTCCTACCTGTTTCTTTTTCTTTTTATATTCCGATTGCAACTCCCGATATTTTCTGAGAGCGTCGCGCTCGGCTTTTAATTCGGCGCTTTTGTTGCTTAAACTGATAAAAAGATCCAACGCCTGGTGCTCTCCGAGGTACATCAGTAACTTATCAAGCTTTTTTTGCAGTTTTTCAACGTCAGCTTTCTTGTTCTGTTGCTCCAATTTCAGTTTATTCATCTGTTCCGTAAGCCTTCGTTTACGGTTGATAATTAACTTATTATAAAAATTTTCCAAATCATCTAAGGTCTTACTCGTATTTTCAGAGAAATATATTTTTGACTCACTGTAGACAGTCTTAATATCTTCTTGCTTCATATCAGAAGAGAGCTTTAGACTTTTACCAATGTTCTCTATATTGTTTTGCAGCATTATAACACTATTGTTTAATGCAAACAGCTCTCTTTCGACTTTATCAGCCTCAAGCTGAACTTCACTATAATCCTCAGCTACTTTGAAATTACTTAAAACATCATCAAAGCGCTTTATCTGCTCTTCAAGATCAACAAGAGTCAGGGTAACATCTTTGTTTCCAGTGAAAAAATCTTTTAATAAAGAATCATTTGTAAAATTTTTTTCTAACTTTTTAATATGCTCCTGTTCATTTCTGATTTCATGTTTCTTTTGTGCGAGAACAACATCAAGCCCTAACAAAAAAGCATTATAAAGTAAGGTTTGGTAATCTCTTCCGGTTTTTGCAGGTTTATTATATGCAACGTATGATTCTTTATTTGTTCTTATGAAAAAAGGCAATAGAGAACGGAAGGATAAAAAGGAAATATCATCGGGGATATCAAAGCATAAAGCTTCCATCTTTTTATTAAATTTATCTATAGACATTTTCTCTTCATTCAAGTATATTTTTCCAGGTTCGTTCGTTACCCTTCCGGCAGTATATTTATTATGATTGATTTCGAAATCGACCATAAACTCCCAACCAGGTAACTTTTCACAAAATTTCTTATAACTCTTTACACTCGCTCCGAGACAGAAATGAATGATTCGTACAAGCAAAGATTTTCCGACACCGTTATAGGTTTTTCCTTTTTCGCTTTCGCCAGGATTTTTTTGCTTTGCAACAATAAAGCTGATACCTCTACGATTGAACTCAACATTCCTGAAACTTGCCTTATTGGAGTAAACTTTGATTAATCGCATTTGATGATCATTCCGTTTTGTTCGTAAACAACACCTATAGAATAAAGGAAAACGATTGTCAACAATAAATTGTCAAAACTTTGTTTTCCGAAATATTTTTTATTCTTATAATCGATCTGGTATTGGCTCCATAAGTCATCTACAGATTGTGGAGCTTTCAATTGAGCCAGTATATAGCTGCCAAAGCCAAGTAAGGATTTTGAAAAGTTGCTATGCTTTGTAGGGATTATCATTTCTCCCCTTCATGATGAGGTTCTTCAAAGATATCACATGTCTCAAAATACTTTGACATTATTACAATAACCGAAGTCTGATATACATACTCGACTTTGGGACTTGCGCAATTTACTATAGCCCAAAATAAGTCATCTCCATTTTTTTTGTTATTCTTTTCTTGCAGGTAAATCTCATTCATTTTATCTCGTAAGGAATCAGCAAGGAAATTACTATTATTGGCCAAATAATCGTTTAATGAATGTAGTTGAAAATAACCGTTGTTAAGAAGATGCGATACAGGTTCAGACAAATTGTTAAATTCAATTTTTTTGTCCCAATCAGGCAGAACGGTTTTAGGCCCCTCTCTTTTGTTTAAAGGTAATTTCATTATATGACCAATTACTTCATTCAGTATCGAATAGTCTAATTGTTTAATAGTAGCAGGATCCGGAATATTTCCGGCTATCAAAAAAATTTGATCATTTTCGAGCTTAAAAAGAATATTTTCCAGATCCTTTGCTGTCAAAAAATCGGCGTTATCCAAATTATGCTTTTTTTTAATCTCTTGAATTGCTTGCTCGCAATCAGCATTCACACCTTTATATTTATCGTTAACAACAAAGTAAAACTCATTTACAGGGTGCCAGTGATCTAATAAAATGTGAAAATCCGCTCTTATCTTATTAACTGCATCGATATAAGATTTACGAATATCTTCAGGAGCATATACTTGGTAGAATATACCTCTACTTTTTATGTATCCATCATTCTTTCTATCACCGATGTTTCCCCATGGTTTTATAGACCTGAAATCTTTTTCAGCATAATTCATAATCGAAGTAAAAATATCTTCAAATGCTTGCGCGTCGGCCTTTAGTATTTTATTTTGGAAAAGGTAGCGCGCCAGAGTTTTTTCTTGAAAATTCAACCGTTATAGTCTCCAATATTTTATCTTTCCTTAAATCGTTACTATTCCCCAATTCGGTAAGCCGGAAACAAGCATAATTAAAGCAGATGAAAACAGGCATAAGTTAAAAACATTGTGACCCTTTAGCACACGATTTAGCTTTTAAACGCCCAATTCGTTATCCTGCACCTAATGAGCCGGTATACAAGTAGGTGTGAGCCTCAATTCAGTTACTCTTAATCTCAAAAACTACTCGAGTACCTGTATGATAATTTAGTTTATCCTAAAAACACCCCTTAAATCAATTAAATCTATATCCTCAAACTTGAGTTAATTAAACAGATCCGATGATCGGGTCTGTATCGGGAGAATAAACGCTAAATGGAGAGACAAGGGCCGCGATACGGTCCGATGAAGTATTTTACTTCCGGCAAGTAGTTAATTCGTTAATTTGGTATAATAAAATAAAAAAATAAGAGGTTAAAAATGGAAACTGTTAAGATATTAGCTGAAAAAGCATTGTTTTTAAATCCTGTAGAAAAGATCCAACTTGTAGAAATGATATTAACCAGCCTCGATAAACCGGATTTATCTATTGACAACCTTTGGATTGAGGAAGCTGAACAAAGGTATTTAGCGTATAAAGAGGGTAAATTAAAAACAACAAGTTGGGATGCTGTTAAAGAAAGGTACAAATAAGTGGACGTAGAATTTATTTGGCCTGCTGATCTTGAATTGGATGAAGCAGTTGCGTATTATAATATCCAGATACCGGGATTAGGAGATAGATTTTTTGATGAAGTAAGTAATGCAATCGAAAGAATTAAACAATTTCCACCGGCATGGACTATGGTTGGTACACATACACGACGTTGCCTGTTAAATAAATTTCCATATTCGTTACTATATACAGTAGAGTCTGATTTAATTTTGATTGTGGCAGTTGCACATCAACATAGAGAACCTTCGTATTACTTTGATAGAATTGTTTGAAAAAGAAACAGAGATAGGAAACTCCGGGGGTGTCAGAATTAGTCAGGTCAATGGTATTAGCTGTCAGCCATCAGCTGTCAGCTTTTTAAATGCAGCACTTTATGGTTTAAAACAGATCCGCCCATACGGTGAAGCTCATATTGGCATAACATCAATTTTTTCCTTAGCTGAAGGCTGACCGCTGATAGCTGACTGCTGTTTTTAGTTAAAACGCTGAACAAACTTATGTTATTGAATAGCAAAGCAGAATTTTTTATTCCAGAAAATTTAGATTTTGAAAAATCTTTGTCCCGCACGACTCATATGGGCATAGTGGCCCACAGCGACGATCTTGAAATCCTGGCTTATCACGGGATATTGAGATGTTTTGCCTCAAAAGAGAGGTGGTTTTTCGGTGTCGTTGTAACAGACGGAGCTGGAAGCCCGACATCAGGTATTTATGAAAATTTTACTGAAAATGATCTTATAAACAAAAGGCGGGAAGAACAGAAAAAAGCCGCAGTAACAGGCGAATACTCAGGAGTGGCTTTTCTTAATTATAAAAGCGCCAACATAATAAATCCTGAAGAAAAAGGAGTTATGGAAGACATGGCCTCTATAATATGCTCTTCGGGGCCAACAATAATTTATACGCACAATCCTGCCGATAAACATGACACCCATGTGGCGGTAGCACTCAGAGTCATACAATCCATACGAGAATTGCCTGCCGAGTATAAACCCGAGGCATTATATGGTTGCGAAGTGTGGCGAAGTCTCGATTGGCTCATTGATGACGACAAAAAAGTATTCGATGTCTCTGAAAGGGAGAGTCTCGCTCAAAGCCTTTTAAAAACATTCGATTCACAGATAACCGGTGGTAAGCGTTATGACCTGGCGACAATAGGGAGAAGAAAAGCAAATGCAACATATGCCGATCCTCATTGCACGGACAAAATGCAATCCGTCATTTACGGTATTGATCTGACTCCGCTAATATCCGATATAAATATCTCTGTTACTGAGTATATCTCCGATTATATTAATCGATTCAAAGAAGATGTGACTCAAAAAATTGTGGCGCTTTCCTGACGTTTCAAAACAAATCGCTCGTTCTCCCTCCCTTGTATTTCGAATAAAAGACTATATATAATAAATATATGGAAGCCACTGCACTTAAAGAAGAACAAATCATTGAATTCGCAACAAAAGCCGATCTGTTGCAGATCAAGACAGAGCTTGTGGGGAAAATCGATAAACTGGAAACCCGGCTTGATGGTAAGATCGATACGGCTGTCGCAAGGCTTGAAGGTAAAATCGATACAGAAGTACAAAAATCCAAAGCCGACATTCTAAAGTGGATGTTTATCTTTTGGGCGTCACAGATAGGAGCTGTTTTTGCTCTCCTTAAATTCTTCACGTAATTCTTCTACCCCTTTTCATTCCCTAACTCCTAACTACTGAACAACCATCCTCAAAAATTCAAAAAAACTCTTTACTGAATACTCATAAAATTATTATAATATCGTTCAAATAAATAAGTACGTTAAGATCCATATCTATCTCTTCTTTAAACACCTTCACGTCTATGTGGCGAATAATTATACAATGAAAAAGATCGACAATAAAAACACCGGAAATAACACATCCCTCTCATCATCTAAACGTGTCGTAAACGCGCTTAAAGAAGCGAAAGCGAGAATCGAGGCGTTAGAAAAGGAGAAAAACGAAGGGATTGCAATTATAGGAATGGGATGCAGGTTTCCGGGAGCCTCAGATAATCCTGAAGCATATTGGAATATGCTGCAAAAAGGTACGGACGCGATCATTGAGATACCTTCCCATAAATGGAACATAGACGATCACTATGATCCTGATCCCGATTCACCGGGGAAAGTTAATATTAAGGAAGGCGGCTTTTTAAACGATCTTGACGGTTTCGACCCCGATTTTTTCAGAATCTCGCCAAGAGAAGCCCTTAGTTTAGATCCACAACAAAGACTCATCCTTGAAGTCGCATGGGAAGCTCTTGAGTACGCCGCCATACCAACTGAAACTTTAAAGGAGTCGCAAACCGGAGTTTTTATAGGAATCGGCCAAAACGATTACTCCCATTTTAAATTAAACTCAGGCGTTCCGGAACAAATAGATACATACGACGGAACCGGTAATCTGCTTTGCTTTGCTTCAGGCAGATTATCCTATATACTGGGTCTGCATGGTCCAAGCCTGGTCATTGATACGGCATGCTCTTCATCTCTCACAGCTCTCCATATCGCCTGCCAGAGTCTAAAAAACAGGGAATGTGATATTGCATTGGCAGGAGGTGCGCATCTGGTGTTGTCACCTGAGATAACAATCTTTTTATCGGGCAGTAAAGTTCTGGCTCCTGACGGCAGGTGCAAAACCTTTGACGCCGCTGCAAACGGGTTTTCAAGAGGAGAGGGATGCGGCATCATTGTACTGAAACGCCTCTCCGATGCAGTTAAGAACAAAGACAATATAGCAGCCATTATCGGGTGTTCCGTCATAAATCATGACGGTCTCAGCAGCGGACTCACAGTACCGAACGAAGCAGCACAGGAAAAACTTATTAGAGAGGCCCTTAAACGAGCCAATGTTACCCCTACTGCTATCAGTTACATTGAGGCTCACGGAACGGGGACTTCTCTCGGCGATCCCATAGAGGTCGGGGCGCTGGGAGCGGTATTCGGGAATGGCAGGAGTAAGGAAGACCCCCTTATTATGGGATCGGTAAAGACGAACATCGGTCATTTGGAGGCGGCGGCGGGCATAGCGGGAATCATCAAGGTGGTGTTATCGATGCAGCACGGAGAGATTCCTCCACATTTACACTTTAAGACCCCCAATCCCCACATTCCCTGGGATACCCTGCCCTTT
>JAREWP010000005.1 GCA_029001845.1 Candidatus Magnetocorallium paracelense | reverse complement strand
TCGTATCTTATCGTGGTTTTCAGGCTTTTTCACCCTCTCCTTGACGATTAAGGGATTATGAGTATGCACTCCCCTGAATTCCGTTGTCCCGTAATAAATATAATCGTCTCCCTTTCCGAGATTGAAGTACAATATACTGATGGATATCACTTTTGCGATCTCTTTAAAGGGATGGCCCAATTCAAGGTTCTCTACGATCACCTTTGATGTTCCGAAGAGTATTCGTTCCAGATAATCAGCCTCTCTCTCGTTTTGTACCTCTATAATCATATGCCTGCCTTGACTGTCTTTTACAAAGAGGTCGACACGATTATATTTCCGCCTTTCTTCCTCCTGATTCGCCTCGCTCTCCAACAAATGAAGAATGGTTATATCATCCCTCAACAGAGCACTCAGGAACCCCTCAAGCACATCAAAATTGGCCTTGTCCCTCAATATGGTCTTAATGGCCCAGTCAAAACGAATCAGTTTCTCTTCTTCTTTTATTGTTAATCTCACTTTAGGTTAAATGTCCATGAACCTTTGGTTCACCACTATGCATAATAATTGTTCCGTCTATTAAGGAAGCAGTATCTTTTAACCATGGTTACGAAGATGAAGTTTTTTAAAGGTTTTTTTCTTCGTGGCAGACCTGATCTTCGTGGTTATGTAGATTAAGTCCTTGTGAGTCTATTTTATGATGAGTTTGTCATTTACAGTTTTAACAACACCTCAAGCCTTTTCAAGCCTGTGTTTTATAAATAATCTTTACTTTGTTTATTATACCATAACTTTCCAAAACACTCTGCCCAAAGCCTCAATAATTGAAACCAGGCAAACTATAACTATTACAAATTTGTCAAAGAAATTTTTAGTACCGGGAATTTCAGTCAACTTTCTTTAGTCGCTTATAAATGAAATTGTGGGCAAAAAAGCACTAATATTTTTGATTGTCACAGTTTTAGCTTTTATTTATAAGGCTTTTAAGCATATAGAAATATGCACTGACTTTTAAAATAAAGCTGCGAAAGCAGCAATTTACTCCCTCTCCCCCTTTGAAGGGTGAGAGGGTTGGGGTGAGGGGGTGCGGTAAGGTACTCGACAGGGTAACGCTTCTCCACCGTCACCCCTCACCTTAATCCTCTCCCCTCAAGGGGAGAGGAGACTTGAAGGGAATTTCTTCGAAATTCCCCAAACCTCTTTGGTTACGGCTATGCCGGGTTAGGATAGACGTTGAGAGAAGACTATATTCAAATAAAACAGCCTATAGCATAAAGAATTATAAACCGCAATTACTTGCTATTATGTTACAATGTTATGATCTAAAACGTATCTTAATGGATGGAAGTGATCCGGAAAGGCATAGAGAGATCGCCGGTTATGCAGCGACAGATGAAAAAGTTGCCAGGATATGCAATGAATCTATAATGAAATTAGTTTTCATATAGTATAAGTAAAGGGAAAATCAATCACGAGGTATAAAGCCTGACAGCAGAATCATTTTTCTTTATAAGCAAAACTTTAAGTAATCTTATAAATTGATTTTCATATTGACTTTTATTCCGTTATTTGATTAAATCTACTCATGAAGGTTTAAATTTTTCTCTTACAATTTTAAGGAGGTAACATAAAATGAAACATATCGTCATCTTAGGAGCAGGAAGCGCCGGAGTAATGTTCGCCAACAGACTGAGGCGGGAAGTAAGCGAAAGCGAAGTCGAGATCACCATCATAGAAAGAAAGGAGATGCACTTTTATCAGCCTGCTTATACGTTGATAGTGTTTGGTCTGGAAGAACCTGAAAATCTCATGAGACCGACAAAAGATCTGTTTTATGACGGGATAAATCTGATTATAGACGAGGCAACTAAAATCGATGCTGAAAAAAGCACAATTTCCACGGCTAAAAACGGCGATATCTCATACGACTATCTGGTAATCGCCACAGGAGCCAAGTTCAATTTCGACGAACCCGAAGGCATGAAAGAGGGACTTGAAAAGGCGGAAAATGTACATACCTTTTATACTTTCGAAGGCGCGCTGAAGCTAAGAGAAGCTTTGAATAACTTTGAAGGCGGAACGATCATTTCCTCAGTAGCCGAAATGCCGATCAAGTGTCCCGCCGCTCCGATGAAGTTCATCATGATGGCGGAAGATATGATGAGAGAGAAAGGCATCAGAAATAAATGTAAGTTTATCTTCACAATCACACTGCCGGCCGTGTTTAGCAGAGAGCCTTATGTCGGGAAACTGAACAGTCTTTTTAAAGCCAAGGGAATAGAAGCCATTCCCAATTTTGCGCCCTCTCAGGTCGATTACAATAACGGCGTATTAAAAGATTACAGCGGTAAAGAATTGAAGTTTGATCTGCTGTCAATCGTACCTCCCCATGAAGGCGACCAGGTTGTGGAAAATGCCGAGGGCGTCGGCAATCCCGCCGGATATGTTGCCTGCGACAAAAATCACATGTACAGCTTAAACTATAAAAATATATACTCAATCGGCGATGCTACGGATTTCCCGACATCCAAAACAGCTTCAGGTGCGCGGAAACAGGCTAAAGTGCTTGTAGACAGAGTAAAATCAATACTGAAAGGCGAAGAACCTAAAGCGACATACGATGGCGAAATCATTTGTCCGATGTTGACAAGAAACAAAAGAGTTCTTTTTGCCCACTTTAACTACACAGAGAGTCTCTCTCCGGCGATAGAGAGCTATATGAACTGGGTGCTTAAAGTGCATATGTTAAGACCTATGTACTGGAATCTGATGCTCAAAGGCCTAATGTAGATTTTATACAGCTATAGTCTTTAGTGACAGTTCACAGTTGTCGGAGATCGAAAATCGATGAGGGGTAAACTCTTTTTGATCCCGGCTGGAGTCGGTTATATTCCTGTTTATCCTTTTGTAATATTACAATTGTCTCAGGCATACAAATCCTGTGAACTGTTACGGTTATTATAAATTCAGGTCGGAGTTGAAGGAGTTTTTCGGGACGACGGTTCTTTCAACTTATGCCATAAATATGTATAAATAAAGAGGAGTAAGAGATGTCGAAGAAAAACGCTGTAAAATCGTCTAACGGGACCGAGAAAATGGCGGAGCAGATAGATGAGATATATAACAGGATAAGCGTGTTGGAAAATCTGATATCTGACCTGACCCCCAACATCGAAAAGATGGTAAAGGAGGTCAGCGGTACGGTTAATGAACTGAGAGAGAGATTTGAGCGTGACGAAACATTGCAACTGATGAAAAAAGTGGGAGATAATATCCCTAACTTTATCGCCCTGCTCGATGTCATGAGTGGTGTGAAAGGCATGATCGAGGACTTTATGCCTGCCATGGAAAAAATGTCTAAAGAGATCGGTCCCACTGTCAATGAAATACGGGAGAGATTTGAGAAAGACGAGATGGTAACGCTTCTAAAGCAATTCGGCGATAATGTCCCGACCTTTATCGAACTTATGAATACAATGACGGCAGTCAAGGGAATGATCGACGATTTTATACCTGCCACCGAAAAGATATCCAAAGAGATAGGCCCTACTGTCAATGAGATCAGAGAGCGTTTCGAAAAGGACGATATACTGAAGCTCCTGAAACAGTTTGGTGATAATGTCCCCACATTTATGGAACTCCTTGACGTTATGACGGCTGTTAAGGGAATGGCCACGGACTTGATGCCCGCCACGGAAAAGATATCCAAAGAGATAGGCCCTACTGTCAACGAGATCAGAGAGAGATTCGAAAAGGACGATGTTGTCAAGCTTATTAAACTAATGGGAGATAACATCCCCGAGCTCATCTCTGTGCTGGAGACAACGACAGCGGTAAAAGGTTTTGTACAGGATTTCGTTCCTGCTGCGGAAAAGATATCTAAAGAGGTGGCCCCCACCGTAAATCTGCTGAGAGAGATGTTCGAAAGGGAAGAAGCTGTACAGATACTCCAAAAATCGGGGATGCATATTGTCACATTGAATAAACTCCTTGATTTCCTAACAAGATTCGAAGCCAGTGGTAATCTGGACTTTACCCTCGAAATAATGACTTCCAAAGAGACGGACTTCTTTATGAGAGGACTGGAGAAAAGCATGGTCGTGACAATGCAGCAGTTTATAGAAAAGCCATACGGAGCGGGAATAAAAAATATATTGACCGCCGTAAACAATCCTGAAGTACAAAAGGGCTTTGTATTCTTCTTTTCGTTGATCGGTAACATGTTCGACCATATTCTGGAGATAGTGAGCGAAGACATTATGAAAGAGATTGAAGATAAATAATTTTTTTGTGAGGATAACATGGAAGAGAGAAAAAAATGTTGGGAAATTATAAATTGTTCCGAAAAAGTAAGAAAAAAGTGTCCTGCCTATCCGGATAAGGGATATGACTGCTGGAAGATAACCGGTACGAAATGCAAAGGCGGGACTGTCGAGACAGCGACTTTAAAGGAGAAGCTGGTTTTTTGCAAAGAGTGCAAATTTTACGTTGAGAATGCGAACAAGGTATAGGAATCTGTTTTCAGCGATTTGTGGTCAGTGGCCGGTTCAAGAGAAACGACTTTTTTAACACCTGTCTTCTTCCTTACCGGAAGATATCTTTTAACACAGATCACCGATCCCTGACTACTGTAATCGGACTTAAACAATTCCCTTTTTAAGGATATCGTGGATGTGGATAATGCCTTTTATTCCGCCTTTTTCGTCCGGGACAAGGATTGAGGTAATAGTGTAAGACTCCATTATCGCAAGCGCCCTTGCAGCCAGTTCTTCATCGGATATGGTTTTGGGAGAAACAGTCATTACCTCTTCCGCTTTCATATCAAAAAAGGCCTTTCCCCATCTCTCTATGCCTCTCCTTAAATCCCCGTCCGTAACAATGCCGGCTATCTTGTATTCCCTGTCCAGGACGACAGTTATACCAAGTCGTTTTGAGGATATCTCTATAATGGCGTCCGTAACGGTCGTATCAAAAGAAACCAGAGGGACATTTTCTCCGGTGTGCATCAAATCCTTTACCTTTATAAATAACTTTCTTCCCAAACTCCCTTCGGGATGAAAGGAAGCGAAATTTTCTTCTCGAAACCCCCTCTTGACCAGGAGGGCTACCGCTATGGCGTCCCCCATGGCAAGTGCGGCTGTTGTTGAAGCAGTCGGTACAATCCCCATGGGGCATGCCTCTTTTTCCACGGAGATGTCAAGATTTATGTTTGCAACATTTGCAAGCGTGGAGTCGGCCTTTCCTGTCATAGAGAGTATCGTTACATTAAATCTTTTTAAAAAAGGAATCAGTTTAACTATTTCATCCGTTTCCCCGCTGTTGGAAATTGTCAAAATAATATCATCTGATGTAATCATCCCCAAGTCACCGTGCACAGCTTCGGCGGGATGGACAAAAAAAGCGGGGGTCCCAGTGGATGAGAGGGTAGCAGCGATCTTTCTGCCTACAAGACCGGATTTACCCATGCCTATGACAACAATTCTTCCCCTGCTTTTGATAATTGTATCTATCAATTTCTCAAAGCTTCTGTCCAACCTGTAAGACAGAGCAGACACTGCATCGGCTTCGGTTTTCAGGGCCTCACGAGCGATTTCCAAAATCTCTTCTTCGTAATTTTTCATAAGTCTATACGTTTAAGGGCTTCGTGTATTTCCTTTAAAGAGCTCAATAAATATCTCAAATCGTCGAGCTTTATCATGTTCGGGCCGTCACAGAGGGCCTTGGAAGGATCGGGATGGACCTCCATAAAGAGGCCGTCCACTCCAGCCGCCACCGACGCTCTGGCCAGAGTACCTGCGTATTCGCTTTGCCCTCCGGAACAAGACCCCATGCCGCCCGGGAGCTGGAGGCTGTGCGTAACATCAAACACAACTGGATATCCCAGAGACGCCATGACAGGAAAAGACCTGAAATCTACAACCAGATTATTATAGCCAAAGGAGGCTCCCCTTTCGGTTATAATCAACTTTCCGTTTCCTGCGGACTCAAATTTTTCGGCAATATGGCTCATATCCCAAGGGGAAAGAAACTGCCCCTTCTTTATATTAACAGGCATTCCTGTTTTGGAAGCTTCTGTAATTAAGTCCGTTTGCCTGCATAAAAAAGCCGGAATCTGAAGAATATCCACCGCTTCCGCTGCCTGGTGCGCTTCGGAGGGCCCGTGTATATCCGTCAGTATCGGTATGGAGAGGGACTGCCTGAGGCCGGCCAGTATTTTCAAGCCTTCTTTAATACCCGGCCCTCTGAATGATTTTACGGACGTTCTGTTGGCTTTATCGAAGGATGATTTGAATATAAAAAAAAGACCGAGCTCGGTGCAAAGACTTTTAAGAAATGCAGCGGTCTCAAAAACCAGTTTTTCGCTCTCTATAGCGCAGGGGCCGGCGATTATAAAGAGGGGTTTCTTTTTTTTATCGAATATTTCGCTTACAACCATTAAAATCAGCGGAATGAGGATTTATTTTTTTATTAAAGATGCTATAATACTATATTTCCCGCCAAAAATTTAAGGAGGCAAGATGATTAAGATACTGAACTCTATCATAATACTTTTAATAATGGCAATGGTGGCATCTGCGGCGCCTCCGGCCCCCTGGGAGATTGACGAAATCATAGGTATGAGTGCTCCCGATTTTACGCTTAAATCCGTATCGGGAGAGGACACTTCATTGTCTTCCTTCAGAGGGAAAGTTGTCGTGCTAAACTTCTGGGCCACTTGGTGCCCTCCCTGTGTAAAGGAAATGCCCTCCCTTAATAAACTCTACAAAAACTACAAAGAACAGGGTATCATAGTAATTGCAGCTTCAACGGATAACTCGATTGCAAAAATAAATAAATTTTTAAAGAGGAATCCTGTGGACTTCATCGTTGTCAGCGATCCCGATTACAGAACGTCGAGGGACTTTAAAGTCTTTTCCCTGCCCACAAGCTTTCTCATCGACAAAGACGGTAAGATTGTAAAAAAATATCTTGGAGAAATAGATTGGATGGACCAAAGCGTAGTGGAGGAAATTAAAAAGCTCTTTTAATTGACGACTGTCAATTATTAATTATTAGGAACTCCTGTTTTTAACGCCTCTGCTTTTTTATTCAACATCGACAAAAAAATGTCGATATTGGTTCCCTAAGACCTGTTGTAAAAACGGACAGAATATATGGCAGAGGAAAACGTAAATCCGAACAAGGATATGCTAAGGATCGTAATTGTTTTATTTACACCGATACCTTGTTAACGACTGTTCTCAACATTCTGTTTCATAAATAAACCTGTTTTCATAAGCCTTTATGTAATATACGGCAGAGGTAAGGAAAACCACTGCATGAAAGGTAATTTACCTTGTCAACGACTTGATCCTAAGGAGAAGAACCATGGGCGGACGGAATTATTCGATTTATTTTTTACTGGCATTATTAATACTTCCCACCCTGTTATATGGAGCGGATAATCTTATACAAAAGGGGATTGACGAATACAGAAACGAAAATTTCGAGGAAGCCCTTTTACTCCTGAAAGAAGCGAAAGAGAGTTTCCCTGAATCTTCTGTCGCTGCTTATTATCTCGGTCTCTCCCATAAGCAAACGGGAAATTTTGACGAAGCCGTGAAGAATCTTACAAATGCCTTACAACTGACGCCCAAGGTATTGGATGCTTACACCGATTTGATCGAGATACTTTATAATCTTGACAGGCTTGATGAAGCCCGAGAGTGGATAAAAAAAGCGGAAGAAGAAGGTGTAAAACCGGGTCACATCGCTTTTTTGAAGGGTCTTGTATTCTCGAAAAAAGGCAATTACAACGAAGCTGTCAAGGCTTTCAGGAAAAGCGGCAGGGAAGATCCTTCTCTTGCTCAATCCGCAGATCTCCAGATCGCAATGATGCAGGTGGCCCAAAGGAAATTCGAAGAGGCGGAATCGAGTTTCCGGGCCGTTATTGCAATCGATCCGGCTTCGAAGTACGCCTCCTATGCAAGGGAGTACGAACGTGCAGTAAAAAGAACTTTGGACTCTTATAAAGCATGGAGGATCACATTGGGAGCATTCTATGCATTTGATGACAATGTGGTGTTGCAACCAACGACCAGTACAGGTGTTTCGGCGGTAGACGATACAGGTGAAGACGACAGCGCCATGGCAGGCAATTTCAGGGTCGATTATACTCCTTTGATAAGTGCGCCCTGGACCTTTACGGCGCGATACAATTTATACGCCAACAATTATGACGATATCAACTCACACGATACAGTCAATCAAAGTCTCTCTCTTATACCGGGTTACGGCTTTGGAAAAGGATCCTTTACACTTCCTGTCTCCTATGCATATGTATTCTTAGACAGAAATGAGTATCTCAGCGAATTGACTATTAAACCGACATGGACTCAAATGATCTCTCCGTCACACATTTTACAGTTTTCCTTAAGCTATGCTGACAGAGATTTATTACGTCCCTCTCTGTTTAAAGACGAAGAGAGAGACGCAGATGTTTATGGCGTTTCCGTCGGTTATATCCACCCCTTTTCGGAAAACAGAGGGATGTTGAGTATCTGGTACGACTACACCAAAGATGAAGCTGACGGAAGAAACTGGGATAAAGAAGAAAATAAGATTTCCCTGAGTCTTCTCATGCCACTTACAAAGAAGCTTACTCTTACAACTTCGGGCGACATTTCCTTTGATGATTACGACAACAGAAGAGTCGTGGACGATATTAAAGACAACACAAGTTTCAGAACGTCGAGAAATGATATCATCTGGTATGCTTCCGCCGCACTCAGATGGGAAGCGACCTCTAATTTCAGTCTCATAGCCAGGTATGCTCACACAAGAAACGATTCCGATATTTATGTCTACGATTATAGAAGAAATGTGTATACCGCAGGGGTGGAATACAAATTCTGAAATAAACATGTGAATTATTTTGGTTTTTTCATGATAAATCATTTCGTTAAAAAGGGAGGAATAATTCACCTCCGATCTCCGATCACAATGAATGATTACTCAAAATTTATGGGAGGTTTCTATGCCACTTAACTCTAAGTATAAAATCGTATTGCCTGTTTTTTTCTTTTTATTTTTAACATCTCTCTATCTCCTCCTCATGGTTGGTGATACACAGGCTGCTGATGCAGTAGGAGAGGTTAAGGCTGTTGCAGGACGAGTGGAAATTCTAAGAGGCGGAGAACTTCCCGCGATTCCGCTAAAAGCAGGGGACCGGGTCTTTATTAAAGATGTTATCAGAACAAAAAGCCGTTCAAGGGCGGAAGTCTTATTCAATGACAATAATACTCTAAAAATTTCTCAAAAGTCAAGAATAGATATAAACGAATACCTGTCCGGCAGCGTTGGAGTGATAAAGCTGCCAAGAGGTAAAGTCGAGGCTGTTATCGATAAAAACATGGTAAAGGGAATAACCCTGTCGCCTGATAAAAATAAATTTGAAATCCATACACCCAATGCTGTAGCAGGTGTCAGGGGAACAGACTTTTTTGTACATTACGCTGCTTTTGGAACAAGGATTTTTGTAAAACTTGGGAAAGTAGCAGCCTTTAATAAAAAATTTCCTGACAAAATTATCGATGTTACACCCGGCAATATTACTCTCATACCGGAAGATAATCCGCCGCAACCCCAAAGACCTGCAACAGAAGGGGAAAAGGAGAGCTTTGAGGAAACGACTCAATCCACTGATCCGGGAACAGGAACTGCAGATAACAGCACTTCCGGAGATGATTCTTCAACATCCGATGGCGAAGAATCCGATGCGAACTCCTCGACTTCCGAAAGCGATCAGACAGAAACAACTTCAGGTACTGATCAGGACACATCACCGGGAGATGATGGATCTCAGACAACGACGGAAGGAGAGCCTGCCGGTTCATCTTCCGACTCGGGCGCGCCTGATTTCAGTGAAACCGTTGATGCCAACTCTCAAAGCAATCTCACGCAGTTGAGCGGTGAGAACAACAATAATTTTGACCAAAGAGACGGAAATACATCGACGCAAACAGACGGGGAGCAGACAGAGACAACTCCGCCAATTACTGACGATACGGTAAATGACGAGACTGCCAGCAATCCTGTCGGCGACAGCGGTACAAATACTGACGGACAGAATAATAACGACTCTAATGGTGATGACGGAGATACCGGAGGTGATGACAACACGGGCGGTGACGATGGAGATACCGGAGGTGATGACGACACGGGCGGTGACGACGGAGATACCGGAGGTGATGATAACACAGGCGGTGATGACGGCGACACCGGAGGCGACGAATTAAGCACATTCAGCGGTACTTTGACAGGCAACCTTGATGGATCGATTTTCGGTGATGACAATCTGTCAAAGGAAAGCGCTGCTTTCACCATAAACGGTGTATTCAACAATCCTCTTTCAAATTTCCTGTGGAACTCGGAATTTTCAGGTATTATCATCGAGGATATCGATAATGTCGTCAATACAGACGATATAGTGATAAAAGGGGCCTTTCTCGGATATATGGGAGGAGTGGCTGTTAACAATGATGTAGAGGGACTTTCAACTGCTTTATTTATCAGAGACGACGGAAGCAGCAATTATACAGCCGGTTATTTGATCATGCCGGCCCATCTACAGGGTGAATATGACAGCGACGGCATTTTTGACGCATCGGGGAGTTTTTATGTCATCGAAATGGGAGATACAGGCGTTGAACCGGAAGAGCTCATTGATGGCAGTGCTTCACTGGATTACGTGGTTAATAACGGCACCATTGATCTGTTCGGAGACATTTCCGGGGGGATTGGCAGTGCATATATGCTATCTATAGACGATCAGTCTTGGGGAATCTGGGGGATGGAAGGTTCGGGAACATTGCCGACCAACTCATCCGGTGAGATACAGGCTGCTTACAACGGGGAGGAATCTCACACGTCCGACGGTTCTTCATATATTGTTAATGGAATTATCGATGCTTCCGTAAATGACGATCTCCTTGAAGGCGCAGCCAGAGGATATTACTATTCCGATAAAGATTCTTCACCCCTTACCGGAATTTTTGTTGGTGAGACATTGGGCACATTCGATCCGAATCAGTTTACAACAATGAGGTTTATGCAAAGCGGAGTATTCATGGAAACCAATACGTTTCTGAAAATGGCCTGTAATGGTGGTGCATGTAATACAACGGGATCGAATTTAACGGCAGATCAACTTACGTTACAAGACTTGAATATTCCTGTTGTAGAGGTTGGCAGAGCCGACATGTCCGGTTCGGTTCTGGCAGGCGAAGGCGGCTCTTTTGATTTTATGAGCGTATTTATGGATGATGCTGTCTTTTTCGCTCCTTCCACAGGGGAAAAACCTGAGTTGTGGGCCAGTGGTTCAATAGACGGTACATATCAATTCGGCGAATCTCTTAACAGTGAAAATATAACTGACAGTGTCATACAGATGTCCAATGGCAGAGGTCTGAGCGCCGATTTTCAGTTCAGTAACTGGGACGCCGCCAACAATACATGGACTAGTACCGTTACAAACGGGTCCGGTTCACTTACCGAGGGGTCGTATACAGGTAATCTTGAATTCGAAGGAGCCGCATCAGGTTCCATCACTCCTACCGACGCAGAGTCCGGTTCGATATCCGGCGCCGGTGCGGGTATAGTTAAGTAAAATTACAAATTGACAATTGAGGGATTGACAATTCAGGAATTGATTGAGAGCTAATTCCTAAATTCTAATTAAATAGAAATAATTAAAAAGAGGAGCTCCTAAAATGAAAAATCTCCGACTAAACCAATTCACAGTAATAACGTTTTTTTTCATGATTGCTTTCATTTATAGTCATTTTTCGCACTGCGAAGCTGTCATAAAAAGCGGTATGAAAAAACCCAATGCCGGTGCTTTGTATATACCCTTTATAGAAAACAGAGGGCAGTCGGGAAACAGCAATATTCGATTTTACACCGAATCCGCTTATGGCAATATCTATATCGGAGAGAAAGGTGAAATCGTATATCTGATCCCTTTTAACGCTTCAAAAGAAGCCGGCGGAATAGTAAAAGGTCGCAGTTATTACAAGTTCGGAGAAAAGCCTGTCGGTGCAGCGGGCATTACGATTACAGGCGGAGATACTCATATTACCAATATACATTTTATAAAAGGCAGTTCCTCAGGGAATGCTGTAAACGGAGTAGAAACATATAGAAGTATCACATTTGGCGAACTGTATGACAATATTGAGATGAGGCTTATATCGAAAGCGCAGGGTGTGGAAAAACTTTTTTCCGTGAAAGCCGGCGGCAATCCCGATTTGATAAGATTTGTAACAGATAAAAGTGTGTCTCTGAGAATCGGGCAAGAGGGAGAACTTATGGTTATAACGCCTTCCGGTACAATCTCTTTTACGAAACCTCTTGCATACCAGGAAAGTAATCACGGCGAAAGAAAAACGATAGATATTTCCTACTACGTCAAAGATAATGAATACGGCTTTATAACAGGCAAATACGATAGAAATAAAGAATTGATTATTGATCCTCTTCTCTCTTCCACATTTATCGGAGGGGCGGATGAGGACCAGGCATGGCTCGTTTCGCTTGATAAAGACAGAAATGTATATGTTTCCGGCAGGACATACTCTGTTGATTTCCCTACACTAACCGGCTCTTATGAGATTATTTACAGCAATAGTGCGGATATATTCGTCTCCCGCTTTGATGAATCTCTGGTTAACCTGCTTTCCTCGACATTCATTGGAGGGTCGGGCGACGATGATCCGGCGGCTTTATATATCGACGACAGTGGAAAGGTGTTTATATCAGGCAGAACGACATCTGATGACTTTCCTGTGTCTACCGGTGCTTACGGAACGGTTTATAACGGCAGCGCAGACGCCTTTGTTTTATCATTGGACAGCTCACTGAGCAATCTTTCCGCATCCACTCTTCTCGGAGGAACCGACAGTGATTCGGCCTCTTCCGTAATCACCGACAGTTCAGGCAGCGTCTATATAGCAGGAGGAAGCTCTTCATCCGATTTTCCCGTGACGACAGGTGCTTACAGCACGATACACAACGGAAGAGAAGACGCCTTTATTACAGTCCTGGACAGTACTCTCTCTGCTGTTACAGCTTCCACTTTCATAGGAGGCGCCGGTAATGACCACGCCTATGCATTGAAAAGCGATTCAACAGGAACGTTATATATCACAGGTACAACCGATTCGTCCGATTTTCCTGTTACCGACAGTTCATACAGTGCAATTTACAGCGGCGGGGGGGATATCTTTGTGACGGCAATAGACGGAGCTCTGTCCGATGTGACGGCTTCGACTTTTCTCGGCGGAAGCAGTGAGGAGGCTGTTCCTGCTATTGACATCTCGGATTCCGGCGGCGTCTATGTTGTCGGTGCGACAGATTCTTCGGATTTCCCTGTCACTGCAACTGCATATGATACAACATATGATAATACCAATACGCAACCTGACGAAACAGTCGGAGGAGACGGTTTCATATCGAAATTTGACGCCACTCTCTCCACCCTTAGCGCTTCCACATTTTTGGGCGGCAGCGATCAGGATCAAGTGGAAAGTATTTATATTGAAAGCGGCACGGGAATTTTTGTCTCCGGTGTAACATTTTCCTCTACATTTCCGGTTTCAGCTAATGCCTATGGTTCTGAATACAGCGGCGGCGGTGACGGATTCGTTGCAAAATTAACAGGTACTCTGAGTACATTGACGGCATCCACTTTTGTGGGCGGCGCCGATCTGGACAGCTTTCATTCCCTGACAGGAGACGACGACAAGAATATCTATGTTACAGGATTTTCTTCTTCCTCCGATTTTCCGGTAAAAGCTTACGCCTACGATCCTGCATTTAACGGCGCAGGTGACGGAGTTGTTGTGAAGTTCGACACCTCTTTTACGACTACTACGGAATCTGTGGTAAATACGGGAGGTTTGGTAATCGATTATACAGGCCTTTCGATTTATTCCATAGACACGGAGACAGATACATCGTCAGGCCCTTTTCTTTCATATATGTATAGAGAGCTTAATGATATAGAAATGGCGCCTGATCAGGATCTGGCCCTGGTCTCTGCAATGAGCAATTATAAAGTCGTCTTTTTGGATACAACAGACATTACGAATATTACATCCGTTTCAGAAGTGGACTTCAGCTCTACCCCAAGTGCGTCTTCTCCATTTCAACCCTATGATATAACAATAACTCCTGACGGTAATTTTGCGCTCCTGTCAGCCAGTTCTTCAAAAACATCGGAAGGTGAATTCTCCTCTTCCAGCTGTTCTTACAGCTCAAGTATGGGCGTAGCTTCCGTAGATATGCGGAACAAAACGTTAACCCAATACCTAACCCTCGATTCTCCCAAGCAATCCGATAATATTTCGGCGGATATCTTTGGTAATGTTTTTGTAGGCGATTATTGTAATAAAAAACTCTATCTTTTACAGATAGATACTACAACCGGCCTTTTAACAGATACGGGAATCGAATTCACTTTGTCTTTCGGCCCTGTTAATTCCTATACATCACCAAAGGGAGACAATCTGATTGTCACAGGATGGGGAGGTATCGTGGTTTTCCGGACTGATGGTTTGGGAGATATAACGGAACTGCAAAACATAACAGATTATTCAATACAGTCAGCGGCCTATTCGCCTGACGGGAAAACAGCCTATTTTGGAGATATCAACGCTTCACCAGACAGAATTGTGGTTATGGATATAAATACGGACGGAACGTTAACACCGAACGGGACAGAGTTTACTTTAGATACGAATATGGTCAGGCTGTTTTTAGGCATTGATACAATCTCGCTCAATGGAGAGGGGACAAAAATTTATGCAGGTAATATGGGGAACCCCGATACCGAGTTCGAAACACTTCCGGTTACGGGCGTTATGGTTATCGATTTATCTTCCGGAAACGCCGGTACTGTAACTCTCGGAGAGTCCGCCATGCCCACGGCTCTGGCATTTCAGGGAACGACTCAACTGCCCGATATCGTTGTGAATCCGCCCTCTGTCGATTTCGGTTCGGCCCTTCTTGATACAACAAATAATATATCCGTTATTGTCGCGAATCTTGGTAAAGGAGGCCTTGAAATTAGTGATATTACCACTCCTGCGGCTCCTTTTTCTCTTGTATCGGAAACATGCACGGACAACGTCATTCCTTATACGGAAAGCTGTACCATCTCTTTAAGCTTCGCTCCTGACAGCGAAGGGACTTTTAATGACACAATTATAATAACATCGAACGACCGGGACAACCCTTCTCTGACTCTCACTCTTACCGGCGCCGCCACGGATGTTACCGGCCAATTTGTCCTGACAATCAATAAAGACGGTACAGGTGAAGGAACTGTTACCGGCTCATTGGACCTCATCAATTGCGGGGTCGATTGTACGGCATTATTTGAAGAGGGGACAGAGATAACATTAACGGCTGCGCCGAATCAATTTTCGAACTTTGCGGGATGGACAGGAGGCGGATGCAGTGGAACAGCTGAATGTCATGTCGTAATAACAGAAGATATAACGATAACGGCTACTTTTGATTCAGTACAGGTGCCTTTGCAAAAGACTCTTACCGTTCAACCGGTCGGTTCCGGAACAGGAATCGTCACAGATTCTCTTGGAGGCATAAATTGTGGATCAGACTGCACAGAGCTATACAATATCGGTACTGAGGTTGTTTTATCGGCCTCTCCTGACTCAGGCTCCGAATTTGAAGGATGGAGCGGAGGCGGTTGCAGCGGAACCGGCGAATGTATACTGATCATGGAAGAGGATATCACTGTAAACGCCTCTTTTAATATTATCGAAACCCCTGAGATAAGAGTATTACCTGCAGCAGTCGAGTTTGGAGAAGTCGGAATTACCGATTCATTGGAAGTGAAACTAAGAGCAGGTAACGCCGGAAGGGGTATATTGGAGATTACGGAACTCTCTACGCCATCTTCGCCATTTACAATTCAGTCCGAAGATTGCACAGGTAAATTAATGGTCTTTTCGGAATTCTGTACGATCACCATCACATTTTCGCCACTGGACACAGGAGCTTTTAATGACACGATTGTTATAACATCAAACGACCCGGTAAATCCTGCGATTAGTGTAACATTAAGTGGAACCGGAGGCGTTCTGCAGCATACGCTTACAGTACAGAAGAGCGGATCAGGAATTGTCTTCGATTCTCTGGGAGGCATAAACTGCGGAGAAGATTGCACGGAAAAATATGATGAAGGTTCGGAGATCACTTTATCTGCCGTCCCTGATTCCGGTTACCGCTTTGCAGGCTGGTCCGGCGGTGGTTGCAGCGGTACAGGCAGTTGTGTCGTCATTCTGAATCAGGATACAACCGTTTCCGCCTCCTTCTCTCCTGCCAGTTACACGCTGACCATAGAAAAGGATGGCACCGGAGATGGTACGGTAACGGATTCTCTCGGTAAAATCGACTGTGGATCGGATTGTAATGCCGAATATGATTATAATACGGAAGTGACACTCACCGCAGTCTCCGACTCAGACTCGGATTCCTCTTTTCTCGGATGGTCTGGAGGCGGATGCAGCGGCGCCGATAACTGTAAAGTAACAATGACTACGGACAGGACAGTTGTCGCCACCTTCGGCATACCTCAATACTTAGTGACTGTCATCAAGTCGGGATCGGGATCGGGACTCATTACAGACGAGACGGAAGGTGTCTATTGCGGCTCCGATTGCGAAGAGCTCTTTGAGATTGGCAGCGATGTTGTTTTGCAGTTTACCCCGGATAATGACTCAAGGGTAACCAATGTCATAATTGACGGCACGGCCATAGGCGGTGTTTATTCGCTAACGCTTTCCAATATAGGGGAAGAGCACGTGATAGAGGTGGAGTTTAGTAAGTAATTATTCCAGGTAGTTGGCAAATCCCTTATTAATTGAAGCCGGGGCATTGTTACCGGTACACTCATTTTATCCCGAAAATAGACAACCACAAAAAAATGTAGGGGCGGACCTGCGTGTCTGCCCCGGCGGTGGCTAACGAACAAACGCACCGGAGTACCGGCACGCGGCCGGGGCGAACACACAGGTTCGCCCCTACCAATAATCATAAATAATTTTCATGCTCCTATGGTAGCCCGGAGAGCCATGGGCATTTATCCTGTAACCAGGCGGAACATCCTATTGTCAATCCTTCTTTTTTACTATTTCAGCCTCTGCCCTCTTTGACTTTCTCTGACCTCTTCTTTATAGTCATATACTTTTTTGTCGCTTCAAATCTAACATTCTTAATGATCTCGGCTTTTTTTACCTGTTTTCAAGACAACAATATCCTCAGCTTTTATAAAATACTTGACACGAATCGTATAAAGATATATAATATAATCTATATATAAGAAGGACAGGTTTAAAGTAGTGAACACAAAAAATTATTACGAAACTTTGGGGATCAAAAAAAACGCTTCCGCCGAAGAGATTAAAAAGGCGTATCGAAAACTGGCGAGAAAGTACCATCCCGATCTGAACGCCGGCAATAAAGAGTCTGAGAGAAAATTCAAAGAAGTCAATGAAGCGTACAATACTTTGAACGATCCTCAAAAACGTTCCGAATATGATAAAGACAAGCACTCTCCCTTTGGATACGATAATGGAAAAAGCAATTTCTACGGAAAAAAACAGCCAGGCGATTATTCGGGCTTTAACGATATATTCTCCAATATTTTTACATCTGTAGATAAAAACAAAAAGAAAAATGCCCAACCTTACAGGAACGGGGCTGACATAAAATCCACTCTTACAATTACACTTGAGGAGTCCTATTTTGGTGTAACCAAACCTTTGAAAATCAGTAAAGAGAGGCTTTGTGGCGATTGCGGCGGAACGGGAACCGAAAAAGTCGTGACTTGCAGCGATTGTAAGGGGACAGGCAAAGTAGTCGTTGCAAAAAATTTATTCAGTATCACCAAGACCTGCGCCCGATGCGGCGGATTGGGTAAAAGAGTGATAGAACAATGCAAAGCATGTCACGGCCAGGGAACTGTTTTTGATATGGAATCGATGAAGGTTAGAGTTCCAAAGGGTGTCGACACCGGTTCCAAAATAAAACTGGCCGGTAAAGGAGAGCCCGGAAGCGGTGGAGGCAGGCATGGAGATATAATTATAGAGATGTCCGTAACAACCCACAAATTTTTTACACGCAAAGATGATGACCTCTATATAGATGTTCCCATTACTTTTGCAGAAGCTCTACAGGGAGGCAAGATAGAAATACCTACTATAAGCGGTTTTTCAAAGATGACGCTTCCAAAGGGTACACAGAGCGGAAAGGTTTTTAAATTGAAGGGAAAAGGCATGCCTTCACCGACAACGAATAATTCCGGCGATCTTTATGCAGAAGTACGGATCGTGATTCCCGATAATTTCACTTCCATTAACGATAGGGAAATAAAAAAAATCGAGAACTTCTATGATGCAAATCCAAGAAAGGAGTTTTTTGAATAATGTCTCGTAAGGATAGAAATCTACCCTGTTACATGATAAGCGTTGTCGCCGAAATATTGGGTGTACATCCACAAACCCTTCGCCTCTATGAGCGAGAAGGATTCATTGAACCTAAAAGACAGAATAATCAGAGATTGTATTCCGATGAAGATATAGAAAGACTGGATTTCATAATCCAGCTCACCAGGGATTTAGGCGTTAACAGGGCAGGGGTGGATATTATCTTGAGGCTGCGCAGAAGGCTTCAATTAATGCAGGCAGAGGCTGAAAAAATGATGGACCATATGGATATGGAATTGAGAGATGAATTCAGAAAACGTATTGTAAAAATATTCGACGAATAGTGAGAGTATCCGGTAAACGTTCACAGAAAGAGATAAGATTTTTTGCAGCAGACGTAACTACTAAGGGCTGAAGACTATTAGGTAAAGCTTGCGTTATCGATAAAACGTTACATATTTTGTTGGTCAACACTTTTTTTTTCTTCAGCCTAAGGAGGTAATATGAGATTTGATAAATTAACCATAAAAAGTCAGGAGTCCCTGAAAGAGGCCCAAAATCTGGCTGAAGAGCGAGGCAATCAGGAACTACGGCCCGAGCATCTTCTTTATGCCATTTTAAGTGATAACGAAGGGATTGGAATACAAATTTTCGGATTGATCGGAGCAGATGCAAAGGGGGCGATAAAGGAGCTGCAAAACAGAATAGAACAATTTCCAAAAGTAACCGGAACGGGCTCGTTCGGGCAGATATTTATTTCCGGTGCAGTTAAAAACGTATTGGACGAAGCCGTGCTTCAGGCCCAATATCTCGGAGACGACTATGTCAGTGTGGAGCATCTGTTAATCGGGCTTGCCGTAAAGGGAGAGAGCACTGCCGAATTTTTGAAGCAATACAGAGTGGATAAAGATATAATTCTAAAGGCCATGCAACAGATAAGGGGATCGCAGAGAGTTACGGATGCAAATCCTGAGGAGAAATACCAGGCCGTTAAGAAATACAGCAAAGACCTTACCGACCTTGCCATAAAAGGAAAACTGGACCCTGTCATAGGAAGAGACGAAGAGATACGGAGAATAATACAGGTACTTGCCAGGAGAACCAAGAATAATCCCGTATTAATCGGCGACCCGGGCGTCGGAAAGACGGCTATAGCGGAAGGGCTTGCCCAGAGAGTTGTAACCGGTGACGTTCCGGAGACATTAAAAGACAAAGTGGTTATTGCTCTGGACCTCGGCTCTTTAATAGCCGGCTCCAAGTACAGAGGAGAGTTTGAAGACAGATTAAAGGCTCTTATCAGAGAGATAGAGGAGTCGGCGGGCAACATTATAGTGTTTATCGACGAACTTCATACCCTTGTGGGGGCAGGCTCTGCCGAAGGGGCCGTAGATGCCTCCAATATGCTCAAACCCGCTCTTGCCAGGGGTGAGCTGCGATGCGTGGGCGCTACAACTTTGGACGAGTACAGAAAGCATATTGAAAAAGACCTTGCCCTTGAAAGGAGGTTTCAGCCGGTATTTATAAAGGAACCTTCCGTGGAAGACACAATATCCATATTACGGGGACTTAAGGAGAGGTATGAAATCCATCACGGTATAAAGTTTAAAGATTCTGCAATCGTATCTGCGGCGCTTCTGTCTAACCGTTATATTACAGACAGATTTTTGCCTGACAAAGCTGTCGATCTGATTGATGAGGCGGCTTCAAAGCTCAGGATTGAAATTGACAGCATGCCAGCCGAACTGGATGAAATAGAGAGGAAGATCAGGCAGCTGGAGATCGAAAAACAGGCGATTTTAAGGGATAGCTCTCAAGAGGCCTCGGACCAGCTTGAAAAGATTAATCAGGAGTCTTCCCTGCTATCCGAAAAGGGTGCGATATTAAGGGGGCAGTGGTTGAGCGAGAAGGAGATGCTTTCAAAGATCAGGCAGATTAAAGAGGACCTGGAGCATATAAAAATAGAGGCCGAGAAGGCTGAGAGAGAGGGGAATCTCGAAAGAGCCGCTGAACTGCGATACGGGAAAATGCCGGAACTTGCAAGGAACCTGGAGGATGAGAGCGAGAAGTTACATCAAAGGCAGTCTGAAAAGCGACTTTTAAAAGAGGAAGTCACAGATGAAGACATAGCCGATGTCGTTGCAAAATGGACAGGTATACCGGTAACCAGGGTGCTCGAAACAGAAGTGAGTAAGCTGATTCATATGGAAGATCGATTAAAAGAGAGAGTCGTCGGGCAGGATGAAGCGATTACCATGATCTCCACGGCTGTCAGGAGAGCGAGAGCAGGTATCCAGGACCCTGACAGACCGATAGGGTCTTTTATCTTTCTCGGGCCTACCGGTGTGGGAAAAACCGAATTGGCAAAGGCTCTTGCAGAGTTCCTTTTTGACGACGAAAATTCCATGGAGAGAATCGATATGTCTGAATATCAGGAGAAACACTCTGTATCGAGGCTCATTGGCGCACCGCCCGGTTATGTCGGTTACGATGAAGGCGGCCAGTTGACTGAGGCAGTAAGAAGGAGACCGTACTCCATCGTGTTATTCGACGAGATAGAAAAGGCCCATCCCGAAATATTCAACATTCTCCTTCAACTGCTCGATGACGGCAGATTGACCGACGGGCACGGTAGAACCGTTGACTTCAGGAATAGTGTGGTTATTATGACTTCCAATATCGGAACTCCCCATATTCAGAAATTTCTGGAAGAGAGGCTGGAAAGCGATGATAACTCAGGAAGCGTCAGAGATGATACAACTATTTTCGAAAAAGTTATGGACGACTTAAAGGCTATATTCAGGCCTGAATTTCTAAATAGAATTGACGAAACAATCGTATTCAATCCGCTTTCAAGAGAATTGATAACTCAAATAGTGGATATACAGATCAACAGGATGAAAGTGTATCTGAAAGATAAGAGATTGGAGATTCTGCTTACCGAACGGGCGAAGCAGGAGATTGCAGGACTCGGTTATGATCCCGTCTACGGCGCCAGACCCTTAAAGAGGGCGATTCAGACAGCGCTGCTCAATCCTCTTGCCATGAAAATATTGGACAGGACATTTAATGAAGGTGATACAATAGAGGCGGATTATGAAAATGGTGAAATGGTTTTTGCAAAGGTGGAAGAGGCGGAATTGATTTGAAGTCGTTTCCAGACGCCATATCCCTCCAACAGGGAAATCATCGCCTCATGGCCAAACCATGGAGATCATCGAAAAAGTGCGGAATAATGGCGAAGTGGATCCGAACATCGTGGATGCAGTTTAATCCTTATAGTGTCATATCACCGGGTTCCAGTTTTGGAGGCCACTGTCTTGTAGATTTAAGAACAGGAGAGTCCGGGATAAATGCCAATGTACTTATGTATTATAATGGTGTTATACAATTTGCCGTAGCAGGTGAGCAAGGGTATCACGAGGAAGGTACTGAGTTATCATTAAATACTTTTCATCATGTAGTGGCTATTGTTAATGGAAATAACAATACCTTACAAGTTTATGTAAATAATATTCTTGAATTTGAGGATTCAATTATTCCTCACTTCAGTACTTCTTTTGATTATTTTCTCGCCGGTAATAATTTCAGAACACAAATCTTTTATTGGTTTCGGAATCGAAATATTTTATACGACGTAATTTATCGGGGTAAGCTTTGACAGACTTGTTGCCTGTAAGCATCACAGTCTGATCGCAGAGGAGTCCCCGGGTTTTATCGACAGCATTAGAGTAACGTCGTTGAAATTTAAAATTGGATTTCGCCCTGATAACAAAAAAGGATAAAGACAGATTTAGAGCATCAATCTTTCAAAGTCTAAATAAGCACGATCCATAATATAAACGCTCCCGGTTCGGGGATGAGTTCATCAAGAACATGAACATCGTGTTGTTTAGCATCGGTAATATGTATAAATGCAGGGATATTGTCCCTTAGATCAAGGAGAGTATGAAGTTTAATACCACCTTTCGCTTTTCGGAAAGTTGCCCAATGAAATGTAGATAAGCATAAGTCTATGGTAGAGGAATCCAGGGCATATACAGTGTTATCGAGTTCAACTCCGAAGTTGTCGTTGATATATAAACGCTTTGCCGTGTGAATAAGAGAGTATGCAAAGTCATCATAAATTCGCCAATCACGATTTTCGTTTGAGTAGGCTAATGTACTGCGAGAGACTTTGCTTCGGATACCCATATGATAAAGTTTAGTCTGTTGAGCTCTCAGGCATGTTTCGATATCTCGCAGACTTTCCCTGTACGTGAGTTGAGCAAATGACATGCACAAAAACTGGTCCAAACATAAAAAACTTTTTACTTTATAATGACCGTTATAGCGATCAACACATTTTCTAAAGATATGCATTGGTAAGTAATCCATAATTTGAGAGAATATTATTTTGCCTGAATACATAAGCCGGCGCCTCCTGAAAATAATGGAAGCATAGCCGGATAAAATGATACAATCCGGACGGTTAGTTAAAACCACTGTTATTGACCACTTAATTATTACAACAAAAAGCTATTTAAGCTTTGCTGACATAGGACTACCGGAAGAACTTGAGAAAAGTACAAAATATGTACCTCCTTATATACTGGAAGAGAGGATAAGAAAAGAAGAGCGTAAGATCAGGAAGGAAGAGATAACAAAGGTGAGAAAGAAAGAAGGAGTGAAAAAAGCAATTGAAATAGCAAAAAACTTGACAGATGTATTAGATATTGAAACAATTTCAATAAAAACAGGGTTATCAGTAAAGGAACTTGAAAAATTAAGACTGTAGTTTCATTTTTCATTTATAAAAATTACTAATAACTATATTCGTAAGTCTCATATTTATCAGTCGAATAAAAACTATCATAGGTATCATCGTGATAATTTTGAGTATATGCAGTTTAAGTGGGATAGGAACAAAGCAAAAAAGAACAATAGAAAACATAAGGTTTCATTTGATGAAGCCGTAACTGTATTTTACGATCCGTTATCTGCGACTTTTGATGACCCTGACCATTCTGTTGACGAACAACGACTTATCACTATAGGTTACTCCTCTCATGATCGCTTACTTGTGGTGTCACATACTGAGAGGGAAAAAACAATACGAATTATCAGCGCACGAACCGCAACTGCGCATGAAAGGAAACGTCATGAAAACTAAAACAAAAAAAATCAGTGATGAATTACGACCTGAATACAACTTTAACTATTCAAAAGCCGTTCGTGGTAAATATTATAAACGTATTTTAGATGAAGGGGCTAATGTGGTTATACTTGAACCTGATGTAGCTAAAGCCTTTGTAGATTCAGCCGCAGTAAATGATGCATTGAGGGCGTTACTTGATTTAACGAAAACAACACAGCGTCTAACAAAACACTAAAGCGGACAGGAGATTACCCCTTACCCCTATCTAAATTCAGATGATGGTATAAGTTATTAATGTTTTCCTAACAAATAGTTTGAGCAGATTCCGCTACCGCTCCACTGCTCAACTCATCGTTAGGTGTTGTAATTAATGTGTGTTGACTAACCCAACAACCGGTGTACAATTATTCTGAAATTTTGGAGGGAATGGTAAGGGGACAATGGTGATGGTGACAGGCAAATAATACTTGACAATGAGCACTCAGGAATTTGAGCAAAAAAGGTAACATAAATAAGGAAAAGCTGACTATTACAAAACACTCTTAAACTGATCATTGATAACAGTTTTAAAAATACAGTTATTACAAAATACCCTATTGAAAAAATCATGCTTTCAGTGATAGTATATTGACAGTAATGACCGCAAATGACAAAAGAATATCAAAAAAAAATTCTAAACTCACCGATTTGGGATGAAATTGTTAAAAAGTATGGAAAAGAAGAAGCCGAAAAATTATTAAAAGAATTTAAAGCTGAGATCAGGTGATTATTATTTGATAATTAAACTTGTAAAAATTATCAAAATTTATATAATGTAATCATGAGTTTGAAGCCTCTTAAATTTAATAGGATCGAGTTTGGATGATCTTCGAGACTTTCCGCATGAAGCCCGCCGGGCAGCTGGTTTTGAACTTCATTCGGTTCAAAATGGACTCGATCCTAAAGATTGGAAACCAATAGAGACAATTGGTCCTGGTGCAAAAGAAATACGCATTCATGTTCTAGGCGAATGGCGTATAGTCTATGTTGCAAAATTCCATGATGCAATTTATGTGCTTCATGCTTTTAGAAAGAAGACTCGAAAAACGAGTCGACGCGATATCGAACTGGCTCAAAGAAGATTCAAACAGATTGGGGATAATCTATTATGACTGAAGAAATTTTAGATTCTTCTGGAAAAATATTCATTGATTTAGGATTTCCTCCTGATGAAGCAGCAGTTCTTCAAATGCGTGCTGATCTTATGGCGGATATCCGGAAATTTATAAAGGTCAAAGACTTGACTCAGGTTAATGCCTCTAAAATTCTTGGGGTTAGTCAGTCACGAGTCTCAGACCTTTTGAGAGGTAAATGGGAAAAATTTAGTCTTGAAATGCTTATTACACTCGCCACAAGGGCTGGTATGCATGTCAGTGTTAAGATAGCGGCATAGGGCATCGTGCTTATGTTGTTTTGATAAGCAAATTGATTCATCATCTTCAGCCAGGTCATTCATGGAAATAAGAAAAACACTGAAACCGGGGCAGCATGGAACATTAAAGTATGTGCAGCAATACGGAGAATCTTTAGTTTGTATTCGTTACCGTTATGACGCTGATCAGAATGTCTATTATACAACAGCGGAGTTAATTGTTAAAAAACGACCATGCTTAAAAAATTTTAAGAATCATTCGACAACATTACCCGATAAAAAATTGATAATTGGGCAATCCATATCTGACCATGACGATACATTTTTATCGATTCGTGTCGCATACGAGGAATTATTAACCTGGCGAATAAACATATCGAAAAGAAGTAAAGAAATGTTATAATATTTGTAACTACTCAGGTATAAATATGTGACATTAAGTATATGAAGGTATAAAGGGATTAGAGAGCAAGGCATAGTAAATAGAAGAGAGAATATCCTGGCTGTGTTTTCTGACAGTAGAGATATAACTGCGGATACGGGCAAAATAGAGGGCACCATTGTAAGTACGAAAGCAACCTGAGATTTTCTGTCGTACTTTCATCATGCGAATATCCTGCTCTGCCTGATTATTGGTAAAAGGAATAGTGAAATCGTGAA
>JAREWP010000089.1 GCA_029001845.1 Candidatus Magnetocorallium paracelense | reverse complement strand
GTTTTGAAAAGAATCTTGCCCCTACAATATTTAAAAAGTTCATTGATATGCCGGGAAGAGTTGTTTATGATGGAGATAAGTTTTTTGTTAAAATCAGGAAAAGAGCGCATACTCCTGTTTTGAAAGAAGTAGAAAAGCTGCAAAATCCTTTCCATATACCCTGGCTTGGGGGAAGATCTATTGAGGTTGTTTGGACGGCTTGAAATTAGGGTGCTATTATGACGTCTTCGATAGCTGTGAAAATCGGTGTTGAATCTCGATAAAATTAAGTTTACATTTATTTTACTTATATTTATTTTGACAAATATATACTATTTTGCTGTCGATCTGAAACAAAACGGGAATGTTGATTATGACGCACTGTTTTTCGATAAGGTAAAAGTAGATATTTCTCGGTAGTCAGGGCAAGGGGGGATTTTTATAAAGAAAAAGCCGCTCTCAGGTGTTATAACAATAAATTGGTGTACCGTACCTGCTAAATCTCGTCTTCAAAGATTTAGCAGGTACGGCACCAAATAATTATCGGTTAAGTTATTTTATTTCGTAACATCCGCTAAAACAGCCTTAAAAGTTTGAACTCTTCAGTGTGTTCGACTCGTTAATCCTGCAAAAAAGCGTTTCTTATACGTGAAACGATTTCATTATATGCCTTTTCGTCCTTATCTTTAAGTGCTTTTATCTCGTTTATCGTACGGTCTATGGATTGCAGGGACAGCTTATGTTCTCTTTTTGCCTCGTCGATCTTGTCGACCATTTCCCTGAAGTTATCAAATGACTGCCTTTGCTCGGGGGTAAGATTTTCAGGTTTTATTCTATCCGCCAATATCTTCAGAATGTTGTTTATATAGCCGATCTGTTTTCCATATCCTGCAACCTCTTCGACTATTTTTTGCTCAAGCTCTCTGTCATTGGATTTGAAGTTGTTAATATTGATTAATCCTGACTGCTGACTCAACGATTTAAGCCAAATCATCCATGGATTAAACATTTGAGAGACGTCTCCACTTAAAGGAAAGTTTTTAATCATATCGGGTATCTCCTTTATAATAACATTTCTTTCAGGGGTTAATAAAAACTTTGCCCGTAATACCGGATCTCACTATTATAACATAGTTCATCTTAATAGTGTTTTAATATTTTGCAAATAAAACTCTTCCAATTCAACTAAAAAAGCATTTAGCTGTCAGCTATCAGCTAAGAAAAATCATGAGCATTCAGTAAGGAGCGTTATGTTACACTCATAATATAGTAATATTACTTAATGTATTCCCCTTTTTTAAACTTATCGTGTCCCACATTTTTTACTGAACACTGCGGGTAAGCATATGTTAAGTTAGCCGCATGAAAGTATGCGGCAAAGAATTTACGACAGAGGAAATAAGATTGATAGTGATCCTTCACCGTAAATGCGTAGTTTTTTTTGTCCACATCAATTCCTATAAATATGTCATAATCTTTGGGTATATATCTCTGTGTCATGCTTTCCCTCTTTTTTTTATTTTGTGCTAATGGAAGGATAACATTTTGTCCTCCATGGGAAAGCCTGACACTTTTTACATAATCATATCATCTTCGTGATCGACCTGGTTAAATTAAGTCCTTTCGAGTCTATTTTCGGGATAAACGTCCATGAACCGCCGGTTCACCACAAAGCATGAAAATGGATAGAAGCATTCGTCTGTTTTCGGGATAAAGCCTTTTCAACCCATCGCTGCGGTACTGTTACTTCAAAGCATTTACCGATCTCCGAAAGACTCTTGACAATTATAAAAAGTCACGCTTATTATACTAAAAGAAAACATTTAGCAGTCATCTGTCAGCTTATTAATTTCAACAGCTTATCGTTTAAATTGCACTCACCATTAATGCAGGGAATTTCATTGGCTGACTGCCGATAGCTGACCGCTGTTTTTAATTATACCGGGTCAGAGTAAAAGAGTTAATTTCTCTTCCTACAATATGCCGCAATCGGATACTTACAACATTATAAAACAGAGAGTCCTGAATCTTATAGCCGAACTAACCGACTTCAGGCCGGAAGCTCTACGGCCGGAGATGAGCTTTGAACATGACCTGGGTCTTGACTCCATTAAAACAATTACACTCTCCGCCTCCCTGCCTGACTTATTCCCGGAATACACTCTTGAAAACTGTCTCTCCCGATTATCGCCTCAGAACATCGTCACAATTCATAGCATTGGCGAATTGATCGAAACCCTGAGAGAATGCATCGGTTCGGAAATCCTTGAATCCAAGGCATACCCCCTCTCTCCGGACAAAGCTGAACACATTGAGCGCCCGCCTGAATATATTGACCTTTTAAACATACAGTATCTCTTTTTAACTGCACACATGACGGTGTCAACATGCAGTCTCTGCTCAAGAGTGCGCTTAAAGGGAGAGATGAACCCGGAGGCTGTTAAAAAGACCTGGCAGACTCTTTTAATGCGCCATCCCAATCTGAGAGCGAGGTTTGAAATCGACCCGGAGGCAAACACAATGAGCTCTTATAAGATTCACATCCTTGACAAACCGACAATACCCGAGATAGAGGTCCGTGATTTAAGAGGTCTGAAAGAAAATCAAAAAGAGAGTACACTCCATAATGAACAAAACAGATGGACTGCCTGTGAATGGGACATTCACAGGTGGCCGTTGCACTCTTTTTTAGTATTTATTATAGAGGACAACCTCTTTGAACTCTTTTTTGTCAATACCCACCTCATCTCGGACGGCATATCCAACCAAATCGTTATACGAGAATTTATAGAAGTATACACCACATTCATTAACGACAATTTCAACGGAAAATGGAACCTGCCCTCATACACACTCGACGATTACAAAAAAAACCTTCTCTTAATAAACAATTGGAAAGACGATAATGAAACAGCCCTGTTCACTCAATTCGTTAAACAGCAGGGAGATGACAACTTTCTGTGGAATCCTCTCTCCGTAAAAATGAACCACAAAAAATCCGTGACAAACAGCCTCCCTTATAAACTCAACGCCAACCTTACATCGAATCTCACAGAGCTTGCCCGGGCCCTGGGAGTATCGCTTAATACAATTGTCCTCTCCTCATATCTCTTGGCCATAAAAGAGCACGATAACGGCGCCAACAACTCCCTTATAATAAACATACCCACAAGCGGGAGGGTATACCCCGGCATCAAGGGCATGAACGACAATATGAATATTTTTCAAATGGTGGGATGCTTCGCCCAAAATCTTTCCCTTACCTTTGACATGCCCGATGAGGAACAGGAACCGGGAAGCCTGTTTCAATCCGTTTATAAATGTATTCAAAACGCACTCATCGCAGGTTACGATCGCGCACAGACCTTACAGCTAAAAGCTTTCGGCAAATTGCCCCTTGTAAAAGGCAAACTTCCGACAGACATGACAAACAACGACAGACCATTAATGAAATCGAACCTGTACCTCTCCTATATAGGAAACACGAAGATTGAAAGAGAGTACAGCCACTGTGAAGTCATTGATTACAGGGCCGTCACCACGACGTCTGCCAATACGATGGATACTCTCGCAGAGATCGTTCAAGGCTCGCTTCAACTGACGATCAATTACGATACTCTCTTTTTTAATGAAGCCTTTATCAATGAATTCGGAAAAACAATACTTACTCTCTTAAAGGATTTTACACAATATAAACCCGAACCCAAGCAAACCGGACAAGGGCGCAAAGCAAGCCGGGGAATTGATCCCTTAACAGAGTCGATTCTTAAAAAAACAGGGGAAAAAATACTGCACGCCCCGATTGGTTCAAAAGAGATGGCCATGGACCTGGAGATTGAATTTGGCATGGACTCCCTTGAGCGCATACGCATGATTACAGCTATAAAAGACACCATACCCGGCGTTGAAGCGCAATCGTTGATGATTTGTTCCACTCTGAAGGAGATGGCCGATATAATCGAAAATCAAAAAGAGAGCATCAACACAGAGGATATTCCATACTATCAAATTGTAAAGCAGTGCAGGCAAAGAGCAGACGATATTGCCATCATACACAAAGAGACCCGAATCACCTACGGTCAACTTCACTCATACTCAAACCGCCTTGCAAATTTTTTACGATCAAAGGGAGTATCCAAAGGTTCCTTTGTCGGGATTCTGGATAACAGAAACCCGCAAATGATTATTGGAATACTTTCTATATTAAAAGCCGGCGCTGCATATGCACCAATAGACCCGACCTACCCTTCCGGCAGAATCTCTTATATGATGAACCATTCCGGCATGGAACTGTTACTTACCGAGCCGGCCTTATATCCCCTATTAAAGGAGTGTGTAAAGGAGCCGACCTCTGTAAACACGCTTATCCTTCTTACCGACGGAAAGATGGAAGGAGAGAACTCCAATATCCATATTGTCGACAAAAAAGAGTGGATGAGCCGGCCCGATAATGAGATCGATTATATAAACGATCCCAAAGACCTCATGGTGATACTATATACTTCCGGGTCCACTGGAAGCCCCAAAGGAGTGATGCTCAACCACATGGGGTACGCCAATCGCCTCAGGTGGATGCAAAAAACCTTTCAGTTAACGCCCGGTGAGCGGGTGGCTTTTAAAACGTCGTGCAGCTTCGACATATCCCTGTGGGAAGTGTTTTGGCCTTTAATGGAGGGAGCCGTTATATGTCCCGCAGAAACGAATATTGTCGGGAATCCCTGGGAACTTGCAAAATGGATAAACGATACAGAGATTAATATAATGCACTTTGTACCATCCATGTTCAGTGAATTTGTCGCTGCCATGTACAATGAAACAACAATGTTTCCAACTCTCAGATGGCTGGTGTTCAGCGGAGAAGCTCTCCCTGTCACGATTGTACAGAAGTGGATCGATAAATACGGCATGAAAACAGGATTGGCCAATCTGTACGGACCGACAGAGGCATCAATAGACGTGACAGCCCATATAATTACCCAAAGGCCGAATAATGACCAACTCCGTATACCCATCGGAACGGCAATCGATAATACCTGGTTACTTATATTGGATAAAGAAATGAATCCTCTGGAAAAAGGTCAAAAGGGAGAGCTGTGGATCGGAGGCGTTCAACTTGCAACAGGCTACCTGAAAGAACCGGAAAAGACGCAAAATGCCTTTAAACCAAACCCATTTCCCCATATCCCCTCTCAACATCTTTATAAAACAGGCGATCTTGCAGTGGAACTCCCTGACGGCGGCTTTGACTACCTCGGCCGAGTCGATAATCAGATAAAAATACGAGGTTACAGAGTAGAATTGGGAGAAATAGAGGCTGTTATAAACAGCCATAACAATGTCGACGAAGCAGCAGTACTGGCAATCGATTATGGCGACAACCAAAAGAGACTATCGGCATGGATAAGCGGCGCCCCCATGGATAGCGATACACTAAAAGAGTTTATATCAAAACGGCTGCCCCGCTATATGGTTCCTCACACTTTCCATTATCTTGACAACCTGCCCAAAACGCCCAACGGAAAGCTGGACAGAAAGGCGCTCTTAACCCCGGCGACGCCTAAAAAAGATAACGCCACTGCCGTCCCTGCAACCTGTGAGCCCGGACAATACCCTCTCGGGCCGGCTCAAAAATGGCTTATCACATACTTTGACCCGCCCTATGAATGGGCAGGATACAGCCGTTTCAAATATAATGACCGATTGGACATGATGCTTTTTAACGAAGCCATTCATCATATGATCGATACAAATGAAGCGTCTCGCGCCATTTTCATTGAAAAAGAAGGGAAATGGGTGCAACAAATAATTACTCCGCCGGAGAAGTTCTCTGTAAATTATTATGAGGGCTCTCACTTGAGCGAATCGGATCGAGACAGCGAGATACACAATATTATCGATCGGGCCAAAAGTTTTCGGATCGATCGATGGCCTCTGTTTAAAGTTGTTGTTGTAAAATGTTCGGACACTTCCTATGATATGACAATCATAGGGCATCACATAATCAGTGATTTCATAAGCGCCGCAAATCAGTTTAAACAACTATGGACAGTATATGCATCACTCCTTACAGGAAAACCAATACAACGTGAACCTGACCGGCAATACTCCGATTTCCTGACTCTCCTTATGGAATATGAGAAAAAAGGTCTCCTTGACAGTCATGTCGATTATTGGAAGTCATTAATCCCGTCTCCCGATTACAGGTTAGAAATCCCCTTTGATTATGAGCATGGAGACAATATAGAAAAAAACGCCGCCTTGGAAAAATACACACTTGGTAAAACCGGGACAAAGGCTCTTATGAGCGAAACAAAGGCCTATTACAAATGCAATCTTTACTACCTCCTCCTTGCTCCTCTTTATAAAGTCGTCCATGAGTGGACCAATCAGGAGCATATCATTATAAGCCACCGAATGAATGGCAGGGACATCGGAGAAAAGACTTCCTTTTTCAACTGTCTCGGTAATTTTGCCGTAAACACGCCTCTGTTGGTGAATATGAATAAAAAGGCAGGTATGGCTGATATAATCGATATGATAAAAAACGCCTTTGAGCAACTTCCTGCAAATGGAGTGACATTTGACTATGTTTCCCATAAACTGCCCCCCTATATGTATCCCGATAATAAACTGACTCCCGTGAGGGCAAACTATCTCGGCAACCGTACGTTGACAGATTCCGCACTCTTCACTCCCATAGAAAAGGACAGAGAAAAACGGCTCTCCGGCCCAATGGAAAAACGCATATCTTTTATAGAGTTCTTTTTTTACACAGATAAAAGTGAACTCTCCGTTGAAATAGAATACCCCGGGAATATCGTTCCAAAAAAGGTTATTCAAAACCTTGGCGGCAGATATATGAAATTACTGAAGGAGTTAACATCCGGAGATCAATGAGATATGAGAGGCGGGGTGTGATTTTAAAACAGAACACTGACTTTGAAAAGTAAAGAATTACAATAAAATGTATCGAATACTTATCGTATAAAAACGGATCACATCGTATCATTAAACGGACTACGAACCTTTTCGCCGCCGGCTAATAAAATTAAAAACACAGCCATCAGCTGTCAGCTCTTTAATCGCAATACTTTATGGTTCAAAACAGATTCACCCGTAAGGTGAAGCTTATTATTGTCATAACATCAATTCTTTCTTTAGCTGAAGGCTGACCGCTGATAGCTGACTGCTTTTTTTTAGTAAAACATTCTGCTCGTACTCCCCTTAATACTCTATAGAATTAATAAAGACACTGATTTGAGGTTTATGGTACTATTAGTCTGAAAATAGTATAAGACAAACAATAATAAATAAAGAATTTTTTTTGCCGTTATTATATAGGTAAAAACAGAAGAAATTAGCCATTCTATTACAGCAAAAATAAAAATACATGAAATAATCTAAGGTACAAAAAAACTGCCCCGAGAACTACTCTTTTCATAGGGGCTTTCATATTTGCTCTTATCGGAGGAAAAATGACAAATAAAACAATATCGAGAAGGAGATTCCTGAAATACACGGGGCTCACTCTCGGAGGTATGGCGGCAGGTACATACGGAGTCAGTACTCTGAATCGGGCGGACTATAGCGATCCTGCATATACATATTGGCGACATAAGGTTCAGTCCGGAATGAGCGACAACGAGTATATAGTAATGTGCGGGACGTTGGCCCCAAGTCCGCACAATACGCAACCCTGGAAGTTTAAACCGGAACCTGGGGTAATTAAAATATTCGCTGACAAGAGTCGAAGCCTGGGTGCTGCAGACCCGGACTTTAAGCTCATGGCGCAGGGTATGGGTTGTGCATTGGAAAATATGAAGATCGCAGCTTTGAAACTAGGTTATAAAAATGTGACCTTTCATCCCGAGGCGGACAGTCGGTTTCAAAAGGACGGCTACTGCGGGGCCTTAAAACTCAACACCAAATCAAGCTCCGGAAACCATTCACTCCATGACTCGATATTCATACGCCAGACAATACGCTCCTCCTATAATATGGCCCACGCCATTCCCGATGATTTTATAATGGCCTTAAGCAATGAAAACAATCTGCCCGACATTCACATTAAATGGTTTAAATCCCCCGGGGAAAGAGCTAAAGTTGTGTCCATAACAAAGGAGGCGATACGTCTTTTTATTGACAACGACAGTATGTACCGAGACGGCATGAAATGGTTTCGCCTGAAACGCGATGAATGGGAGACAAAAAGAGACGGTATATCCATATTTACAAGCAATGCCCCCTTTTATATTAAGCACTGGTTTGAATGGGTCGCAAGCCGTCAGGATCTGAATTCGGATACAATGAAAGAGAGTGAAGTCGGGTATATCGACCATGTTGCGCCTCTAACTCCTCTGTGGGGATTAATTTATTCCGATGTAAAGTCTTATAATAATCGTATATACGGCGGCCAAATGTTGGAAAAGGTCTACCTCCGCGCAGCGAAAAATGGCTATGGTGTCTGCCCCCTTTCACAACCTACCGACATGAAGCACACAGACGATAAACTAAGAGAGCTCACAGAAGTCGGGCAAAAGGGCGAACTGCTGACTCTCTTTCGCCTTGGTAAGGCCGATATGTTGGAAAAATCGGTGCGGCTGGATTTATCGAAGGTGATTATATAAAATTAAACAATCAATGGAGATTATATAAATGAACAGACTAATCGACTTATGGGCAAACACTGTAGTTAAGTTTCGTGTACTTGTCATTATAATGACCCTTATTCTATTGGGACTCTCTTTTATACCTTTTAAAAATCTCTATTTTGAAGGTTCTACGGATATGTGGTTCATAGAGGACGATCCGGTGCTGACGCTGTACAGGGACCTGAAGGAGATGTTTCAAAATGACGAATATCTCTTAATCGGCGTCAAAGCGCCTGAGAACGAAAAAAATATCTTTACTGCAGGCGCCCTTTCATTAATTAAAAAAATGACTGACTTCTTTGAGGAACACGAGGCCGTTACAAAGGTAAAGGCAATCACCAATTTTCAGTACATTCAGGCCAAAGACGACATACTTGAAGTTACGGACCTCATCCCTGTAGAGATAGAGAATATCTCGGATCTCTCTGATCTGCAATTGCAACAAATGTCGGACATTGCCGCCAAAGAAGAGATCATACATGGCATCCTGATTACGCAAGATCTCAAACACACAATGGTCTCGGCCCGGCTGGTTGAAGAAAAAGAGGTCGGATACAATCCCAAGATAAAACTGACTCAGGATTTCAAAAACTTTATCAAAAAGGAAGGGCTTGACTCCAAAGGAATCGATTTCCATATATCCGGGTCCGCTGCAATTACGGAAAGCTTTTTCCATTACAGCTCCGCCGATCAGTCCGTGGCTTATCCCCTGTTAATCGTTATTGTCGTACTTCTGTTATTTCTCATATTCAGAAACATGGCAGGAGTGTTACTGCCTGTTTTTGTGATCATCGCCTCTGTTATAGCAACCATCGCTTTTATAGGACTTAACAAATGGCCCTTGAACATGCTGAACATGGTATTGCCCCTCTTAATCACAGTCATAGCACTTGGAGACTCTTTACACATTATAACAGGCTTCTACAAGGAGCGATACACAGGCATCGAGCCAAAAAGCGCCGTCGTAAACAGCGTAAAAAAGTATTTCACCCCCTGCCTGTTTACAACGATCACGACGGCCTCAGGTTTTCTCGCCCTGGCCTCAAGCAGGTTAAATCCCGTTCTTGAGCTGGGGATTGCAAGCGCCTTTGGAGTGACAGCGGCCTTTCTGTTTTCAGTAACGATCCTTCCCGCCATATTAAGCTTTACAAAGGGCAATGCAAAAAAAATCGAAAGAGTCGTAAAAACAGGAAAAATTGCAAAACTAACGGACTCATTGGCGGACTTTACCTTTCACAACAAAAAAGCAATTACCATTCTCACGGCGCTGCTGACTCTGACTTCGATAATACTCATTACCCAAATAGAGGTGGATACCAACTTTGTAAGAAATTTTAAAAAAGACTTTCCCATCCGACAGGCCCTCGAATACTTTGACGAAACATACAAAGGAGCCGTCACCCTGGAATTCATACTTGACTCCGGGAAAGAGGGTGGTGTCAAAGAACCGGATTTTCTTAACAGAGTACTGGATTTTCAAAATTATTTGGAGTCTCTTGAGTTCACCGGTAAGGCTATGTCAGTGCTCAATTATATTATGAAAATAAATAAAACTATGCACAATAATATGCCCGGTTCGTTTATGCTGCCTGAAACCAGGCAACATGTGGCGCAGTACCTCTTTCTCTACACAAGCGAAGGTCCTGAGGAAGATCTTACTGATTTAAAGGACTATAAAGAGCGATTTATGCGCATAACAATAAGATGCCGAGTAGCACCGTCATCGGTAACAAAAGAGTGGGTAGATTCTATTCAAAAAGAAATCAATACGACATTCAATGATCTTAAAATACAGATAACAGGCAGAGCCGTGCTGTTTAACAATATGGATGTTTATGTGCAGCAGGGCATGATCAGCTCATTTTCACTTGCCATGGTAATAATTATTATATGCTTTTTCCTGTTTACGGCATCATTCAGATACGGTCTCTTATCCATTATTCCAAGCGTATTGCCGATAGTCGCAGCAGGCGGGATTATGGGATTATTCAGCATTTATCTCGATCTCTCCACCATGATTGTAGCAGCCGTAACGATCGGCATTGCAGTGGACGATACAATACACTTTATGATCCAATACATCAAAGCAAGGAAGTCCGGCAAAGGAGAGAGAGAGGCCCTTCGAATCGCCATTTCCAACGCAGGCACGGCGATACTCTACACATCGTTAATATTGGTCTGCGGATTCAGTATGTTAATGTTTTCCACTTTTGTGCCAAATATATTCCTCGGCCTTTTGGGAAGCATTGTTATCATACTGGCATTAACAGGAGACCTGATAGTATTGCCTGCAATAATTCTATTACCGGAAAAGAGGAGCCCTTCCTCTTGACGACACAAGTAAATCCTATTCCAATTGATCTGAATCCATGTTGCAAATAGCTCGTTAAATAATTTAAACTTAGGGTCAGGTCAGAAAGCTGCTGCCCGTTTTATAAGCTGCACAAGGATTCCGACCGGACAAACAAAGAGGAGGAACTTTTAAGGAGTAACGCGATGAAGTTTAAGGATATGAGTATTAAAGTAAAATTGGCAGGCGCTTTCATTTTTCTGACATCCATATTTATAACAATCGGAATAATGAGTTATATGGATATTACAAAGTTAAATGACAAGACAAAAGAAATACTAACCATCTCTCCCTTTGTAAATGCCTCAAAGGAGATGAAGTTTGCAATTGCAAGGGATCTGAATCTTACCATGAATGCTATCATCTCGGAAGACCTCGAAAGTATCGACCTCCTATGGAGGAAGCATGTCAAACTCACAGACAGATTTAATGAACATGCCTCTTCAATAATTAAATCGATTCAGTCAGGTGACGTAAAATTGCAGTCCCCAAAAGGGCGACAGCTGACAGACACTGTCAACAAGACGCTTACCTATCACAAAAAGAATTTTGTAAACCTCCTGACAACAATATTTGAACTCAAAAAAAAGGAGCTTACTCTTACAGAGGAGATCATGCAATACGCATCGGGAACGGATGAATATGACGATCTCGACCTCGAGATAGAGGATGTACAGTCGACTCTGGCGGCCTATACAGTCAGGGCCGACGACTATATCAAGGAGATGAATATATTAATTAAAGCGCTGGAGGATAACGTACAGTCCAACATCTCCGATGTTGTCGATTCATCGAATAATGTCGTAAAAGCGTCTAAGATCGAATCTATCGTCATAAATTTCATTGCTCTGATCATAATAGCAACCCTTGCCGTACTTATTATAAGATCGATTACCGGCCCCGTTAACCAGGCTTTGGATGTTGCTTACCTCATAGCCGACGGTGATCTTACGGCCAGAGTCCACAATGACAGCAAAGATGAAATGGGCAGGCTTCTGACTGCGATGGATAATATTATCAGGCAGTTTTCCGATATCGTATCGAAAATTACGGCGGCAGTCGATATCATGAACAACGCCTCTGCCGAGTTGAATCAAAGTTCGGAAAAGGTGGCGAACGAATCCCTTCAACAATCAGAAAAAACAGTACAGATAGCTGCTTCAATAGAAGAGATGGTTCAGACCATAGGAGATATGGCCCGTAATGCCACGGAGATGTCCTCAGCAGCAATCAATACAAAAGACATAGCTCACACCGGCAAAGATGTCGTCGAAAAGATGATTCATGAAGTGAATAGTATCGAAACAAATGTATCCCGGCTGTCCGGGATAATGACTACTCTGGGAGAACGTTCAACGCAAATCGGAGAGATCGTAAACGTTATAAGAGATATTGCGGACCAAACCAATCTGCTTGCCTTAAATGCAGCCATAGAGGCTGCCAGAGCGGGAGAACAGGGAAGAGGATTCGCCGTTGTCGCCGATGAGGTAAGAAAACTTGCTGAAAAAACAGGGTCCGCAACAACCGAAATATCGGAGATGATCAAGTCCATACAAAGCGAGACAAACAGTGCCGTTACTTCTATGGACGAGAGTCTGAACAGCGTTCGCTCGGGAGTTGAATTCTCCAATCAGGCAGGTGCAGAGTTAAACAGTATCGTCGCCGGCATTGAAGACGTTCAGGCAATGGTCGAACGTATCGCATCCGCCACAGAGGAGATGTCTTCCGTATCGGAGCAGGTGAATGAGGATACCTCTGCAGTGGCCGAATCGTCAAAGGAGACGACAAAATGTTCCGAAATCGCGCACCAGGCGACATCGGGCATGTACGAATTTTCCGGAAAACTAAAGGAGATCGTCGATATTTTTAAAGTAGAGAAATATATGTGAAATAGAACCGGCGCTTCGGATAAAAAGCTGCAAATGTTGACAACTGTTAAGGGTTTACAGTTTCAGTATAACGAGCCGCCGACATTCACTGTAGTTTGTGATTTCTCTTGCAGAAAGGACAGGCTATACGCCTGGCCTACGGTTCGTTATTATTTTGAGATTCCTAACCCGGCATAGCCGTAACCAAAGAGGTTTGGGGAATTTCGAAGAAATTCCCTTCAAGTCTCCTCTCCCCTTGAGGGGAGAGGATTAAGGTGAGGGGTGACGGTGGAGAAGCGTTACCCTATCGAGTACCTTACCGCACCCCCTCACCCCAACCCTCTCACCCTTCAAAAGGGGAGAGGGAGTAAATCGCTGCTTTCGCAGCTTTATTTTAAAAGTCAGTGCATATTTCTATATGCTTAAAAGCCTTATAAATAAAAGCTAAAACTGTGACAATCAAAAATATTAGTGCTTTTTTGCGCACAATTTCATTTATAAGCGACTAAACATTTAATTATAATCTGTAAAGGGTTACAAATTAATATATATAGCGGATGAAATGCTCCTTCCTATAAATCTTCAGCCTTCAGTGCATCTGCCTGAACTGTTTTACAGAAACCAGGAGTTAACCGATATGCCTTTGAGGAAATGGTTAAAAAGCGCCAACGATGCCATTGAAGGCATACTGACTGCTGCAAAGAACGAAAGACACCTGAGATACCACCTCTATGCAGCCGCGATAGTACTACTTTTCAGCTATTCCGCAGGCGTTACAAAAACGGAATTTTTGATTATTTCAACATTGTCTCTCTTTGTAATAATGGCCGAACTTATTAATACGGCAATAGAAGCCACAGTGGATTTGCTTTCTCCGAAAAGGAGGGAAGAAGCCAGAATAGCCAAGGACGTAGCAGCCGGCGCGGTTATGTGTACAGCGACCGGGGCGGCGATTATCGGATATATAATACTTTTCCCCTATCTGAAATCATATTTTGAAAACGGCTTATATATAGCAAAGCATGCAGAGAACGAAGTCGCTGTCTTTGCTCTTATTTTTGTTTTTATACTCGTAATATTGACAAAGGCCTTTACAGGAAAAGGACACCCTCTGAGAGGCGGAATGCCGAGCGGACACTCGGCAGTATCTTTCTCTTTTTGGGTATCGATCACAGTGATGACGGAAAACGCTCTGGCCTCTCTCCTGTCATTAACGGCTGCCGTCATGATCGCTCAGAGCCGTGTGACCATACATATTCACAGCGTTTGGGAAGTTATTTTGGGCGCCCTTATGGGATCGACTGTAACATACGTCTTATTTAAGATATTCACATAAAACACAGATATAATAATATGACATCACAACACGACGCACCGGGTGACAAAGGGGAAAACCCTCATCTTATCAAAGTTCTGTCAATCATCAACTCAGTGGACGCATCGTCCAGAGATGTAGATACCGATTTATTGGATGAATTGGAAAATTACATCTCCCTGTCCAGAGAGTATGAAGATGCTCTTCTAGAATCCAATGAAGTATCGCGAACATTTATAGACTTTGCCCAAGCCAGACTGGACAACCTGAAAACGCACTCCGACGATGACATTGCAGAGGCCGACAATATAAGTACGGACTATGGAGAATACGAAACCACAGAGGATCTTGTTCAGGCATATTTCCACTCTATGGGTAATATTTCTATATTAAGCAGCGACGAAGAAACAAGACTGGCAAGGAAATATGAAGAAGCCAGAAGTACGGTAAGAAAACTCCTTTCTTCCCTCCCCCTTTATAACAGAATTGAAGCGGGGATTAAAGAGAATAAAGAGTGCTTTGACTGTCTGCAGAAAGCCGACGAAGCCGTTAAGCTGACATACGACATGCTTGACGAATATATTATCGCCTTGAAGTCCGCCGAAAAAGAACTCAGAAAATACAGTTCAATGAAAGACAAAGGAAAAGAGACCATCGGAAAAAAGGAAGTTCCCGTTAATAAACTCATGCAAGAGGCGAATGATGAATGCCTGCGCATTAAAGAGGAGACCGGAGCCGATTCCGTTACATTAAAAAAGTTATGGAGAGAAATATCCAGGGCCAAAGACCTGGAAATCAACACGAAAAACGAACTTATTACCAGAAATCTCAGACTGGTAGTGAATGTCGCCAAAAATTACGTGAAACGCGGCCTGCCCCTTCTTGACCTGATTCAGGAAGGCAATATAGGATTGATGAAAGCCGTAGAGAGATTTAAATACGAAAAAGGATTTAAGTTCAGCACCTATGCAACATGGTGGATCAGGCAGGCAGTCACTCGCGCCCTCATGGAACAGACAAAGACAATCAGAATTCCTGTGCATATGATGGAATTCTACAACAAGGTTATCAAAACATCTCGCGATCTCACTCAGAAACAGGGAAGAGAGCCTGCTCACGAAGAGATTGCAGCAAAACTCGAGGTTACGACGAAAAAGGTCGAAGATGTATTCAGAGCGATACAGGATACGATCGAACTCCAGACTCCCGTAGGTGAAGATGACTCGGAGCTTGAGGATTTCATTGGAGACAAAAACAGCCCTTCCCCTTTTTCGGAATTCGAAAAAGGAGAAATCTCCGAATATATACAAAGAGTATTAAAGACACTTACCGAAAGAGAAGAAAAAGTAATCAAGATGAGATTCGGCATCGGTGTATACAGAGAACACACTCTGGAAGAGATAGGAAGACAACTCCAGATAACAAGAGAACGAGTAAGGCAGATAGAGAAAAGCGCAATTCGAAAACTAAAGCACCCCAGCAGACTGCTGGAATTAAAGTTGCTCTATATGAGGTGAATTTTTTAATCCGAAAATTCGAATTCTCCGTTCTTTAATAAATCAAGACATATCTCAGCGATCGCCGGGTCATATAATACTCCCTTTTTCGACTCTATCTCCTTTAAAGCCTTATCCATGCCTAAAGCCGGACGATAAGGTCTGTGAAAGGACATCGCCTCAACAACGTCCGCCACACAAATGATTCTGGCCTCGAGAGGAATCTCCTCGCCTTTAAGACCTCCCGGATAGCCGGAACCATCGAATTTCTCATGATGCCTGAGAACGACATCGGCTACAGGCCAGGGGAAATCTATATTTTTTAAAATTTCGTATCCTGTCTGCGGATGGAGCTTAATCAGCTCATACTCATAGGTGTTGACGATCCCCGGCTTGCTCAAAATCTCGGAAGGAACCGAAATCCTTCCGATGTCATGAATAGAGGCGCTCACCCGTATACCGTCGATCCGATCTTTTGAAAGAGACATTTTGTCTGCAATGGCTCTGGCAAGATCGGAAACCCTGCGCTGATGACCGGCAGTGTATGGATCTCGCGCCTCTACAGTCATGGCGATGGTATGAATAATCCCGCCCATAGAGCGTCTGAGTTTCTCCAGAGTCTCCTTAAGCTCCCTGTCCGCCTTCTTCAGTTTCGTAATATCGCGAATGACGCCGGTAAAAAAAAAGTCGTCCTTGGTTTTCCACGAGGCCAGAGACAACTCGATAGGGAATTCATGTCCATCTTTTCTTATCGCCGACAGTTCCAGGGTCTTACCTGTAATCTTTGAGTTATTGTCGTAAAGGACTCTCCTAATCCCCTTTCTGTGCCCCTCCTTAAAACGGTCCGGCACAATTAAAGTAAGTTCTCTTCCCAAGACCTCTTCATAAGAATATCCGAAAATTTTAACGGCTGCGCTGTTCCATGAAACGATCTCTCCCTTTCCGTCTATTGTTATGATAGCATCATTAGCCGTTTCAACGACAGACCTGAAACGCTTCTCACTGTCATGAATGATCTCTTCGGCCTTTTTACGATCTGTTATATCCCTTATCACGCCTGTCGTTCCAATAAAATGCTCCTTCGATTTAATAACGCCAAAGCTGCCGACAAAGGATTTATTCCTGGTGTCGGGATCGATTTCATACATGCCGGAGCTGTTGATTTCCGCAACAAGCATGCCTGTATCGGGGATTTCTCTTCCGCCGTTTACTGATTTGGGAAGCAGATTCACTTCGAGGTTCTTGGTCGCTCTGTCTCCGGTTCTCCTCTCGTCAAAGAGCTTTGGAGCGTCCTTATCTCCGGTCACTTTGCCTTCATATGTTTTCAGCGCCTCCGAGCGCTCTATATCTTTCGCGCCGGAAGTATCTATTAAACAACTGAAATGTTTACCTATCAACTCTTCCGGTTTATATCCAAGACCTGTAATGGCATTGTTGATATATAAAAATTTGCCATCCCCGTCAATCCGGTAAATGATGTCCGGCACGGTTTGCATTAACAATTCAAGTCTCTCTTCAGATTCTTTCAGCTCAATGGTGCGCTTTTCCACATTTTCTTCAAGATGCTCATTAAGCATTCTCAACTCATCCCGGGTCTTTATTAACTCACGATTTTGCTCTATGGCGTTTTCGTATGTTGATACAAGAAAATTAATTATTTCGCCCAGATCGGAGGTAATTGGAAAGCTCTTATTCAAAACCGTAAGTTCAATGGAATCGCCATTGACAATGACAGGTTTTTTATTGTCTCTCGAAATGACCTCCCTTATTTTGGAAATCAGGTGCCTGTCGTTAAAAGGTTTTGTTATATAGATATCCGCCTTTGCATTCAGTCCCTTTATAAGATCCTGCGTATCGGAAAGCTGAGTAAGGAGAATGACTGGAATATTTTTATATAATCTCTCTTCCTTAATCCTTCGGCACATATCGTAACCGTCCATTTCAGGCATAGAGATATCGCTGATAATAAGATCAGGAGTTTTCTCCTTAATAACAGCGAGCCCCTCATGACCGTTTCCTGCAATGGAAACAACATACCCTTCCCCTGTAAGCAAACGTCTCAACAACTCCGCCTGAACCGGGCTGTCCTCGACTATTAATATCTCTTTTTTACTCATAACTCAATACATTCGTGCAAGTGGGTGAACATTTCAGTGAAGAGTGTCATTGCCTACCTCACCGGGATCGTCAGAGTCGGTTGCAGGCTTGTAACGTTTCTTGATTGCATAGTATAAAGAAGATTAAGATAAGCGAAAGCAATCTTTGAGTAAACATCCGAATCATCTATAAAAAACCAATGGTCCCTGTATTTCACGCCCAGAAAGGCATTTTGAGGTTTGGAGGCGCTTTGTCTTATCTGAATTAACTGCTTATGTCCGTGTTTGGCAGTGGTTGTTATGCTTTTCAGGACAAGACCGCTTTCCAAATGATCATCCGGTACGTCAACATACTGTCCCATTAAGTTGAGCACTTCCAAAAAACTCACAAGCTTAATAGGAACAATTGGTCTTCCCTTTTTATCTTCAGGCGCTATATCGAGCTGTCCGGTAGAAGAGAGGATGTATATGCCTGTTAAAGGATCCCTCTCCTTAGAGTTCTTTTCCCTTGAAACACCTAACAGCGCCTCAACTCTTTCCGCCTCTTCCACATCCTTGTACATAAGCTCCATATAGTAATAGACTTGCGTGGATTTCCCGTCGACCCTGACCTGATAATCGATATCAAGATTTTCTCGCTGTTGCATGCGGTTAAGGATTTGTTTTAGTTCCACAAAATCTTTATAAGAGGCATTTGCCTCATGGGGGGAATTATAGGTTTTTCCTATTCGTTCCACCAAAAAATCCATGATAAAGTCGAAACGCCAATGATCCAGGAGAGCGAGTTGACTGACATCCATATTTTCCAGCAAAAACTTATAATATTCACTCCCGTGCAAAGGCGATAGAGTGAATGTCGGATACTCCTGGTATGAACCTGTCAAACTTCCTGTGTAAGAAGCAATAATACCGATTGAATCCAACTCCTCCTTCGGAATCGTGGTGCTTGCCGTAGCGCTTGCACCATATGTATAAGTCGCCGAAATAGAGGCGATTTGAAGGAAAAATGGCTGTTCCAGATATCTTACCCGTACCAGATTCAGAAGCATTTGCTCATTCTGAGTTAACTGAGCGCTCTTATTGTATGCCAGGTGTGTACGGTAAAGAGTATGAGGACCCAGTGAGCAGGAACAGAGAAGCAGAGAGATGAAAACCAGGATATTACTTTTCACCAAAAAGGTTTTACACATACGTCGTGACCTCCATATTACTGTTTTTATAAGGATGTAAGAGTAAGAAGTCTCTTATTTCAATGTAAAGAGAATAATACTAAAAACAGATGTAAAAGTCAATTTTTTGCATTATAGAATAGGGTGTCTATAGTTACAAACTGCCTTTTAAAATGATACTATAAATGGAGATGCAAAATAGTTATAAACAAATAACACCTTAATTATTCGTCATCAACCGGCCTGTTTAAAATTTAAAATCATGTAAATCCCTTAATAATGGATAGAAATCCCAAAACACACGATTCATTGTTCAAATGGATGATTTCGTCTTTTACGGAAGAGTTCTTTTCCCATTATTTCTCACAAGTAAAAATCGGGAGATACAAATTCATGGATAAAGAATTTGTCAGTAAATATGAGTCCTTAAAAGAGAGCCTGAAGGGTGATCTGTTTCTGATAATGAAAGACATTCTTACAAACGATCAACTCTTGTTAATCGAACAGTGGGTAAGTTATTATAAAAAGATTCCTGACAATAGATTTGAAGAGATAAAGGAGGAGATAAAAATGTCGTTTATTGCAACTACGATAACCGAACATATTCAACATGAGAGCGAAATCAAAGGAGAAATCAAGCTCCTGGAATCACTGTATAAGGATGGAGTGCCGGCTAAAGAAGAATTTGATAAACGGATAATACCCCTTCGGAAGCAGCTTGAAAGGTGGAATAAAAGTGCAACCACTCCGGCCTTCACCGATTAAGCCTGATCCGCTTTTCTGATATAATACGCATTCCCTGGAAAGCTTTTCACCTTTTACATGATCTGTTTTCATCCTTTGTAATGGTAAGGTTACACTGCTATTTCCGGAGATACAACCGAGAGCTTTCAGGAGCGCATATCATGTATGTAACTCTTTGCACCCTCAGTGGTCTTTTAATGGCGACAATTTGAACTTCATATTTAAAGTAGCCGCAGGCTTCAGTCTGCACCCGAGTTCGGTTAACCAACGATTCGCGCAGGCTAAAGCCTGCGGCTACATTCTCTGCTTATGGCTCGCAAACCTACATAAAAAAATTCCTATACATTAAAGGAAGGTAACGAATTTGTCTGCAACAATTAAAATAACGAGCGCATCACATCATGAAACGATCCATATAGGCCGCATACTTGGCATGATAATTAAAAAAGGTGATGTAATTTGCCTTTACGGTGACCTGGGTGCAGGAAAAACCACCTTGATAAAAGGCGTCGCCACAGGCTTCGGGATACCGGAGAGAGAAATTACAAGTGCAAGTTTTACAATAATTTCTGAATATGAAAGCGAAATCCCCTTTTATCATATAGACCTGTATCGATTAAACGATCTCAGCTCTGTTGAGGATTTGGGGATTCATGAGTATTTATCCGATGACGGCATAACTGTCATTGAGTGGGCGGAACGTCTTAAGGGCTCTATAGATTGTACTGTAAAGATCGAAATAAAGTATCTTAACGAAAATATAAGGGAGATAATAATCGGCGGTATAGATGAAAAAGATTGGAATAATAACCAAGTTGACAGAGAACGCCTTTCCTGACATAGTTAAGGATTTTGTTCACTGGCTCACAGATAAAAATTTCGATATTTATCCTGACTCAGAGATGGCCAAATTCCTCAAAATAAAGGGATATGACCGTGACAGCATACCATCCCTCGTTGAAATGATAGTCGTTCTCGGAGGAGACGGCACACTCCTTTCCGTTTCCAGATTGATTAAGGGGATGAACATTCCAATTCTCGGTGTCAATATGGGCAGCCTCGGATTCATAACCGAAGTCAATAAGAACGAGATTCTCGATGTTTTTAAACTGGCAGTCGAAGGTCGTTGCGATATTGAAGACAGAATAATGATTACAGCTGAAATATTCAGGAAAGGAGAATGCATCACCGAAAGCAATGCACTGAACGATGTCGTTATAACAAAGGGAGCGCTTGCCAGAATCATCGATATTGAGACCTATATAGATAACAAATATGTTACCACATTCAAGTCCGATGGTTTGATCATCTCCACGCCTACAGGCTCTACGGGATATTCCCTTTCAGCCGGCGGCCCTGTGTTATATCCTACGCTCCACTGTTTTGTAATAACCCCGATTTGTCCTCATACATTGACCAACAGACCTATCGTAATAAACGACGACATGGTGATTGAAATTATTCTGAATGCCGAAAGCGAAGATGTCGTTTTAACGCTTGACGGTCAGGTAGGATTTCCACTCAGGAAAAAAGACGTTATAAGGGTAAAAAAATCGTCTTTTACAACAAAGCTGATCATACCCTTTGAAAAAGATTACTTCAATGTTCTCAGACAAAAATTAAAATGGGGGGAGAGATAGCAGGTAATGGAAATAAGGAATGCTCTGCTTAGCGAAATACGAGATTACGTCATGACCCTGGATATCCTTGGTTTTAAAGAACTTCCATTAAAACATATCTCCTCCGGCATATTACGGGCCGGAAAACCGGACAAAGAACCGAATAGAGAGACGGATATGCTCTCTTTGCAAGCCGAGCTCGGGAACTGTATGAGATGCCCGTTGCACAAAAAAAGAAAAAAAATCGTTTTCGGCGAAGGTAATCTTAAAACAAGATTAATGTTTATAGGTAACTTCCCCGGACCTGCAGATGACGAGCAGGGGCGTCCCTTTACAGGCAGGGCCGGTGACCTCCTGACAAGACTGATCAACAGAATGGGTTTCAAAAGGGAAGATATATATCTGACAACGGTTATCAAATGCCGTCCCCCTGACAATAGAAACCCTGAAAAAGATGAGATTACAACCTGTCTTCCCTTTCTCCAAAAGCAGATCGAGATTATCTCCCCTGAAGTAATAGTTACTTTGGGAAGCATATCAAGCAGTTGTTTATTATCTCACGATAAAAATATCAAAGAATTGAGAGGAAAATTTTTTGATTATAAAGACAGTAAAGTAATGCCCACTTTTCATCCCTCTTACCTGCTTCAAAACGCAGACGAAAAATGGGTTACATGGAACGATGCCGTAAAAGTACTGAGATTATTGGGCATAGAAGTTATTGGGAGTTAAAAAAGGAGCTACTGCCCATAGAAGGGCAGTAGCTAAGGGGAGGAACGAGGCGCTTACGTATATTAAAACATAGATAAAACTTTTTGTCAAGAAAAAAATATAAACCCTTTATTAATATATTTACTTATAATTTAAAATTGACCTTTCCCCTATAGCCGTAGTGCCTACGTAAATCACCCCATGCCGCAGGACAAGGGACTATTCGTAAATAAATGCATATTTCGGCGTGCAGAATTCAATACCATTAACTTAAGGGGTGAAGCACCTTCCGACAGAAGCGGGTTATGTTTGAGAAGGCGCAGCGTAGCGGAGCCTTCGAGTTTAGCCGATGAAGGCGGATAGTGCTTTGCTCCTTAAGTGAATGACATTGGTGCAGAATTAGTAATTATCCAAAATATAAGATACAAGTGCATCGAGCTCACGGTCGGACAAGTAGGCGAATGAAGGCATTTGGGAATCTGACACATATAACTTTGGATTTTTTATCTTCGATTTTAACCACTCCCTTGTTGTTCTCTTCTTTAAATCTCTCAAATCAGAGCCCAAAACGTTCTCGTTATTTTCAAAACCATGACAATTAATGCAACCGTATTTGGTAAAAAGCTCTTTACCCTTTGGAGAGCAGCCTGAGAGAAAAAAAGGAAGTAAAAAAAATAATAATGCAACAATTGCATTTGTACAATATTTTTGCCACAAAGTTTTCATAATCTGTGACATTATTATACCATGATACAAAAGCATGTTAAATATCGAAAATGAAGCAGGAATAAGCTACTTTACCATAAATTCACACAAAAAAATCAAATCAGGCATTCAGGCCAAACCATGTTAACACTTTTCCCCTGATAAAATGTTAATATTGGATTCCTGTCAAACACTTTTAAGGCTCAACTGCCGAATTTAGGTTACTAAGAAAAAATGAAAGATCAAACTCATAATGAAACCTCCCATATTCGCTACGCAGTTGACGAAAAGCCCGGACATCTGCTTTCAGCGGCATTGGGATTTCAGGTCGTTGTCCTGATTGTCGCAGGTATCGCCCTGGTGCCCGTTCTTGTTCTGAAGGCTGCCGGAAATGCAGAAGAGTATATTGCCTGGGCAGTATTTGCCGCTCTTTTTATCAGCGGTTTAATTACAATCGTTCAGGCCCGTCCTATAGGCCCAATCGGCGCCGGCTACGTCTTATTCATGGGGACTTCCGGATCGTTCATCGCAATTTCAATTAGCGCAGTCAAAGCAGGGGGGTTGCCCCTGTTGGCCTCCCTTATCATTATTTCTTCCTTAATACAGTTTATTTTTTCCGCCCGTCTCTCTCTGCTTAGAAGGATCGTTACGCCGACTGTTGGCGGTACGGTTATTATGCTAATCTCAGTCACTGCTTTTCCCATCTGCTTTAATATGCTTTCACATGTACCCGATACAGTGGACAAAACCTCTCTCGCCGCCCCACTGACAGCGGCAGGAACTTTTTTGATCACCGTTGCCGTTTCCCTGTTCGCTAAAGGCGCCATACGACTGTGGGGCCCTTTGATTGGTGCTGTAACAGGCTGCTTTATTGCCTGGTTTTTCGGTTTATTCGACCCGAGTTTGTTTATAAACGCCTCGTGGGTTGGATTTCCCGATAGTCGCTGGCCGGGCCTTTCTCTTACTCCGGGATTTGAGTTTTGGACACTGTTGCCGGGATTTATCTTAGTAACCATTATCGGCGCAATCGAAACCTATGGCGACGGAATCGCAATTCAACATGTTTCGCAACGTCTGCAAAAACCGGTAAGCTACAAAGCGGTCCAGGGTGCGGTATATGCCGATGGCTTGGGTAACTTACTATCGGGCTTGCTTGGCACCTTGCCAAACACAACCTATTCCACAAGCGTGGCAGTTGTGGAAATGACCGGAGTCGGTGCCCGTCGCGTAGGAATATATGGCGGCCTTTTCCTGATTTTGCTGGCTTTTTCACCGAAAGTTTCCGCCCTGTTACAGGCAATACCGGGACCTGTGGCAGGAGTGTATATCATAATATTACTCGTTCTCCTCTTTGCGCATGGCGTCAGGCTGGTTGTGGAAGACGGTTTTCCCTATGAAAATGCCTTTATTGTATGTCTCTCCTTTTGGGTGGGAGTCGGTTTTCAGAATTTACAAATTTTCCCTGATCATATGCCCGAATGGGCTCATACATTGCTCGATAACGGGATGACCTCAGGCGGTTTGACTGCACTGACCTTGACATTGATCCTGTCATTAAAGGAAAGGGCCGCTTATAAAATAACATTAACGCCCGAGAACTCCGCTATTCCCTCTCTTCACGGTTTTGCAGTGAAAGCAGGACGCTCCATGGGATGGAATCATAACACAATAACCCGTCTGGAACTGGTCTGCGAAGAGGCATTCATCTTCTTAACGGAGAGAATAGCCGATACCGGCGATCCGATGCAACAGATTAAAATTCAGGCGCGCTCAACAGGCAGTCTTACGGAATTGGAGTTTATAAGCAGCCCCAACCCGGAAAATCTGGAAAATCTGGAAAGTCTGGTACAACAATTGAGGGAGAGCAGGACACCTTCTGCAGAGGATGCCGGATTACGTATACTCAAACATTTAACAGAGGACATTCGTCATCAACAATTTAACAACGGAGACATTTTGATTATGAAAGTTGAAAGTAAACCCATCCTCTCTCAGACTATTTAGCTTTACAGAAAAAACGTATTTCCCCAAACTCTTCCCCGCCCCGCCGGACGGACTTCTTGAGAAACAGGCTCTACACCGGAATCCGGCGATCCTTGATTACTTGCCGTTTATCAATGTTATCGATTTATTTCCCCTTTGATCGTAAAAGGTTTCAGTAATCTTCGTTCCATCGAGTTCAAGAATCATAAATCCGTTCATAAGAAGGGTAGAATCTTCTTCCTTCTGAGTTTTGTCTTCAAACCAGTTGAGGTTAGAGCCTTTGCCGATATAGAAGTCCGACCCCTTTCCCCATGGTATCGCCCCGTGTCCGATACAACGACCGAAAATGTTATTTATCGGATTACAGGTGTACGCGCAATGGGCGTGACCCCACTCCCAGAAAACCCTTCCTTCAAAGTTTTCTTCCTTGAGAATCGATGTTATCTCATCCCATATTTCAGTTGAGTCGCTTATGCCCTTGCCTTCCATGCCGTTGTGGTGCGTCATGATGATGATATCCTTGTTTTCAGTTTTCGCCTTATTGATAAGCCCTTTAAAGAACGGTATCTGGACAGAATCCTTTCCGAGGCTTCCTGTTAAAAACATTTTTTCGACAGGCGCAAAAAAGGCAGTGTCGAGACAGGCGATAATCCAATTGTCATTTTCGAGAGCAAAATAGCTTGTATTGTCCTGATATCCGAACGGAGGCTCTGAGACGGCTTTGAAATAGGGAATCGCGATCGAGTACATTTCGTGGTTCGAATTGAGGGCGTATGTTCCGTGGCTTCCCTTTGGGAAAATATTGACTAAATTATTCATTTCCTCTTCAGACGTTCCTGCATAGTAAACATCTCCGAGGTGGATTACGATATCAGGCGACATCTTATTTACCGAATTTGCTACATCTTTGTTGGGAGGGGAGCTCAACCAGTTGTAACCGGCGCCCCAATCACCGATAACGGCGATTTTACACCGGTTGCTGATGGAGGTGCTTTTATAAGATGGCGAATGTTTCGGGAATTCTTTATCATTATAATTGCCGTTGAAAATGTTTTCCAAAAGGTTTATGACGGCAAAGGACCACCTGTAGTCAAGTTGTTCATATGTTCCTGTGCCCCAAACCGCCCCGTCTGCACCGATCTTGACAACAAAGGCTTCTTCGCCTTCAATGAGTTTTAACAAATAATCGATACTTTCCTTATCATCTGTAATAACGGCATAAAGAAGCGGGGCGCCTTCCAGACCGCTTTTTTCAGGGGGAGTACCGGACTTTCTTGCATCTTCATACCGTTGAAACTCATTTTTAAGGAATGCCTTGAGTTCCCTGATATCTCCGGCGAATTTATGCGGCTCATTTTCAAATAAGCTTTCCGTCTTGTCCCATAATTGCTTAATTTCACTTAGAAAGTTCTTTACCTCTTCCAGATTTTTGCCCAGGTTTAAATACATTGATTCGCTCCTTTCAGAAAATAGTGATTAATAATATTTTAATAAGAGTGTTTTCTTTATTATTTACAGTTATGGTCATTCCTTACTGTCACAGGAAATATTATATATTTATTTATATTATTTTGTAAATAAATATTACACAATGAACTTTTTTTATTTAAAATTACGGTATTATTCTTGCTTCCATCAGTTATACTGCCTTAGATTCTATTGTAACAGAGGCGGACAAAAAGGGAATACCCGTTATCGAAGTCATTAACGATATTTACGCTCCCCATATCAAAGCCAAAGCTCTTGTGTCTTTTTATGAAATGGGACTCAAAGCTGCGGAGTTTGTAATAAAGGATTCGACTGCCCGGGGAAAAATAAAGGTGGCTTTTTTCCCCGGGCCAAAAGGTTCGGGCTGGGCGCCTGAAACATTAAAAGGCTTTTTTGAAGTGCAGAGAAAACATCCGGGAAAGATTAAGCTCCTTCCCCCCAAATGGGGAGATACGGGTTATAACGAGCAGAGGAGACTCATTGAAAAAGTATTAGACAAGCATCGTAACACGGATTATATCGTAGGTAATGCCGTGGCTGCGGAAGTGGCCATAGAGGTGCTTGGAGAGAAAGAGCTTTCAGGGCAGGTTAAAATTGTATCGACATACATAATCCCTACTCTCTACGAAAAAATCGAAAAAGGGCTGGTTGCCGCCGCCCCTTCTGATATCACTGTGGCGCAGGGCAAAATGTCAGTCGATATGATGGTCCGTCTTCTGGAGGGAGAAAGGCCGGGCAAAGATTTTCCCTTTCGTTCAGGCCCTCTAATCCCGATTATTACTCCCCATGACATCGGGCAATACGGTTATGAAGAGTTATTTGGGAGCCCCGGATTTAAGCCGATATTTGAGGTGAATCCTTAATACCATTAACTTAAGGGGTGAAGCACCTTCCGACGAAAGCGGGTCATGTTTGAGAAGGCGAAGCGAAGCGGAGTCTTCGAGTTTAGCCGCTGAAGGCGGAAGGTGCTTTGCTCCTTAAGTTTATGACATTGAGTGAATCCTTAATACCGTCCCCGGAAAGAGGCAGGCGAACAGGGTTCAGGCATAAGCAGAAAATGATGCAATTAAAAATTTTTCATAAATTTCTACTCCTTTCAGGGATTCTTATCGGCTTTTTGTTTATCCTGGGTATTGTCTTTTATACGAATATGTCTCATCAAAGAGAGGTTCTGAACAACATCGTGAACTTCAAGTTTAAAAACATCTCGGAAACCTCGTCATTGTCCATAAAAATACTTACCTTGCACAATGACATAGGGAGAATCGTTCGATGGAGTGCCTTGGGATATTTGTCCGGTGAAGAGGCCGGAGAGGCTGTTGACTTAAAAATTAAACAGCTCCATGAGATTGAACAAAAAATACTGCCTGGTCTCTTACACCGGGAAAAGAAGGAGGAAAAGGAGGTTATTGATGCTTTTTCCGAGTATAAGGAGTGGCTTGTACTTGTCAACGCTTTTAGTGACTAATGCATGTAATCTTATCGTAAAACTATTCAGGCAGGATGTCTCTTACAGGTTATCGTTGTTATGATCTTTAAGGTGTTTCAGGAATTTCTTTATCTGATTTTCCGACAAAAGACCTTTCTCTATAAAATACTCTCCTATCGGTCTCTGGGTTTTTTGCTGATGCCACAGCAAGACGCTCAATTGAAAGGGGGTGATGATCTTGTACCTCAGTAATACATCGCCAAAACGCTCCCCCTTACGCCGATCTTTTAACAGCTCGCCAATCTTTTGCTCAGACACCCACCCCCAACTGCCGGCGACTC
>JAREWP010000067.1 GCA_029001845.1 Candidatus Magnetocorallium paracelense | reverse complement strand
TCGTATCTTATCGTGGTTTTCAGGCTTTTTCACCCTCTCCTTGACGATTAAGGGATTATGAGTATGCACTCCCCTGAATTCCGTTGTCCCGTAATAAATATAATCGTCTCCCTTTCCGAGATTGAAGTACAATATACTGATGGATATCACTTTTGCGATCTCTTTAAAGGGATGGCCCAATTCAAGGTTCTCTACGATCACCTTTGATGTTCCGAAGAGTATTCGTTCCAGATAATCAGCCTCTCTCTCGTTTTGCACCTCTATAATCATATGCCTGCCTTGACTGTCTTTTACAAAGAGGTCGACACGATTATATTTCCGCCTTTCTTCCTCCTGATTCGCCTCGCTCTCCAACAAATGAAGAATGGTTATATCATCCCTCAACAGAGCACTCAGGAACCCCTCAAGCACATCAAAATTGGCCTTGTCCCTCAATATGGTCTTAACGGCCCAGTCAAAACGAATCAGTTTCTCTTCTTCTTTCATTGTTAATCTCTTTAGAGTTGTAACTATAGAATTTCAGACTTTAGATTGCGGATTTTGGATTTAATTCCATTGAAAAGTAGTGAGCATTCAGTAAAGGGCGTCTGACAGGTATAGTGTAATTTTAAAAAACGCCATTCACTGAATGCTCACTACTTATTTAATATACAAGAAAAACATAAAAAATGAAAACAAAATTCTATTAAGATATGCTATTACGATTGAGGCATTATGAGGCTTCCTCACAGGACATGGTTCCAAATAACTTTCCACCACGAAATATCCAGTGTAGTTTTTGTTCCTTCATCGTACTCTTCGGAACAATCCTCTCCACAGATGATCCCTTTGTCTGTTGAGAATTGCCGGTTGGGGGCGGATGCACTTTACCAAATTTATTACAGAATGCTAAAATCACCCGATCTCGAAACTACTTCATAAGGAGGCCTGATTTGGCGAAAATAGAAAATGCAATTATAAGTGTGTCCGATAAACGAGGGGTCATTGACTTTGCAAGAGAGCTTAAAAAATATGGCGTCGATATTCTGTCTACCGGAGGTACGGCAAAGAGTCTGAGAGAGGCCGGCGTCGATGTTACTGAAGTTTCCGATTATACAGAATTCCCTGAAATGATGGACGGTAGAGTAAAAACCCTTCATCCGAAAATTCACGGAGGACTGCTTGCAAGAAGAGACAATACCTCCGATATGGATGCCTTGCGTCAACATGGTATCAGAAAAATTGATATGGTTGTCGTAAACCTCTATCCCTTTGAAAAAACAATCGCTAAACCGGATGTGACTTTCGAGGAGGCCATTGAAAATATCGATATAGGCGGGCCGTCCATGCTTAGGGCTGCGTCCAAAAACTTCAAAGACCTCACTGTTGTTGTCGACCCCGATGACTACGATACAATTCTTGACGAAATTCGAAATAAAGGGGAAGTGAGCAGAAAGACAAATTTCGCACTCGCCAAAAAAGTCTTCGCTCATACGGCGGCCTATGACAGCGTAATCGTCGACTATCTGGCGAAATCCGATGCATATTAATCGTTGTTCTGGTATAAAAATTTTTTGACAGGATAACAGGATGAACATGATTTCAATATACTGTTTTGGAGCTGATAGATGAAAGTTGATATCGAATGTTTTCCCTGCTTTCTTCGACAGAGCGTTTCCACGCTGGAATATGTCGATATTCCCGAGAACGAAAAAATAGAAATTGTAAAATCTGTTTTAACTGAAATAGAAGAGACCGATATCGACAGGTCTCCGGCTTTTGCAACTACTTTTATTTACAGAAAAATAAAAAACCTGACAGGAGTAGATCCCTATAAGGAGATTAAAGAGAGATATAACGATCTCGCACTGGGATTGAGCAGCGATCTCAGGGAGAGAATAAAGAATACGCCCGATCCGCTTCTGACTGCCTCACGTCTGGCGATTGCCGGAAATATTATAGATTTTGGTTTGTTCAAATCAATCGACATGGAAGCTACGATCGAACGCGCTTTGAGCGGGAACATAGAGGTCGATGACTTCGATCTTTTCAGGCATGAGACAGAAGCCCGCGACACGCTCCTTTATCTCCTCGATAATGCCGGAGAGATCGTCTTCGATCTTCTTCTGATTGAGCAACTCAAGAGTATGGGTAAAAGAGTCATAGCCGTTGTGAAAGGCGGCCCTGTTATAAACGATGCGACAATAGACGATGCAGAACGTATCGGTCTTACAAAAATCTGTCAAGTGATAGATAACGGAAGCGATGCAGTTGGTACTTTTACTGAATTTTGCAGTGATGAGTTCAACGAAATTTATAATAACGCCGCTCTGATAATAAGTAAAGGACAGGGAAATTTTGAAACCCTCACAGGTAACGGTAAGAACATTTTTTTCCTTTTTCAGGCCAAATGCGATGTCGTTGCGAGGTATCTCGGTATTGAAAAGGGCTCTATGTTATTAAAACGGAATTTGTAGAACAGACTGAAATAACAAAACTTTGTGCGCAGAATTTTTTTCTTTTAATTACAAACCTGTGTAAATCCTGAAAATCTGCGTCATTTACGTTCTATTTTTCGCATTTTAAAATACGAAACTCTATATTATTTTTAATTAGATCGTCATAATTTTAATATGTAACAATGAAAAATCCAATAATTTACCAAAAATATTATACTCCCACAGGAGGGTGAGATGAGCGATATTAAAAAGATGTATAAAACAATAATGGCGGACAACTTCCCGGACGAGATTACAATAAGCTTCGGAGATCATAAACTTATATACAGAAAAAGAACCTGGAAAATAGCGGACGAGAAGTCCGGGGACCTGATAGAAAAGGGGCTTCGCTACGGGGAGAATCCCGACCAGGAGGCTGCCTTGTATGAGTTGATTAACGGAAACCTCGTTATCGCCGGATGTGAATTCATAGGGCCCGGCAGGGGGCTTGTCAGCTCCATTTCCGAAGAGGAGATGATTCAGGCCGGCAAGCATCCGGGAAAAACCAATCTTACAGACCTCGATAATGCGCTGAATATACTGAAATATCTGACAGATAAACCGGCGGCTGCCATAATGAAACACAATAATCCAAGCGGCATTGCTTATGGAAGTAACGTAAGAGAAGCTTTTGACAGGGCCAACATGGCTGACAGGATTGCAGCATTCGGTGGCTGCCTGGCGGTTAATAAACCTCTGGACAAGGAAGCAGCCCAATCGATAGCAGATAACTATCTTGAGGTCGTTGCAGCGCCCGATTTCGAGGATGGTGCTGTCGATATACTCTCTAAAAGGAAAAATCTGAGGATTATCGCACTGAAAAAAATAGGCTCACTTGCCGATTACAAGGCATTGCCTTTTATTGACTTCAAGTCGCTTATGGACGGCGGTCTGATCATACAGAGGTCGCAAAGCAATAAAATCACATCAAAAGAAGATTTTAAACTTGCAACTACTGTTTATAAAGGAAAGGAGTATTCTATAGAGAGAACGCCGACCGAAGAGGAGTATGAAGATATGCTCTTTGGCTGGAGCGTGGAAACCGGTATAAGCTCTAATTCAGTAATTTATGTAAAACAAGGGGCTACCGTGGGAATCGGAACAGGCGAGCAGGACAGGGTAGGGGTCGCTGAAATCGCAATCCATAAAGCTTATACCAAATACGCCGATGCTCTCTGTTTTAATAAGTATGGTATACCCTATAAAAATTTCGAGCTTGAAGTCAGCCGGGGAAAGAGAGACAGAGCCGAGCTTGACGAGATAGATGAAGAGACGAATAAAAACAGAGGCGGTCTTATCGGTTCATCCATGATTTCCGATGCCTTTTTTCCATTTAGAGACGGTGTGGACGTAGGTATTAAAGAGGGGGTGTCTTCTATTGTACATGCCGGCGGTTCGGACAGAGATTTCGAATCCATAATTGCCTGTAATGAGGCGGACCCCAAAGTGACAATGGTTTTTACGGGACAGAGATTGTTCAAACATTAATACCTAACCCGACGTAGCAGTCACCAAACATGTTTGATTTAACGCTAAGGAATTTCAAAAAAATTCCCTTCAAGTCTCCTTTCCCCTTGAGGGGAGAGGATTAAGGTGAGGGGTGGCGGGGGAGGAACGTTAACCTGTCGAGGACTGTATCGCACCCCCCTCACCCCAATAATTTTATATATCTCAGGAGGAAATGGTGGATATGAAGATTGGTATTATAGGCGGGTCGGGAATGGACGATCCGGGGCTTATGAAAAATATTAAAGAGAAAATTATCGAGACTCCTTACGGCATGCCTTCGTCGGCTCTTACAATGGGTAAAATAGAGGGAGTGGACGTTATTATACTGGCAAGACACGGGAAGGATCATTCCGTGTATCCCACAGGCGTAAACTTTATGGCCAATATGTATGCCCTTAAAAACGAGGGTTGCACCCATATTCTGGCGACTACGGCAGTCGGTTCGTTAAAAGAAGAGATCAAACCCGAGGACTTTGTGTTTTTAGATCAGTTTATAGATTTTACAAAACACAGAAACTTGACTTACCACACTGAAAAGGTCGTTCATACCCCAATGAGTAAACCCTTTTGCGGAAAGCTTAGGGATAATCTTATAAACACAGCCGAAGAAATGGATATAAAGTATCATAAAAAGGGTACTGTCGTAGTTATTGAGGGCCCCAGATTTTCGACAGAGGCAGAGTCCCATATGTTCAGGCTCCTTGGAGCGGATGTGATCAATATGTCTACTGTACCGGAAGTAATCCTGGCAAGGGAACTGGGCTTATGTTATCAGGCTATTGCTATGTCTACGGATTATGACTGCTGGAGAGAGGAAGAGGAACCGGTAACATGGGAGATGATCGTCGAGGTGATGACGAAAAACTCGGAGAAAGTCAAAAAACTTTTGCTTAATACCATAACTAAAATCAAACACACCGATTGCGAATGCAGAGGATAGGAGGTTCATTGTGCCAATTAAATCAAGAATAAGAACGATTCCCGATTACCCGAAAAAGGGTATTATGTTTCGAGATATTACAACTCTCATAAAAGACCCTGTGGGCTTTAGGCTCGTTATAGATAACTTCACTCAACGCTATGTAAAGGGGGATACCCGGTTCGATATAATCGTAGGAATCGAATCGAGAGGATTTATCATTGGAGGAGCGCTTTCATATACACTGGGTATGGGATTTGTACCTATAAGAAAAAAGGGTAAACTCCCTGCCGAAACTGTAAAACAGGAATATGAGCTTGAGTATGGTACGGACATAATCGAGATGCACACAGACTCTATTAGTAAGGGGGACAGGGTATTGCTTGTTGATGATCTGATTGCAACAGGAGGTACTGCTCTGGCGTCTGCGGAATTAATTGAAAAGATGGGTGGAGAAATCGCAGAGATGGCTTTTATCGTTAACCTCCCCGATGTGGGCGGCTATGAGAAGCTTAAGGCGAAAAATTACAATGTTTTTGCTCTTACCGAATTCGAAGGAGAGTAGCCCTGAGACTTTATGTTGTCTTTAGACGGAATTTTCAGACTTTCCGAAAATAACACTACCCTGAAAACGGAACTTCTGGCAGGGCTGACCACATTTCTTACGATGGCGTACATTATATTTGTGCAGCCTGCTGTTTTATCGAAAGATTTTACCGGACAACCAACCGGACTCGATCCGGGCGCCATTCTTCTCGCCACATGCCTTGTCTCTGCATTTGCTTCCATTTTAATGGGCTTTTATGCACGATACCCTATTGCATTGGCTCCCGGAATGGGAGAGAATTTCTTTTTTGTTTCTCTTATTATGAGTCTTGCTTCCATGGGATTTCCTGATCCCTGGCAGACAGCATTTGGCGTTGTGTTTATTGCAGGCCTGTTGTTCTGGCTGATCTCCTTTTTTAAACTGAGGCGTTTTCTTACGGCATCTGTTAGTACCGATTTACGTAACGGTATTGCTGCAGGCATCGGCCTGTTTATCGCTTTTATCGGCTTTCGTAACGGTGGAATCATTGTAGACAAACCGGGTACTCTGGTCGGATTGACGGACAACCTCTTTTCAAAGGATACCTTTGTCTGCATCACAGGTCTGATCATTGTTGTTACTTTAACCATACGGAATGTCAATGGAGCTATTTTGTGGGGAATTGCAGGCGCAACAGTTGTTTCTTTTTTTCTTAACAAAATTTCATACAACGGCCTCTTCGGCCTGCCGGAAGTGGGTAGTCATATCGCTTTTCATATGAATTTTAAATCTGCTCTCTCTCTGCAATGTCTCCCTTTCATTGCAATCTTTCTTTTTATGGACCTCTTTGACACAACAGGCACATTGCTTGCTGTCGGCGAACAGGGAGGATTCATAAAAAAGGGTGACTTTCCTCGTGCTGACAGAGTTTATATGGCCGACGCCACCGGCACTGTGGCGGGCTCTTTGCTTGGTACAAGCACAGTGACAAGCTATATAGAAAGTGCATCGGGTATAGCCTGTGGCGGCAAAACAGGACTCACTGCCGTAACAACGGGTATCCTTTTTTTACTCGCCCTTCTGTTCTCCCCGTTAATAGGGATGATTGCCAATTACCCTCCCGTAACCTCGAGCGCCTTAATTTTCGTTGGGACAATGATGACAGGAAATGTTGCAAAAATCGCGTGGAACGACTATTCGGAAAGCTTTCCCGCCTTTTTAATCATCGTCGGCATTCCTCTCTCCTACTCCATATCTGACGGTATCGCACTTGGCGTTATGTCTTACCCTGTTGTCAAACTACTCAGCGGTAAAGGCGGAGAAGTACATAAAGCCATGTATATAACGGCGCTTCTTATTTTTCTGTATTTTGTCTTTGTGCGGTAGAGATTAAGTAATTAATAATCCTGTATTCCGATTACTATATGCCCGTGTTGTTAACTGATTGACTTTTACATAGTTTTTTGGTATTCTTCGTTTTACGCTTGTATAAGCAAAGTTTAATCGCTTTATTAAGGAGGTAGAAATGAAACATACTTGTGGAATTGTAACAACTGTTCTCGCTTTGACTATGGCGATAATCGTGTTAACCGCCGGCATAGCAATGGCGGACAACAGTGCAGAGGTCAGAGCCTTGGTGGAAAAAGGAGTCGTAATGGCTGTCGTGGAAGGGGAGGCAGCCGCCATTAAAGCAATTGGCGATCCGAAAGGTCCGTTTATCAAAGGAAACTTCTATTTATTCTCCGGTCCCCTTGATAAGATCGCCATGTCGGCCCATCCTTATAAACCAAAGCTGGTTGGTAAAGATCTAAGCACTTTCAGAGACAATCATGATAATTTTTTATTTTTTGAATTTATGAGAATTGCTCTCACGGAAGGAGCCGGTTGGACAGAGTATTGGTGGCCCAAACCGGGCGCTGCAAAAGCTTCACACAAAAAAACCTATGTAATGAAAGTACCGGGTAAGGATATGTATATCGGCGGTGGTTTCTATACTGAATAATATCCGGGGTAGTCACGAGCTGTGTCAACAGTTTGTGACTAACCTGTAAAACCTTGTCGCCCCCATTGCAGCCTTTCTATTTTCAACGTGTTGCCCGGCAACTTGCACATCAAAATATCAACACTTAAAGAGCGTTTCTTCAAAAAAAAGCTGATAGCTGAACGCCGTTTGCTGAATGCTCACTATTTTTTTATTTTTCCTTTTTTTTTCTTGACATCCTTTTTTCTTTATAGTATAATCAGGACAAAAAAGGTCTTTTTAGTGCTGATTGTCGATAATGACCTTAAATATACAATAAGGATGTGATAAAAAGATGTTGCAGCTATCGAAACAGACTGAATATGCGTTGCAGTGTATGATGTGTTTATCGGAGAAACCTGACGAAATTCTCAGGGCAGGTATGATTTCAGAAGAGAAGTCCATACCAAGACCCTTTTTGGCGAAGATATTACAAAAACTGAGTAAAGCCGGTTTCGTCGAATCGACAAGAGGTCTGAACGGCGGTTTTCGACTGGCAAGGAAACCTGACGATATATACCTTATAGATATAGTCGAATTAATGGAAGGCGCCATTACTATAAGCAAGTGTGCTATCGACAAGATGAAGTGTGATCTCAGCAGCGATTGTGCACTCTGCTCGATCTGGACGGAATTAAAAGAAGTTATAGAAAGAAGTCTCAGGAGATTTAGTTTTAAATATCTGGTTGAGCAGGAGAATCGATGCTTACCTCTGCCGGCATAATCATTTTTTATATAAATAAGAACTTTTTTTTGATTTCAGGAAAAATTTTTGACTTTTCCAAAGCCCTTTTTTTAAAATTAGGATCAATCAAGTCTTTATTTATGTATATTAACCGCCAACCTTATCGCTCACTTTTCTCTGACAAATATCAAAACCCGACTAAAAAGGATAAATACGGTCTTTATAGGTATGTTTTGTGTTTTTCAGAAAAAAAGCCTGTCGATGAGGTATTAATAACCGGTAACAGCTTACAGGGGTCAGTGACCTGAGGTTGGTTCAGGCCTGCCTAGCCTTTAAATTTGAAGATAATTTATAAGAGAAGAAATAATCGGAAAAAAACGATAGTGCCGATTTGACTTTAATCGACCCCATATCTCCGATCCCTGTGAACAGTTACAAAAATTCTTAATACAAAGAAGGAATTGTAAAATGGCTAAACAATCATTTCAAGTAGTGATACCGGACTACAAGTACTGGCGACAAAATATCAAGTGCCAGACCGGTTGTCCGGTAAACACCGATTCCAGAGGTTATGTAAAGGCCATAGCTGATGGCGATTATGAAAGGGCTTACTGGATAGCCAGGATTCCAAATCCCCTGGCCTCTATCTGCGGGAGAATTTGCGCGGCTCCATGTGAGCTGGCTTGCAGAAGAAAGGGGATCGATTCCTCTATCTCGATCAGAGCTTTAAAACGTTTTGTTACTCAGCAGTACGGTATAGAAATATACGGTGAAAAGAGCGAGTTTGCAAAAAATTTTAAAGAGAAGTTTAAGAACGAGGGCATGGGAATCCAGGGCGTTGCAAAGGACACCTCCAAGCCGATCTCTATTGTCGGTTCCGGGCCTGCCGGGCTTGCATGCGCCCATGACCTGGCGTTAATGGGCTATAAGGCTGTTATCTATGAGATGGAGAACGTCGCCGGAGGTATGTGTGTGACAGGTATTCCTCCATACAGGCTGCCGAGAGAGCTTCTTCAGGCTGAGATAGACGCCATAGCCGCACTGGGTGTGGAGATTAAATTGGGTGTCCAGATCGGTAAAGATATCCCTTTAAAGCAGTTGTATGACGAATCCGCTGCCGTGTTGCTTGCCGTGGGCGCCAAAAAGGCGAGAATGCTTCCCATGGACGGCGCCGAGAATAAAGGCGTACTTGGCGGCGTGGACTTTTTAAGAGATGTTTTTATTGGGAAAGAGGTGAATATCGGGCCGAATGTCGTGGTGATCGGAGGCGGTAATGTTGCTTACGACGTAGCAAGGACTTCGGTAAGACAAAAGGGGGTAAAGGCGGTTTCCCTTGTTTGTATCGAAGAGCTCCACCAGATGCTGGCCGATCATATCGAGATCGAAGAGGGTGAAGAGGAAGGTGTCGTAAGGATCAACAGCTATGGTCCTCAGAAGATCAACGGAGACGAGCATGGAAATGTTAAATCCATTACTTTTAAGAGATGTCTCTCCGTATTCGACCATGAAGAGAGGTTCAGTCCGAGATATGATGAGTCGGACCTTATAACGATTCCGGCTGACACGGTCTTTTTCTCTATTGGCCAGGCCTATGATTTATCCTTTCTCAATGACTGCGGTCTGGATGTGGAGATGACTGAGAGGGGAACCATTAAAGTAAATATCGATACGATTTCCACATCCGTTCCCGGCCTTTATGTGGCAGGCGATCTGGCTTACGGCCCGAAACTGGTTATCGATGCAGTTGCAAGCGGTAAGAAAACCGCATTGGCAATACATGAGTACATCAGTAAAGAGTCGCCAAAACTAAATGTAACGGAGATGCATACGCCTTTTATGGAAAAAGAGGTCTCCCATGATGATGTGGACCATATTTGGGGATATGAGAAAATCGACAGATCAGAGGTGCCTGCCGAACCTGTAGAAGAGAGACTGAAAAGTACCTTTGCACCTGTGGAAGCCGGTTTTCCGGAAGACATGGCTGTTGAGCAGGGCGCCAGATGTCTTAACTGCGCAGTTAATACGATATTTAACGGAGACCGCTGTATTCTCTGCGGAGGCTGTGCCGATGTTTGTCCCGAGTATTGTCTGAGGCTTGTCAGCCTTGAAAGCATAAAGGCCGACGAAACAATGACGGCTCTCTTTAAGACAAGATACGGAACCGATCCCGAGGGAAGCGGATCCGCTATTATAAAGGATGAAGAGAGGTGCATCCGGTGCAGTCTGTGCGCTAAAAGATGTCCTGTCGATGCGATTACCATGGAGAGATTTCTCTTTAAAGAGGAGTATACGTTTTAATTTAAGAATTTCCGATTGACGAATTCATGAATATCCAATTTATTTATAAAAATTATAAAAAGCGAGGTAATCTTACATGAGTAGTGAGGCAATAGGTAAGAAAGATTTATCCAGACGCGATTTGCTCGGTCTTACCGCAATCGGGACAGCCACTATTGCGGGACTTGCCACACTGGGCGGATCTCTGAGGCTGGTAAAGCCGAATGTGCATTTTGAAGAGTCTACACAATTTAAGATCGGCAAACCTGAAAATTTCCCCGAGGGAACAGTAAGGGTCTTCGATGACAAGAACTGTTTCATTTTTTCCGATAGCGACGGTCTTTATGCCGTGTCAAGCATTTGCACACATCTGGGATGTATTGTTTCTCTTACCGAGTGGGGCTTTCAATGCCCATGTCACGGTTCGAAGTATAATCCCGAGGGACATGTTATCGGCGGTCCTGCGCCAAGAAGTCTCGAATGGTTCGAGATCAATCAGGATGTAGACGGCTCTCTGGTTGTGGATTCGGCAAAAACAGTAGCTGCGGGAACTAAATATATATTCACATAATAAAGTTATTCTAAATTAAAATTTGACAGAGGGGTAAAAAATGGATGGAACTAAGCAGTCAGGACTTGTAAAGTTCAAAGACAACTTGTTTACCGTAAAGGACTCGCTTCTGGGCTCTTTTATCAGAAGTGGAGCACCGACATCGGACAGATCGAGAACAGCGATCATGTTCAACAATTTCTTTCTCCATGTTCAGACCGTTAAGACTCACATCAATACTCTCAGGCCTTCCTATACGCTTGGAATGGGTCTGATTGCATTATTTTTAATGATTATCGCTTTTATATCAGGCATATTCCTAATGGTGTACTACAATCCCTCGATCGAGAATGCATTTAACTCGGTAAAGGATATCAATTTTGTCGTTTCAGGCGGCAAGCTTATGAGGAATGTACACAAATGGTCCGGAGAAGCTATGATCATCTTTGTACTCTTTCATATGACAAGAGTTTTTTATACGTCCTCCTATCTCAGGGGGAGAGAGTTTAACTGGCTTATCGGTATCGTGCTTCTGGTTCTCACCTTTCTCCTAAATCTTACGGGTTATATGCTGCCATGGGATCAGTTGTCATACTGGGCTCTTGTCATTGTCGCCAATATTATCGCGGCGCCTTTGGAAATGACAGATATTATGGGAGTTACCAAGTATTTCGATATAGGCGGCATTTCCAAGGAACTTTTTCTTGGCGGACTCGTGCCCGGTAAGGAAGCATTAAACAGAGTGTATCTCTTCCATATAATGCTCCTTCCTGCTGCAATACTGATTATCCTGGGAGTTCATTTTTGGAGGATCAGAAAGGACGGCGGACTTACGAGACCCGATAAGTTCGACAGAAAGGATACGGATACCACATATATAACACCGCCTGATAAAACGGGAGATATTTTCCCTACATACAAAACATACGGCCTTATGGAACTTGCCAAAGGAAAAACGCCTGCTGTAGATAACGATGTGGAAAACACCGTTTTAAGCTGGCCCAATCTCCTGATAGCGGAGTTGGCGGTGATGATGTTCACTCTTGCCGCCGTGGTTGCTTATTCCTTTTATATAGACGCCCCGCTAAAGGAACTTGCCAATCCGGCTATACCGGAAAATCCGGCAAAGGCGCCCTGGTATTTCCTGGGATTGCAGGAACTGGTCGGTTATTCGGCATTTATGGGTGGCCAGGGTATACCGATGGCGGCTCTCCTTGGTCTTGCGCTGATTCCTTTTCTTGACAGGGAAAGCGAACATACCGGTATCTGGTTTTCCAATAAACAGGGGCTTACTGTTACAATCATTTCTTTTATAGTTGGTACGGTAGGACTGATCGGTACACTGGCTTTTACGATTCAATACGGCTGGTTTAGAAACTGGTGGCCGAATATTCCGCAGATCGTGATCGTAATGATAAACCCGGGTACGATTTGGCTTGGTTTCGTGATGATCTGGTCACTTGCTACCATCAAAATAACGGGATCCACCAGAATGGGCGCCATTGCATTGTTTACGATCTTTCTTGTCAGTTATATAATCCTGACATATACGGGAACCGTTCTCAGAGGGCCGAACTGGGATTTCTTCTGGTCTCAGAGCGAGTGGCCGATTCATTAGGGTTAGGTGGTTATACAACTCTTTTAAGATTTCTAAATATTAAAATATAAAATCGGAGAGGAAGTTATGCACAGCAGATTCTATTTATCGTTATTGTTAATATCGTCACTTGTACTTATGATGTTTATAGGTATGGGCGTATACAGGGAGATGACTTCCGAGTGGAAGACCTATCAGACCGAGTATAAAAATATGCTGGTCAGAAACGCCGAAGACGATGCAGCGCGAAAGAGAGCCGAAAAACTGGAAATAGGGCTCCGTCAGAACTATGTGGCAAGTCTCAATAAATCCGACAGATGCATGAGCTGTCACATAGGCGTTGAAAATCCTTATATGGCTAAAGCCGATCAGCCTTTTACTCTGCACAGCGGAGATTATATCGAGAATCATCCTGTCGATAAGTTCGGCTGCACCATTTGCCACTATGGTCAGGGCAGGGCGACGAACAAGAAAGAGGCTCATGGTAAAGGCCATACTCACTGGGATTATCCAATCATTCCGACAAAATATATCCAAAGCGCATGCGCCAAGTGTCACGACTATAAGATGCTCCAGGAAGAAGGCGCCGAGCTGGTTGTAAAGGGCGAAAAACTATTCAGAGAGAAGGGGTGTCGCGGTTGTCACAAACTCAACGGAGTGGGAGGCGATCTTGGAAAGGCCCTGGACGGAATCGGCTCTAAGCCGCGCGCTTACTATGCAATGAAGCATGTCGTTGGCGAGCATACGGCTTATAACTGGATAAAGCAGCATTTCGACGATCCCAGAGCAATTGTACCGACAAGCGAGATGAGGGTCTTTATGGAAGAAGACGAATCCGACTTGCTGACTACTTATATTTTTTCGATCCGGGAAGAGGAGATGCCTTCCAAATACAGGTTCTTGAAGAATATAGTAACTCCCCCAAGAGACGGCGAGTCTTTGTACAAAATGTTCTGTGTGGCATGTCACGGATCGGGCAAGATCAGTGTGTATGATGAAATATTCGACAGAACCATTCCCGCCATTACTAATCCTCCTTTCCTCAGATCGGCCGATAACAAGACAATAAAGAATATCGTTATGGAAGGCCGAGGAGGCACGCAGATGACTTCCTGGAAGACCACTGCTTCCGGTCTCAAAGAAGAGGATGTAGACAAGATAGTCGAGTATGTTGCAAGCAGCAGAACGTATGAAAGGCCGGAGCCTTTTAATTATCTTGAATTCCAGACCAATATCGACAGCGGAATGAGGCTCTACAATAATCGTTGCTCTTATTGCCATGGTAAGGAGGGCAAAGGCGGTAACAGGCAGTTGGGAATCAATCTCAAAAACTCGACTGTTCAACAAGTGCTGGATCCTGAATTCCTGGCCCTTACAATACGTGACGGCAGAGAGGGGACTCCAATGCCCTCTTTTGGCGGAGACGGGCTCGGACTTAGTGACCAGAACATAGCCGATGTAGTGGCCTATGTAAAAACTTTTGGAAAAAAGAAATAGCAAAATGTTGATTATGAAAACATCAAATAAATCGTGGAGGATAAGTGATGAGGGTATTTAAGATATTGGCTCTCTTTATGGCCATCGCACTATTATTAATTTCATCACCGGACTTTATTTCGGCACAGGATGAGGACGCTGAATATGATGATGCAGCCTATGAGGCTCTTCTCGAAAAGGGCAAAGAGTATTATAACGCCAGATGTGAAGCCTGTCACGGAGCTGACGGTGACGGTAAGGGATTCGTTGACATCATTCGGGTCTCCGAGAAAAACGGCAGAGTCCTTGAAATCTATCCCAGGGACTTTACTGTCGGTGTTTATAAATTCAGATCTACGGCGACCGGTTGTCTGCCGGATGACAAGGATCTTATGGGCACCGTTAAAAGGGGTATTACCAAATCCCTGATGCCTCCTCAGGATAATATTTCCAGTGAGGAGACGGAAGCAGTCGTAGAATATGTGAAAAGCTTTTCAGAGAGGTATGAGGAAGAAGATCCCTGTGACCAGATTTCCGTTGCCGATCCTCCTGTATGGGTAGCCAGCGAGAAATCCATAGAAAAGGGTAAGAAGATTTATAAGGATATGAAGTGCTGGGAGTGTCACGGTGACTTGGGAAAGGGAGACGGTCCAAAGTCCAACGATATTACCGATGACTGGGGTAAGAGGCTTCTTCCCTTTAACTTTGTAACCGGCGAGCTTAAGAGAGGCTCCACTGCTGAAAATGTCTATATGACTTTTACGGCCGGACTGGACGGAACAGGCATGCCTTCCTATCAGGATACATTAAATGAAGAAGACAGATGGCATCTCGTTTCTTATACTCTAAAGCTTATGGGCCTGACAGAGAGTGACAAGAAAACTGCAAGTCATTAAGGTTGCGGTCTGTATACAGTGACAGTGAACGGTGGTAGTTTTTTGAGTCTGCTGAACAGTGCTCCTAAAACGTATCACCGATTACAGACCACTGTGAACAGCCCTAACATCTATATTTTTAATATTTTATTTAATGAGGAGGTTTTTTAATGAAAAAGTTGGTGTTTTTGGCATTGGTGTTAAGTCTTTTTATTGTTGACACATCGGATGCAAGGAAGAAAAAGAAAAAGTATGAAGTCATTGATGTTACAAATGGCGGCAGTATTACGGGAACCATTAAAGCGGCTTCAAAGGTCGACGATCCCGTAATGAAGATCGAAACCAAGAAACCGGATGAAGTCGAGTTCTGCGGTACGGAATTTCAGTCGAATATGTATATCATCTCACCGGATTTGGGAGTGAAGAACGTAGTCGTTGCCTTACTAAAGGTCAAACAAGGAAAGGCCATGCCGGAGAAGGATTATGTTATCAACAATCTGAAGTGCCAGTTCGAACCACTTGTGGGACTTGCTTTTAAGGGCAATAACTTTGTTATCAAAAACAGTGATGCCCTGTTTCACAATACCAACCTCGGTATCCAGTTAAAGGGCGGTAAGAAGAGGGCTGTTTATAATCTGGCCTTACCGAATCTGAATCAGGTTTTAAAGAAAAAGATTAAAACCAAAGGAGTTCACAGTATAAAGTGCGACGCCCATCCATGGATGAGAGCATATGTCTATTCATCGGACAGTCCCTATGCAGCATTAACCGATGACAGCGGCAAGTTCGAAATTACGGATATTCCGGCAGGAACTTATAAAGTGCTCATTTGGCATGAAGGCTTTGGAGAAGTAAAACAGGAAATAACGGTAGAGGCAGGTCAGGCAACGACTCTTGACCACACCTTTTCTAAATAAGATGTCTTGACGTCAGGATTGACTTTTGTCAAACCTGACGCCTCGATAACTATCAATCTGATAATTAATTTCATTCCGAAATCTTAATTCAGGAGGAAAAAAATATGCATCAGAAACAGAGGAAGGGATTTTTTGTGCTCTCTCTGCTATCGCTGCCCATTTTACTGATAATGACAGTGATGCTGACAGGGGCTGAAAATGCCTATGGCGGAAATGCAAACGGCGAAGAGATTTATAAAATCAACTGCGCTGTATGCCATGGTGTCAAAGGAGACAGCAAGGGTGAAGTCTGCTATAACACAAATGTTGAAAAAAGCGGTAAAGAGATAACCACCTATTCAAGAGATTTTACGCTTGGAGTGTTTAAATTTCGTACTACTGCAACCGGTTGTCTGCCCGACGAGAACGATTTGAAGCGGATTATCTCTACAGGTATTCCCAAATCATTCATGCCCTCTTTCAACGATATCTCACCAGAGGAGAAGATGGCGTTGATAGAGTACGTTGAGTCCTTCTCCGAACGTTGGGAGGAGGAAGATCCCTGCGATGTTATCACAACATATATGCCGAACTGGGTTGGAAAATCCTATTCAGTGGAAAAAGGCAAAAAGATTTATCAAGATATGAAATGTTGGGAATGTCACGGTGATAAAGGAGACGGCGCAGGCCCAAAGGCTGACAAGCTTAAAGATGACTGGGGTCATAAAATGGTACCATTCGATTTTACATCAGGTGCTCTTAAAAGAGGAACTGCTCCCGAGGATATTTATATCACATTTACGACAGGTCTTGACGGAACGGGAATGCCTTCCTATGAGGATACATTGGGCGAAGATGACAGATGGCACCTTGTTTCTTATACCTTAAAGCTTATGGGACGATAGGAAAGTCGATCTATAAGTGTTAGGATTTAGTAAATATTACATTAAATTTATAAATTTTATGAGGAGGTTTAAGAGTATGAATAGTATTCACTTGGTGTTTCGAACCGTCACCCTTCTGTCAGCTCTGGTGCTCATACTCGGCAGCGTTGCTCCGGTTTATTCACAGGACAATGTAGCTGATGGCAGAATTGTGTACGAGAAATACTGTATCGGTTGTCATGGTGACAAGGGAGACGGCAAGGGAACAGTAGCCGGGGACCTGACAATTAAGCCGAGAGATTTTACAACAGGCATGTATAAATTCACGACAACGACGAATTCGCTGCCTACGTCTGATGATTTGAAATATACCATCAGAAATGGTCTTCCCCCTTCTTCCATGCCTTCTTTCAGACTTTTGCCTGAAATGGAAGCAAATGCAGTTGTAGATTATTTAATAAGTCTCTCAGACAGGTGGGATTCGGAGAAACCGAGAGTTAAATTCACTCGCACCGGTGTTCCCGGTTTTGTCGGAACGTCGGCATCGGTTAGCAAAGGGAAAGAGCTTTTTGATGCTAACTGCGCAATGTGCCACGGTACAAAAAGCGGCAGGCCAAATGTTACCTTTGCAATGAGATGGAACGGAACGGACTGTAACAAGGATTCCGTTAAGCCCGCCAACTTTAATAACAGGGTAATAAAGAGGGGTCCCACTGTAGAAGACATTTATATGTCCGTAACCAGCGGGGTAAAAGGGACGCCGATGATTCCTTTTGGTAATGTGATAAACGAAGAAGACAGATGGCATCTTACGTCATATGTTCTCGATTTTATGGGTATGTTAAGGAGGTAGTACATGTCACAGGAAAGAAGTGATTTAATCAATTATAATCTTGTCTACGCCCACTGCATGGCCTCTGTAATCTATCTCGGTATCGTATTTATTGTAGGAGTGCTCTATTCGCTCCAATTTATCGGCCATTATCCATTGGGCGGTATTGAGATATTTTCGCCTGGCAGACTGAGGATGTTACATACGAATGGGGCTGTTTACGCCTTTATTGTCAACGGTTTTACGGCAGCGCTTCACTGGGCGGTGCCAAGGCTTACGGGACATAAGGTGTTCGGCGGTAAGCCTATCGGGTGGTTTTCTTTCTGGGCCCTCCAGGGCGCTATTCTGGCTACTGTTGTAGGTCTTTTAGCGGGCCATGCCCAGGCCATTGAGTGGGGAGAAACACCAATCTATGTAGATCCCTTTGTTGTTGTATGGCTTCTTTTGACCTTGGTTGTATTCGTTACGCCTATATACAAATATGCTTCTCAAAAAGCGCTCTATGCGGCAAACTGGTATCTGATCGCAGGATTTGTATGGGTGCCGATGGTTTATATCATGGGTAATTATATTCCGCAGTTTTTTGTTCCCGGCGTTGCAGGGGCGGCCATAACGGGTACATGGATTCACGATGCCGTGGGACTCTATGTTACGCCTATCGGCTGGGGTCTGATGTATTACTTTGTCCCTGTTCTTTTAAGGAAGCCGGTTTGGAGTCACGCCTTATCTCTTCTCGGTTTCTGGGGACTGGCTTTCTTCTACCCCCTTCAGGGCGTTCATCACTATCTCTGGAGTCCCATACCGATGTACGCTCAGTATGCAGCCGTATTTTCAACGGTAGTTCTGGAACTGGCTGTTGTATCGGTTATCGTTAATTTCCTTATGACCCTCAGGGGCAATGCAGAGGCTTTAAAGCACAGCATGCCGACAAGATGGTTATTTATCGGTATAATCAATTACGCCATTACCTGCTTACAGTGCGCTTTCCAGGTACTGCTCACGACACAGAAAGTCATTCACTTTACAGACTGGGTAGTTGGACATGCTCACCTTATCATGTTTGGAACATTCGGCTTCTGGATACTGGGATTCATTTCATATCTGTGGCCTAAAGTCAGAGGCGTGGAGACATCATACTCCAGAGCACTTGACGAGTGGGCTTTCTGGCTCATTATGATCGGCATGGAGCTTATGTGGGTTGATCTTATTTCCGCAGGTCTTGTACAGGGCTTTAACTGGTGGGGTCTCAATCCCTGGATGGAGTCCGTCAGATACTCGATACCTTTCTGGTTCGTAAGAACTCTGTCAGGTCTCCTGATGACAGCCGGTTATTTTGCATATGCCTATAATTTCTTTATGACAGGTAAAAAGGCGCCTGTCGGTTCCTATCAGCCTCAGGCTTCAGGAGGTGCGGCATGAGCGGACAGAGAAATAAGTTCGAATTCGCCACAATCGCTCTTTTTGTGGGAATCATCCTTTTTGCTTTCGGAACATTTTGGCAGGCCGTAGCGCCGTGGCTCTCTTTAAAAGAGATTCCCGTTAAAACTTTTGAGGATATTGCCGAAAATATTCCCCCTGAGTTTGAGATGCTCAAAGAGGATTATCCCAATGAATTTAACAATGCTTTCCCCAACATGGGAATGAAAGAGGCTTTTATAGAAGCCCTTCAGACAGCCAAGAAGTCTTATATCGCTGAAGCCTGCTGGCACTGTCACTCGCAGTTCGTAAGGCCGGTGTCAAAGGAAGAGCTGAGATTCGGTAAGGTCTCTTATCCTTCAGAGTATGCAACACTAATGCAACTGCCACAGCTTCTTGGAACGAGAAGGGTAGGGCCGGACCTTATAAGAGAGTCAGGCGTACACAGTAACGACTGGCATATCGCTCACTTTAAAGATACCTCAGGCGTAGTTCCCGATTCGGTTATGCCCAGTTATACCTGGTTCTATGATGACAACGGCAAACCCAATAAGAGAGGGCTCTCCATGGTTGCATACATGCAATGGCTTGGAAGCTGGGAAAAGGGAAATATGTATCAACTGGCGAGGAAATAAGGAGTTTATAATTATGAGTCTCAGTAAAAAAGAAAAAACAATTGTTTTTGTCACTATGTTCCTGGTCATCATACCGGGTGCCATCAGCTTCTTTCTTAAGGTCGGCAGTTATTTTATGGTGGAGGTAGAAGAGGGCATGTCAGGTTTCGTAATGCCCTTCTTCAACTATCTCTTTGTAGCCCTTGGTTTTGTCGCTCTCTTTGTTTGGGCCTATCTTAAGGGTCATTTCAAGGATATAGAAAAGCCTGCTTACGAAATGCTCGATCTGGAAAGAAGTTTCGCAGACAGTGATTTAAAATAAGGGATAAGGAGGAAAAATCAATGGACAACATGGACAACAATGAAGAATTTGGTTATGCAGGCGGTAAAGGCACATGGCTGATCGTACTGTTAGTCCTATCCATGGCATTGCTAATAATAGGATATACAACTTCATACTTTTTCCCTGACCTCTCTTTATGGTTAGAGGGAGGCAAGCCGGATTCCATCATATGGCAAACGGAATTTCAGGGGAAGTAAGTTGTTATCAGTGCGGTTTACCTGTAACGAGCAGCCGCCGCAAGCAGAAGATAGGCGATATAGACGAGTCTTTTTGCTGCGCCGGATGTCTGCTTGTATATAAGATAACCGGTACAAAAGGTGAGGAAGGTCTCAGCCAGGCCCTTTTGGGAAAATTCGGCATAGGCCTCCTCCTCACCATGAATGTAATGATGCTGAGTCTCCCCCTGCGCGGGGGAGAATACGCGTCCATCATAGTACCCGATAAGTTCGCAGAACCGATTCGGTACATTATGCTCCTCTTTTCAATCCCCGTTATTCTCCTTCTCGGTTATCCCATAGTCAGGTCTTCTTATATTTCGATTAAAAGCAGAGTGATAGCCACAGAGGCCCTAATCCTGATCGGCGCTGTTTCTGCATTCGCTATATCCGTTCAGGCCACATTAACGGGAACCGGTCAGATCTATTATGAAACAGCCACTATGATACTCACTCTCTTCACTCTTGGTCGATATATCGATTCAAGGGCCAGATGGAAGGCTTCGGAGTCTATAAAGGGCCTTTCGTCAATGCTTCCCGATAAAGTCATGCTTAAACGAGATGACGGATCCACTGAAATGATTTCTTCTGACATGGTTTCACCGGGCAATATTGTCATTTTGAGACCAGGTGAGAGGATACCATTGGACGGAGTTGTGATCAACGGTACAGGGTCGGTAGATGAATCTTTCCTCACCGGAGAGAGCAAACCGGTGGTCAAAAACGTTGATATGGAGGTGTTCAGCGGTTCCATCAATATTGACGGTAACTTCACTGTGGAGATCAGAAAGCACAGAGAGGAGTTTGTCGTTAAAAAAATAGAGAGGTTAATGGAGAGCATAAGAAAAAATCCCTCTCATATTAAAAGAATTGGAGACAGAATCGCGGCATATCTGGCCCCAGGCGCTGTGGCGATTGCCATAGGAAGTCTTTTTTACTGGATTTCCAAGGGAGACACCTCTACCGCTATCATGAGGATGCTATCCATTCTTTTGATTTCCTGCCCCTGTGCATTTGGCATAGCAGCGCCCCTTGCTATATGGAGGGGACTCGGTGTTGCTGCCGGCAGAGGTGTTATTATTATGGGTGCCGATGTATTGGAGGGGCTTTCAAAGATAAAAACCGTTTTTTTCGATAAAACAGGGACTCTTACATCTCACGCTTTAGCATTGTCCAAAATTCATCCCGGCATAGGAAGGTCGGAAGATGAGATACTTACCGTTGCAGCCTCTCTTGAATTTCATTCCACCCATCCCCTGGCGATTTCCATGGTAAAAGAGGCTGGGGAGAAAGGACTGAAATTGTCGGATGTAACTGATATTAAGACTCATCCCGGACAGGGTATTGAGGGGATAGCCAATGAGAGGAGATATTTTTTGGGAAGTCTGTCATGGGTGGAGTCAATGGATATAGCATTGGGAGACGATATTATAAAACATATTAAAACAACAGGCGATCAGGGTACAATTGTATTACTTGTTGAAGAAAGAGAGGTTATAGGTTTTTTTCACTTTACTCAATCCCTGAGAGCGGGTGCTGTCGAGACCTTCGATACTCTCAAAAGGATGGGGATAAAGACGGGAATCCTTACAGGAGACGATGAAAAGGGGGCCATGGAGATCAAGGAAAAACTCATGGCCGACGAAATAAAATGGAGGCTTATGCCGGCTGATAAAGCAAAGGAAATTGATAAGAGGAAGAAGGGGCAAATGGTAGCGATGGTGGGAGACGGCATAAACGACGCCCCTGCTTTAGAGGCGGCTCATATCGGAATTGCAATGGGCTGCGGAACGGAACTGACAAGGGAATCTGCAAAGGTGAATCTCCTTGGCGACGATCTTCAATTAATACCCTACCTCATATACCTCTCCAGGCAGGTAAGAAAAAAGGTTTACACAAATTTCTTCTGGGCTTCGATTTATAATTTAATCGGAGTCTACCTTGCAATCATCGGAAAAATATCCCCTCTTTTTGCTGTCATAGCAATGCTGTTGAGCAGTCTTTTCGTGATCGGGAATTCGAGACGGTTGTGAAATAATTGTTCAATTTTTTTAACATAGTATTTATAGCGACTTTTAAGTAAAAAGCAGGCAGTACTATGTAGCATCGTGAGAATTAGAAATGCCATATGTATCGATGTTTTTTGGGATAATCATCAGAATGTTTCATAATGAACATAACCCTCCGCATTTTCATGCGGAATATCAAGGACAAAGAGGTATGTTTGATTTTGATGGAAAGATGATGAAAGGTAATATAAAATCAAAAACAGCCAGGAAACTTATAAAAGAGTGGGCTTCCTTGCATGGGGAAGAGCTTTTGGAAAATTGGAAAAAAGCCAAACAAGGTAAACTAATTGATAAGATTCCACCTCTTGATTAAAGGAGAAAGTAATAATGGAATATATGCCCGTAGTAATTGACGCAAAGTACCTGTCCGATTATAAAATAAAAATAACATTCGATAACGGAGAAGAAAAGATTGCGGATTGTATTAAGTGGTTAAAGGGAGAGGTCTTTGAACCTCTTAAAGACATAAACTATTTTAAGAAATTTTTTGTAGATGGTTGGAGCGTTTCATGGCCGAATGGAGCAGATATCGCGCCAGAGACTCTGTATGAAGAAAGTGAGCCTGCATGACAAAGTCATGAAAATCATATCTTCGGATAACTCTTCACATAGATCAGGAATCTGAGGTTTTTTTCAAGTACCTGAGAAGTAGAAAAAGATAAAACATGAGAGACTAAAACATATTTTTTGATTTTGAGAGTAATTCAGTTAAAAATCAAGTGGGCTTTTGATATCTGCATTAGTCGCTAATCCTTTTATTGTATGTGTATAAATCATTGTGGTTTTGACATCGCTGTGACCCAACAGTTCCTGAATGGTTCGAATATCATAGTTTGCCTGTAGCAAATGAGTGGCATAGCTGTGGCGGAATGTGTGAGCAGAAACACGTTTACAGATCATTGCCTTTTGCACTGCCCTCTTTATAGCCCTTTGTACATGCGATTCGTGAAGATGGTATCTCTTATTTTCTTTTGTTTCAGGAACAACAGTTAATTGTTACGCCGGAAAAAACCACTGCCATATCAATTCTTTAGAGCAATTTTTGTATTTTTTCTCTATGGAATCGAACATGAAAGCACCATCATATTTTGCCTTAAGATCTTTCTGGTACAGCTCTTTTACATTCTCAAGGTGAAGATTTAGCTCGGGCAGGATTTTTTCCGGCAAAGGAACTGTCCGATCCTTTTTCCCTTTTCCGTCATGCACCGTTACAACACAATTGTCAAAATTAAAATTATTAACGCGCAGGGTAAGACACTCAAAAAGTCGCAGACCGCAGCCATAAAGAAGTTTAACGATTAAATCGAATGGATAAGTGAGATTACAAATAACTGTATTGACTTCATCTCGTGACAAGACTACAGGGATGTAAGGCTTCTTTTTTGCTCTTACAATATCCTTATGCTCTCCGAAATCTCTTTTGACAACATGCCTGTAGAAAAACAAAAGCGCATTAAAAGCCTGGTTTTGTGTAGAGGCTGATACATTTTGTTTCACTGCCAGGTATGTTAAAAATTCCTTTACATCTGAGGAATCCAATAATTGAGGTTTCTTGTTTTTTAGATAAAATTGAAATTTTCTCACCCACTGAGCATAGGTTTTAAGGGTTTTCCGTGAGTAATGCCTTACTCTGATTTCAGCGGTTAAGTCGTCAAGGGCTTTGCTCCATTTCTCAAAATTTGGATTTCTATTTGCTGATTTCTTAGTTGTTATTGTCCTCTGTTGCTTGTTCTTTATTTCATTTGTTGGAGATATTTTAACCGGTTCTCTTATCTGTAAGCTTCCTGGTGCTTCATTATTGGAATTGTTTGTATCTTTACTCTCTAAATCTTTTACGTATCCAATCTTTTGAAACTCCTTTCGTTTATCCCCGACAGTGAGTTTTTGAAAAGATTCTTTCATTGGTTCAACTTTTTGATTCTTGCAATTATTCATCTCTGTTAATTCATAATAAAGAGATATAGCATGAGCAGCCTGATTTTGCATGTATTGATTTTGATTTTTTTCTTGCAGTTTTTTGATGTAATAGGGTAGAGTAGTTTTATCAACGTCCTGATGATTATATTTCCAGCAAAAATCAAGATAATAACGCAGCCATTTTTTATAGTGTCTATGATATTGCTGTTCTATAGACCGTTTAATTAGCAAATCGTCAAAGCTGTTGATAATATTCTGTGGAATATTAATCATGTAAAAATATACAAAAATTACAGTCTAATAATCAAGTCAATTGAATTCGGTCAGGTTATCTACAATCTGGGGAGATAAATTTTCTCTTACTATCTTCATGCATCCTTTACCTGAAAGGGTGGAAAAGATCATTGCCATAAACTTATAACTACGAGTTTACATAGAAAAAGAGATTAACTTTTACTGCTATTTTATGAAAACCTTAAGAACGTTGCTTCCGGGCCAAAGTGGTACTAAAAAGTTGCTTAATAAATATGGTGAAGATCTGGTATGTATTCGCTATAGATATGATGAGGTGCAGAATGTCAAAACCAAGACTGTCGAGCTGATCATTGAAAAAGCTCCTTGGTATAAGGATTCTAAAAGAATACCTAAAATAAAATTATGAGATTGTCCATTGGTTATAATGAATCAAAATTAGTAAATCTTGTTAAAGCAGCCGGTGGTAAATGGAATAGAGATGAGAGAGTATGGGAGCTCGCTTATAAAGATGTGGCAGCTCTAAGTTTAACAGGCAGAATTGTTAAAAATAAATAGAAAATGATCTGGTTCTAATATTATAAGTGAGTTTCTAAATATAGAAATAAATGTCTAATATTAGAAATAAAAGGTGATTGAGGCAGGAATTCATAAAACTTTCTAATACTGGAAAGTTTTATGAATTTTAAATAATACAAATAATTTCTATATATAGACATAAGTTTCTAATAATAGAAATATAGAACAGCTAAGCCATAAAATCAAAGAAGTTTCTAATATTAGACATTTCTATTGTTTCTATTATTAGAAATAAGTTTTTCAATATAGACATAAATGTCTAATATTAGAAACACAGATTAGTGGTTATCTTTCCGTATAATAACTTGTTGAACTAAACCGCTAAAGCGGTAGAAGACTTAGCCCCACCCACAGAATTGAAATCAACCACAAAAGAACAATAAAAGCAATCCCGCAAAGAGACAATTCCAAAGTCCTGCAATAATAACCTTTCCTGAAAGAAAACCTCCAAAACAGACGATAAGAGAGGCATCACACAACTCAAATCAAAAGGAGGTATTTAACCATGACCCCGTTAAGGGAAAAACTAATCAAAGAGATGAAGCTGAGGAGGTTTTCATT
>JAREWP010000038.1 GCA_029001845.1 Candidatus Magnetocorallium paracelense | reverse complement strand
GACAGATTTGATTTTGTGTTTACTCCTAAACATGGAAGTTGGCTGAATATTGCAGAGATAGAATTAAATGTGCTCACAGGTCAGTGCCTGAGCAGAAGAATTGACAACATAGAAGATGTTAGGAAAGAAACAGCCGCTTGGCAGGAGTATCGCAATAAACATAAATCAGTTGTGAATTGGCAGTTCAGCACGGATGACGCAAGAATCAAACTATTGCGACTTTATCCGTCAATTGATGCTTGACATGACAGTAGTAAATCTGAAAAAGATGTAACTACTCAGGTATAAATATGTGACATTAAGTATATGAAGGTATAAAGGGATTAGAGAGCAAGGCATAGTAAATAGAAGAGAGAATATCCTGGCTGTGTTTTCTGACAGTAGAGATATAACTGCGGATACGGGCAAAATAGAGGGCACCATTGTAAGTACGAATGCAACCTGAGATTTTCTGTCGTACTTTCATCATGCGAATATCCTGCTCTACCTGATTCATTAGGTTTGGCAGTGACAATAGTGGCGAAGGTGGGTGGATACCTTGGCCGTGCAAATGACCCTCCTCCGGGTCATCAGATAATATGGCGGGGTTATGCCACATTACAACTCTTGTGCGAAGGATACGCGCTCAGGGGTGGGTAGGCTACCGAGGAGTGATTTATGGGTAAAGGGCAGGGCAAGCTGTACTTTCGCAGAATAAAGAGGATAGTGGTAGTCGTAAGTTCATTCTAGTGGAAATGGATAAAGATATTTGCTGTAAAGTTACCGCAGCTAGAATGAAAAGTGTCGTGGAAGGATATATGAAGAAAGGCGCCAATGATAAAACAGAAGATGTTCCAGGCCTTGGAAGTGGCTTTCAATTCTGCGCCCTCGGCGAAACTCTGTTTGACAATACCGGTCAAATTGCCAAAACCGTTTCCTTCATCGACCTTGCCCGATTTGTGTTCTTCAAGGAGACCGGCTTACCCTTGCCTGACGAGGTTTCCGGCGAATCCCCGCTAATCGGCGCACATAACGACACCGCTGTTTATCTTCTTTATAACGGCGTTTTAGGCGACAAGACACCGCAGGGGGGGAATGCCCTTACCCGCGCCGTTCTTGCCGATTTGCCGTCCCATGATGGCCCTAAAGTGGTGTATGGGACAAGCTGTCGAGTGGGTTTGGCCAGACTGAAAGAGGAAAATACGGTTTTCCGTCAGATTCCCTATGAATTGAAGGTGGATTGATGTTTTTGCTTAAAGACTATCAGGAATGGGCTCTGGACGCCTTGCGAGAATATTTTCAGGAGTGTTCCCGCACCGGGGACGCCAATGTTTCTTTTTACTCGGTCACGGGGAAGACTTTAGGGATAAACGTCCCTTACAATAAGGTAGATGAGCTGCCGGGTCTGCCTTATGTCTGTTTGCGGATTCCAACGGGCGGCGGCAAGACCATTGTGGCCTGTCACAGTATCGGGATTGCAGCAAGAGAGCTTGCGCAGACCGAAAGTCCCCTTGTTTTGTGGCTTGTTCCTTCCAATGCCATTTTAGAACAAACCATTCAGGCGCTGCGCAATCGTAACCATCCTTACAGGCAAGCAGTGGAATCAACGGTCGGCGCGGTGAATGTCCTTGACGTGGAAGCGGCCCTGTATGTAAAACGGGCGCAGCTTGACGAGGGAGCAAACATTATTATCACAACCATGCAGGCCTTCCGGGTGGAAGATTCGGTCGGCCGGAGAGTGTACAGGGACTCCGGAGATTTAATGGACAATTTCAGCGGGATCCCGCCGCATTTTACGGACACCCTTGAAAAAGGAGAAGGCGGAAATACCATTCATTCCCTTGCCAATGTATTGAGGTTGAGAAGGCCTGTCGTTATTGTCGATGAGGCGCATAATTCCCGAACTCCACTTTCTTTTGAAACCTTGGCCCGGTTCAACCCATCCTGCATTATCGAGTTTACCGCCACTCCCGCCAGGGAAGACCATGCCAGTAATGTCTTGTACAGCGCGTCCGCCGCTGATCTGAAATCTTCTCAAATGATAAAAATGCCGATCCGCCTCGATACAAGACCGGACTGGAAGGAACTGCTTTCCGACGCTATCCGCTGTCGCAGCGGTCTTGAAAAAACAGCAACCATGGAAAGGCGGCATACCGGAGAATATATCCGCCCGTTGATGCTCATTCAAGCGCAGGCGCAACGGCAGGGGCGGGAAACCCTTTCCGTGGATGTGGTGAGACAATGCCTGATTGCAGACCATAAAATCCCCGAAGAACAGATTGCCACCGCAACAGGTGCGACTAAAGAGCTTGAAGGGATAGATATTTTAAAGGCCGATTCGCCGATTCGATATGTAATAACCATTCAGGCGCTGCGGGAGGGCTGGGACTGCCCCTTCGCCTATGTGCTGTGCAGCCTTGCGGAATCGCGTTCGACAACGGCCATCGAGCAAATATTGGGCCGGGTGATGAGACTGCCGGGGGCGACATGGAAGAATCATGAAGAACTGAATATGGCCTATGCATTCGCCGCATCACCTAACTTTTCCGAGATTGCCAATACATTGACCGACGCCCTTGTGCAGAACGGCTTTGAAAGGCAGGAAGCGAAAGACCTTATTATCCCCGGCAGGGAAGAGCAACAGGAGCTTCCCTTTGACAGGATCGAGCCCTTCATGGGAGTGGTGACAGTCACAATGCCGGAGAAGCCGGAAATTGAAAAACTCTCTACGGAAACCCGCAATAAGATTACCTTTGATGAACTGAGCAAGGAGCTTTCATTCAATGGTGAAATGAGCGAAGAGGAGCGGGAGGAGATAAAGTCAATCTGTAACACCGATGGAGGCAAGGCCGGAGTCGACCAAGTGTTTTTTGTTTCTACCGGTAAGAACCCTAAAGAAGAGAAACGCACTCCCTCTGAAAAGAAAATACCTTTTGCCGTGCCGGTATTGTCGATAAAGCAGGACAGCCTTTTCGAACAGTTTGAAGAGACACATTTTTTTGATTATCCCTGGGAACTGGCAAAATGCGATGCACTGCTTACCGAGGAAGAATATTCAGCCAAGAGGCCGGATGCACAGAGCGGCGAAATAGATATAACCGAAAGCGGCCGGGTGTCGGCCCGGTTTATTTCCACGCTGCAAAGCCAAATTGAACTTTTCGCCGGTGATGCAAACTGGAGTGTGGCCGGGCTTGTCCACTGGCTTGACCGAAATATCCCGCATATCGACATTTCGCCGGAAGATACCGGCATATTTTTAACACGCCTTGTCCAGGCTCTAATCGAGCAACGGGGCATCTCCCTTGACCGCCTTGTCCTTGATAAATACCGCCTTAAAAAGCTTACTGAAAGGAAGATCGACCGGCACAGGCGCGACGCCCGGCATAAAGCGTATCAACTATTGCTGTTCGGTAAAAAAAGTGAAGTGACTGTAACGCCGGAAATTTGTTTTTCTTATGCCGCCGATCCCCGGAAGTATGTCTATTCAAAGCCCTATCGGGGAAGGTATGAGTTTTAAAAGCATTACTACCCGGAAATAGGCGATATAGAGGACAAAGGTGAAGAATTTGAATGCGCCCAATTCATCGACAGGATGGATGAAGTTGAGTTTTGGGTGCGGAATCCTGTCAGGCGTCCCGGTCACTCTTTCTGGCTGCAAACATCAACCGACAAGTTTTATCCTGATTTTGTCTGCAAGCTGAAAGACGGGAGAGTGGTCGTTGTTGAATACAAGGGCGGCCACTTGTGGAATGAGGAATCGAAAGAAAAAAAAGTTCTTGGTGAATTGTGGGCGGAAAGAAGCAGCGGGGCCTGCCTGTTTGTCATGCCGACAGACAAAAATTATGCTCTTGTTCAACAAACGATTAGTCTTGATTGACCATATCTAGCAAACAAGGCACAAGGGGGGGCGGACCATAGAGAATGGGGGTGATATAGGAGGATATAGGATATAGTATAGGATATAGGGACAATTTATAGATTTTATTATTGGCGACATAGTCTTTGATGCCTGACTGAATGGCGTTAAACATTTGAGATTTTTTCCAAAAAGAGCGATTGCACAGTGAGGAGCAGAGTTGCCTGTAGAAGTCCGTAGTGCTGAGTGTGGACAGGGGAGAGTAGAAGATTTTGTAGTGGTTTTGATTGAGTTTATCGGTAAAAAGTCAACACAACTCCTGACTACCCCAGCTTCCAAACCACGAACAATGCTGCCACCTTCGTTATTCAAGATTTTCATTAAAGTTTTCATACAATTTTTTTTATTTCTATATATGCAGGATCAAGCTTGTGACCTGAATCAGCGTTTTTTTTGACAGGATTAACAGGATAAAACAAGATATTCTATCCTATTAATCATAGGATTTATCGTGCTTAAGATTTTTTATTATTTATTTTTTTAAGTTTTCAGGATTTAATCCATGATCGACATGATTTTTTCTAATTTTTTATTTATCTTGTAATCCTGTCTGAATAGTTACGATTTTATTATGATTGTTCTTTGTCTAAAAATGCTGATCCATATTTAATTTCTCTGTAATTTTGTTTAATGGCGCAAATACAAGCTTATTCTTAATGCCTTTTATTTTTCGTGATACTTCAGGATCGCTCTTCCAAACATGCTCACTGTCTCTAATCTTTATCAGTGCGTCACGCGCTTTCTCTATTTGATATTTTATGACCATATTTTCAATTTCAGATAATCGTGAGAGCAGTTTGCACCTCTGCAATATGGCAGCGGCCTTGTCTGTGCTTTCACTGCTTAAAGGCAACTTGAATTTACGAGCCATCTTTTCGAAGTGAGAGACGCTATCTTCAATTTCTCTGAATTCCTCAATCGGAAACATGACGGGAATTTTGTCGATAGTGATCAATTCATCCACTATATGACCGATCTCCTTGATTATGATCCCATAAACAATGGGCCTCTCATGGTTGTCGAGCCCCTTCAAATATTCCTCCCTAAAACCTTTATATGTCTTTAACTTTTCATGGAAAAAGGTCTTGGCAAGTGAAAATGAATCACCTTCCGACCCGCCTTTTTCAGTAATATATAAAAATATCTCCTTTCTCTTAAACACTTTGGCGATACTATATCTCCACTGTAAGGCTCTTTCTATTAATGAGACGATTAAGCTGTCGGTTTGGTTCCGTTTGATAGATTCACTCAACTGATTTAGATATACAAGATCACCCAAAACCTTTTCGTTTAAACCCCTTATTGCGGTGTCTGTTAATGTAAACACAAGCTCCTCACTGTACCGGGGGTGGAGATTTTGCAAGAGCGATTTACAAATAATAAGGCCGGTAATAAGGTCTCTCCAATAGTGCTTTTCAATGCTTGATACGGAATTGTGCAAAAGAAGATATCCCTTTACGGCTGCTCCGGCTGAAAGGTGCGGGCTCGTGTCGGCCATTGATATCTTTATCTTATCGGGAAGCCCTGAACCGTCTATCTCCGGAAATATATTAAAAAACTCTGTAAGGAGGATTTGAACAACTTCGCCTTTTATCGGAGTTGAAATCTTAAATGTAATGCCTCTTGATACAACACTTTCATAATTCTCTATATCGAGCTTTAAGACGTTCTCATTTAAAAGATAAGAGAGGGAAGACATTTTTAAATCAACGGAATAGGCCAAAATTTTACCCCTGACTGCATAATTATCGGTAATACCCATTATCTCCAGAAAAAGGGTTAAATAGAGATTTCCGCCAGGTCTCTTTCTGTTAAATATCTCCAGTTTTAGAGGGTCCTTTGTTGACGTGAGGCGACAGTTAAATCTCTTTGGATCCCCACCCACATCGCTCTTTATAAAATCAACAAAGAGGCCCGGTCTCTTATTCGTAGGTGTGACATTATAGAGCACACATTCGAATCCCACATACCTCGCATAGGCCTCTATCTGATCCCTGATAAAGCGATTGTCGTCATTTATGGATCCGATCAGTCCCCCTTCCCTTCCGAAAACGGCATTGACAACGAGGATGGGCTTTCTGTTCTCTTTTTGTATGCAAGCCATCAACAGAACGCGAATCGTTCTCCCCTTTGATGAAACCATATCGAGCATGGAAAGAGACTTACTCATCATGAAATCAAAGATTCCGGAGTCCTGACTGCCCCCTAAAAAGCAGCATGTAAAAAATTCCTTTATACTGCTCAAATCACGCCAAGGATCGCGCTTCCATATTTCCACCCTCACAGTAGATTCGGGAGGAAGGTAATCATCTGTTTCAGGAGCAGGAATAGCCGTTACGACACGTCTCTTTTTATAGCTTGTAACACTGAAACAACGCCTGTACAGAGGGTCATCAAAAGCATTAATACACAGCTCCTCGTGTAGAGATAAAAGCCTGCTCTCTTTTTCGTTCAGATATGGACCGAAACCGCCGGACCTCTTTATCATCATATCAAGCTGAGACAGCTTTGCCTTGAGTTTAACACACCTTGAAAGGGAGATAAAAAGGAGATAAAAGAGAGCAATAGACCAGTATAAGGAGTAAAAAGCCGGTTCAGAGAATGTAAACAGCAGGGAAATGAAGATAACGACGATATATTGCAGAAATCTTGTTTCAAGATCGATGAGGACACCGAAGATCTTTACTAAAATCGATGTGACAAGCAGATAAAAAGACGCCTCCATGAGGAACAGGCTGTTATTGAAAATTTGTAAAATAGAAAAGAGTATGAATAAAGTCAGTCCAATGGATGCGGATACTTTGAGATAGTAATTACATCTTTTAACATAGTTATTCAGACCTCGGTAAAATGAAGCCCTTTTATCCTTGACTTCAAAGGGCTCCGTTTTATTGGACCTGATTCGCCTTAGATAATATTGCAAATCGTCATATGCATCACTACTATTCATTCCCTATGCCTTTGCTGTCAACGCCTTTTTCCTGTATTTGTGTTGAATAGATAAAAGAACAACTATAACACCCGCTAATGGCGCAATGAGAAAGGGCGCGCTCTCCCACAATATCCAGAGCGTATGAGACATAACCCATACCACTAAAATGATAAGAACATGACGTCTGAAAAAATCCGCCATCTTCTTTAACATACGCGGCCGTTTCTTTTCTCTCTTCAGGCTCTTTCCAATATCCGCTCCGTACGCCACGACC
>JAREWP010000035.1 GCA_029001845.1 Candidatus Magnetocorallium paracelense | reverse complement strand
AGCAGGCGATAGTAATGGTGGGAGCGATAGGTGGACATTTGGGGCGTAAAAGAGACGGCATGCCGGGTACGGAATGTATCTGGCGAGGATTGCAGCGACTGGACACCGCAGTGGATATGTATGCCATTTTTAAACATTTACCATTACCTCAAATACGTAAGTCTTATCCTCATGCCCTTCTTCCGCCCAAGGGAGACCCTTGACACCCACGGCGTTAAGGGTGGGTAAAGCTCATCCCCTCAAGGGGAGAGGAGATTTTAAAGGAATTTCTTCGAAATTCCTTAAGCGTTACATCAAACCTGTTTAGTTCCGGCTGCGCCGGGTTAGGATTATAAGATTATAATCTGTTTGACAGACATAAGTCAGGAGGAGGCATGGTTAAGAAGCAGGAGACAGAGAGTAAGGATATTCTGGTTATTCATGTAAAAAAATATGGAAGATTTGTATTGCTGTTTACTTTTATAACAGCTCTTTTATTAATACTCTTCGGTTTTTTATTGAACCCCTATACTGATGGTTTGCAGTTAACGGTATTTTATGTCTTTATTGCAATGATGTCTTTGGCAGGGCTTTATATTTTTACGGTAAAAAAGATTGGATTGCCGTTGGAAAATACAGACGCTGAAGATAAGAGGGTAATTGCACAGTTTTATGAAGAGGATGAGAAATATCAAACTCGATTGAACAAGCTGAACTGTTTTTTCGACTCCCAGACCGAATTGAATACTCTTACAAGTTCTCATCTGGATAATGTCGTGGAAGAGACCGATGCCGCTTCACAAAATATCATTACAAAGCTCAATGAGATAGACGAATCGATGTCCGGCTTAGTCGATACTCTGTCCAATCTCAGGCAGGAGAGTGAAAACCTGGCGGTTCAATCTCACTCCACTATCTCTGAAAATGAAGAGGCCGTTGAAAATCTTCAGCAATATATAGAGAATCGCCTGTCGGGAATTGAAAAGGACACTGCCATTGTAGAGGAGTTAAAGGATAAAGCCGGTAATATGTCCGACCTTGTGGAAATGCTCAAGGATATCAGCGATCAGACAAATCTTCTTGCACTGAATGCAACCATTGAGGCGGCGCGCGCAGGCGAGTCAGGCCGCGGGTTTGCCGTTGTTGCCGAGGAAGTGAGAAAGCTTTCCGATAAATCGGAAAGAGCGGCGACAGAGATCGGTCAGGCTATTGTAGAGATGGCGAAAAGCATCGAAAACCAGTTCGCGGAAAAATTGAATGCAAATGTTCAAAAAGCGGAATCGGAGCTCCTGAAAAAACTGGAAGATCAGCTTACTCATATGGGAGAGGGATACAGGAGGCTGGATGAGCTGAACAACCAGACACTGGACCAGGTTAGTACAAGCAGCGATACCGTTTCCGCAATGATCATCGATACATTGAGTAATATACAATTTCAGGACATTACCAGACAGCAGATCGAGCTTATAATCAGGGCGATAACGGATACTGACGAATACCTCAAAAAGATTGGCGCCTGTGTCAATAAAGGAGAGCACCACTGTGACGGGGAGTGTTCCGTGCCGAATTTTAATACAAAGGATATTTTTCAGTACTATGTAATGAAAAAACAGCGAGATATCCATAATCGTGTTGTCGGATCGGGAGAGTCAGGCGGAGATAACGATATCTCGAAAATTAACGGCAGCGGCCAAGCTTCGGAAGTAACGTTTTTTTGAAACGGTGAGGGGGTGTGATACAGAACTCGACATGGTTACGCTTCTCCACCGTCACCCCTCACCTTAGTCCTCTCCCCTCAAGGGGAGAGGAGACCTGAAGGAATTTCAAAGAAATTCCTAAGTGTTACATCAAACCTGTTTGATTTCGGCTATGCCGGATTAGGTGTGAGAAAAATATCAGGCATCGCCTGATTAAATAAAAATTCGACAATCGACAATAGAAAATCGTCAATCCAAAAAGGAGGGCTTATGGGAAAGACTATTATGATCATCGATGACTCGGCGACATTACGTCAGGTGGCAGGTACGACTTTGAAAAAGGCCGGGTATGAAGTAATCGAAGCGAAAGACGGGAAAGACGCCCTTGAAAAGCTAACGGGTCAGAAGATAAATCTGATGGTTTGCGACGTTAATATGCCGAATATGGACGGTATTGAATTCCTTAAGGCCATTAAGCAGAATGCCAGGTATAAGTTCACTCCCATTATTATGCTGACCACCGAGTCGCAGGAGTCAAAAAAGCAGGAGGGAAAGGCCGCCGGAGCGAAAGCGTGGATTGTAAAACCCTTTAAACCGGAAATCCTTCTCTCTGCAATAGAAAAGCTGATACTTCCTTAACCCGGCAAGTGGTCGCCAAACTTGGTTTAAGGCAGAAGGCAAAAGTTTAAAAAATAGTAACTGTTCACAGAGTTCAGGTATCTGTGGTCTGTATAAAGAGTTTGACCTTTTTTTCATGGTAAGAATTCCGAAAGGGGTGGAAATGCCAATTATGCTCATGGCATTTAATAAAAAAGCCCCTTTTACCTTCAACTGACCCCTGACCTCAGATCACTGTGAACAGTTACATGCAATTTCAAATATAAGTGACAATGGAGGCCGGTTATGGTTAGAACAGAGATTAGGGAAAACAGAATAGTAATCGATGACGAGATGACAATATTTACCGCTGCGGACCTTAAAAGCATTTTTGTTGAGAGGTTATCCGGTAATGGAGATGTGGAGTTGGATCTGTCAAAGGTCAGCGAGATGGATACAACCGGTTTTCAGTTATTGCTCTTGCTTGATAGAGAGTTGAAAAAACGACAGAAGAATTTGCACATCAGAGGAGTCAGCGAGAAGGTGCGGGCAGTGTTTGCTTTATATCGTAAAGAGGAAGTGTTGGGATTGGCGATTGACGATTGACGATTGACGATTGATGATTGATGATTGATGATTGATGATTGATGATTGATGATTGATGATTTGTTTGCGATTTAGAGAGCGCATTATATCGGTTTTTTGAAAAGAACCATATTTAATCTTTCAAGTTTTTCACACAAAAAGGAGGGAATTATGGGACTCGGTAATATGAAATTCAAGACACAGTTAATATCCGGTTATGCTGTCATATTAATTGCAATGGTCGTTATTTCAGCAGTTGTATACAGCAGCGTGAACTCTTTGATTACCAACTCAAAGTGGGTTGAGCACACCCACAAAGTGATAGGAGAAGCAGAGAAAATCGTAGCCTCCCTGGTGGATCAGGAAACCGGGGTCAGGGGATTTCTGGTGACTGGAATCGAAGAGTATCTGGAACCCTATAACGGAGGTCAGGAGACATTTAACAAGACCATAACGGCGCTAAAGCAGACCGTTAACGACAATCCCGCCCAGGTTGATCGTCTTGAAAAGGTGGAGGCAATGGCCGGCGATCTGGACAAGGAGTTTTCCGCGGCTGCCATAGAGCTGAGAAGAGAGGTTGTAAAGGGTGAAAAGGCGGCCATGCACTTTAAGGAGGTGCGGTCCAGGATTATAGGGAAGCAGATATTCGACAGTCTCAGGGGTGTTCTCGGCGGAATCGACGGTAAATTCGAAAAGGCCGACGATCTCATGGGAAGGCACCTGATCGCCTTGACCACGATGGATATGGTGAATATGGAGACCGGGCAGAGAGGATTTCTGTTAACAGGGCTGGAAGAATCCCTTGAGCCCTATCACGGCGGAAAGGAGTCATTGAGCGGACATCTTTCGGAACTGCGCGATTATGTCAATAATTATCCTCATTTTGGAGTCAGTCTGTCAGACATAGACGAGATAGAGAAGGTGGCGAATTCGTGGATGGAAAAGGCGGCCAATCCTGAAATAGAGGCGCGTCGGGAAATGAACAAGGTAAAGGCCTCCATGGACGATATCATTTCCTTTATGGGCAAAGGTACGGGAAAGAAGTATATGGATCAGTTGAGGGTAATGCTCAATGAATTTGTAGCCATAGAAGCCGGGCTGTTGGAAGTGAGGTCAAAGGAGGCGGCCGATACGTCAAGTATGACCACCAATGTTTCTATCTATGGCACATTGGCGGCGATAATCGTTGGAATACTTGTCGTCATATTCATTACACGATCCTTAATGGGGCAGTTGGGAGGAGAGCCGGCTGTGGTGGCCGATATGGCCAGGAAGGTGGCCGATGGTGACTTGTTATCAATAGAGATTAAAGACAGTGGTAAGCAAAACACAGGTATATACGACGCCATGACGCAAATGATCGATCGGATTCGAAGTATCATAGACGAAAACAACCGATTAATTCAGTTTGTCAAGGATGGAAACCTGAATGAGCGCGGCGATGCCGACAAACATCAGGGATGCTGGGCGGATTTAATCAGCGGGTTAAATGATCTGGTTCAGGCCTTTGTTTCTCCCATAACGGTTACCGGTGGTTATATTGACCGCATTTCCAAAGGCGATATACCGGAAAAGATTACAGATATCTATAACGGCGACTTCAACAAGATCAAAGAGAATATCAACACCCTGATCGACGCCGAAAACGAGATCGCTGCACTGGCCGATGAAGTCGCCGGCGGAAATCTTACGGTTACGATTAAAGAACGCTCTGAAGAAGATAAATTGATGCGCACTCTGGCCTCTATGGTGGAGAAGCTGACCGCCGTGGTGTCGGAAGTTCAGGAAACGGCTGCTCAGGTTTCAACGAGCAGTCAGGCAATGAACTCAACGGCCCAGGAGATGTCACAGGGCGCCACGGAACAGGCTGCATCGGCAGAGGAGGTTTCCTCCTCTATGGAGCAAATGGCTTCAAATATCAAACAAAACGCAGACAATGCTCAGCAGACGGAAAAAATATCGCTTAAGGCGTCTCAAAATGCCATTGAAAGCGGAAAGTCCGTTGACGAGACGGTTTCTGCGATGAAGAAAATTGCAGAGAAGATATCCATTATCGAGGAGATTGCCAGGCAGACAAACCTCCTTGCTTTAAATGCCGCCATAGAAGCTGCCCGCGCCGGTGAGCACGGCAAGGGATTTGCCGTTGTCGCCTCGGAAGTACGTGAGCTTGCAGAGCGCAGTCAGGCCGCAGCCGGAGAAATCAGCCAGTTGACGACTTCCAGTGTGAAGGTCTCCGAAGGGGCCGGAGAGATGCTCAAAACGCTTGTTCCTGATATTCAAAAAACCTCTGAGCTGGTCCAGGAGATCAATGCGGCCAGTAGGGAGCAGGATAGCGGCGCCGAACAGATTAACAACGCCATACAGCAGCTCGACCAGGTAGTGCAGCAAAATGCCTCTGCATCGGAGGAGCTCTCCTCTTCTGCCGAGGATATGTCCTCCAAGGCGGAACAGTTGAGCCTTGTTATATCATATTTTAAAATCGATGCTGTGAGGGATGTAAATAACAGAGGTTTTAAACAAGCGGCTCGTATCGTTAAATCGGAACGTCCGGAAGCAAGGTCATTTAAAATGAAGCCTCCTGAAAGAATCGCTGCATCCGGCGAAGAGTATAATCAAATAAATAAGGGAGTAACAGTGGATCTGGGTGAATTGTCAAAGGAAGACGGACATGACAAGGATTTCGAAAACTTTTAAATATCTGTTTCCATAAAGAGGAATCTCCTCCCCAAACTTAAATATTTATTTTAAGCCCTAACCCGGTGTAGCCGGAACCAGACAGGTTTGGTGTAACGATTAAGGAATTTCGTAGAAATTCCCTCCGGTCTCCTCTCCCCCTTCAAAGGGGGAGAGGGAGTAAAAGAATAGTTTCATTTATGAGGGTCTATAGTGAATAGTTACAGGGAAGAATTATTAAGTTAACGCCTATGGGGGCAGGGGGGGCTTGAATTATTGAGAAATTACATAAAATTAAATATACATCTTCAATCTTAAATTTATTGGGGGGATTATTATGAGCGATACAATGGATGAGATGTCGGAATCAAAAAAGATTTTTATGATCGAGTGCTCTGAGATGCTTCAGGATATGGAGGATACTTTATTGATTCTTGAGAATAATCCTGAAGACGAGGAGGCTGTAAATGCTCTGTTCAGGGCGGCTCACACCATAAAGGGGTCGTCCGGTCTTATCGGGTGCGATAATGTCGGCCAGTTTACCCATGTGGTGGAAAATCTCCTCGATAGAATCAGAGATGGAGAAGTTCGTATTACAACGGATATGATCGGTCTGCTCCTTGAGTGTAAGGATCATATCTCATTGCTTATTGATATCGAGTGTCAGGATGGTTCAAATCTGACAGATGAATGTATTCATAAAGGAGAGGAGTTAACAGGTAAATTAAAAATATATTTAAATGATACGGCTTTACCTGCAGATACGGGGGTTGAGAATGAGCCTGTTAATGTTGAGAATGAGCCTGTTAATAAGGACAAACATTCCACGGAGAATGATGGTGTTGAATCGAAGAACTGGCATATATCCTTACGGTTCGGTACAGAGGTCCTTCGTAACGGAATGGATCCGATATCTTTTATTTCCTATCTTACAAGACTGGGAGAAATTGTCAGTCTCACAACACTCTATGACTCTATGCCGGAAATAGAGGAGATGGACCCGGAAAGTTGTTATCTGGGATTCGAGATAGAGTTTAAAAGTGATTTTAACAAAAAAGAGATAGAAGATGTCTTTGAATTCGTTCGTGAGGATTGTGCAATAAGGATCATTCCCCCTGGGGATAAAGTAGAATCATATGTCCAACTAATCAATGATTTACCTGAGGACCCCCTTCGCATTGGAGAGATACTTGTCCACGGCGGAGCGCTGACTCACAATGAGCTGGAGGACGCTCTTGAACATCAAAACAGAGATAAAGCGGGCAAAGAAGAGGGGGAAGAGGAGGAGAGGCGTCCTATCGGAGAGCTGCTTGTAGATGCCGGTGTTGTCGACCAAAAGGTTGTTGACGCCGCTGTCACGAAACAGGAGAGATTAAAGGATAAAGATTTAAAGACCATACGGGTCAATGCAGAGAAACTCGATCAGTTGATCAATATGGTGGGAGAGATGGTGATAGCAGGCGGAGGGGTATGGCAGCATGCTCTGCGCATTAAGGATACTCCTCTGTTGAAGACCGCAAAGACAATGTCCAGGCTGATTGGTGATATCAGGGAAAACACGATGCAAATGCGTATGATTCCCATAGGCGCGACTTTTAATAAATTTCAAAGAATCGTGAGAGATATCTGCAGAGAAAGCAACAAGGAAATTGAGTTGAAAATCATGGGAAATGAGACAGAGCTCGATAGAGTGGTTATCGAAAAGATCAATGATCCTTTGACTCATCTTATCAGAAATGCCATCGATCACGGAATTGAGGAGGCTGAAGAGAGAATATCAAAGAAAAAACCTGCCAAAGGTACGGTAGAGTTAAATGCTTATCATGATGCAGGAACAATCGTAATAGAGGTAAAAGACGACGGCAGGGGGCTCGATCTTGAAAAGCTTCGAAAGAAAGCGGTTGAAAAGGGATTTGCCGATGCCGAGAAAAACATGTCAGATAAAGAGTTGTTAAATCTCATTTTCGAACCGGGTTTTTCTACGGCGGAAAAGGTGACCAAGCTGTCCGGCAGAGGGGTGGGAATGGATGTCGTAAAGAGGAATATTGAAGCTCTTCGTGGTTTTGTAGATATTGACAGTGAGGAAAACAAGGGCACTGTAATGCGTATTCACCTCCCTCTGACGCTTTCGATTATTGACGGTTTCATGGTTGGTGTCAGCGATTTATTTTATGTCATTCCCTTGGAGATGATCATAAAGTGCATTACTCTTACAGAGGAAGATCAGGTAAAAGCAAGAAAACTGGGATATGTGGATTTCAATGACAAACCCATTCCATATCTTTGCCTTGTTGAAATGTTCAGCGAAAACGGCGTGTCTGCGGAATGTGAAAACATTGTCATCGTCCGGTATGCCGATCAACAGGCGGCCCTTGCCGTAGACAGGCTCTATGGAGAGGTGCAGGCAGTGATTAAATCACTGGGTAAGGTATATGGAGATGTACATTCCATTTCAGGCGCCACAATTTTAGGCGACGGTACAGTTGCTTTGATCATAGATGTTCCCAGCATCATAAAAAGTGTATAGGCGCAGAGCTGTTTAAAACAGCTCAGTTTTGTGAGATGTTCACAATTTTTTTAAAAAAAAGGAGGGGAAGATGAAAAGATTACTTTTATGTATGATTGCATGGATGGTATTTGCACCATTACATGTTTTTGCAGTTACCGCCGGCGAGCCGCACTGGGGGTACACCGGACATGAAGGCCCTGAATACTGGGGAGAGCTGTCACCGGAGTTTTTGACATGCCGTACAGGCTTGAGCCAGTCTCCGATCGATGTGTCCGATACGGTAAATGCAGACCTTGGCGATATTGAATTCAGTTATAACAACACGCCTTTGAAGATACTCAATAACGGGCGCACGATAAAAATCAATTACGCACCGGGAAGTTATATAAAAGCGGGCGGTAAGGTGTACCAACTCCTACAGTTTCAGTTTCACAGCCCAAGTGAAAACATTTTTCACGGCGTTCCCTATGCCATGGAAGCACACCTGGTTCATAAGAGTGAAGACGGACAGTTGGGTGTGGTAGGCGTTTTTATGAAGGAGGGGAGGCATAATCCTTTTATTCAGACATTGTGGGACAACCTGCCCCATGACATTAATAAAGAAGAGAGACATCATAATATTATGTTAAATGCGTACAGCCTGCTTCCTCATAACGGTACATACTACCATTGGAGCGGATCGCTGACAACTCCGCCCTGTTCCGAGGGCGTACAGTGGTATCTGTTCAATGAGCCTATAGAGGTATCTTCGGCCCAGGTGGAGAAATTCGTCTCCCTTGTTCAACATAACGCAAGGCCGGTTCAGCCTTTACACGGAAGGGGAGTGATCAAGGTCAGCAAGGGCGGTATTGTTAAGACTCATATTGCATCACCGGTTGCATCGACTACCCATTCGCCGACAACAGGGGGACATAAAGAGGATGCGCATCATAGGCCTGAACCGGCTCACACGGTCCATCATCAACCGGAAAAGCATGTTGAAGCCGCGCATAGTGACGCTGTACATGAGGAGCCATCCCATGGCGGTGATTCGGGACATGGTGAGGACGCCGGCGGTTTTACAAAAAAGAGAGAGCACAAAGAAACAAGGAGAGAACACTCTTCCACACCGATGGAAGTACATGAAAAGGGTATTTCCACGACTACATGGATCGCCATTGGAGGTGGCATACTGGTGTTGATTGTACTTCTTCTGATATTAAGAGGAAGCGGCGGGATAACTCTTCTCGATAATTTGAAATTAAGCAGTAAGATATACGGCATCGTTGCGGTTCTGATTGCATTAATGGTAATCATCGCAGGCGTCACTATTTTCAAGTTAAACAATATTGGCAGCGAAATCAAAGAGATTGCCGAACAGGACATCCCTCTGACTGAGGTGCTGACAGAGATTGCTTTGAATCAACTGGAGCAGGCCATATGGCTTGAAAGAGCTCTCAGGTTTGGTGAGCTAAATGATAAAAGGAGGCTTATACATGCTGAAGAGGAGTTTCTGAAGTATGCGAAGCTTGTAGATGAGGAGATTAAAGAGGGAGAGGAAATTGCGGAAGAGGCTGTTCACCTGGCGAAAACCATGGAATCAAAAAGAGAGTTTCAGGAGATATACGATCATCTTAAAGTGATAGAAGTGGAACATGCCGATTTCGATCTACATGTGGAGGAGATTTTTGAGCTCTTAAACAGGGGACGACTTCAACAGGCTGAAAAACTTGCCATAGAAGTGGAGGAAGAAGCGGATGAACTTGATCATGAGTTGGAAGAGTTTCTGAAGCAGGTGGAGAAATTCACTGAAAAATCGGCCCTTCAGGCGGAACATGATGAAGAGAGTGCTTTGAATCTGATCATTATTCTGACCATCTCGGCGCTTATCGCAGGAATTGTCCTTTCCGTACTTGTCACAAGAAATATTCTCCATCAGGTGGATGAAGCCGCTGTGGCGACTTCCAATGTCGCTTCCGCCAGTGACGAGATGAGCTCCTCTTCAGAGGAGATGTCTCAGGGGGCGACCGAGCAGGCCGCCGCTGCTGAGGAAGCTTCGTCCTCCATGGAAGAGATGGCCTCTAATATCAGGCAGAATTCGGAAAATGCGTTGCAAACGGAAAAAATAGCAGTTAAGGCTGCCGGTGACGCCAAAGAGAGCGGCGAGTCCGTTAAAAAGACCGTTAAAGCCATGAAGGATATTTCTGACAAGATATCTATCATCGGTGAAATCGCCAGGCAGACAAATCTGTTGGCCCTGAACGCCGCTATAGAGGCTGCCCGTGCAGGTGAGCACGGAAAAGGGTTCGCCGTAGTGGCGGCTGAAGTGAGAGAACTGGCCGAGCGCAGTCAGCAGGCCGCAGGAGAGATAACCGAGATTGCCACATCGAGTGTTGAAGTTGCGGAGCAGGCGGGCCAATTACTGGATAAGCTTGTACCGGATATACAGAAAACTGCGGAACTGGTACAGGAAATCAGCGCTGCATCGGCGGAGCAGAATTCAGGCGCCGATCAGATAAATAAATCCATTCAGCAACTGGATCAGGTAATCCAGCAAAATGCAAGTTCATCGGAAGAGATGGCGTCAACAGCAGAAGAGCTTTCCGCACAGGCCGAGCATCTGCAAGCGATAATCGACTTTTTCAAGTCCGGCGGAAGCGGAAGGAGGCAGAGGTCTGCTTCTTTACAATCACAGGGACGGTCGAATCGGACCAAGCAGAACGTTACAGCCAGAACAGGGCGTATGCAGAGGGACGTCAGACAGAGAGCCGATGAAAAGCCTGGGGGCGTGTTGCTGGATTTGGGACATGGCAAGGACGAGCAGGATAAGGAATTCGAAAGTTTCTGACAGTAAGTAAGCAGAAATAAACGACCTGACCCGGTGTTTGCGATCATTCATCTAAAAACAGCATTTAGCTGTCAGCTGATGGTTGACAGCTGACTGCCGTTTAACTCTTGGCAAACAATTTGGGCGCTATTGAACTATCCCTTGACAGATTTATAATAAACAGACAGGAGAGGGAGATCAGCATTGAGGCGTATTTGGATTTCCTGGAGGAGATTCAACTGTTTAAGAAAGAAAGAAATAGATGCTCCTGACATCTCTCATCCGAGAATGACAGGAAGCAGATTTGTTTTGTAACTTGCAGCAGGCCATGAAAAAAAAATCTTTAAAACTTCATCTTCATGGCCTGGTTAATTTAAAGCTGCAATTGCTTTGTCTGTTCTGTGCCAAATTACTGAATTCTGATATTTTATTTAGGAAGAGATATTAATAGAGTCTATCGCTGTATTATCAGTTACACCGCCGGCAGCGGAACCAACTGCATTCTGACCGATAGCGCCTGCACTTGAGTAACCCATTCCCGTTCCTTCGGCATAACCGCCTCTCCAAACATCTCCTTCACCCGTACCTGTGGCGTCGCCACCCTCTGCTCCTGTAGAAATATCGGCTGCTCCAATGCTTGAGTCTCCACCTGACTTGTTCATGTTGGCAAATTCGTTAGACATTTTTTATTCCTCCTTATATTGGTTTATTGTTATCTCTATTTTAAGCACTGATTAATTTACGAAGAAATATTGATTGAGCTGATATCGGTATTGTCAGTTACTCCGCCTGCCGAGGCGCCTACAGCATTCTGACCGATAGCTCCGGCGCTTGAGCTTGCTACTCCGGTGCCTTCGGCATAACCCCATCCCCATACATCACCTTCACCGGAACCGGAAGCACTGCCGCCTTCAGCTCCTGTTGCCATACTTGCCGATCCAATCTCGGAATCTCCACCTGATTTACTCATATTTGCGAATTCGTTAGACATTGTTGTTACCTCCTTTGTTTGTTGTTTTATGTAACCGAATATCTATATATCAAAGATCATGCCAAACTGTCAGAATATGGTAGTGATTGAAAATACAGACTTCAGTTTGTTATAAACGATCCAGGTGACTCATAATTTGAGCAATATCTGCACAGAGTAATTTTTCAGTGTGTAAATGTTGCTCATATATATGGAGGTTTACTCAGAATTTGTAGGTAAATTACCTACAAAAAAATCAGCATTTTACCGACATATTTTTTTGTATTGCTTCAAGTATAATATTTGTCTTTTATATATAGAAATATCGTAATTGTTCACAGAGTTCAGGGGTCGGTGGTCTGTTTAAAGAGATATACCTTATTTTTCACGGTAAGAACTTAGTATAAATCAGGATGCCCAAAACATTATAAGCTCTCTTCTACATTTATCTCATAAACCGATTGCAATTGAAAAGATACTTGAATACGCTTTGGCAAATATCCTGTCACTTGAATGGTTGAGTTTTAAATCTAAGGGATGCATTTTTCTTGCAGAGGATTCTTCCGATTTTCTTGTAATGAAGGTACATAAAGGAATAGATAACGATATATTACAGAGGTGTGCAAAGATAGCCCGATGTCGTAGATGCATGTATCTCTGTTTTTGAAACAGGAAAGTTTGAATTTAAATAGACTTGACAATACCTCTATATGTTTAATTTATCGAATTTTAACTTACCTGATATGATTAAGGCGGGTAAGGCTATCCGTGCTATGGCTGACTCATGCCACTCAACTGAGGAAATTGCATTTCAAATCACCCGGTTTATTTATAGGAATTTTTTTGATATTCAATCAAAGTCAAATAATTTCGTCTTGGTGCGTTTTTTTATGACACTGCCCTTTAGCAGACTTCCTCTTGAATTGCAGCTCCTTGCAGCTAAAAAGTTTGGCGAGAGATACTGTAATACTGAAAAATGGTTAACACTGCTGTCTACACATGGTGATTTGCCTCTTTGGAATGACAGGCGTAAATCAAAAGAGCATCAGATTATTCCGTTAAATGAAGATTTTATTTCATCATCTCCAATGATTAACGGGTTGCTTAGTCAATTCGGCATCACATTAAATGATATATCAAACAGAGACAAAACCCTGCGAATTACAGACTCTTCTAGTGTCTATAATGTGTTTTTTGTCTCTGACACCAAAGAGAGTCCGGTTGTTTATGCGAAAGATGATTTTGTCATACCTTTTTCTGTCAAATCTGCTCTGGGCTTTGGAGGAAAGCTGGTTGACGATAGTATCTTTACTGTTCTTCTGTTCTCAAAGATCAAAATAACAGAGGAAATCGCTACAATGTTTAAACCAATTGCTTTAAATACAAAGTATGCAGTCTCTCCTTTTACAGAGAGAATCTTTGCGGAAGAAACAAAAATGCCCGGTAAAGAAGAACATGATCCTGTAAAAGGAAATCTATTGAAAACAACCGGAGCGGATATCCTTGAAGAGATTCTTCAGGTTACTGAAGATGTCGTAAAAACCACCTCACAAACACTACGTAAATATGAACAGATAGTGAATTCATCTAAAGAACTTATGTCCGTTATTGACAGAAACTATGTACATCTGACGGTCAATGATGAATATGCAAAAGCTTTGAATATGGAAAAGGAGGTGATTAAAAGGTATACGCTATTGGACGTTTTCGGACAAGAGACATTCATGACATCGATAAAAAGCAATATTGACAAGTGTCTGTCAGGTCAGGAGATAAAATACCGGGCATGGCTTAATTTTAAAGGCAGAGGCAACAGGTTTATGGAGATATTCTGCTATCCTCTGTATGATAAAGAAAAGACTATCTGTGAAGTAGTAATAAATGCACATGATATAACCGATCATAAACATGCAGAAGAACAATACAGCACAATCATAAAAACGACGGAAGACGGATTTCTGGCCGTGGATTACAGCGGCGGATTGATCGATGTAAATGAATCATATTGCAGAATGACAGGATACAGCCGTGATGAATTATTAACAATGAGTATTCATGACATTGAAGCAAATGAATCGTCCATGGATATCTCGAAACATATAGACAACGTCGCTCGGAAAGGACATGATCGTTTTGAGACATTACACAGAAGTAAGAACGGTGCAATCATAAATGTTGAAGTCAGCACCAGTTATATGAAAACAGCCGGCAAGGGGTATTTCTTCTCTTTTATTCGCGATGTGACGACAAGGAAAAAAATGGAAGAGCACATAGAAAGAACTCATAAGCTTGAATCAATAGGAACACTGGCAGGCGGTATCGCCCATGACTTCAATAACTATCTGGTGGGGATTCTTCTAAACATTCAGATAATAAAAATGAAGACGAAACAAGATGACAAGAACTACAGGATACTTGAAACAATAGAAAAAGCAATCAGTCAGGCTGAACATCTTTCAAATCAATTACTTGCATTTTCCGGTTGGGGCGAACCTGTAAAAAAGATAATGAACATAAACGAATTACTTGAGGAAGCGACTGAATTTACCTTGAAAGGAACTAACACAAAGGCGGTTTTTAAGCTTAAAAATCATTTATATGCAGAAGTGGACAAAGGTCAGGTATATCAGGTAATCACCAATATTGTCATGAACGCTGTTCATGCCATGCCTGACGGCGGCTTTGTAGAGATTCATTCAGATTCTGTCAAAATCGACGGGAAAGAAATTGCACTATTAAAAAACGGTGAATATATAAGGATATCAGTTAAAGACTACGGCATAGGAATTTCCGATGAACATTTGTCCAGGATTTTCGATCCCTTCTTTACAACAAAAAAAGTGGGCAAAGGGCTGGGACTTGCAACGACATATTTTATAATTCAAAAGCATGGGGGACATATATCAGTCGATTCAACACAGGGAGTGGGAACAACTTTTCATATCTGTCTGCCTGCATCGAAAAAGAAAGCAGAAAAAAAAGTTGCAGAGAGTTTTTCTCAGCTTAACGGCAGTGGAAAGGTATTGGTTGTAGACGACAATAAGGAACTAAGAGATGCAATGGAACTATTCCTGACAGACCTTGGCTATTATGTCGTATGTGTAGAAGACGGAGAAAAGGCGATTACAGCTTTTAAAGAATCTTGTGGAAGCGCAGATCCTTTTGTTTTGGCCTTTCTTGACCTGACGATACCCGGGGGGATGGGAGGTAAAGAGATAGTCGGATATCTGATTGAAGAAGATCATTCAATAAAAGCAGTCATGATGAGTGGTTATTCTAAAAATGAAATCATGGCAAATTACCGGGAATATGGTTTTCATGGCGTACTGAAAAAACCTTTTACTTTTGAGCAGTTGTGTAATCTTTTGCGTGAATTATGAATGAATAATCCTAAAAACAGCAGTCAGCGGTCAGCCATCAGCTGTCAGCTTTTTAATTGCAACACTTTATGGTTCAAAGCACATTTACCCATAGGGTGAAGCTTATTACTGGTATAAAAATCGATATTTTCTTTAGCTGAAAGCTGACCGCTGATAGGTGACTGCTGTTTTTGGGATAATAACGCCAATTTTTATTACTTTATCGTCATCTTGTTGTAAATTGTTTTACCTGGTTTAAGAATTTTAGTTAAATTGGACAGTGTTTGTTCAGAGATGGAAATACTGTTTTTCCTCATTTCATCTATGAATGATTCATACATTGATTGATTGGGGACACCTTTTGTCATTCTAATAAAATCGGATGTCCGTTCCAAGGTTTTCGTTATTGTTTCTGCGATTTCTCTTTCCATGCTGTGTATGTCAGTGGAGTAGAATTTCTGCCAGCTCTTCATTGCAACTGTAAAATAAAGCTCTCTCGTTGCCTCTAAAATCAAACCAAGATTATCCTGCATCTCCTTTGTCAGGTAATAGCCCTGTCTTCTGACGGACGTCAGGAAATTCAGCCATGTGTCATGGTCCCATTGACCTGCCTGCTTTATGACCAACTCTCCTGCCTGTTTTATCAGTTTGTTGAATTCATCAATATTATTTCCCATATAGCCCTTTGTTTGAAAATAGAGTACTTACTCAGGTATTTAGGCTGAAGACTGAAGGCTGAAGCAAAAAATCAAATGGCCCGGGAGTGTCGGCCAATAGAAAGCTTAGATTTTTATCGAGAACGCATGTTTTACCTAATAGTCTTCAGCCTTCAGTCTATACACCTAAGTAGTTACTGAATGTTTATCGGGAGATACCATTTAACAACAGTTTTATGACAGGTATCTCCCGACAGGGGTAGAATGTGAGTAGAGAAAATAGATTATAACAGAGGAATAATAAAAAAGTATGTCGGTAAAATGCTGATTTTTTTGTAGGTAAAATACCTACAAAATGATTTTGGAGAGATACCGCCTATAGGGAAATCAGGTTTCGATTAAATATGATGATGTTATGGTGAAGCTGTTTTTTCGTCACTTGGAGGTGACGCCTGTGACTCTGTAGGAAGTCGTGCAATACATGTCGCCAGAACAGCACCTATTGTAAATAACGTTAGCTGAAGGTAGAGTTGGTCCGTACAAAAGATAATAGTAATTAAAAATGTGAGTATAATCAGAAAAAGGGCGCGTTTTTTTACGGAAGGTGATATGGAACGATTTTGACGCCATTGAACAATCATGGGGCCGAACGTTTTGTTTTCAATAAGTTTTTTATATAATCGGTCCGACGATTTGCTGAAACAGAAAGCAGAGAGCAGGATAAACGGAGTCGTGGGCAGGATCGGCAGAAAAATTCCCACAATACCCAGCCCCAGTGAAATCAGGCCTAAAGAAATATAGAGAATTCGCATGAAAAAGTGGCGGTGTCAATCTATCTAACAGACTGCCGATCACTGACCTCTGTGAACAATTAACTTCTTTTAACTAAAAACAGCAGTCAGCCATCAGCATTCAGCTATCAGCTATCTGTTTTCCTAATATTGCCTGACAATAGGCGTATCACTTTTGGGTGAACCTTGTTTTTAACGTAAGGCATTGATTTTTCTTAGCTGACTGCTGATCGCTGACAGCTAAACGCTTTTTTCAGGTTTAAATATTTTCATCGATATCAAAAAGAATATACCGTTTAACAGCACGCCGGCAATGAGACCGTCTATCCCGTATGGGGAATGTAAAACAAAATTCCATAAAGCTGTCCCCAGTATTCCCCCTGTCATGGCGAAATAGAAATTCTCCTTTTTTACTTTAGCGCCCATGATGGCCGAGGCAAGAGGAATTAGCAGAATGGGTGACCAGAAATTGTAGGAGTATATTAAAATGTCGAGAATACTTTTGATTTTAACGGCGAAGATGACGGCAATTACGCCTGTCAGGAGATTGATTATCTTTACAAGGAAAAATTCATTTAAACTCTTACTGTCGCGCAATGGTTTTATAACGTCATGAACGGCGCTGACGGCCGCGGAATTCAGGAAAGAGTCGGCAGAAGACATAACGATGGATATAACCGAGGCAATGACAATACCCGACATAACGGGGGGCAGAACCTCTTTCACCATGTGAGGCATGGCGAGATTGGCATCGATAGTGGGGTACAAAGCAAGAGCCGCCAGACCGATGGCTCCGGTGATGAAGAAAAAGGGGATGGAGAAGATTCCGCTTAACATTGTGCCTTTTTTAACGACATGAATATCTTTTGAAATAAAAAGCCTCTGTACATAAGGCGGGACCAAAGTCTCTCCAATAACGAAAGTGAAGAAAAGAGAGAGAAAAGCTATTAAAGTCTTTGGCCCTAAAAAGGTGAGATGCTCCGGTGGAACGTTATTTACGATCTCAGACATTCCCCCTGCTTTAATGACTGCAAAGACCAAAACCGCAGGCATGCCAATGGTAAGTACAAGAAACTGAATGATGTCGGTTAATATGATCGCCCGCATACCTCCGAGGGTCGAGTAGATGATGACGATGGAACAGCCGATGAGAATTCCGTAAAACTGATCCATTCCGAGAAATACATTAAAAATATATCCCATTGCTCCAACCTGGGCGCCCATAATGCCTGCGCATAATATAACGGAAAAAACACCGGTTATAATTCTTGCGCCCTTTCCGTAATGAAAATCCATAATGTCTCCTACTGTGATGGGATTCTCATACCTTTTGATTTGAGGCGCAATGTAGGTGGCGACAAGTATTTCCTTTAAACTAAAACCCCAGAGAGCAAATATATTAACCAGGCCGAAGAGAAAGACCTTTTCCGCATTGCCCATGGAAAAACCGCCGCCGATAAAAGAGGCGCTTAACGTAGCGAACACCACTTTATAGGAAAACCCCCTCCCTGCAACGGAAAAATCCTCGAGGTTTTTAACTTTCTTACCTGCCTTAATTCCGACGATTAATATAATCAGTAAATATACTGCCGTAATTATGTTGTCAATCATGATTTAATCCCCTTATGTTTTGAGTAAGTGTCCATTTCACAATGGACGGTCAATGCCATTAACTTAAGGAGCAAAGCACCTCCCGCCTTCAGCGGCTAAACTCAAAGGCTCCGCTTCTCTCTGCCTTCTCATACATGACCCGCTTCTGTCGGAAGGCGCTTCACTCCTTAAGTTAATGGTATTGAATGGACGGTAGTATAACATAACGGACGGATGATATATAAAAAAGGTAACTTCTTAGTGTATAGGCTGAAGGCTGAAGACTATTAGTCGCTTATAAGTGAAATTGTGTATAAAAAAGCAACCATATTTTTTAAATGTCAAAATCCAAAACTCAAATGCCAAAACAAAACCAAAGCTCAAATGTCAAAAAAGCATGAAAGCAGGTTTTGGCATTTAGTCATTTGGATTTGATCCCTGATCAGGCCAGGGACAAGCTTGACATTTGAATTTTGTCACTTGTCATTAAAACGTTCCGAAAATCTTATTTGGTTTCGGCTATGCCGAGTTAGGTAAAACATGTGTTATAGATATAAATCGTAACTATTCAGTTAAGTTAAGTTTTGCCGGGGTTTTGTAGTAGTGGAATTTATAATCGTTTGTATGGGCCTGTATTACTGCGGTGATTCCGTAAGTTCCTTTGAAGCCTCTTATTGTCCCTAAAGAATCTATTGAATACATCCCTCCGTCTTTCGTGGTAATAAAGGGCTTGATTGCGGCATAGAAATCAGGTATAACGCTTTTTAATTCGCTGTCGCTTCCAAATTCGAGATTTTCCCTGTATTCCACGATTCTGTCTACAGCCTCTCCTGTCATATTCGGAAGGGCCATGAGTACTTCTCTCTCGGCGGCGTTAATATATATTTTATCGGAGTAGCTGTAAACAGTGAGAAAATCTTTTACGCCTCTTCTGTCTTGAGAACCATAGAAGATATCTTCCGTGATTCCCTTTACAAGTAAAAGTTCCTCGATGGTGTCAAAGGGTGCGTTTTTTGTGTTGTATGGATTATCGAGAGACATATAGTATTCGTCCTCTGCTCCGTTGAGTCTGACCAGGTCGTCTTCGTCTTTCCAGTCCTGTATGGAATCTATAATTATATCCTGAATGTCAGGGTCTACTTCTACTGCGTCAAAAAGTCCTCGCAGTATTAATTCGTTTGCTTTATTTAAATCCACCTTGGCCCTTTCTGGAAATATTTTTATTTTTATTACGCCTTTGTCACCGAAATCGACTTGACGGACACTGCCGTTTACCGGCCATGACTCTTCTTCGTGGGGGAATTTTTTTCTGTAAAAGAGTTCGACAATCGCTTTATTGATTCCTGCTTCCGCCAGAAAAGCGGCTTTTTGGAGTTCTTTGGCGTTATAGCTTGCCCCTGCTTCCAGGCGTGTCATATAAGAAAAAGAGATCGCTATTGTCGAAAGAATAGCAAGCACCCACAGCACCATTAACAGGGCGATACCATTGGAGGATCGGCAGGTTGTACAGGCAGGTTCCGCCGGAGGTTGATACTCGATGTTTTTGTATGCCACTGTTTAATAAAAAACCATACCCCTTACTTCCAAATCGAATTCGTCAAATTCGTCCTCGCTTATTTCGAGAATGTCCAAGGCTGTTTCGTCAAATGGGTAGAGAGGGTCTCTTGATGTGGCGTTGTGCATGTTCTTCGAAGCCAGGAAATCGGATAAATGTATAATAGATACATGTTTTTCATTGCTCTTGGCAACAGAGGGGGTATGATGGCAGTTGACAATATTGGCTATGAGGTCGGTCATCTCCCATTTGTTCGTCAGCAGCCATCCGCCAATCTCGGCATGGGTAAAACCGAAAGTCTTGTTTTCAGCCTCTATAAGTGAAACTTCTCTTCTAAACAGGTTCATTACTTCGACATATCGTTCAGTGAAGAATTTGTTAAGAAGAAGGAGCCCTATGTCATGTAACAGCCCGGCAGTAAAGACATCGTCTGCAACAGATTTGTCCAACCAGTGGGCCATACTTCTTCCTATCATGGCAACTACCATCGAGTGGCGAAAGGTTCTTTGGTAGTCAAGTCTGTATGGTGTCTTTTTGTCTCTTGTGGTGTTTACGGCTTCCAACACCGAGGCGCTTAAGGCTATGTTTTTCACATCCTTAAAGCCCAGTCGTATGATCGCTTCTTTAATATTATTTACAGGGGTTGTAATTTTGTAATAAGCAGAGTTGGTAACGCTTAAAATTTTGGTGGATATTGCAGGGTCTTTCGATATTATTTCGACTATTGTGTCTGCCTCCAATGTGTCGGATTGCGATAAGCTCATAAGTTCTTTCGCAACGACAGGCAGTGTCGGAAGCTGTCGAATCTTATCGTTATTTATACTAAGAAAATCATCTAACCTTTCATTCATGATTCAATAATGGAGGTAATGTTATTAACTTAAGGAGCAAAGCACCATCCGCCTTCAGCGGCGAAACTCGAAGGCGCCGCTTCGCTGCGCCTTCTCAAACATGACCCGCTTCCGTCGGAAGGTGCTTCACCACTTAAGTTAATGGTATTGTAGCGGAGGTTCATAATTATTGGAAGCTTTCGAGTTCTTCTTTTTCGACATATTGCGTCATCTTTTGAATATCCAGAATCAGGGCCACAGTACCGTCGCCAAGTATGGTGGCGCCCGACAATCCTTCTACATCTTTATAAATGCTTCCAAGCGATTTTATCACTGTCTGATATTCCCCTACAACATAATCCACTACAAATCCCGTTCTCCGTCCATTATGTTCCGTAATTACTATCTGAGCTATCTCCGGCTCCTTACCGTCGATTTCAAACCACTCTCTTAATCTTATATACGGGACAAGCTCTCCCCGCACATTGACCATATGGCGACCATGGGCTCTGTCAATATCGGCCTGAGTCAGTTCGATGCATTCCTCTACCGAGGAGAGTGATATGACGAAGTTGTCGTCCTTTATTTTGACGAGCAATCCGTCTATTATAGCCAGTGTCAGCGGCAGCTTGAGCGTTATTGCCGTACCATTTCCCTCGGAACTTTCTATTTCAACCGATCCCCTGAGAGCGTCGATATTCTTTTTTACAACATCCATACCTACTCCGCGTCCGGATACACTTGTCACTTTCTCGGCAGTGGAAAACCCGGGTGCGAATATCAGGCCGTATATCTCTTTGTCAGGTAATTCAGTATCCGGTGTTATCAATCCGTTCTTTATTGCTTTGGCCTTTACCGCCTCCGTAGATATCCCCTTTCCGTCATCCTTAATGCGTATCAGTACATTTGCGCCGGAGTGCTCGGCTGAAAGATGAATTTTCCCCTCCCTTGGCTTCCCTTTGCCTGTTCTTTCGGCAGGAGACTCTATGCCGTGGTCTATGCTGTTTCTGATTATATGTACAAGAGGGTCGTTTAACTTTTCAATGACTGTCTTGTCGAGTTCTGTTTCGCCTCCCTCTGTAAATAATATCACTTCCCTGCCAAGTTCGTTCGAAAGATCTCGTACAAGTCTCTTAAATTTACTGAATGTCGTACCTATGGGAAGCATTCGAATACTCATCGTATCGTCGCGCAGTTCGGATGTCAGTCTCTCAACTTCCTCGGAGATTAAAATGACTTCAGGGTCGTCCTTGTCTATAGCGACCTGACTGAGACGGGCCTGTACGGTTACCAGTTCTCCCACGAGATTGACAAGGGTATCGAGCTTCTCAGAGGGGACTCTTATGCTGGAAGCAGGCTCCTTAGTCTGACTCTTCTCCCTTACTTTTCTCACATGGCGTTGTTCAACAAGGGCAGCCTGTACTTCATCGGGTTTTACGAGCCCTGCATCGACGACCATATCTCCAAGGCGCTTCTTGCCCGCCAGTATCTTTTGCAGTTCTTCTTTCGAAACATCGCCTCTTTCAATAAGGATTTCTCCGAGCTTTTTATAATCCCTTTCATCGTCAAGGGCATCTCCTGTATCTATTACCTGAATCGTTATTTCGCAGTCGTCGTCGACAAATATAAAAACGTCATTTATGGCGTTTTCTCCTTTGTCGGTCGTCAATATGATGTCCCAGTAGGTATAACACCCTTCGGATTCCAATTCGTTAAGCAGCGGGATGTTGTGCACATGTGCTATTATCTCGCACTCTCCGAGCATCCGAAGCTCATTTAACAGGGGGATCGGATTTGTACCGTTTGCAAAGAGTTCTTTGTTCGGTTTGAAACGGACTCTGTAAGTAACCGCTCTCTCTTCAGTCTTTTGTGAAGAGTCAACTTCCTTTACAGGTGTTTCGGTATGTTCGGCAGATGAAGGTAAAAGTTTCCTGAGTCCTTCGGTGATCTTACCGGCTTTTGCTTCATCAACGCTCTCCCCTGTCTCGGCTGAATCTATTAACGCCCTTATGTGGTCTCTTGCCGACAGGGTAAGGTCTATCAGCGTTTTTGTCACCGTGATTTTACCGTTTCTTACTTCGTCGAAAACGGTTTCGACGTCGTGAGTAAAGGCGGCTACATCGTCAAACCCGAACATCGCCCCGGAACCTTTGATTGTGTGCATGGCGCGAAACACACGGCCAATCAGGTCTTCGTCATCAGGCGCCTCTTCAAGCTCAAGAAGAGACGTCTCAAGCTCTGTTAGCAATTCGGAGGCTTCTACTTTAAATGCTTCTCTTCCGGGGTCTGTACCGACATTACTCATTGTAACACCTTTTTTCCCACTGCCAGAAACTGGTCAGGTTAAATGATTTTATTCCGTCCGGCAGCACCGGTTGATGTGTCTTCCCGCTTTCCAGACCCTTGCGATGGATAGTGATTTTTCTGTCTTCAAATCCACTCCGTTACAGCAGTCCGAATTCTTTTATAATATCCAACAGTTTATTCTTATCGATAGGCTTAACAATGTAAGAGGTGCAGCCGCCTTTATAAAATGCATTGAATACATCTTTGGGCGAACCGAGCGCCGTTGTCATAATTATTTTAACTTCATCTTTTTGGGGAATGCCGATTTTCTTTTCATGTTCGCGAATCGCCTCCAGAGCTTCCTGACCACTCATTTTAGGCATCATGACATCAAGGCATATAAGATCGTAGCCGTTATTCTCCGAAAGGGCCAGCAGGAAGGCGTCTACCGCTTCCTGACCGTCCACTGCGATGTCACACTCTCCATAAGGTGTAAGAATCGCCTGTAATAGTTTCCTGTTATTAAATTCGTCGTCAGTTATTAGTATTCTCATTTGTTGTCTCCTTTGATATAAATCTCAACTCTTATAATTATTCACCGCAAAAGCTCTATGCAGGTAACGGATATTAGGTTTATCTCGAAAATAGACAACCACAAAAAATGTAGGGGCAGACCTGTGTGTCTGCCCAGGCGGTGGTGAACAGATACACGCACCGGCGAACCGGTTAAATACCGGCTATGCTGCTACTTCTTCTCTTTCCTCTTCCTTGGCGGGAAAACTTTCCATATCCTTTGCAAGAGTAAGTTCTTCCGTTGAAAATACTTTGTCAATATCCAGTATTATGATAAACTCACCATCTCTTTTGCCCATTCCTTTGATAAATTCGGTTCTCAGTTTGGTTCCGATTTTTGGCGCCGGTTCGATATGCTCGGGGTCCAACTCGATAACCTCCTGTACGGAATCTGCTATTGTACCAAGTACCGTAGATTCTCCTTCCAGGGCTACTTCCACTATGATAACACAGGTGTTTACAGTTTTTTCGGTCATTGTCATACCGAATTTCAATCGAAGATCCAACACAGGTACGACACTACCTCTGAGGTTTATTACGCCGCGCATGAATTCCGGTGTTCTGGGTACTTTTGTTACTGTCGTAAATTCGAGCACCTCTCTTACTTTCGATATGTCCAATGCGAACTGCTCGTCTTCGAGCTTAAATGTTAGATACTGGGTTGTTTCCGCTATGTCCGTTACTGCCATTTTGTCCTCCTTCTATTGAATTGTCAAGTTTAGATCGATGTCATTGATTGATATTTATAAAAAAGCAACGTATATCAATATAAGGACAGGCGAGACGCCTGTCCTCCGGTCTGTAATTGCTAAAATCGTCTATATATTATAACACACTATCAAACCCCTTCTTCATAGTAAAAGGGACTTACAAAATGTTTGTTTCGAAAGTAAACTGACATTGCGTCGGAATGAGCAGCAGTCTTTTTAATATCTTTCGAACTCACTGTCGTCTGTATCCGGCTTGCCTCCTCCCAAGTCGAGATCGATGCCTCCCGTTTCCCTTGCATTTGGAGCAGGTTCATGGGATATGGTTTTTGCAGGTTTTTGGGGTGCGGCTTCTGTACCTGCTGCCTGTGGCACATGAGCGACTTTTGACTTTCTAACGGCAGGTGCTGCAGGACGTCTTGTCATGCTATCCGCTCCTGTTTTAAAAAACGATATTGTGTCCTGCAACTGCGCGGCCTGGGAGTTGAGTTCCTCCGACGTGGAGGCCATCTCTTCTGCTGCGGAAGCATTCTGCTGGATTACATTGTCGAGCTGCTGGATGGCTTTATTTATTTGATCTGCTCCGGTGTTTTGTTCCGCGCTTGCCGCGTTTATCTCCTGTACCAGTTCCGCAGTTTTCTGTATGTCGGGCACAAGTCTTTGCAACATCTCTCCGGCCTGTTCAGCGACCTGAGTGCTCGATGAAGAGAGCTCCGTTATCTCTCCCGCAGCTGTCTGACTCCGCTCGGCAAGTTTTCTTACTTCAGAAGCGACAACGGCAAATCCTTTACCATGTTCACCTGCTCTGGCAGCCTCTATAGCGGCATTCAGTGCCAGCAGATTCGTCTGCCGTGCGATTTCCTCTATCACTCCTATTTTCTCAGCTATCTGCTTCATTGCAGTAACCGCTTCTCCCACTGCCTGACCGCTTGCCCTGGCGTCTTCTGCGGCTTTAACGGCTATCTTATCGGTCTGTGAGGCATTGTCGGAGTTTTGTCTGATATTGGAGGCCATCTCCTCCATGGACGATGACGCCTCTTCCGCAGCCGCTGCCTGCTCCGTGGCCCCCTGGGAAAGCTCCTGTGAACTTGAACTCAGTTCCTGACTTCCGGAGCCTACATTGTCAGAGGCAGTTCTGATGTCCTGTACAACGCTCTTCAGTTTGACCATCATCTCACCCAGCGCCGCTGACAACATCCCCACTTCGTCTTTCTGATCTATTTCTATTTTACTTGTCAGGTCTCCCTCGGCTACGGATCTGGCAAAGGTTACTCCTTTGATTAGCGGATTGGCGATGGTTCCCGCTATAAAAAGTGCTCCGATTATCAGTATAACGGCTATTACGATGCCTGTTATGAATATCGATCTGATCAGGGCGTTAATGGGCTCCTTTACTTCTGCCTCGTCTATTTCCGCCAGAAGCGCCCAGGTCGTACCCTCAAGATTTACAGATGTATACGCCGACAATACGGGATTCCCGTTATAATCAATAATTACCTTTGCCTCGGTTTTACCGGAAAGTGCATTGCTTGCGCCTTCGGTGTTCACTCCGTTTTTCTCTACCGTTCCTGCGAACGATGCTTTTACCGAATGCCCGCTCGGGTCGAGGTAGGAATCGGACCTCATCAGTTTATCGGAGCCTATAAGGTAGGTCTCTCCTGTCTTGCCCATTCCGGTCCTCTCCTGCATGACCGTGTTTATGGCATCCAGAGGAAGCTGAAGGGCCACAATCAACTCCACATCTCCGTTATGTACAACGGGCTGTGCAATAAATGCCGCCGGGTCGCCGTTACTGGGCGCATAGGGCTTAAAATCGGCCATGCCGTACTGCTTTGTTTTGAGCACCTCTCTTACAAGCTCTCCGAGGTTGGAGCTTGCGTATTTGCCGTCAACCATGTTGGTCTGATAGTCAGCCTCCCTTGTCACTGTGTAGAACACGAATCCATCAGGATTGATCAGGAAAAGATCGTAATATCCGTACATCTGCTGATATTTTGCATAGAACTCATTACCCTCTTCATCCACCGGGCTGAATGCCTCGGCTACATCGATCTCAGCCAGTATGGCCCAGTGTACGCCAACGAATTCAAAGGCAGAGTAGGACGACAGTACCGGGTTGTTGTTGTAGTCCAGAATCACATCGGCGCCTGTCTTGCCGGAAAGCGCCTCCCGTACTGCTTCGGTATCGACACTCCCCTTGGAGGGATCGGCAAAGGAAGCCGCAACGGTGTGGTATTTGGGATCCAGGTAGGAGTCGGAGCGCATCAGCTTGTCAGGTCCCACCAGGTAGGTCTCGCCTGTCTTACCCAGCCCGGTGCGCTCACTCATGATTCCGTTGATCTTGTCTATGGGCATCTGGAATATCAGCATACCGTGGCGTTCTCCCTCGTGGTCGAAAATGGGAGCGGCAATAAAGCTTGCAGGAGCACCTGCGCTGGGCGCGTAGGGTGCAAAGTCGGTGAAGCCCGTAAAGCCCTTGCGAAAGTTCTGATCCACCTGTCGATACACGTTGGCAAGGTCAGTGTCTTTCCATTGGCCGGTAGTCAGGTCGGTGCCGAAGTCAGCCTCTTTGTAAACCGTGTAAACCACCTTACCCTCGTGGTTAACAAGGAATATGTCGTAATATCCCCGATCCAGCAGCAGATCACGTAACCAGCCGTGGTACTTGGCGTGGGCTCTGTTGTAGATGTAGTTCTCTTTGGCCACATCCAGCTTGTGCTTCTCGCCGGTCGGGTAGGGATTCTCAGTGATGTACATGCGTTGAAGTTCGGCAGTAACATTGGCGCCCACTCCGTCCCAGCCTTCTTCGAACATCTCCAGGGCGTCGATCATCATGTGGTTGTCAGCCAGGAGTTGCACTTCATCTTTGATGGTATTCAGATACTGGTCGATCTGGGTCTGTTTGATTGTACGAATAGCCTCGAGTTTCTGAAACGCCTCCTTGCGCAGAGTGTTAACCGTCTCGACAAGCACTCCCATATCGCCTTTTCTTTCTCCAAAAAATCGCTCGATCTGACCTTTCTTGATCTCTCTTGCCGCCTCAAGCTGTGAGTATGACTTCTCCATCAGCGATTTGGTTGCCAGTTTGCTTGACCACCATCCTACTATTAACAGCGGAATCAGGCCGGCCAGTAAAAATAAAATTAAAAGCTTGGGTTTCATTTTAATATCTTTTAATCCTGTCATAAATCCTCCTTAATAATTAAAAATTGTGGTTGATTTAAAATGATACAAATATTTGAAACGAATTACTCCGGACGTTTAAGACTGGCGGCTGTAGCAAAAAACTAAAAATTTATGATTCGTTGACCAATTTAAAGGCGTGCTATTTAACCTATACACATGTCTTCACCTGACAGTCTTCGGCCTTCTGTCTATCCACCTGAGTAGTTACGATTTTAATGTAATAAGCGCCTTTTGAAAGGATTGTAAATCTTTAGATTTTGCCGGTTTACCGGAGAGTATAGTCTGTGTGACGTTTTAGAGGGCTGAGTCGATTTTATTAAACGCCGCAAATATACCTCCCCCCCAATCTCCAAAATCATTATATTCAGATTATAAAACTATTATAATGCTTTCTATTTTTTTTTTCAAATACGCAATCTGTCATTCTTATTTTTTTTAAACTCCAATGCGTATTTTCATGGATTATGGTATTGCGATCTCGTTTTTTTAGAACTACTCTTCTATAGTTTTTAAGCTATATTCTAAAAAATATATAATTTAATTTATGTTGACTTTTCTGAAGTTTTATGTTGTAATTTCACTATTTCAGTGTCTGAGCCTTCTCAAACATGACCCGCTTCCGTCGGAAGGTGCTTCACCCCTTAAGTTAATGGTATTGATGTGACTATAGTAGAATTATTAATGATAGGACTCGATTTTTTTAAGTTACAAATACATCATTATCAAATCACGCCTTACTTTTTCTCCCCATAAGAATATGTTATGATATTGTCTCTTATAACTACTTAGTCGCTTATAAATGAAATTGTGCGAAAAAAAGCGCCAATATTTTTTTAATGTCAAATTCCAAAACACAAATGCCAAACCAAAACCAAAGCTCAAATGTCAAAAAAGAATGAAAGCAGGTTTTGGCATTTAGTCTTTTGAATTTTGTCATTAAAACGTTCCGAAAATTTTATTTGGTTTCGGCTATGCCTGGTTAGGTAAAACATGCGTTATCGATAGCGCGTTATGTTTTTATTGGCCAATACTCACAAGTCGTTTGATATTTTGTTTCACTCTTCAGCTTAAATAACTGAGTAGATACGTCTCTTTATTTGCATGGAAACCGACTACAAATCTTTAATGCAAAAAGCCCTTATTGAAATAAGGGAGCTCAAGAGCAAACTGGCCGTTCTGGAGGGAGAGAAAAGTGAACCTCTGGCAATCGTCGGAATGGGGTGCAGGTTTCCGGGAGACGCAGATACTCCCCAAGCCTTTCGGGAAATTTTACGTCAAGGTATTCATGCCGTAACGGAAATTCCTCCGGACCGTTGGGACATAAACGATTACTACGATCCTGATCCCGATGCACTCGGCCGGATGTACACAAAAAACGGCGCTTTTCTCAGGGGTATTGAGAACTTTGACAACTCTTTTTTCGGGATCTCTCCTCGTGAAGCGGAAACTATTGATCCCCAGCATCGTCTGGTCCTTGAAGTGAGCTGGGAGGCGCTGGAAAACGCAGGTATTGCTCCGAACAGTCTGTTTAAGTCGTCAACCGGTGTTTTTCTTGGTATCAGCACCTTTGACTATGCTGCTATACGATTGGGAGCAAATGGTCCCTCCGGTATTGACGCTTATTTAAGTACAGGGAGCTATATGAGCATGGCTGCAGGTCGTCTGTCCTACACATTGGGCTTTACGGGTCCCTCCATGTCTGTAGACACGGCCTGTTCATCATCGCTTACAGCTATCCACCTTGCCTGTCACAGTCTCAGGAAAAGGGAGTGTCATACGGCCCTTGCCTGCGGAGTGAATCTGATGCTTATCCCCGAACTGACGATCAACTTTTCGAAAGCCGGCATGCTGTCTCCCGACGGTCGCTGCAAGACCTTTGACTCTTCTGCGGACGGATATGTTCGGGGAGAGGGATGCGGAGTCATCGTATTAAAGAGATTATCGGACGCCTTAAGGGACGGGGACAACATTTTGGCTCTTATCAGGGGTTCTGCGGTAAACCAGGACGGCCCGAGCGGCGGTCTGACCGTACCGAGCGGCCCTTCCCAGGAGGCCGTGATAAAGGAGGCATTGAGGTCGTCGGGCGTTTCACCGGACTCCGTCAGTTACATAGAGGCTCACGGAACGGGGACTTCTCTCGGCGATCCCATAGAGGTCGGGGCGCTGGGAGCGGTATTCGGGAAGGGCAGGAGTAAGGAAGACCCCCTTATTATGGGATCGGTAAAGA
>JAREWP010000017.1 GCA_029001845.1 Candidatus Magnetocorallium paracelense | reverse complement strand
GTTCAAATTCCCGCTTAACCACCATTTGGGCTATACGGTCAGACACTGTCGGGATGCCTAACAGTCGCTCTCCTCCGGATTTCTTGGCAATGGCAACTCCCATCACAGGTGGAGGGAAATAACTGCCAGATGACAATCGGTTCCATAACTTATAAAGGTTGTTCTTCAGGTCTTTTTCAAAATCAGCTAACGATTCTCCATCAACTCCGGCTGAGCCCGCGTTGGCTTTTACAAGCTTATACGCTTCATACACCTGCCATTTTGAAATACTAAATGGTTTTGTCCTTTCCACAATTTCCTCCTGTCTTTACAGTTGAATTGCAGTCTTTGACTGCCTAATGCTGCCCCTTCGCTCCATGTCCATTGCAGACACTTCTGCACTACTACGAGCAGCTCCGCCCCGGTTTCATGCATCGGTACTCTCATACTCATAGTTTTAGCTATTTGCATTTCTCCCTTATCATCATGACGACCGGTTCCCGCAGTTCCCACTGTAAGCCCGATACAGAGTCACGCCCACTATACGCCGGACACCGCTTACACAGCATTCGGATTTCACCTGTAAACTTATCCCGGAGTATAGAAACGCCTCCGGTTTTGATGTCATTTTCTCTGGATAACGACGCGTAAACATAGGTTCGCCTTCACTCGTCTCTCTGTACCACACCTGCTGATTCTATTCATCAGCTTTTCCTCAACGCTCACGACACAATCTCTTTAATTATGCCGCTTGAGGTGGTTTGAAGCCTGCTTCCGACAGCCGACTTCGGCGGGCCTTCCGCCATCTTCCAGTGAGCTTTGCCACAGATACAACTGCACATCCTGTGCCGCCAATCTGTGTGCCTGCGGCACACTTTCTATTCCCCAGCGGATACAGTACCACCCAAGCTTCTCTGTGGCGTCATCAAAACTCTTTATCTCACAGGGGGGTAGAATAATTATGTGTCCGGAGTTATTTTTAAAGAGGGGGTTCAAAAGGGGCGGAGCCCCTTTTGAGGATGGGGGTTTTTTATGTCCTTTAAGAATCCTTAGTTTAGTTCTTACGTTAATTATAAATTATAACATAACCTGCAAAACGGTTATTAGACTAAAAAAAACAGTCAGCCGTCAGCCGGCTATTTTCAATGAGTTGCAGGCAAACATATGCTCTCACCCCTCAGGTGTTGTTTTTTTAGTTAATGCTTTGATATTCCTTAGCTGAAGGCTAAAAGCTGATCGCTGACTGCTGTTTTTATGTATAAGATAACAGGCATAAGGCACAAGGGGGAATGTGGCGGTTTATTCCTTTCTATTTACCCTCTTTATTAAACTCGTCAGCATTTTCTCGATTTCTATGCATCAGCTCGGTATACTCCGTCAAGATATTCCTTGTTTTGTATTTAGAATATTTCACTTATGGTTTCTGAGACTTTACTTAAAATATTACAACACCCTGCCTGTGAATATTCCAACTGACTTTACCTCATTTCCTGGCTATATCAATTCTGCTTCTTTTAATGTCGAGTTTACAAATCCTATATCAATCTCCAAAACATCGGATATATTCTCAGGCTGCATATTCGCCCTTGTGTATAGTTTTATGATATACGATTTCTTCGCCTGCTTTTCACCTCTCTTTTCACCTCTCTTTTCGCCTCTCTTTTCACCTCTCTTTTCACCCCTCTTTTCACCTCTCTGAATTAGCTCCTTACCTACTGTAGTTTTTTCTATAGGAGTCAGCTCTAACATCCTCTCCACCTCCTTTATCGTAAGTTTAGGAAATTTCTGTAATATCAGGTACCCCAATAACTCTATTATAACCCGTACTTTAGCCTTCGGTAAAGTTAAGCTCTTTACCACCGCACTCCATTCAGGTGCTTCTTTAAACAATTCATCCTTAGTTTCTACTATCAATGGTTTCAATATGACGATAGGACCTTTCACATTCCTCATTTTCCTCAGTGTCTCTATTAGATTGATTCTGATTATCTGATCCCGGTTATGCCTTAAAAACTCAGGCAGTCCGGGATCGAACTTCTCTTTTAAAAATAAAAATACAGCGATAAAATCCCTGGTGTCGTCATTTTGTTCATAATAGGTCGTTATCTCCCTGAATGCCCTCCAGTATATCTTTTCGTCTTCATATGCCTGAACTTCAAGAAAGATATTCGGCCCTCTTTTTCCCTTACTTCTGAAAAGTCCGTCAAGACGCTTTTCCGTTGTTTTGATCGTTATACTTTCAAACTCATATTTCTCCTTAATTTCCAAACCTGCAATTTTGAAAAGAGAATCGGGATCAACTTTAAAGAACTCATAGAATAAAGCGTCTGTTTTCATTGGATTTAATTATTTAACGGGTATGATTATTGGTGAAAGTAAGTGTTTAAGAATAGCAAATAGTAGAATATATTTACAAAGAAAAATTTATGACTATACAGAGTAGGGGAGGTAATGATGTGTAATAGCTAATTAGTGTTTTTTATATGTCGATCTACACCCCTACTGCCTTTGGCAGTCCATATTCCAATGGTTTCAATAATCAACAATACTTCGATTCATCATGATCTTTTTATCTGACTCTGGCATGTACAACTTCTTTCCTGTTGATAAAACTCTCTCCAAGGGTAACAGGATATCCTCGTCTTCTTTGCTTGTTTTGATGTCAATTCATGGCAACTGTGACACATATTTTATCTGCTTTTGCTGTCTTCATTCTTGTTTTCACTCTACATATTACATTTCAAAAGCCACTTTACTCTTTTTATTTACCCAATTCTTTATTCTCTTCAACATATTTGTAAACTTTCCTCTTTACAATGCCCATAGAAATTAACTAAACTATCTACAGATACTTTAGCGGTTCAGTTCAACAAGTTTTATCTGCAATGCCGCGATCTCTTTTCATGACTAATGATACCTCTTTTCAGCATTACAGATAAAACTCTATTTGTTAGCCGTCCACTTCTTATCTGGTGCGTTATTATATCTTTATTAAAGAAGGATGTATAAATAATATGCATATATTCAAAGATATATTCAAAAACTTAAAAAGTAAAACAAAAAATGAAGAGACAGTAGCAGTAAATAATACCACACAAGACTCAACGATAATTACATCTTTTCACGATGATAAAGTAACTTTACAGAATATAAAATCACACGTCGAAAACACTTCAACAACAGTATTTGAAGAGAAGAATGCAGGTGCTGAAAAATCATTTCAAAATAAGCGTTATAGAAATTGGATGCTAATTGGAGAGGGAGGTCAAGGTGCTACTTACAAAGTATATGATAATGCCCTTAATCAAGAAATTGCAATAAAAACTCTTCATACAAAATATTCAAATAATAAATTGCTTATTGAAGGTCTAAAGAATGAAGTAATTATTTCACGTAAACTTCGTCATCCAGGTATAGCAGGCATTTATGATATAGTTAATTTTCAAGAAGGTAACATAGGTATTACTATGGAGTATATTGATGGAATATCTTTGCGGACTTGGGTGAAGGATAAGATACAAGATAGTTTTGACAATTATAAAGATTTTCTACTAATATTATACTACCTTTCTGAGGGATTATCAGTTGGCCATAGTAATGGAGTTATACACAGGGATATTAAACCAGATAATATTATACTTAGAAATGGAGAAAAAAAGAATCCTGTAATTTTAGATTTTGGAATAGCTATACCAACGATTGAATCTCCTGATGGAGTAAGATGTGGTACGCCAAAATATATGCCACCAGAACAATATAATGCTCCTAATAAAGTAACTTTTTCCTCAGATTTATTTTCTATTGGAATTATGATATACGAATTTTTTACAGGAACATTACCACCTTGCTCACTCCAGCAAATAATAAGAACAAATATTGTACCACAGATAACCATTGATGAACTTCCATTATTGTCGAGCTTTAACAATAGAATTCCAGAGTCTCTTGATAAATTAGTATATTTATTATTGGCTTATGAACCAGAAAATCGTTTGAGTTCTGCAGAAAAATTATGTCAAAAATTGTCTGAACTTGTTCTTATAGAAGAAAAAAAGAATTTTGGCAAGGTATTTGTTGATTTTAACAAACTTCGTAACGAAAACGAAATTGTCAGATTTATTGAGTTTTCTCCAGAATATTATCAATCAGGAATGTCAATACTAAGCTATTTCGGAAAAATATTATGGCAAAAATATCCTAATAAAAATGTTAAAGTACGTATCGAACAAAATGACTTGAAAGTTAAGATGATTATTGATACACCAGAAGGAAATAAAGAAGAGATAGAAAAAGCTCTTAAAGAATATAGTTCATTAACCCGGCGATTAAAAAGATCGAATGTTTTGTTGATTATGCCGCATAAGCAATTTTGTGATGTTCAAAATATTTAGCTACTCTATTCGGTTTTTTCTGTAGCATTCTCAGATGGGAAATCGCTTTCTCTTTTAATTCGGATTTTGTAATTGCAGGAACTTTGGAATGTACTCCCGCCTTGAGATCACAATTCAAATACTCATCGGGATTAAGCTCCGGAGAATAGGACGGAAGATAGAATAATTCTATCTGATCCTTATGTTGTTCTACCCACTCTTTTACTGTTTTACTGTGATGAACCCGCAGGTTATCCAGAATCAGATAAACTTTTCTCCCGGCATCTTTAATCAACCGTTTCATAAACTTTATCATCGTCCGGGCGTCCATCGTATTATCGTACACCATAAATCGTACTTTACCCTGATTTGTCACCGTTGATATAATATTAATCCGATGCTTTTTGGCAGGCAGTCTGATTGCAGGCGTCTTGCCCCGTGGAGCATAACTGCGACCATGCTGACTGTTGTTTGCAAGCCCCGTCTCGTCTCCCCAATGAATTTCAGCCCCTTCCTGCTTCGCTTTCTTCTTTATTTCGGGATATTCCTCGTCCAGCCACTTCTTTACTTTCACGGGATTCTGCTCATATGCTCGCTTTAGCGGCTTCTGAGGTGTGAATCCCCACCTCCCAAGATAATCTCCCGTTGTTCTTATCGGCATTTCTATTCCGTATAACTTCCTGATCAATTCACTCACTGCCTGCCTTGTCCATAGGGCAAAGGACAGTTTTAACTGATCAGGCGCTTTATCTTTTATCTCTTTCTGTATCTCTTTCTCCTGAGATGACGTTAACTTTCGCTGCTCTCCCTCCTTACGGCCTCGCCTCTTTTGCTGTAATGCTTTTGATCCTCCTCTCTCATATGATTTACACCATCTGCATACGGTGTCTATATGGACTCCTGTTATTTCTGATATCTCCCTGTATTTTCTCTTCTGTTTTCTCAGGCGTACTGCCTGCTTTCTTAATTCCTGTTGGACTTCTTGTGTATGCTTGCGGGCATCTGTTTTTTCCATCAAATATTAGTAACTACTCAGGTAGTCATTAAAAAAGATAATTATGTGAATATAATTTAGTGGACCTGTGGCATCTCATTATGTCATACTATCCATTATGAAGGAGAAGCCAACTCGGGAAGAGCTCATAAAGCTGTCAGAAACAACCCCTGTTGTATTGGTAGACATAATCATAAAGCTCACCAACCGAATAGAAGAACTTGAAGAAAGAATAAACAAAAACAGTTCCAACAGCAATAAGCCTCCATCATCCGACGTAT
>JAREWP010000015.1 GCA_029001845.1 Candidatus Magnetocorallium paracelense | reverse complement strand
GAGAATCGTTAGCTGATTTTGAAAAAGACCTGAAGAACAACCTTTATAAGTTATGGAACCGATTGTCATCTGGCAGTTATTTCCCTCCACCTGTGATGGGAGTTGCCATTGCCAAGAAATCCGGAGGAGAGCGACTGTTAGGCATCCCGACAGTGTCTGACCGTATAGCCCAAATGGTGGTTAAGCGGGAATTTGAACCCCAGGTAGAGCCATACTTTCTACCCGACTCCTATGGTTATCGACCAGGAAAATCTGCACTTGATGCGGTAGGAATCACCCGGAAACGTTGTTGGCATTATGACTGGGTGTTAGAGTTTGATATAAAAGGACTCTTTGATAATATCCCCCACGATTTGCTACGAAAGGCAGTGAACAAACATAATGAAAATCCTTGGGTCAGCTTGTATATAGAGCGATGGTTAGCGGCTCCCCTACGGCTGCCAAATGGAGAAGTTATGGAAAGGACACAAGGGGTCCCACAGGGTGGGGTGATTAGTCCCGTCCTGAGTAACTTATTCTTACATTATGTGTTTGATAAGTGGTTACAGTGCCGTTACCCCGATATGCCATGGTGCAGGTACGCAGATGACGGGTTAGTCCATTGTCGGACAGAAACAGAAGCGAAAATGATCCTGGAGGTGCTGAAACAACGCTTTCAGGAGTGCGGGCTTGAGTTACACCCGACAAAAACAAAGATTGTTTATTGCAGGGACGGGAGTCGGAAAGGCAGGTATGAAAATACATCGTTTGACTTCTTGGGGTATACGTTTCGCGGGCGTGTTTGCAAAAATCGGAAGCGAAACATCCTCTTTATCAATTTCACGCCTGCGGTGAGTAAAAGCTCACTTAAGGCAATGCGAGCGAAGATCAAAGCAATGAAAATACGCAGCCGCACGGAACTGAGTCTGACTCAGATTGCGCGTTGGGTCAATCCGATGCTGAATGGCCGGTTAAATTACTACGGTAAGTTTACACGGTCAGCAATGTATGGCGTGTGGCGGCATTTCAACAAAACGCTGATACGATGGGCGAGAAGGAAATACAAACCTTTGAGGCATCGGAAAATCAGGGCTGCATTATTCATGGAGCGAATAGCAGAACAAAACCCTGAGCTGTTTGTACACTGGCGAAATGGGATGCAAGGTGCGTTTGCCTAATGGAAGCGGAGTGAATTGAGAGGTTCACGCTCCGTTTTGCGAGAGGCTGATGGGGAAGTTCCGCCGGCCTACTCACCTCTTTCATAAAGTCCCTAAAAGTGGCTGTAAGATAGAACAAAGACAACTGGGAAGGGCGGACACTTTTAGTTTTACTGGTAACGCATATTTTACCTAATAGTCTTCAGCCTTCAGTCTATAGACCTAAGTAGTTACGATACATGTAATTATATCTGTTCAATTAACTCAGTCTTGAGGGTATATATTAGATTGATTTAAGGGTTATTTTTAGTCGCTTATAAATAAAAGCGTGCGCAAACCTGTAAATTAATTCGCAATATCTACATAAAAAATATTATAATGAACAATGCAAGTTATTGTTTTTATTCTTGCGCTTTTGCGTGAGAAAAGATATGATATAAAACGAAATCATTAACTTTGTTACCACTTTTTTATGAAATTACTTTTATGCATAATCATAGTTATTACTCCTCAAATATTCCTTGTGAATCAATCTCATTCACAGCTAATTGAAAGTATTGATATATCCTCTTCTCCCAATCCGGTCGGCTCAGGCGCCAGGGCATTGGGCATGGGAGGAGCCTTTATAGCTATCGCAGACGATGCAACTGCCGCTTCCTGGAACCCGGCTGGATTGATTCAGCTCGAAAGACCTGAGGTTTCTATTGTCGGTGCTTTTATTCACAGAGAGGAGGATAATTATTTTGGCGACAACAGCGAAGCATCAGGTATGGAAACCGTTACATTTGAAGAGATCAATTTCATGAGTATGGTATACCCCTTTACTCTCTTTAATCATAATATGGTGCTTTCTCTAAATTTCCGGCAACTCTATAATTTTGACAGGGAGTGGGATTTTACACTTATCAATGATTCGCAGGGCACTGCAATGACAAAGGATGTCGACTTTGACCAGGAAGGAAATCTGAGGGCCCTGGGATTATCTTACTGTGCTCAGATCACACCGCTCCTTTCTATTGGAGCGACCTTTAACTTCTGGAGTAACGACCTCTATAATAACGGATGGACAAAGAATAACGACCTGACAGCTTCCGGAGACCTCGGGGGGTACGCATTTAACGCACTTGTCAAGGGTAGAGACGAATATTCATTTGAGGGTTTTAATACCAATATCGGTATTTTATGGAACGTAAATTCCCGTTTCACCATTGGTGCTGTTTTTAAGACGCCATTCACTGCTGATCTCAGACATAAGTCGTCATTTTATTCTCTTATTACCTATCCCGATTTAACAGGATTTGATTCCCCTCCTACAACCATCTCTTATACTAAAAATGAAGAGGTTGACATGCCTGCCTCTTATGGAATCGGAGTGGCCTATCGTTTTTCCGACACACTGACCATTTCTGCGGATATTCACAGAACGGAGTGGGATGATTTTGTCTTAGAAGATGCAGAGGGAAACAAGACCTCTTCCGTAACCGGCCTTCATGAGGATGAATCCGATATCGAGCCCGCCATACAACTCAGATTAGGCGTTGAAAAGCTTTTTATCGGAAACAAATATATTATCCCGCTCAGGGGAGGACTTTTTTACGATCCCGCCCCTGCAATGGAAAGTAATGACGACTATTACGGTTTTAGCTTAGGCGCCGGCATAGCCGGCGGAAGATTTATTTTCGATATAGCCTATCAGTACAGGTTCGGCAATGATGTAGGAGGGGCAAATCTCCATGGCTTTGATTTTTCGGAGGATATAGAAGAACACACTTTCTATTCTTCGGTGATTATACATCTGTAATTTAAAGGTCAAAGACTGAGGGCTGTTAGTTACCTTAAAGGAGAAATATTATGACAAAACCAAATCGGCAGTATTTTCTTTTTATACTCTTCTTATCGGCTTTTTTATTGATGCCATTCAATAGTGCAGACGCTCTCCGGGCTTCTAATGAAGAAAGTCCGAATACCTCCCTTTTAAAAGAACTCAACTTCTTATCAGGAGGATTCGGTGTGAATATTAAAGCCAACGGGATCGATGACGAATTAACTGTTTCTCCGGTAACGCCTGTTTCACTGACAGTGAGTGTTGAGACCGATATACAGGGAGGCGATCCGGTGGATTGGTTTCTTTTCGTAGAAACAGAGTCTGGTATATACACTTTTCTCCCATCCGGCTTGTGGGAGTCCGGATTAAAGCTCTCCCTCCGGTCCCCCCTTTTCTCTCTCTTGGAATACGAGGTTTTTAATACCACCTTTGAGGAGGGGCGATACAAATTCACCTTTTCGATAGATAATAATGGAGACGGTATTTATGATGGTACAACAAACGACTCCGTTGAAGTAAACGTTCGATCTTCCTCCAATGAAGAAGGTGATTCATATGAAGAGGATGACTCATATGACAAAGCAAGTGTCATTATCCTGAACGATACAGAACCACAAAGCCACAATTTCCACGATTACGGAGATGAAGACTGGGTGATGTTCTATGGTGTTGCAGGCCAGATATATACAATAGAGGTATCCAATCCCGGTTCTTATTGCGATCCTGTAATAGAGCTTTATGACAGCGACAGCATGACCATGTTGCATCAGGAGGACAGAAGATGGTATGGAGAAGATGAGTCCTTAGACAGGACCATTGAAAAGGATGGTATTTATTATGTAAAAATAAGTCATGCCTATCCCGATAACTTTGGTGAAAACACGGAATACGAACTCTCTGTATATAATCCCAGAGGCGCTGAAGCCGGGTTTATCCAGGGAGAAGTGACCGATTCCGTTACCGGCGAACCGATTGCAATGGCCATTTTAAAGACTGACATGGATGTAACAGCCATAAGCCTGCCCAACGGATATTATTTAATGAGCCATCCGGAGGGGACTTTTACGATTACCGTCGAAGCAGATGGTTATAAAACACTTACCGATACTGTAGAGGTATGCGCTTTTTGCACCGTTACAAAGGACTTTTCAATGGAATCCATATTTTAATTGAGAGATAAAAAAACAACAACTAACCATTCTGACAAGATTACAGGATAACAAATCAAAAAATTATGTCGATCATGGTTAACTACTAAAAAAATTAAGAATTTACGAGGAGCTTTTTGAAAACGAATACTGTTTTGATCATTGGTTTTATAATTCTGTTGATTACCCCCTCTCTGGTTTTATCGGATGAAACTGCAACCTATCAATACGAGTTCATGTGGCCTGTGCTTGAACAACCGTGGTATTTTAATCAACCATATGACATAGATGTTGATACTGAAGGAAATGTTTATATTTTAGATTCCGGTAATCACGGTATCAAGGTGCTTACTTCAAGCGGGCAATTAATAACAAAATGGGGAGAATGGGGAAGCGAAAATAGCCAATTTATATTTCCACAAGGTATAGCTATCGATTCAAATGGTTATGTCTACGTAGCTGATACAAGAAATCATCGTATACAAGTATTTAGATCTGATGGAAGTTTTATTAGAAAATGGGGGAGTGAAGGGTCAGACAACGGCCAATTTAATATGCCCTATGGTATAGCTGTTGATAGTATGGATCATGTCTATGTTGCTGATATGTATAATCACCGCATACAGAAGTTTACATCCGATGGCGCCTTCATTACAAAATGGGGTAGTAAGGGAGCAGGTGACGGGCAGTTTGAAACAATACCATATCATGATTCCAAACAAATACGATTCGGAATAGCAATAGACGGAAGCGATTATGTTTATGTAGGTGATATTGGTAATTATCGCATACAGAAATTTACATCCAATGGTGCCTTCATTACAAAGTGGGGCAGTAAGGGAAAAGGGAACGGACAGTTTAATTCAGATAAATACGGTGGTGGTATCGGATTGGCAATTGACAGCACAGACAATGTCTATGCTTCTGACATGAAGAATCAGAGGGTTCAGATGTTTACATCAGAGGGGAAGTTTTTAACGCGGTGGGGTCGCTTTGGCAGTGGAAATGGCGAGTTTTGGGATCCGACAGGAATTGCCGCAGATAATAGAAACAACTATATATATATTGCAGAAAATGGAAATCATAGAATTCAAATTTTTAATTCACAGCAAACATCTGTTATTGCATGGGGTAACTCAGGTCGTGAAGACGGAAAGTTTAACGCACCTCGAGGTATAGTTGTAGATTCAGCAGGAAATATTAATGTAGTGGATAAAAATAATCACCGCATTCAGGTATTCACAGAGGAAGGCCAATTCATTACGAAGTGTGGAGGGGAAGCAAATAAAGGCGTTAATTTCAATGGCCCCTCAGATATTGCATTTGACTCAAGTGGTAATTTATATGTCGTGGACTCATTGAATTTACGTATACAGAAATTTACATCGGAATTTCAGCTTCTAACTAAGTGGGGCAGCCTGGGAAGCAGTGACGGTCAATTTGGCTTGGAGTTCAGCACTGATGAATTTGTGTATTTCGAGGGCCCGCTTGGTGTCGCTTTGGATAGTAGTGACAATGTTTACGTAGTTGACACTGCAAATAATCGAATACAGAAATTCACTTCAGAAGGGCAATACATCACAAAATGGGGAAGCTTTGGTAATGGTGATGGACAGTTTTTTCTACCTACAGACATAGCAACAGATGCAAATAACAATATCTATGTTACTGATACTCTAAATGTTCGAATTCAGATGTTTACATCGGATGGACAGTTTATCACCAAATGGCATGGTTATAATAGAAACGATGATGGTGACTTTGACTTTCCTGTAGGGATAGGAATAGATAAAAATGAAAGTGTATATGTTGTGGATGCAGGCGGAGGGAAAGAGCAGATTTTGCAATTTGCATTAGATGGCTTAAACGGTAAATTAATCACAAAATTCGGAGGCCCGGGAAGTAATCCGGGACAGTTTAAATTTCCTGCTCAAATAGCATTTAACGATGATGGAGATGTATATGTTTCCGATCAAAACAACAATAGGATCCAACTCTTCTCAACGTCTGTAAAAAACAACAAAAGCAAAGCCATCATAGTAGCAGGGGGAGGACCTTATCAGGGAAACAACATATGGGATGATACTGAAATGAATACCAACTATGCTTACAGGACATTACAGTATCAGGGCTTTACAAAAGATAGTATTTATTATCTAAGCTCAGATACAGATCTTGATCTTGACGGTAACGGAATATATGACGATGTAGATGCAGATGCTACCGGCAATAATCTTCGGCATGCCTTAACCGATTGGGCAATTGATGCTGAGGATGTGATTGTGTATTTAATAGATCACGGCGGAGATGGTACATTCAAGATGAGTGAAACAGAGATAATGTATGCAGAAGATTTAGGCGCATGGCTGGATATATTGCAGGAGAATATTGTCGGCTCAGTAATAGTAATTTATGACGCCTGTGAATCAGGAAGCTTTGTGCCTATATTAACACCGCCTGCCGGTAAGGAGAGAATCATAATTACAAGCACATCCGCTAAAGAGAATGCTTACTTTGTAAGTAATGGAACAATATCGTTTTCCTATTATTTTTGGGGGCAGATTTTCAGTGGAGCTAATTTGTACGATGCATTTGAGACGGCGGACGACAGTGTTTCATTTACAGTCTCCGATCAAAACGCAGTTATAGATGATAATGGAAATGGAGTAGGAAATGAGAAGAGTGACGGTGAGATAGCACAAACGTACAGTATAGGAAACGGGGTAGCTCAGGCAGGAGATATTCCTGTCATAGGCTCGGTATCACATGAACTGAACCTGTCCGGTGAAACATCATCTGCTATCTGGGCTGATGATATAGTAACGACAGGGAGAATAATAAAAGTGTGGGCAGTGATAAGACCACCTGATTTTCAGCCGGAATCAACATCGGAGCCGGTTGTGGACTTACCGGACTTGGAATTAAGAGATGAGGATAATGACGGAAGGTATGAGGGAACATATAACGACTTCTCTGTTGAAGGTACTTACGAGATTAACATATATGCTATGGACAGTGATTTGATCCAGTCCTTGCCTAAAGCTACTAAAGTACATCAAGACAGAGGTGGAAATCCTGTACCGGACATAAAGGCTAATGGAGCAGATGAGATAACTGTGTCTCAAAGCTATCCGGTAAGCATTACAATCACCTTAGATCCAAAAAATTACGAAGGTCAAACCGCGGATTGGTGGATATGGGCTGAGACACCGACTGGCAACCTTTACTTAGATGTAATAGACGGAAAAATATGGAAATCCGGTAGCGATGTTTCATATCAGGGTAATCTGATGTCACTGCCAAATCCGATAGAGATACTAAGAACATCAACTTTAACACTTGGAGAGTATACTTACTACTTTGAAATAGATTTTAACATGGATGAAATAAAAGACAAAGGTTACTCCGATAGTGTGAAAGTAACGATAAAGTGATATTTAAACGGACTGATTAATAGACACGACTGATTATGCTTTAAAGAGGTTTTTTTATATGCATTAATCATCTACTTACACAAGTTATTACTGAAAACAGACCTAATTTAAAAATTAGGTCTGTTTTCAGGGAGTTGTATAACTAAATGAAACTGCCAATCAACAGCAAAGCCAAAAGGCTGCCTTACGGGAAGGCTGACATAGTGAGTATACGGCAAAAAAACCTCTACTATGTGGATAAAACCGGATATATACCGATTTTGGAGATGACGGGCGATTATCTGTTTTTGATAAGGCCGAGGAGATTTGGTAAATCCCTGTGGTTAACGACTCTGGCCTGTTACTATGACCATTTTCTGGAAAATAAATATGATATGGTTTTTAAAGATACATATATCTCTGACAACCCTACAGAAGAGAGGAGTTCCTATCTGTTATTGAATTTCAATTTTTCAGTGGTAAATCCTGCTCTTTCCAAAGTGGAGAGGTCTTTTGAGGATCATTGCGATACAGTTTTTTTCATGTTTGGGGAGCAGTACAGAAGGTTTTTAAGTGATTCCTTCTACAGAGAGATGGAAAAAAGAAGCACAAGTTATGCAAAGCTTGATTTTCTATTTAGGTATGCAAGGTTTGAGGGATTAAAGGTATTTGTGGAAATAGATGAGTATGACAACTTTGCCAACACAATCCTGACCACAGAGGGGAAAGAGAGGTATATGGCCCTGACTCATGGAGAGGGATTTTTCAGACATTTTTTCAATGTACTAAAGGGAGGGACAAGCGATTCGTCATCAGGGCTTTCGAAGTTATTTATAACAGGTGTCTCGCCCGTAACCATGGATGATGTGACCAGCGGTTTCAATATAGGGAAAAACATAACCATGACCCCTGAATTCAATGAGATGATCGGGTTTACAAAAGAAGAGGTTGTGAAGATGCTCCGGTATTACAAAGATCTAAATGTAATAGAGGAGGATATAGAACACCATTTTGAAATCATGTCACAATGGTATGGCAATTACAGATTTTCCAGGAAAGCGGAAAAGAGCGTGTTTAACTCGGATATGGTGCTTTACTATATAGATAATTTTATTCTGTCCGGAATGATGCCAGATAATCTGATAGACCAGAATGTAAGAATTGACTATGGGAAGTTGAAACATTTAATTGTACTGGATAAAGAGTTCAATGGTAATTTCAACAGGCTTAAAGAAATCATGGAGGATAATGAGATTGTTTCTGATATAAACATCAGCTTTCCTGTAGAGGAGTTGCTGTATCCTGAGAATTTTATATCCCTTTTATATTTTCTGGGACTTCTGACTATAAAAAGAGAGAGTAAAGGCAGCAATCTTTTGAAGATACCAAATGAAACCATAAAAAGGTTGTTTTATGGTTATCTGAGAAAAGGATATAAAGACACAGACAAATTCAGGCTGGATGTATATAAGTTTAGTAATCTGATGAGAAAAGCGGCTTATGAAGGAAATTGGGTGGATCTATTCGAATTTCTGGCGAGTGAGTTAAACAAACAGACAGGGATTAGAGATTACCTGAACGGTGAAAAGGTTTTAGTAGGTTTTTTACTTGCCTATCTGAACATAACAGACTATTATATAATCCAAAGCGAGGTAGAAACAAACAAGGGCTTTGCTGATTTGATTTTAGAGCCATTCAGTGCCAGGTATGAAGGTATACATTACGGGTATCTGATTGAGGTAAAGTATATAAGCAGGGGAGAGTATACAGAGGGAAAGAAGAAAGAAAAGATAGAAGAGGCCCGGGTGCAATTGAACAGGTATGACAAAGATCCAAGGGTGGAGAGAATAGAGGAGAGTCATAAACTGAAGAGGATTATTCTGGTATTTTCAGGCTGGGAATTAGTTTATATAGAGGAGATGGTTTAAACCTTGTTTGTTGACCGCTGCTCTGAGTCAGGAGGAAAATACAATAATGGGTATACAAATAGAGCTTAAAGAAGCATTAACCGGTTTTCTAAATCTCCCGGGTATGGAAAAAATCAGACTGGACTTTCTTATAACTTATGAGTCTGATGCTTTTTATATCAGATGTCTTGATTTTGGTATTATGTCTTGTGGAGATACTATAAATGAGTGTAAAGAGAACATACAGGAGGCTATCTATATTTATCTAACAGACTTACCGGAAAGCAGAATTTATTTAAGCCCTCACCAACGGAATATTGGCGCATGTTTTTTGAACTGAGATATTTAAAGAGGGATTAGAGCTATCTTCGGCTAATAAAGAAGCTATTGACAGACTCCTGGTAAGCAAAGACAAATTTTCATTACAGTATGCATAGACTTAATGATAAACGAAAAATTTTAAAAATATATCAACTTGAGATTGAGAATACTGGCCATGGAAAACATCCTTTTAAAAGTAATGGGGTTAATTCAGGGGACAGATGTTTATCATGTTTATCCTTTGAAAGTACATTCTCGTAATCCTGAAATATCGAAAAGCTATTTTAAAGGCATAATTGAAGAATTTAATCTCCCACGCAATATTTTCGATAAATGAAGTGTTCATTAATGGATTAAAAGTACTTTTAAATGGGAGAACATTTTAACGTTTCCAAAATATTTTTATCACAGTTCTGAAGATAATATAAATTTTCAAGCAAAGAGGTAATCGGGTATGCAAAAAACGGTGTTTAAGGAAATCAAGATTAATTTACCTGCTGACATAGCTGAAACCACATCGAGTAAAGAGATTATCCGTTTCTTGTTGGGCAAGGCTTTAAGTAAGGCGAAATACTATTCCTGACCGCAGGCATAAAATTGCTTACGTCGATTAACGCTTGACACGACACTACACCAGAGGGACTTATTTAGCTTCAATCCCGGGGAATGGTCTCCCTTGGTACTGGAAATAACGGACCTCATGGAAGGTGAATATTGGTTTTACTTTGGCGTAGATTTGGAAATGGACGGGGATATAACCTGGGAGTCGCTCTATTTTGATTATATAAGTGTTATTGTAGATTGAATAATAGATTAATCTGTAGCAAAAGAGGTCGTTTATGGAAGATAAGTTGAATTTGGAAAATCTGCTAAAAGAGCGTGAGCAGCTGGATGACGAACTCCATCGGCTCAGGAAGTGGATGGCGATTATTTTTATTGATATCAAAGGGTCTACAGATTATTTTGACAAGTGGGGTGACATAGAGGGTGCGGGAATGGTTAAAAGGTGCAGGGAGACCATATTCCCTTTTCTGGAAGGGCATTCCGGTTTAAGAACCATTGGCGACGGAGTTATGTCCTATTTCAACGACACAGGGACAGCGGTAAAGGCGGCCGTAGAAATTCAAAAGGCCTTGCTGGAATATAATGCAGATAAAGAGGACAGAAAGCAGATACATATTCGTATTGGCATAAATGCAGGTTATGTATTCGAGGAAAACAATGATTTAGTCGGAGATGAAGTCAATGTCGCTGCAAGGGTGGAATCTCTGACAGAGATCGACGGTATATACATTACGAAAAATGTGTATGAAAAGATAAAAGAGTCAAGAGATTTTTCCTGTAATTATGTGGGAGAGAGAACAGTAAAAGGAAAATCAGATCCCTTAACGATTTATCAGATTATTTGGAGGAAAGAGGAAACCGGTTCCGTAAAGTTTAGAGGCGGAGAAAGAACGGAAGAGAAAGAGGAAGCAACTGATAAGATTTTCTATATCGAGTTTAACAGAGAAGGGGAAAAAATAAGAATAAAGAGTTATGAAAGCGGAAAGGAAGAGGCAAAGACCCTCAACTACTTTGAAGATTTCGAGATATCGTCGTCAAAAGTCGAAGAGCAGACAAACTTTACCATGAGTATATTAAGAAGCGCCTGCATGGCAGATAAAGCCGACGATCGAATACTAACGAAATTAAAAGAGTCTGGATACCATTTATATAATGAATTTTTCTCTCTCAATACAAGAGAAAGACTAAATGAAGCGAACGCTGAAAACCTTATTCTGAATATTGACGACTCCCTTATTAACATTCCATGGGAGCTTATTTTTGACGGAACGGAGTTTTTGTGCCAAAGATTCAATATCGGCAGAGTTGTAAGTACAAGGAGTAATTTTGTTTCAGGTAAGCGAGAACTCTCGTCTCCATTGAAAATGCTCGTTATAGCAGATCCTCAGGGCAATCTCCCAGCCTCTTTTGAAGAAGGTCAGGCATTGAGAGAAAAGTTGACTGATAACGACGCCCATATAGACATAAATATCAAAAACTCTGATGTAAGTGTCGATTTTGTGGAGAAAAACATAAAAGAGTATGACCTGTTACACTATGCAGGCCATGCAGACTTCAACGATAACGATGCAAGTTTAATTTTAAAGGACGGTAATCTGAAAGCCACCGATACAAACGCATTTAAAGGCGCCAAGCCTATGCCCTCTCTGGTTTTTCTAAACGCCTGTCATTCCGGCAGGACCGAAAAATGGAAAGGTTATGAAAATGTATACAGTTTGGCCAACGCCTTTCTTATAGGCGGAGTTCGTCACTTTATAGGAACGTTTTGGGAAGTAGAGGACGATGGGGCAATGGATTTCGCCCTCTTTTTTTATTCCGAACTTAATAAAGGCGCTATGATAGGAGAGGCCGTTAAAAGTGCAAGACTTCGTCTCATAGATAAATATGGAGAAAAAAGCCTTGTCTGGTCAAGCTATTTATTATACGGCGATCCTACATTCCGATATATTGAACTCTCTAAGTCATCGGAAAAACAGGGGGAGAGTCATAAGGAGGCCGAATCGAAAAGAGAGTCCTCTGTCGATTCTCCAAAACAGGGAAACGATCCGTACAATTTCCTGATGAAGTGGCTTTATGTAGGTGCTGCATTGATGTTGATCGTTGTAATCGTATTTGTTTTCCGATCAGGAATCCAAAATAATTCGCCTGCCGGAATCGAAAGAAATCATCCACTACTGCAAACCTCGGATATAAACCGGGAGAAGACAAAAAAAGAGAATAAGGAAAATATAGATAAACTGGTTGCAGAACTTATAAAGAGATATCGTGAGGAAGCGCCAGCCACTGCCGGTCAAAGTGACGAATGGACTTCAGCGCCTCTTGCATTGGCTTTTTTAGGTATCTCTGTAACAGGGATATCGGAATCAGAAAGGGAATATATATTAAACAAAATCAATGAGGAGCTGTATATTTCAGGCAGGATTCAGGTTGTTGACAGGGCCTTGCTTGACAAGCTTTTAGAGGAACTGAAACTGGGATCATCAGAGCTTGCCGACCCTGCAACGGCCCTGAAAATAGGGCGTGTTTTGTCAGCCCGACTTATTTCAACAGGTAAAATTGTAAGAGATAAAAACGATTGGATGATGACATTGAGAATTATAGAAACTGAAACAACTTCAGTCAAAGCGGCTGTTGCTACGACTATAAAAGCAGAGACCCCTGACGACTCTGCAAAGGTGCTGGCCGGAAATATTTTGGACAGGATTATTAAGGAGTATCCTCTTCAGGGGAATATTGTCTCTGTCACCGGCAATAGAGCTATAATAAATATCGGTTCTAATGTGGGGGTTGAAAAGGGAATGGAGTTCGAAGTTTTATCTGAGGATGATATAAGTTCAGGTACGTTAAAGGTTGTCTCTGTGCAAAGTAACAGAGCGAATGTGAAGTCGACTTCTGAGGATTTTAAGATTAATGAGGGGTTGAAAGTACGTGAGATTCAGTGGAGCAAGAGATTTATTCTCTACAAGTTTCCTCTGGTAAGCCGAACCCGGGCACAGGCTGAAGCCTGCGGCTACATTTATGACGTCAGCGGAAGGTGTTACTTTGAAAGGGGAGGTGGATTCTAAAATGCTCTCTGAGGAAATTTTAGTATATGTTAATTTTAAGGAAAACGATAATCCTTCTACTTCTTTGTATCACACTTAGTTGCGCTTCTCAGGAATCGCAATATATAAAGGACGGTGATCAGTACGGTGTTACGAGCGGACTTTTCAGGCACAGATGGTGGAATTACTATGAAAGGGGAGTCTCCTTTGGAGAAGGTGGCTTCTACAAAGAGGCGATGAATGACTTTAAAGAGGCTGTAAAACAGAGGGGCTATGACAAATGGATGGCCCGCACCTATGGCATGCATTTTCAGGACTACTTTCCCCACAGAGAACTGGGAATTCAATATTTTAAGATCGGGAAAATCGATGATGCAATTAAAGAGCTTGAGTCCTCCCTGTCCACTGCCAAAAGCGCAAGGGCCTGTTATTTCCTGAACAAGAGCCGTAAAGCCCGGCTTGAAGACAATCGTTCCGATACTCTCCCTCCTGTACTGGAATTGTCTCCTCTGCCTCTTGTCACCAACTCACTGACAGTGAAAATAGAAGGCGTAGCAAGTGATGACCACTATGTCTCTTCCCTGTCAATCAATAAAAGGCCGCTCTTTATTGAACTTGCAAAAAAGAGATACCCCTTTTCAGGCAATCTTCAATTACAGGAAGGTCTGAATTCTATAGAGATAAAAGCCGGTGATCTTTCAGGGAAAACAATTCTCAAAACCTTCCGAATATATGGAGATCGTCAGGGCCCGATCATTAATATAGAGGAGCTTTACACAAAAGAGGGCAAGTTGGTAATAGAGGGATATATTTATGACAAATCAGAAGTTACGGGACTGACTATAGAGAATCGTACAGTTGATATTGTTCCGGCAAAGGAGATCGATTTCAAAGAGGAATTCCCTTTGCCTGAGGGGAGCGATGATATTGTTCTTACTGCAATGGACAGGGCCGGCAATATGACAGTTGCCGAGACCGGTTTACATGAAGAGGTTTCGATATTTGAAACATGGCCGCTTTTTGCCGGAAAAAATGATCTCTTTGCACTTGGAATTGGTTCGATCCTGGATAAGAATCCTCCGGTAATTACTTTAAAACAACTCTTTGATGACATTGAGATATATGACGACAAATTATTTATAGAGGGAAAGGCGACCGATGACAACAGAATAGAGTCTCTGAAAATCAATGATGAGGAAATTTTAAAACGAAGCGGGAAAACGATATTCTTCTCCCATATGATTGCTCTTGGCAAGGGGAACAACAGAATTATTATAACTGTCCGTGACAAAGGGGGAAACAGGAGCGTCAAGGAGTTTTCGATTAGAAGAAAGGTTCAGTCCGTCAGGAAAGGAACATCAAGAATGAGCGTGGCCTTGATGCCATTTGAGAGAAAGGGAACCGGCACCGTTACGGGAGACGCTGTTTATGACAACCTGATTTCTTCTTTTGTAGAGGACGGGAGATTCAAGGTTGTAGAAAGGAGTAAGATTGATGAAGTCCTCAATGAGCTGAAACTGAGCAGTACGGAACTGGTGGATCGCTCGTCCGCCGTAAAGACAGGGCGCATTCTCGGAGCTGAGAGCATCATTACCGGCAGTATAATAGAAAAGGAGAGTTCCATTGAAGTCATCGCAAGAATGGTGGATACAGAGACAAGCGCCATACTGACTGCTAACGATGTATTTGAAGAGGATAAAAGCCTCCCTGTCGTAAAAACGTTGATGGACGGGCTGGCGTATAAGTTCAGTCGCGATTTTCCTTTGTCAGAAGGAATTGTTATTAAAAAGGACGGTAACAGCATCTATATCGATCTCGGCATTGACAGCAAAATAAAAGAGGGGATAAAGTTCATTATCTATAGAACGGGCCCCGAGATTATACATCCTCTCACAGGCAAGTCTCTCGGCGCCGAATCCGTAGATTTGGGAGAGGCAAGATTAAAGGATATATATAAAGAGTTTTCAGTTGCGCTAATAAGTGAAAAGGGAGAAGATGTAAAGATAAAGGATAAAGTAATCGCCAAATGAAGGAATTTATCCCATTTTACTTTTAAACTAAAAACAGCCGTCAGCTATCAGCATTCAGCGGTCAGCTCTCTGTTTTCAACGTTTTGCTTAATAACCTGCATATCACTTTTAGGTGAGCGCTATTTTAAACGTAGCGCTTTAATTTTCCTTCGCTGAAAGCTGACTGCTGTTTTTAAGGCTAAAAACTAATCTGCCTGGCTCTTTACTACATTTCTTACTTCCTCAAGGTCTGTATGTCCCTGCAACACTTTCTCAATTCCGTCCTGATAAAGAGTCCTCATGCCGTCCTTGATGGCGATTTTTCTAAGATCTTCTATGGATGCCCTTCTTTGAATCGCATTTTTAACATCACCGGTGCCGATAAGCATTTCATGTACGCCGATTCTTCCTTTATAACCTGAGCCCATACAAAAATCGCATCCCTTCTCGCTCCTCTTAAATAACTTAAAATCGTTGTTGTATTTAATTCCCAGTCCTGTAAAATGGTCCTCTCCGAACTCATTATAATCTTTCACATATCTGTCGAATTCATCTCTTGACGGTTGGTATTCTATCCGGCACTCTTTACAAAGAGTTTTAAGAAGTCTCTGAGCCAGAATGCCCAACAGAGCGTCGGCGAAATTATAGGGGTCCAGATTCATGTCCAAAAGCCTTGTGATCGTTTCGGGAGCGCTGTTTGTATGCAGTGTGCTGAAAACAAGATGCCCTGTTAATGAAGCCTCTATGCCGGTTCCGGCTGTCTCTTCGTCTCTCATTTCACCAACCATGATAATATCGGGGTCAGCTCTGAGAAAGGCACGCATTGCCGAGGCAAAGGTATATCCTATCTTTGCCTGTACCTGTACCTGTTTTAATCCTTTTTGCGTTATTTCAACCGGATCTTCGGCTGTCCATATCGTTTTGGTCGGAGTGTTAATTTTTCCCAATGCACTGTGAAGGGTAGTGGTTTTACCTGAGCCTGTCGGTCCTACAACGAGAACAATACCGTAAGGTCTTTTTATAATCTCACTGAATTTTTCGTAGTTCCATTTCGAAAGCCTTAGTTTTTCAAGCGGAATCGGTTCGCTTGCAGCGAGGATTCTCATGACGATATTTTCGCCTTTGGCGCTTGGAACAGTCGCAACTCTAAGTTCGATATTTCTTTTTGCAGGTTTATAGTAGAATTTAATCTTTCCGTCCTGTGGCAGTCTTTTTTCGGATATGTCGAGATTGGACATAATCTTTATTCTTGAAACCATTGCGTTTGCATGGCTATATGGTATTTCGAGATGATTAAAACATGTGCCGTCAATTCTGTATCTGATATCCACTATCCTTCTGGTTATATCGGGATCGATATGTATGTCGGAAGCGCCTTTTTTAAAACCGTCTACAATAATCTGATTGGCTATTCTTACGATGGCGCTGTCGCTTTCATCCATGCCTCCTTCTTCGTTCACTTCCTCATCGATAACCTCGAGCTGTCCTACAAGATCGGTGGCAGAGGCGCCATCTTCGAATTTTTTGGATTGAGCAGAGTTAATCAGTTTTATAATATCGTTTTTTAAGGCTATCCTGAATTCATATTCATCCGACTTTATCAATGTTTTAATTTCGCCTGTAATTACCTGAGAGGGTTCATGAACGGCGATGACTATTGTTCTCTCTTCTCTTTTAACTGGTATCCATAATACTTTCTTAAGATAAACAAGGTTCAGACCTTTTAAAAGATCATCGGGAATAATGATGTTATCGGTTTTGTCAAAAGCCTGATAACCGTAAAAATTGGAGAGAGATTTCAGTATATCGTCTTTCCCGATTTTATAATCGTTCATAATTACGGATTCTACATCCGTTTTTGTTTCTCTGGCCTTTTCCATTGCTTTATTTAATTCATTTTCCGTTATTAATGCCTGATTCAGAAGATAGACGAATTTTGTCTTTGATCTCATTTTCAGGTTGTAAAATGCGATCCCAAGGACATTCGCTATATCAAGAACGCCCGATATGTCATCATCGGTAAAATGATCTCCGTTTTTTTTATTTATAAACTGAATGACACCATAGAGATTGTTCTCATGTCTGATAGGGGCGGCAAGTACCTGTTTGGTTCTGTAGCCTGTTTTTTCGTCCCAGCTTTTATTGAAGGCAAGATCGATGTCGATTTTTGCAAGTTCCGCATTGTTGTAAACATCGGCAACATTCAAAAGACTGTTTTTATAAGCGCAGTATCCGGAGATGCTTTTGGGGGAAATAGGCACTCTGATCTCTTTCACTTCCCCTTCACTCATAAATTTCGAGTAAAGCTCTTTGTTATAAGCGTCTATACCATAAATTGTCATACGATCGGCGTCTACAAATGTAATAATACGGTCTTTCGCACCGACCAATATATCGTCCAGTGATTTGGCCGAGTGAATTCGGTTTATTAAATTAATAAACCGATTGCTGTATTTAGATTTTTCTTTTTCCATTATATATTCTCGGTGATAACTGCTATGGAAGCAGGCCGATATTAATAGCAGTATGATAGTATAGTAGTTATGGAAACAGAATGCAAGAAATTATGTAACTGTTCACAGTGATCTGAGGTCAGAGGTCAGTTAAAGGTAAAATGGAGCTTTTTTATTGAATTTCATGAGCATAACAGGCATTTCCACCCTTTTCGGAGTTCTTACCATAAAAACAAGAGGAATCTTTTTAAACAGACCACCGATCCTTAAACTCTTTTAACAGTTACGAATAATAAAGTAATTGGGGCAAAAAAATATGTGGTAAAAAGCCGATTTTTATGTAGGTAATTTACCTACATTCGATTTGTTGAGCATAGGATTTATCGTGTCATCTATTCTTTTTCAATATTCCAGATACCATCCCAGTTCCCAATCGTTAATTTTGTTTTTTTGTTTAATATCGTTTCCACTCGTTGTTTCATATGACGACTGGGAGGATCTTTCATCACGGCGCCTTTTGTAAAAAACAGAAGGGCCTTTTGAAAATCTCCCGCCCGATAAGCATTTATACCGGCGCGATAGACCTTGTTCCTCTCGATAATCGATTTCATCGATTCGCCTGCTCCAATCGATTGAGCCTGTAAGTCATAGGAATATATTGTGACAGCGGCGTTTTTGCCCTGAACGCGTACTTTGTCGATTTCACGAAGAAACTTCTTATCTGTCATCCTGTCATAACATTCGGAATCCATCATAATGGCGGTTCCGTAGAGTTTGTTGGAAAATTCGATCCTGGAGGCCAGATTGACTGTATCTCCATACAGATCGAGACCGTCTGTTTCGTCTTTCGTAACAGGGCCGAATGCGATACCGATTCTTTTATGAATTTCAGGAAGGTCGCGAATGCCCGGCAGGGCGGATGCCTCTATGGCGAATGCCAATGCTTCTTCTACAGGCGATTTTTCGATGATTCCATCGTCCCAAATTCCAAAAGCCGCCATCATGCCGTCTCCAAGATTTTTAACAGGGCAACCGTTATGTAACAGCGTCTTGTTGTATAGTGTTTCTACCAGTCTCTTTACATAATTTAAAAATTTATCGCCATATATTTCGCAGAGGTTTGTAGAATTCGCTATGTCGTAAAATAGAATGGCGCATTCATTGGAATAGCCGGCTAAAAGAGGCGGACCTTCAGTGACAACAATTGTATGATTGCTGATAGTAATCTCGTCGTCCTTTTGAAGCTCCTTGGCGGATATTTTCACTCCATTAAGAAAAACGCCGTTTGTTGAGTTAAGATCACGGATAATAAAGTTTTTGCCAAATCTGTAAACAATTGCATGAAACCTGGAGACTTTACCGTCCCTAATCTGCAATGTACACTTGGGGTCGCGTCCAATTATAACAGGAGTCATTGTGAGAGGGAGATTGGTATATTCGATTTTAAGAGTAAGCCCCTTGTCCTCGGTTAGGGGGTCGAGCATTTCTATGCTGCCTACAATGGTTTTGTCAAACCATTGGTTATCGGAGTCCTGAATATCGCTCTGAGAAATCAATGGATTCGTTTTATCTATTCTCTGTTGCTTCAAAGTTTGATATAGAAAAACAAGTAATTGCTTGTCTGTAAAAAGATTCAGGCAGGATTAACAATATTGCCTCACTGTCATTAACTTAAGGAGCAAAGCACCATCCGCCTTCAGCGGCTAAACTCGAAGGCTCCGCTTCGCTGCGCCTTCTCAAACATGACCCGCTTCCGTCGGAAGGTGCTTCACTCCTTAAGTTAATAGTATTGAATATTGCCTGACTATTGAGGATATCATAATAAAGGGCGTAATTTCAACGAACAGGACATACTGTGACTTCCTGTCATTAATAATGATATACCAGTCAAAGGTAAGTATAAATCACATCAAAAACAATAATAATCCACAATGGGTGCAATAATATAACACTTTTCCCGGGATGTGAAGCATATGAATAGAAAAGCTCTATTGACTCTTAACAGACTTTATGGCGAGGCAAGAGCTGACAGGAAACTTTATGCCATGGCTTTGAATTTTCCTGTTACAGAGGATAAGGGCCTTTGATTGGCAGTGTTTCTGATTTCATATAGAGTGTTGTAATCCAGCCACAGAATTGTAATATTGATGCACTGTTTTTTAGCCCTTGCCTGACAGTCGTATAACAAGCGAATCCTTGTTTTTTATGCAAAAAGGACAAAATTAGTCTTGTATGAAGGAGCCGGCAATTATTTTGCATATTAATCCATACTCTTCATCATTATGATTTAGAAAAGACTAATATAATTTTCAGGAGGTAACTTCTTTATGTGTAAAAAGGCGATGATCTTACTCCTTTTTTTAAGTATCACATTTATATTTACATCAGGTACTTACTTTTACAAGGTAGAGGGAGAGATAGCAGAGCTTAAAAGCAGTAATACCGTGCTTAACAGTACAAATCTTGAGTTGAAAGACGAGAACGTTTCCCTTAACAGGCAGTTGTTCGAAGTCGAAGAAGAGAATGTATCTCTTTTTTCCAGTTACAGCTCTGACCTTTTCGAGGTGACAGCATACGATCCTTCCTATAAAAGCTGCGGAAAATGGGCGAAGCACAAAAAGACCAAAACAGGCACAACGCCAAACAGTTTGAGAACAGTCGCCGTGGATCCGAAAATTATTCCCTTGGGCTCTCTTGTTTACATAGAGGGTATTGGATGGAGAGTCGCAGAGGATACAGGCAGATTGATAAAAGGTAAAATTATCGATATTTACTTTGATAAGTATGAAGACGCCAAGAGATTTGGCAGACAAAAACTCAAGGTCTATTATACTAACGTAGAAAACAATACTTCATTTAACGGTTAAAAATAAAAAAGGCGTTTTGTCACAAGGGCAAAACGCCTTTTTTGTGTTCTACTCTTAAGGCCGTTCGTGGTTCTTATTCTTTTTTATAAACTTATTGGATCTGAAACTGCTGTTGATTCCGAAGTTGTTTCATTACCCTTTTCGTATTTCAGAATGAGCGCGCCGAGTGGAGGTACATTGAGGGCTATGGAATAAGGTCGCTCCTGCCACCATGACTGTTCAGCTTCGATCCCGCCAAAGTTGCCTATATTACCGCCCCAGTACTTTTCTGAATCGCTGTTTAATATCTCTCTGTAAAAGCCTTCCTTCGGAACTCCCACCTTGTATTCATGTCTTGGCATTGGAGTGAAGTTAAAGACACATACCAGGAAATTATCTTCATCCTTCGTCTTCCTCATAAAGGATACAATGCTGGACTCATAGTCTCCAAAGTCTATCCACTCAAAGCCTTCATGGTCAAAATCGATTTCATAAAGCGGTGCTTCCTGTTTATATACACTATTGATATCTCTGACAAAGTCCAAGAGTTTCCTGTGGGGTTCGAACTCGAGCAGATGCCAGTCAAGACTCTGACCGGATACCCATTCGTTCCACTGTCCGAATTCGCTTCCCATGAAAAGGAGTTTTTTCCCGGGTTGGCAATACATATAAGTGTACAGGAGTCTGAGATTGGCGAATTTTTGCCACTGGTCGCCAGGCATTTTGTTAATCATGGAACATTTCCCGTAAACAACCTCGTCATGGGAAAAGACACTTATGAAATTCTCTGAAAAAGCATATAAAAGGGCGAATGTAAGATTGTTGTGGTGGTGTTTTCTGTAAATCGGATCCTTTGAGAAGTACTCGAGTATGTCATGCATCCAGCCCATATTCCACTTCATACTGAAACCGAGACCTCCAAGGTAAGTCGGACGGGAAACCATTGGCCAGGCAGTAGATTCCTCGGCTATTGTTATTACTCCGGGGTGATACTCATGGGTCAGTTCGTTAAACCTCTTGATAAAGGCGACTGCCTCCAGATTTTCATTGCCGCCGTACTCATTTGGTATCCAATCGCCTTCTTCTCTTGAATAATCGAGATAAAGCATGGAGGCGACAGCATCGACTCTGAGACCGTCGAGATGATATTTGTCGAGCCAGAAAAGGGCGTTGGCAAGGAGGAAATTCGCCACCTCCGTTCTCCCGTAATTAAAAATGAGGGTGCCCCAATCCCTGTGTTCAGCCTTGCGCGGGTCCTCATGTTCATAAAGAGCCGTACCGTCAAAATAGGCAAGACCATGGGCGTCTTTCGGGAAATGAGCAGGGACCCAGTCCATTATCACGCCGATTCCCTCTTGATGGCATTTGTCTACAAAGTACATGAAATCGTCTGGAGTGCCGAATCGGCTGGTGATCGAGAAATAACCTATTGTCTGATAACCCCAGGATTCATCAAGGGGGTGTTCGGTAACAGGGAGCAGTTCGATATGGGTATATCCCAAGTCTTTTACATAGGATACAAGCACATCGGCAAGCTCACGATATGTGAGCCAGCGATTGTCTTCATCAGGCGCCCTTTGCCATGATCCCAGATGTACTTCATAGACTGAAATCGGCGCTTTGAGCCAGTCCTTTTGGGCTCTCTCTTTCATCCATTTATCGTCATTCCATTGATATCTGGTTATGTCATATACGACAGATGAGCTTTTCGGTCTGATTTCCGAGAAAAATGCATAGGGATCCGACTTCTCGCCAATATATCCTCTGTATTTTGATTTTACTTCAAACTTATAGAGGTCTCCCTCTCCAAGTTCCGGTATGAATATTTCCCAGATGCCAGCCATGCCTCTTAGTCTCATAGGATGCTTTCTGCCGTCCCAGTTATTAAATGCGCCTGTGACACTGACTCTGAGAGCATTTGGCGCCCATACGGCGAAAAACACGCCTTTGATATTATTTACTTCAATGGCATGAGCGCCCAGTTTCTCATATTTTCTGTAATGAGTGCCTTCACTGATCAGATGAATGTCATAATCAGTCAGCACCGGCATAAAGGAGTAAGGATCGTAAAAAACTGATGTGTTGTCATCTTCATAGAGGTTTTTTATTTTGTATGGAAACAGCGTGTCGTTGTCTTCTAAAATAAGCTCGAAGATTCCGTCATTATGTATTCTGTTCATAGGATATTCCTTATAGTCATCTTTCTTTTCGGAAGTATCCCGGGCAGCGGTTTTTTTGATTGCCGCGCCTCTGGCTTTTGGCTTTGGTGTTTCTCTGAGGTCTATTATAAAGACCTCTTTTGCATCGGGTTGGAATGTCCTGATCACTAGGACATCTTTTCCGTCCATTTTCACAATGTGCGCCCCCAATACGGAAAAAGGATCACTGTGCGCCGAATTTACTATTAAATCGAATTGTTCCTGCAAGCTCATGACTTATTATCTCCTCATTGATATATTATATGGCTGTTCTCGATTATTGCGTTTTTAATATGTAATTGTTCACAGTGATCTGAGGTCAGAGGTCAGTAAAAGATAAAAAAATTTATTATATTAATATCTCTTTATACCCCGGGCCTGTCTGTTTGGAAATTACAAAAAGATATAAACAACTTCTTTATCTTACACAGACCTCTGTCCTCAAATCACTGTGAACAGGCAGGCGAATCAAGAGTATCAGAATAATATATAATTAGTTAATTTTATGTCAAATAAAAATCTGTGCCCGGCAATGGAGGCGGCTTTTTTTTGTTGTTATTTCGCCTTTTTTTATGTTATGTTCCAACGCTTTGTCAATCATTGATTATATATATAAGAAACCATACTTAAGAGAGAGGGAGCGAGAGAGCCTGCTTGACCTTCTCAGAGCATCGGTATCGGAAGATATCAGAGGTATCGAAAGCGAAAACTGCTTCTATATTCGCTCTGTGGAACCGCTTACAGAGGATGAATACAATCGCCTCAAATGGCTTATTTCCGACGGTTTTGAAAAAGACAGTATTTCCAGGAGCTCTTTTTTTGAAAAGAAATCGGATGCAGAGGATCCCTCTTTTATTATAGAAACAGGACCGAGGCTTAATTTTACAACGGCATGGTCCACAAACGCTGTTTCCATCTGTTTCTCCTGTGGTCTGAAAAAAGTAAACAGAATCGAGCGTTCAAGACGATTCCGCTTTTTTACGGGAACAAAAGCAGGAGAAAGCGTCGGTCATAAGCTGACTCCCCTTATTCTGCCCCATATAAATGACAGAATGGTCGATTGTCTCTATCCCGAGAGGTTGGAGTCATTTGATACGGGAATTGTACCGGACCAGGTATATTCAATTCCTCTTATTGAGAGAGGAAGGGATGCCCTGATTGAGTTAAACCGTTCCCTTGGTCTTGGATTGGACGAAAGGGATATCGAGTATTATTACGATCTCTTTGTAAATATCATAGGGCGTAATCCCACAAATGTGGAGTGTTTTGATCTCGGGCAGTCAAACAGCGAGCACTCGAGGCACTGGTTTTTTAAAGGCAGGCTTATTGTAAACGGAAAGGAATCAGATGAAAATCTGATGGATATCCTGAGCCTCCCGTTAAATAAAAATCCTGAAAACAGCCTTATTGCATTTAAAGATAACTCAAGCGCTATCGCAGGTTTTGATATTGAAACCATGGTCCCCGGCCGGCCCGGCGAACCATCTGCCATGGATTTAACCAAACGTAACTACGCTTTGATCTTTACTGCAGAAACTCACAATTTCCCCACCGGTGTCGCTCCTTTTCCCGGCGCCGAGACAGGTACGGGCGGAAGAATCAGGGATGTGCATGCAACCGGGACGGGCTCCCTTGTCGTGGCCGGTACAGCAGCTTATTGTGTCGGTAATCTGAATATTCCCGGTTACGATCTTCCCTGGGAAAATAAGTCCTTTATTTATCCCTCCAATCTTGCAACGCCATTACATATTGAAATTCAGGCGAGCAACGGAGCTTCCGATTACGGAAATAAGTTTGGTGAACCTCTGATTCAGGGGTATACTCGTTCTTTCGGGCTGAGAACTGCCGATAACGAAAGAGTCGAATGGATAAAACCAATAATGTTTACCGGCGGGGTAGGGCAGATTGATTTCGATCATATAGAAAAGCATGAACCCGATCGGGGTATGTTAGTCATTAAAATCGGTGGCCCTGCTTACAGGATCGGAATAGGCGGCGGCGCTGCTTCCAGCATGATTCAGGGAGAAAATGTAGAAGAGCTCGATTTCAGCGCTGTCCAGAGGGGTGATGCAGAGATGGAGCAAAAGGTAAACAGAGTCATAAGAGCATGTGTAGAAATGGGTAAGGCCAATCCAATTGTCAGTATACACGATCAGGGCGCCGGAGGTAATTCGAATGTTGTAAAAGAGATCATATATCCGGCCGGGGCTGATATAGAAATCAGAGACCTGCTGCTTGGAGACACCACACTTTCCGTTTTGGAAATATGGGGCGCTGAATATCAGGAAAATGACGCCCTCTTAATAAAACCGGAACATCTTGATTTATTTAAACAACTTTGCAAGAGAGAAAAAACACCTTTTTCCGTAATAGGAGAGATTACCGGCAGCGGGTATATCGTTCTTCACGACTCTGTTAACCAGGATACTCCCGTAAATCTTGACCTTTCCAAAGTACTTGGCAAAATGCCTCAAAAAACCTATCATCTCGATAGTGAGCCACAAAAACATCTCCCCTTAAAACTCCCTGAAGGTCTTACTGTCAGAGAGGCTCTTGACAGAGTACTTCGCCTGCTGTCTGTCGGTTCAAAACGATTTCTCACAAACAAGGTTGACAGAAGCGTAACCGGCCTTATTGTAAAGCAGCAGTGTACAGGGCCGCTTCAGTTAACCATATCGGACACGGCTGTTATCGCGCAGAGTCATTTTTCTCTTACCGGCGCCGCCATATCTATTGGCGAGCAGCCTGTAAAAGGGCTTTTGGACACAGGCGCAATGGCGAGAATGAGCCTGGGAGAGGCGTTGACCAATATGGTGTGGGCCAAGGTAACGTCTCTTAGAGATATAAAATGTTCGGGAAACTGGATGTGGGCGCCGAAACTTCCGGGAGAGGGCCTTTTACTATATAATGCAGCCGTCGCTTTAAAGAACATTCTTATTGAACTGGGTATCGCAATCGACGGTGGAAAGGACAGCCTCTCTATGGCTGCGCTGGTGCAGGGAAAGGAGTCGTCCAAAGAAATCGTTAAATCTCCAGGTACACTCGTTATTTCTGCTTATGTGACTTGTGACGATATAACCAAGGTTGTATCTCAGGATATTAAGAGGCCCGGCGAATCCAAGCTTTTGTATATCGATTTGGGTAGAGGAAAATACAGGACAGGAGGCAGCGCCCTTGCCCATGTGTATGAACAGACAGGCGATACTTCTCCCGATGTAGACGACTCTCTATTGCTAAAGAATTCATTTAACGCCATTCAGGAACTGATCGGCAGAGGCGTGATACTGTCCGGTCATGACAGGAGCGACGGAGGCCTTATAACGGCTTTACTGGAAATGGCCTTTGCCGGTAACGGGGGGCTGAATATCGAACTGAACATTGATAACAACGATCCGCTTGCCATATTGTTTTCCGAAGAACTCGGTTTTGTAATCGAATATCTTGATAAGGACAGAGAACTCATAGGAGATATCCTGGATCGATACAATGTTCCATTCCTTACTATTGGAGAGACTCTTAAAGAAAAGAGGATTAAAATCTCGCACAATAAAAAAATTGTACTCGATGAGTCGATGACTCTTTTAAGGGATCTATGGGAGGAAACGAGTTATCAAATAGAGAGACTTCAGGTTACGCCTCAGTGCGCTGATGAGGAGAAGAGGAATATTTTCGACAGGCCGGGGCCTGATTATAAGCTCTCCTTTACGCCACGGGAGACTTCCGCCGAAATTTTAAATAAAACCGGGAAGCCGGCAGTTGCCGTTATCAGGGAAGAGGGAAGTAACGGAGACAGAGAGATGGCGTCTGCTTTTTTTCACGCAGGATTCGAGGTGTGGGATATAACGATGTCCGATCTGATTGAGTGTAAGGTCTCTTTAAATCGATTTAATGGTATCGCTTTTGTGGGAGGATTCAGCTATGCCGACGTTCTTGGCTCGGCTAAGGGATGGGCAGGTGTTATCCGTTACAACGAGAGAATTTACAGAGAGTTCGAGAGTTTTTACAATCGTACCGACACATTTAGTCTGGGCGTTTGCAATGGTTGTCAGCTTATGGCTTTACTGGGATGGGTTCCTTTTAAGGAGTCCGATGAAAAACGACAACCAAGGTTTATTCATAATATATCATCACGTTTTGAATCCAGATTTTCAACTGTAAAGATTTTATCGAGCCCTTCGATCATGCTTGCCGGCATGGAGGATTCCGTGCTTGGCGTTTGGGTCGCCCACGGAGAGGGCAGATTGCTCTTCCCTGACAATACTATTCTTAAGGAGGCTATTTATAAAAACCTGGCCCCTGTGAGGTATGTAGACGATTACGGGGAGATTACAGAGACCTATCCCTTTAATCCCAATGGCTCTCCATACGGTATAACGGCCCTGTGTTCTGAAGACGGCAGGCATCTGGCAATGATGCCTCATCCGGAAAGGGTCTTTCTAAAATGGCAGTGGCCGTGGATGCCCGAGGAGTGGAAAAAGGATTTAGATGCTTCGCCGTGGTTAAGGATGTTTCAGAACGCCCGTGAGTGGTGTGAACGTCAATAGACCGGCGTGCACAGATTGTTTCTGACAGCATTGACCAGATCCTGTTCATTCGATATATCAGTATGAAATTCAGTGTAGAAATCGCCTATTGCGTCCAGAGAGTGGCCGTCGCTTCCTGCTATCTGACAGAGGTGTAGTTTTTCGGCGACATCAATGGACCTGCGCATTTCAGCAACATCGATATTTCTGCTTCTCACCTCTAAGCCGTGAATTTGAAGCCTTGATATTTCAAGTATGCTGATATTTCTTCCGAATCTGAATATATGGGCAGGTACAATAACAGCGCCTTTTTCCTGCACAATTCTGAAAATGTCGTAGTCCTCCATGTCTTCATAAAAATTCAGCTTACCAAGGTCGTCTCCGTAATATATGAGATAGTGCGTACCGCTTGCTCCGCTTAACTCCACTCCCCAGAGAAGCAGTTTGTCCTTCACATGATTTCTCAGCTCCTCCCGTTCGTGAAGGGGCCAGCTTACATTATGTTCTGTAATAACGATACCGTCCACACCTGAGTTGTTTATCCCATGGGCCAGATCATAGGGGTTTATCAGGCTGCAAGAGGAGTAGCGGTTCGTATGAACGTGCATGTCTATTTTCATATGTTTACCATAATCTGATAATCGCAAAACATTAACAAATTTATGGTCTGTAAATCAAGTCGGGTGCTCCTTATCAATTGAGCCCTGTTGAGACGCAAAATCTTGCGTCTCTTTGATGTATGTTTCGTGGTTAAAGAATATAGAGCTCTTTCACTCCATTTTCATACAGTGTGGTGATCTGGGTGCATGGATCTTTGCTTGCAAATTAAATATTGGATTATCATGTATTCTAAAGCCATAATTATAATTTATTTTTCTCTTCTCTACAGCCAATGACATTTTTTTTAACTCTTACACTCTTAACTTGTTGAATTTTAAGTTTTTTTACTTGATAATTACTATCTATATAGTGTGTGTAAATCTGTGTTATACAATCTTTGGTTGTAATAAAGTAAACTTTTGATGCTGTACTTTTTGCAATATAGTTCTAATTTTTGTCAACTTTATTGCAAAATGTGTATTTTATGATTATGTTGCTTTTTTGTTTCTAATGAAGTATAATTACTAATACCTTTTGTGTAATTATTGTTGATATCCTTCTTGTTTATATGCCGGGTTAGTTGAACTCAATTGTTATGAATTTCTACGCCATATGGGGGCTGATTGCGCTTCCTGCTGAAGAGAAAATGTGGTTGCTGCTATGATTCCAGGTATTAATGCAAAAATTGCGGCTTGTGGTATTGTAATGAAAGCGATTTATACTGTGGTCATTGCGGTGCTGTTCTGTTTGTCTTTTTTGCAATAAGGATCCTTTTACCTTCAGGCAGTCCGAAGCAGGGCAGACTCTGGAACTGATACTTGAAAATAAAGGTGTAAATGCTTCCAAGATCGTTATTTCCGCTAAGTACAAATTTAGAATTAATAATGTTTATTTTTTGTTCATAAGAAAAAGAGATGATCCTTAATTGATCTTGTACCTTTTCTATAGTTTTTTCTGTGTTATGTCAAATTTACAAAATACATCTACATCCAAAATTATTTTAACCAAGGAAAAGATAGAGGAGAGGAGAAAACTTTCAAAGGGAAAAAAAATCGTATTAACTCCTGCTAAATTATATCCGCCGCCTACAATAGATTTTCCTCCCGATGAGTACAGGACGGCAAGACCTTATGTCGATGTCAGGGGGACAGTCAAGCCAATGAACAAATTACAATTAAAAGCCAGAGATCAAGATCTAATCGATACGATTGCAGATGAAAATGGTAAATTCTTTTTTTTCAAAATTCACCTTTCCGGCAGAACAAACACGATAACGGTCTTTAATAAGAGCCTCACCTCTAACGAATTCTCTGAAGCGCGAGTATCTTTCACTGTGTATTACGATTCAACGCTTGCGCCTTATTTTGACAGGATCGATCCAATTACCAGAGTTAATTTATCCTCTCAGGATTTAATAGAAATAGTTTTGTGTAGAAGCTGCAAAATTTATCAGCTTTATGAAAGCTGGGTATCTGTTGGTAATAAATGTACTGTTTGTCCCGGAAATGAATGTATAAGGTCTCATGAGGATGAATTTTGGTTGGGAGAATGAGGGTTGAAGCGTGATAGAGTTCTATAAGATATTTGTTTATCAATAGTATTTTTTTCTAAGGTTCAATTATAACTATGAAAGCTGATGATCGATATATTCGCCTCACTCAGTTAGGCTGGAGCATGGATATATTAAAAAACATGCGTTGCCTGGTTGTAGGCGCCGGAGCCCTAGGTAACGAAGTCATAAAAAATCTTGCTTTACTGGGTGTTGGCGCCATTGTAATTATAGATATGGACTCGATTGAGAATTCGAATCTAACCCGTTCGGTTTTATTCAGAGAAGGCGATATCGATAAATTTAAGTCGGTAATTGCGGCCGAAAGGGCTGTTGAAATCGATGCAAGCATTCAGACTCATAGTATTGTTGGTGAATTTCAGCATTGTTTGGGCAGTGGCGCTTTTTACGACTTTGATGTGATATTTGGATGTTTAGACAATATTCAGGCGCGCATAGATTTGACAAAAAGCTGCATGCTCACAAACAAGTTATATATTGATGCCGGATTGCATGGTATTGACGGAGATTTAAAGATTTTTGGCTCCGGTTATGAAGTTTGTTTTGACTGTTTGTTAACCAGGGAATTACGCAACGAAGCATGGCGAAGACACTCTTGCCTTAAATTACGCTCACGTAATGGCGAGCGTCCAAGCGGCCCGACAGCTCCAACCATATCTTCCGTTATCGCCGCTTTACAGGTTCAATTTGCTGTAAAACATCTCCATAATATGAACATTCCATTTAACCATAGAATCGCTGTCCATGGCCATCTCAATGATTTTTCAGTAGTCAGGCTTAATAAAAATCCGCACTGTCCTACTCATTATAAATGCGGCGTTATCGAGACCGATGATATTATGACTCTGGAGCTTACTATCGAATCGACATGTCTTGAGTTGTACGAGAAAGTTGTAGGCGATTTGGGAACCGGGGCGACTATCGATCTTGAATTCGATTTAATAACGGATGTCCATTGCTCTTCGCACAATAACAACAAAGACATATTAAAAAAACGAGGCTCAATATTTGAGGATGAGATACTTTGCCCCGATTGTTTGAACGAAGGAAAACAAAAAATCGAATCCATTATGTCGGACAACGTTTACAGTCAGATTACAGGAAAGGAACCTTTTATCAACTGTAAGCTGAGAGAAATCGGTATCGCACCGAAGTCTATAATAAAAGCCTATAAACTCAATGAAGATGATATCAGATTTAGGTATTATCTCTTAAATGATCGTTATTTATAAAAATTTAATAATTATGAAAACTATTTTCATGGAGGATACAGCATGGCAAAACTGAATCTTATAATCAGGGATGGTGTTACAGGCAAGCAAATACAGGATGAGTTTCCTGTTGATGTTCCGATTAGAGACCTGTTGCCTGACATTTCAAATAAGCTTACTATTCCTCAATCAGGGAGCAGAAAGCTTATTAATAAGACTCAAAGCTTTGAATATAACGACGATGACACACTTTTAAGCAGGGATACGAATGAAAATGACGTTTGTCTTTTAACATATGAGCCGGAATTTGGCGTATAAAATCGATATATAGTTGGATAATACCCACTAACCTGCTCTCTAAATGAGAATTAAGAGGAATAAAGCTTTTATATTATACAGGTGAGAATATGAGCAATGCCTTGCGTTTGCGCAGATTAACGAATGATCAAAAAATACTTATGAATGTCAACAATAAAAGCCAATATATTTCTATTGAGCCCATAGATGGAAGTCCGCCCTATAAATATTTACTCATTTATCAGGTTCCCGGGTATGTAAATGAAGAAGGTCTGACTCGTGATACTCACCATGTAGAGATGTTTTTTCCAGGAGGCTATCCCATTAATGAAGCTCCCATGTTTAAGTTTCTTGATGAATTATGGCACCCGAATGTATTTGTAAATGGCAATGTATGTTTGGGATTTACTCATCAAAGCTGGACATTCGCTTATGACATAGACCAGTTAGTCTACGATATTGGAAATATGATTCGTTTTTCTCGGGATTCATATAATTTGGACAGTCCGGCAAGGGGCACATTATCTGAGAACGGCTGGCAGGGGTGGATTCGTACTCATCGGATTCCTCTTTCAGATATCGATTTTAATGTTGCCGATGCTCCCACCGTTAAGGTATTACCTAAAAAAGAAGTCAATATTAATATTAAAAAAAAGACTTCAGTTAAAGTTACAGTTCTAAAGAAATGAAAGTTTATGATTATGAAAATGGAAAATAGATCCTTAAATGAACAACCATTTGGTGAGCCGATAAAGATAAGACTGCCCTTTTTTCACCCTGACATTGAATGTATTCAGGAACCTCAACACAGTAATTTGTCTCATCCATATCATGAATCGTTGATTACATTCATAGAGGAAGATACTTATCAAAGGATTTGCGCACACGCTGAAAGCGATATGCGTAACGAAGTCGGAGGCGCCTTGTTGGGAAAGTATTGTAAGGATAATGAAACGGACCAATGCTTCAATATGATCTTCGATGTCTTCCCTGCTAAACCGGAGGTGAACGAAAATTTTTCAGCTCCTGCTCTTATGAGGTTCACACATACTTTTTTTATAATGTTGGACGAATATCTTGAAGAAGTCAACAGAAAGGACCCTGAAATAATAAGGCTGGGAATGTATCACAGCCATCCCGGCTATACGGTCTTTATGTCTTCCACAGATATTGAAACATTCAGAACTATTTTTTTTGAACCATGGCACATTTCATTAATTATAGATCCTATAAATAGCGATGCAGGTGTTTTTTTTTGGCACTATACAGATCAGGGAAGCATGGAAATAGGTAAAAAAACAGGATTCACTTTATTTAAAAGTAATATTTCTAAAAATGTACAATCAAAAATTAAATGATTTTATATATAAAAAATGTATTATAGTAATAACTATATTATAGGATACATCTAATGATTAGAAGATATGTATATTCACTTTTGATAGTAGCCGTAATTACTTTTAATGTTTGCTATTACAGTTATTTTTTTAATTATGAGGTCAAGCAATTTAAGTATATTATTTTGCTTGACTTATCGGATTTATATACAAAAGAAGATTATGATCTGATAAAAGAGATCATTAGTGCTTTAGAAGAAACAGCAGAGGGTGATGATATATCTGTTATTACAACTGGTAATAAAACAAATGAAAAAGAAGACGATATTAATGCAATATATCAATTTATCAAAAACAACAGTAATAACATAAAAAAACAGACTGAATCAGATTTAAAAGGTGCTGTACAGAAAGCAATAGATATAGCGAAAAACAACCCTTTTGAGAATTACAAAGTATTACTTTTATCTAGTGGTATAAACTACACTAAATTTTCTTCAAACTCAGTGTTAGAGGGTAAGTTAAAAAGAAAAGATAAAAAAAGTAAAACTATAAATAACCAAACAGATGATTTTATAAAATTTACAAATACTGAGTTTCAAAAACTTGATAATGCATTGTTATTTTTTTGGAAGCTTCTCAATGTTGAGGAAGGGTATGAGAGAATAAGCAGAAGAACATTTATAGAATTACATACTGCAATTTCAGAAGAGATAAGTTCAAACAATTTGGGGCAGGTAGATAAGTTTCTATATGGTCTTGTTGATTATAGTAATAACTTTCTATTTTATGCGATAAGAATTCAATTCGTTTCATTAGTGTTAATTACTATAGTATCTTTTGGATTAATTGTATTTGCCTTTGGTAAAAGCAGTAAACGTTTAAATGGGAACAAAGAACTGAACGATATGAAATACTCTCAAGTATTTATTGATGAGGGTGGTAACTTATCAAAGGAAAGTTTGGAAAGTATTTTATCCTGGAAAAATGATTACACTCAATCAAAAGGCAGTTATATAATCTGTACTATTAATAAAAAGAGATATTATTTCAATATTAAAACAGGTAAACCTATTGGCGTTGAACCGCCATCAAGTACATATGCTAAATTCGAACATACATTGATTATTGTCCCAAATGAGCATTTCATGCATTTACAAAATAGTAAGCTCAGGTATGTATCATGCAGTCTAGTTAAACCGGGTAAAGAGTATGCAGTCTGTTTTGCTGATAATATGGAGTTAACTGTTATAAGCGATAAAAAAATAGATGATTCATCAATTTTATTCTTAATAAAAAGAGAGGATAAGTTACCGTCATTAATAACTCAACTTTCAAATAAAATAAGTATACGTTTAACTCATACTGCTAAGCAGGTGGGAGTCATGCATATAATAAATATGAATACTTCATATACAATCTATTATATGCAAAAAGTGATAGGAAGAATGCGCTTTCATGAGGATAATATTAACATCTTTGATATGAATCATTCTATTAAGGATGAATCTATCATCTTTAACGATCATAAAAGCGACTTAGTGGAGCATATTATAAAAAAGGTAACATGAGATGATGCTGTTAAAAAAATATTATCCATAAAATAAGGAATTATGATATGAGTAGTAAAAGTATTAAAAAAAATAAAAAAAATGAAATAAAAGATGATGTAAAAAAGATAGAGGCAAAACTCTTTTTTATTAATTCTCTATCTCAAATGGGTAAAACTACGCTTTTAACATTATTGCATTTAAGGTTAAAGAATGATTATAAACCTGTTACTCTTCATTTGAAAGAGTTTGACTGTAAATCAGATAATTATAATAATTTAATTAGTCAGCTTATTGAAAAGATTTTTTTTGCTATTACAAACCGACATTTTAATGAAACCTTTATTGATAGTAAATTTCAACAATTAAACAATGAATTAAAAAAGCATTCTAATATTGTTTATATAATAGACGATTTACATTTATTATTTACCATTAAAAGCTATTTTAAAGATACCAACAATGACCAGACAAAATATTTAATGGAGCTGCTAAATATTATCTGCAGCGCTAATATAATCAGTTTTATTTCACTCTCGATCACTGATCATGAAGGTGAGCTGGTAAAAGATAAAAATATACTTCAAAGTAAATTGAAGGATATTTTTCTACCTATTGCTGACACTATTTTTAGAAATATTGGGACTTTAAAAATTGAACTATTTACTCTTGATTATATTGATACCAATAAAATAAAGGAGTATTATTATCCTTTAATAAAAAAAATATATAACATAACCTTTAATAATCTTGATGATACAATCTCCACAATATACAATCTTTCTGGTGGACTCCCCTTTTGGTTTCAACTCATATTCAGCCATATAGTAAAGTATTGCGTTAATAATAATATTTCTACAATAAATGCTGATTTTATAAATTGTGTTATTGTCAATGAATTAAAGCATATGGAACTTGATACCTTTGATAAACACTATAATAAATTGTCAAATGAAGAAAAAGATTTATTAACAGAGATTACTTACATTAAAAAGGATATAACGACCAATTTTAAATATGCTGTCGATAAACACGTTTTGATCAATAAAATAAATGAAAAACATAACTATGAACAAGCTAACATTCAAAAAGCCATTAATACACTTATCGGTAAAAAAATACTTAAAATAAAAAGCACTCCTGAAATATTAAACATGGATGCATCATCAAACTCATCAGACTATAATAAATTTTTAACAATTAATCCGCTTATTTTCCCTAAATTTATTAGAGAAAAAAATGATGTTAGAATAGTACATCTTTCAGATACTCATATAGGAAAACATGATTCTTTTGTATTAAAAGCTGCTATAGAAAAAATTAATATTATAAGACCTCATATACTAATCATAACTGGTGATATAACTGAATCAGGTAAACCAGAAGAGTTTATCGATGCAAGTAGAGAATTCAATGAAATTGACCTCGCTTATTTATCAAATTCTCCTAAACATCAAAGAATGATCATAGGCTTTGGAAATCATGACTATCATAAGAATGCTGATGTACCACCAGCTCATGATGCCAAAGTAAAAGAGTTATTTCCTTATACAGGAATGTTATCACCCAATCTAAAGATTGAAATAAAGAATATTAATTTTGAAATTTTCTATTTTCATTCTACACCTTCAAAGAAACGTAAATATAAAGCAAAGGGGATTGTTTCAGAGCTTCAACTCAAAGATATAATGAACAATAAATTAATCGCAGAAAAGCCTTCAAACAATACTATTAGAATAGCTGCTCTTCATCATAGCCCGACTGAGATTAACGATAGTAGTGTGCCACTACTTATAAGAAGATATCATAATTCATTGTTAAAATTAAAAAACTCTGCCATGTTTTTAAAGTTCTTGACCGATTATAAGTTTCATATGATTCTGCATGGCCATTTTCATCTTTACACTTATAAGCGTTGTTTGTCAGTAGATAATTTTAAAACCATACCTCCTTTATCCATTGACGCAGGATCTTTATGCAAAAAAAATAATAAAATTTCTGGTTTTAATCTTTTAATCTTTAATCATAACAATTCACAATCATATAAAATAATCAGAAACATCTATGACTCAGATAATAATATTTTCAAAGATAGTAACTCAGGTGACTTTGATTTATAATAAATTCAAACGATGTATAAATATTTAAATACACCTATTAACCTTTTCATATCCTACTCTCACAAGGATGAGGAATTAAAAAATAATCTTAAAAGTCACCTTATGGCTTTAAAGCGTTGTGGTCTTATTAATATTTGGCATGATCGTGAAATTCTATCCGGACAAGAGTGGGAAGGGGAAATAAATGAGCATTTAGATAATGCCCATATAATCCTGCTTCTTATTTCATCGGATTTTATTCAATCTGATTTCTGTTATGGTGTTGAAATGAAGCATGCAATGGCGAGGCAGAATTTTGGTGATGCTGTTATCGTACCAGTTATTCTCCGTGATTGTCATTGGGATGTTACACCTTTAGGTAAACTTCAAGCTCTCCCACATAACGGGAAGGCGGTAACAAGCTGGCCTAATATAGATGAAGCCTTTAATAACGTTGTTCAAGGCATATGTGATCTGATTAAAGAAGGATTTTTTAACGAACAAATTAACTTTAAATATAAAAGAATAGAGAATTATTTGAAAGAAACTCGTAGAAACAAAAAGTGTCATGCCCATAAAAGTAAAATAGATGCATGGGAAGAGCAGATTATAAATATTCAGGAGCGTATACAGCATTTTAGAAAGATTTTTAAGGTGACGGATCCGATTCATGATCCCGAAAGATATGAAGAGATCAAATTAAAGATTGAGGTCTACTCTCAGGAGCTAGATAAATTAGAGATAGAGTTGAAATCAATGGAATAAATTGTATTATTTTTATCTACCTGACTCATGCAGGATTCTTTGAAAAATGTAATTACTCGTTAAGTTGAGGTTAATAACCCCCAGCGTCCTTTTATATTAAGTTTTTCAAATTGAATTCATACTTGTACATGGAGGCTTGTTATGTCAACAGAGGAAAATCGATCTTCTTCCGAAACGACTCCTGTCTCTGAGAGCCAGAGTGCTCAGAGCATGGAACAACCGGAGGGAAATATCTCAGGCGAAAGTACTGATACAGGTGATGTTGTAACCGATAGAGACGGAGGAACTACTGTTTCAGATGGAGCGGATACAGCAGTAGATGAAGAGGCGGACCCGGTGTCACTTACTTCCGAATCTGACAATCGGGAGAGTATAAATGACGAACACACCATCACTGACAACAACTCAATAATCGATGAAATATTATCCGACAAGGAGTTGGTAAGGGGGTTAGAAAGTCGACTTTTTAGTTCCAGAGATAATGAAATACGTTATAACTTGCAGCTAAAGCATACAGCCGAGGATTTATTAGATCGCTGGTTAAAAGTTAAGAACGCAACCGATCCGGTATTCAACCCGGAGAATTTTAATAAGGCTAAGCTGGCTATCGAGGAGTATACAAAAGAAGCGAATGAATACGCAGAGAAGATCAATAGACTACAAAGTGAAAACACAGGCGGAGATACTTCACATGCAGCAGGAGAAGCCAGACTATTGCAGTGTAGGGACGAACTGTATGACAGAGACATAATAATTTCAATTCTTATAATTATGTTTCCTCAAATCGAGTGGGTGACTCTTCAATCGATATTTAACAGAGTTGTAAATAGTTTAGGCATACCCACAATAGGAGAACAAAAGGCGAATAGATTTCAAAGCAGTATAAACAACGACCAAAATGCACAAGCCCAGGTACAACCATCCATTTTAGAAGAAAGCTTTATGTCTGCTCTTGACAGAATCGATGCCCGGGTAGAAACCCGTGAAATCGGAGGCCACACAATAGATGTGGTTTGTTTTGACAGTAAGCATTTACCTGAGATCGACAACTTTATTCGTCAAAAGCACAGAGATATAGCAATCACTCAGATAATTCCAATATTATTCGACATTATCATCACCGGCCCGGATCTATCATGGGAAGATCGTCGTCAAATAGGGCATGCAATCGGCGGATTTATGAAACATGGCGCCGGATATGTCTTCAACCTCTTAACAAGTACCTGGGCGATCAGCAACGATTTAGGCATTAGAGCTGCCAGTGGATTTATATTGACCGAAGCAGTTGAGAGCGGTTTGTCTCGTGAGAGCATTTTTGTATATTTGAAAGATTGGGTTAATACGGGAGACATAAGACTTCAGTGGACATCCGCTTCCGTATGCAAGGAGATCGGTAAAGCGGATATAGATGTTGCACTAAACTGTCTACAATATGTACTGAAAAAACAAAGAACGATTTCAGATTTATCTCATAAAAAATATCTCTTGGATGCAGTGATATATTCTCTTGTTGTCTTAGGTTTGAGCGGCTTTTATCGCGATGTGTTGACTAAGCTGAGCCAATGGGTCGTATCGGAGCAAGATAAGAATCTAAAAAAAATACAAGTGGACTTCTTTCAAAGAATGTTGGATGTTTTTCTTGGAATTATAAAAAAGGAACTCCTCGATAATGGTAAGGAGGGAATAGTAAATCAAAAAAATCTGGGGCGTAAGAGTGTGGAAGCTTTGTGGCTGGTGTTCACACAAAGCATGGATGACAAGATCCAAAAAACTATCATCAATGTCTTTGCCTCAGTCATTCGCTCTGCTTCCAATCCCGAGGAAATATCCGACTTCTATAATATATTGATAAGCCAAATCAATGTAAACCTGCTGGCGAATTGGCTCGACGCCTTTTCGGATAAAGATAATGAGCGTACTTATGAACCGGAGGTGCGTGAAATTATTACAAACCTGCTTGTGGAACTCTACAAGGAGCTTGAGTCCTCCGATAATAATTCTGAACCAATCTCTGAAACACGGTCCCGGCAGCCGGGAAGACGTTCCGGGAATGTATTGGCGCGTGTAAAGAGAAAGCCAAAGCGTTCCGATTATCAGGAGATTTTCTGGTTCTTTTTGAAACCATGGGAGGAGAGACCCATAGGCGATATTAAGCATGAGGTTTATAACGCTGTTTCGCGGAGGCTTGGGATAAAGGGACGAAGGGCCGTTTATTCTGCTTCTACCAGGGAGCGTCTTAAGCAAAGGAGGATATAATAATGCCTAATCTTACATCATTATATAAAATGGTAGTTCAAACTGACTGGAAACAGCGTGAGGGGTATGATATCGTGCAAATTCAAGATTCCCATGGTGAGATCAAATCAAAAATCTTCACATTCGGACAGAGGTTGCCTTTAATAAAGAATAAGCCTGGATACAGGGTGAGCAGAAAATCGATAAGTGTGCCTTTTGAACAGGAGGTTGTTTCCTTAAATGGTCTGATTTATCAGGTCAAAGTAGATTTGGTTTGCGAATGCAGGAAATCGGATATCGTTGCAGAACAATTTCATGGCGATGAGGATTCTCTCTCCTTGCTTATAGAACGTAAAAAGCAGAATCTCAATAACAAGGCTAAAACCATGCCTGAGCTGGATGAGGATTCATGCAGAGAAGTGCTTGTACAACCTCTCATTGGAGAGGAAGTATCTGTAAAAGAGTTAAATAACATAAGGATTATTGACAAATCAAAGCAGTTCGCCTTCTGGCTTCATGTGGACGATGACATAACATTTAGCCCCGTTAATTCTCATGTTGTTAAAAAGACGAAGATACGTCTTGTCAATTCTAATAGAAGTGAGACATCGAGGTCCGTTGACGACAATACTTCAGGACGTGTCAGGGTGTTGGGAAGCGATGAAGGACAAAAGAGCGGTAAGATTAAAATATTAACCGGTGGTCCGCAGGAGAATCCGGTCCAATCCTCTCAGGGAATATTCGATAAACCGGGTCTTGAACTGACAAGCGGGATTCAGGAGACATATGAAGTGTGGGTTGAGGTTCGTGGCAGAACAGGAAGTGAGTCCAATGATAATATCCGTCAGCTTAGAACTAAAATAGCGGATTATCTAAAGGTGTTTGCCGAGAAATTCGATACTTTTCTCAGTAAGGGGCGGATAATAAATGCCGTGCTTGAAACTCCCAGACCGGATGACTTCTCCTCGGTTATTGACGCTGTAGATGTCCCCCGTGAACCCAGGCTAACCTACAGAGCTGTCGAACTTCACTTAGGACGCTCCGATTTACCTTTGCAGTTAAAGGCCGGAGAAGGAATTATCATTGAAATCGAGGCCAAGATAAGTTATCTGACGCAACTAAGGACATCTCCCGGTGAGGAGGTAGAGCTCTATTTTAAAGAACAACTGCAAATGGCTGTCGGAGGAGGGCAGTTACAGTCAGAGGAACATATCAGGTGGTTTATCAAGGAGCTGAATCTGGAGGAAGAGTATAAGCTAAGATTTAACGGCATCCGGTATATTCGGTTCGATAAACGGATGCAATCGGAAGAGATTTCCTTAGAGACGACATTGCGCAGCAGAGATGGTTTTTTCTGTCGATTACACGCAGCATTGGATTGCCTTGTGATCAGGGAAGAATGGAATGGTGCAGATAGATTCAAGACTCACCTTGTTGGCGAGTTAACAAAGTATTTTAGAACAGTCACAGGAATTCCTAAGGTTGAAGAGTGTGAGAGCCTGATTCAGGAGGAAGGGAGAAAGGAGCTTTATGGTTTTTTTGTTAACACTGTGCTTGTAACAATCGAAAATGTTACTCATTCCATCACTGTGATCCTTGGAAAAGAAGAGAGCGATTCCTATTTTCTAAGAACCAACACAGGGCATTCCTATTATCTGGAAAATGTGGCGGTTTATTGCAGAGGCTCCGGTAATAATGAAAACAGCGATAACGAAAAGATCGTAAATCTTATCAGAGCGCGTCTGGAATCCATATTGATTAAAGAGGCAGGAGATATCAATGGTCCTTTAACGCCTGTAATGGTTCAGGAAATTATTGAAAAAATCGGTTTTATCGAAGGCTTGGACATAACTGTGGCAACGGCTACTCTGCCAGAACTGAACGATTATAATAAATTTTTTAACCTCTCTGTTCAAGTGGAGCTGGAAACCGCAAATAGTAAAGGTTATCTTCTTGAGGGTATTATCGATGGTTATACCATTGCAATAGATATCTTTGAAAAGGAGAGATTAATTAACGGGTTATCGTCTTATTTGAAAATGAAGGCTGAAAATTCTCAATCTCACTATCTCTCATTAGAGGAGTGCGATAAATGGATACGTGATTTCCCGGGCTATAGAGATCAATCCTTTGTATTATCAAATTTATCTGTAACTATCACCCCTACAAAGGAGACAAGAATACTCTATCTAGACATTGACCATGAGTCTATTGCCGTGAACGCTAAAAACGGAGAGACCTACCACATTCGCGGCTCGATTACATATATCGATGAGAAGGCTCAAAAGATTGACGAGCCTGCCTTGACAAAAGTGATTATTGAGGAGTTAAAAGGATTTGTAAGGCAGCATAATATAATAAAAAATGACCCCGACGATTCTAACTGCGAAGAAATTGTCAAACATATCTTTAACAGGAATGAATATCGAGGCATAACATGGGTCAAACAAAACATTGAAATTTTAAATGCCGCCAAAGCCGAGGAGACAAGAGTCATTACGGAACGAAACAAAGCTATGAGAAAGATAGCTTATGAAACTTATGAGGACGGGCTGAAAAGGCTTGTTGACAGGGATAATATTCTTTATGACCATAATAAAAAGGTACTCAATATGCTTCTTGAAAGAGATCGAACGGAACTCGAGGGACTCATTAAAGATAAGGAGAGTCTCTATCTTCAGTTAATTAACGAAGAGATCACTCAGGAGTCCTATGATAAAAAGAATGCAATAATAAATAATCGTGAAAATGAGATATTAAAAAGAAGAGAAAAAGTCGAACTGTCGGTTCCCAGCGATGAGATTAAAAGAATTCAGGAAGAGCAGTTGTCAATAAGTTTTAAAGGATACAATCATGGAGAAAGCGATTCAGGCATGTTAGAACATGACAAGAGCAATGAGAGTGATTATAGTGAAAACAGCAATGCCGATAAACACCAAGAACATGCCGGGACTATTAAAAAATGATAGTGATCGTTCAAGGCTTTTTTCATTCTGTCTCCTGTTTTCTGAAATCTGATTCCTTATTTTAGGAAAGGTGGTATAGGTTATGTCTGAACAAAAAAAATCCTGCATTGTCAAAATTCCCGATTTGTCAAGGGACCGCGCCGGAACACTGCGTCTTATCTCATGGTGGGATCAGGATAAGATAGAAAAGGCAAAGGTAATGGTAGTAGGCGCAGGCGCCCTTGGGAACGAGGTTATAAAAAACATGGCACTCATGGGCATTGGAAATCTTTTTATCCTGGATGTTGACACTATCGAGGCGGCGAACCTGAGCAGATCGGTTTTGTTCAGGGAGGTGGACAATGGTAAAAAGAAAACGGACACTGCTGCATCGGCTGTCAGAACTATGAATTCTTCCGTAAAGGTAAAGACTTTCGATGGCGATGTGAACCATGATCTCGGTTTGGGGGTATTTCGCAGAATGGATGTAATTATAGGGTGTCTTGATAACAGAGAGGCCAGACTGTCGGTTAATCGTTCCTGCCGTTATATGAATAAACCCTGGGTAGACGGCGCTATAGAGGAGCTTTATGGAATAGCCCGTGTCTTTGCTCCTGATAACGGCGCATGTTATGAATGCACGCTCTCTGAGCAGGATTGGGTATTGTTGGATCAGAGAATGCCCTGTAAAGACCTGGCATTAAAAAATATTACCCTTGGCAAGGTGCCTACAACCCCTACGATTTCATCCATAATTGCAGGGATTCAGTCACAGGAAGCGTTAAAACTGCTCCATGGAATGAATGATTTTTCATTATCCGGAAAGGCCATTGTATTTAATGGTTTGACGAATCTTATATATACAACCGAATATCCTGTAAAGGAAGAGTGCATGAGTCACTATACTTACCCTGATCCCGTTGAGCTAAAGGAGAATAAGGCCTCAGACACTACAATAAAGGAGATGTTGGAGATAATCGGGGAACATTTAGGTGCGGAGGCGATAATTGAGCTTGGCTATGAGCTGGTTGTAACTTTAAAATGTCCGGAGTGCGGGAGAGAAGAGCTTGTATTAAGACCGACCGGCAGAGTCTTTTTGGAAGAATCGGACTGTAGGCGATGCGGCAAATTAATGGTTCCCTCCACTACGAATAAAATTACCGGAAAAGAGGATTTTTCACACAAGACTCTTTATGAAATAGGCGTTCCTCCGCTTCATATTATCAGGGCAGTAGGAAATGAACGCTCAATGAGTTTTGAGTTGACCGGTGACGCAGGCGATGTTCTCGATTTTACATAATATACCTCTAGAAGTTTATGCGCCGATCGGAGGGGCCGTTGTTGTCCTGCTGATATTTATATTATTCAGGCTGAGAAAAAGACGTTTGAATAATACAAATTATTTATCAACTTCCTGTGGGTCGGATTATTCGGGAAATCGTGTCAAAGTACTAAAAAAGGAGCAATATGTCAGAGTATTAACTCCCGGATATAAAGCTTCCGATCAGGCGGTTGAATCAGGCAGGCGAAATAATACTGTTGCAATAACCGGAATTATTGCAGGCAAACCTTTTTCCGTTTCTATAGATGAAAATGTGAAATGCGTCTATTGCTGCAATGAATTAACAGAAAGCAATGGCGGTTTCGAAGTTTGTCCCACATGTAATGCCAAGTATCATAAGGATTGCTGGGAGGCTAATGACGGTAAATGCGCAGTGAATCATAAAATATAAAGAGAGCTTTTGAACATATAATCTGACATTTAATAGGAGGAAATTACAATGGCCAGTATTGAAGTAAAGATTACAGTACCTACAGGAGGAACCTCTGAGGTGGAGCTGCCCGACGATGTTCCGATTAGTGACATAATACCGGAGCTTGTCACAGCTCTTTCACTGCCCACAGTCGCTAACGATGGTCAACCTGTAAGTTACAAAATTCACAACAAGGATTTGGGGCGTGAACTAAGTGACAACGAAACTCTGGCTTCAGCAGGACTTGGAGGAGGAAGCAGTTTTGCGATTACCCAGAGTATCATTGCAGGGGAGGTTTCCTAATGGCAATAGAATTAACTCCGCAAAACAGACGGAAAATTTCCGATCATAATCGGATGGTCGCTCTTGCGGGAAGAAGTGATCTTATAAGCTTTGAAGTTATTGACCACTCGCCTAATATGCCGCCGGATAAATATAAAGTTACATACAAATGCAAAGGCATAAAAGGAATCGATGACAATCAGGAGCCAATATATGCTGAGTTACATCAAGTGGAGATCTATTTGCATGCCGACTACCCTAAAAAGCAACCTCAAATGAGATGCCTGACTCCTGTCTGGCACCCCAATATAGAGCACAAGGAACCTCATCGTCCTTGCATAAATCCTGCATGGTGGGCGGCGAACAGGACTCTCGATAGCATTTGTATTATGATTGGAGAGATGATTCAGTACAAAAACTATCATGCCAAAAATGAGCCTCCCTATCCCTACGATGGTGAGGCTGCTAAATGGGTCCGCGATTGGGCGGAGCCTAAAGGGATTCTTTCCATCGATAAACCTGTGGATACAAGAGAATTACTCAGACCCAAAAGAGTGGATGTTAATTTAAAAAGTACAGGGAAAATAACAGTTAATCCCAGAGCCGGAAATAAAATAAGAATTATTTCTAAAAGTTAGTGAAAGCAAAAATGAATACCGGAACGAAAGCAGTTTGCGACGTTTGTAATGGACAAATTACGACGAAAAACGGAATATGTATTCAATGTGTAAATCCCGTTTCAAGCTCAGGTAAGCCTCCCAGGGTTTTTGTTACGAAACCCTCTGCGATGAAGCCAATGCAAGGTAAATTCCCCCCTATGGGAATTGATCTGCAAAAAATAGAAATATCTACTCAAGATGGTAAGTTTTATATCTTTTATTCTGAATTTGCTATGAAGAAAGCGATTAAACATGTTTTGGGAGACACTGACAATGAGCGTGGAGGAGTGCTTATCGGACAGGCATACATAGAGGAGATAGAGAGGTTTGAATTTATAGTGATTGAAGATATTATAGAAGCGCAATATGCTGTCTCTAATTACTATAAGTTGGAATTTAATCACAAGACATGGATTCAAATCGATAATGAACGAAACAGGCGTTTCCCTGATCGTCAGGTTGTCGGGTGGTATCACAGCCATCCGGGGCACGGCATAATGTTATCCGATCCTGATATTTTTATACATGAAAGCCTTTTCAAAGAGTCGTGGCAGGTTGCCCTTGTGTTGGATACAAAGAAAAACAGAGGCGGGTTTTTTTCATGGATCGGAAAGGGCAGAATATTATCAGAAAAGGATTGTAAAAATTTCGAGCTCGATAAGTTTATATCCAACCGATCCGATATCATGGCATTGAAAGGAGAGGATTCTTCTAAGCTCGGAATTAAGATAAGAGAAACTAACGACTCCACTCAACATGAGGATAAAGCTTTAGTTCACGATGAACCGGAACAATCAACAGCGAAGCAAAAAATAAGCTTTTATGCCTTCCTGTCATTCGGTGTTACACTGAATTGCTTATTGTTTTATTTATTTCTAAGAAAATTCCAAATCCCAATCCATACTTTAATTGATATCATACAAAAAAGCTCGCCCTTTTTTTTATTCAATATCGCAATTATTATATTAATCAAAGGTTTCTTTAAGAATTCGATAAAAAATCGTCTAATCGATATGGCGTCTTTTTCATTAATTATTTTAGCTCTCATGCTCAGCTCAACGATCACATTGCTTCCTGTTATAGACAATAAAAAAAAGGAAAATATCGCTAAGCCATCCACTAATGACACCGGTGCAGCTACTGCTCACATCCACTTAAAGCCCGATATTTTGAACCGAGTGGATACAAGTAGTCCGACACTCCATAAAAACCTCAACAATAATAATAAACAACTAGCCGTTGCGGAAGATATAATCAGCGATGAAAATAAAACTAACGTCGATACAGCGGAAGCAGACAAAAAGGGAAAAGATGAAACTCCAAGTACGCCTCAAATAAAAATAGAGAAAGTGAAGTTAATCAAATTTACAAACATTGGTGAGAAGAAACTGCAATCAAAGAGCAGTGTTTCAAAAGGAGATATAATCAAGCTATCTGTAGAGCTTACCGATAACTCTATAGAACCTATATCAGGGTTGTTTAAGATCGGTAATATAACTGAGACGCTTAATTTAGAGGATAGTTTAGGAAACAGTGCAACTGAAAGCAATAATCCCTGGCAATCTGAATATGAAATTAAAGAAACCGATATAGCCAAAGAAGAACCGGTTGTCATTATCTTCACATCCGGTGACAATAACACGATGACTAAAGAAACCGAATTGATGCTCTCTATAAATCAACCTTAAATAAAAAAAAGAGGATTATGATTAAGAAACCGATGATAAGGATACTCTCGACAGATGCCCAAAACGGACCTTCAGCCAGACCCCTGCCATCTCAACGGCTTTTGTACACAATGCATGAGGAAAAGAGCATAGATATTCATATTACACAAAGAGTTTACCAGATTATAGTCGATCATGTTTCATTGGATATGAATAGGGAAACAGGCGGTTTTCTTCTAGGCGATTACTGCGAGGATGTTGAAACTTATATTCCATATATAGTTATAGACTCTTCCCTGGAAGCCCTTCATACAAAAGCGGCTCTTTGTGAGCTCGAGTTTACGAATAGGACTTTTTCTTCATTATATGAGGAGCATCAGGGCCGTTTTCCGGATAAAAAAGTGTTGGGATGGTATCATTCACACCCGGGACATGGTGTCTTTCTGTCTGACAGGGATATTTTCATTCATGAAAATTATTTCAGGGAAACATATCAAATTGCTTTGGTTCTCGATCCGAGGCGCAATGAGGGTGGTTTCTTTAAATGGATCGATAATAGAATCGAACCAAGGGTGCTAAGATCGTTTTATGAGATTCCTGACTTAAAACAGGAAACCTTGATTTCATGGCAAAACCTTCCCACTCCGCCAAAGACTTATGCAAAACAGGTTGAGGAGAAGCTGTCTGATAAAGAGAAATATCCCATTGCTGGTGACGCTCAGGAATCGAGCATAAAGGACGTAGCGATAGTTGATGAACCAAAGGAACAGAAAAAAAAGGTGCTGAAAAAGGAGAAGAAACGCTTTACATTCCCACTTGTTCAGTCACTGTTTTTTTTCATACTAACTGTTCTGATGGTCATATTATTTTATAACATTAATATAATCCGACAGGAAGCAGTACAATTTAGAAATTTCATAAAAATGAGATCTGTGAAAAGTGATGTTGCCGATCAGTCTCGCGATGACCAAATCACAAGGGCTGTTGAAGCAATAAATAATTTAGATCGTAAGCTTAATGAGCATTTTGAACATATCTTAAAAAAGGAAAATAGCACTCCGGATGATGCTCAAAATAAGAACGACAAATCGGAGGAAAAGAAGAAGGTGTTAAACAGGGAACCTGATAGCAATGAACCTGCAAACGAAACGGAGCTTGCTGAAGATTACCCATGTTGATTCATTACAGATTAGGCCATTATTTAAACAGGTTAACAGGAGATTCAGGTTTAATAAATCTTGTTTGTCCTGTTAATCCTGTCTAAATCTTTTTATGTTACGTGATCACTTTTAGGATAGCAGGAGATAAGAAAGCATCTTAGTTAATTTATGTTTAACAGGTCAGGAGTAATGATAGGAAAGTATCTGTTTATTCTATTCTTTACGGTTCTATTTATTGCCGGTTGTGTTGAAGAAAATATTCATCGCAGCGTAGTGGAAAGTGAAACATATCTGTTCACCGGCGTTGTCGACAGCAGACAGTTTCCTCTCATTCAAATAAGATTACTCGCTGAAAGCAGCATGGGCGAGCCTGTGGAAGGATTGCTTGAAGATGAGATAGTAATAGAAGAAGATAGCGCACCGGTAAAGCTCCTCGATTTCAAGAGCCTGATAGACAAGCCCGTAACAACAGCTCTTGTCATTGACACCAGTGGAAGTATGGAGGAAGAGGGTAAGTTAGAAATGGCTCAGGAAGCGTCAGTCGATTTTATAAATATGATGAAACCTGAAGACAGAATTGGCATTATCAGTTTCAATCGTGAGGTCTATGTAAATCAGGAATTTACCGACGAAAAAGAGTTGTTGACAGGAAAAATATTTTCATTGGAAGCTGCCAACTCAACAGCTCTTTATGATGCAGCCATGAAGGCCATTGATTTAATGAAATCGGTTAAAGGCGATAAATCGGTTATTCTCCTTACCGATGGTTTAAACAGAACAGGTGTGATAACAGACCCGCAGTCCGTTGTAGATAATTCTTCCGGTGTGAGGATTTTTACAATCGGTCTGGGAAGCAGTGAAAAAACAATAAACAGAGAGGTACTTGAATATATGGCCGGTGCGACAGGAGGAAAGGCTTTTTTTACACCTCAGGGAAATGAGTTGTCCCAACTGTACACATCTATTGCCAGACAGATGCAATTTGAATATTTTTTTGAGTATAGAGCATCCGGATCGCGAGACGGTTTTAACCGTGACCTTACAATAACAATCGACAATGAAGGTAATATCTACAGGGTAGAAGCATCTTACAATCCCGGCGGAATAATTCCTGTGTCGGAAAAAGCGACTTTGGCAAAGAGAGGCTACGACCCTACGTGGCGAATCTTTAGTTTCATACTTACGACACTGATGGTTTTACTTTTCATGCCGAAAGCTTTTTCAGGTTCGAGCCATATTGTCGGTTCTTTAAAATTCAATTTTTTTTCAGTTCAGTCGTTAAATAAAAGTTCGCCTTATATAGATACTATCTGTCCCTATGAAAATAGTGAGGAATTTCCTATAAGCATGGAATTTTGTAAGAAAATAGTCATTTGTCCCCAATGTGGGGCGGTTCATCATATTGACTGCTGGATCGCAAATAATCATACGTGTAGTGCATGCAGCCGTTTTGTAAAGGTCTTTGGATTTCATATAAATGGATAATAACAATATAAATAAAATTCAGCTCACATTAAAAACCTACTATTACGGAATCTTCGGCGCAATTGGAGGCGTTTTTAGCTGGCTGGTTTCAGAGAAACTTTTTATACATCTTGATACAGGTAATAATATCTACTTCACGGCCTTATATCACGGAGCTGTAATAGGGGCATTTATCGGGGTGTTTATTAATATGGCCGATATCGCATTGAGGTATTCTCTCAGGCATACATTCAAAAAGGCCATGATAGGAGGCGTCCTTGGCGCTTTAAGCGGGAGTGTCGGATTGTTGACAGGAGAGTTTATTTTCACCGAGATCGGAGCCGGAGCATACGGCAGAGTAGTCGGGTGGATCGTTTTCGGGATTGTACTTGGCATTTCTGACAGTATCAACAGCGGCGCCCAGGCCCTAAAGGGAGCATTGGGAGGGGCATTGGGAGGATTGGTTGGCAGTATATTCCTTGAGGTCATTTCCAGACTGACCGACACAAGGGCAATTGGAAAAGCAGTGGGCCTCAGCACCCTGGGGTTTTGTATCGGAGGTTTTGTTTCGTTAATAACCACAATTTTAATGGATGCCTGGATCGTAGTGCAAAACGGCAATTTATCAGGAAAAATTTATAATCTCAGTAAATACATTCATAATTTTAAAATGAGTAAATCTACTGCTACCATAGGCAGTAATCCCTGGAAAGCGAACATCTATCTCCCCGATACCGAAGTAGATCAGGTCCATGCCCGTATAAAGAGAGAGGATGACTCTCTAATCATTATGAATATAAGCGATACAAAGGATACTTTTGTAAGGAATACAAAAATTAAAAACAATCATATACTTTTGGATCATGACAGGATCAGGGTTGGAAATACTAATTTAATATATCATGAAAAACGCTCTGCAAAGAGAAAGGATGGTCAATTATGATGTTAATAAAAAAAGGAATAACCGGAATAAAAAATTCCTGCTTTGTAGTTTTATCTCTTTTTATCTTTAGCTTGATTTTGTTTCGGTATGAATATATACAGGCTGAGGAAATCTATGACACCGGGATATCTGAGACAAGTGGAGAGTTGCGAACGGAGGAATCCTTCGTCCCCCCCCTTTCCGAGACGTCGGAAATCGATGTCAGGCCGGCTTCTTCACCCCCTGTAAAACCGGATATGAATGCGGAAGGAGAAGAGAGTAGTGAAAATAGACATGCAAAGATAGGTTATTATCGAAAGATCGATTTTCATATGAAAGAAAATGGGCGTGCTATGGATATTATTGACATTGAAAGTAAAAACGTGCTGTGGAATTATAGAAGCAAATCCAGGAGAGATCTGACTGGAAGAGTGTTCTTTTCCGATCATTATAAAATCGAAAACTCCAATTATATATTCATTCTGAGCAATCAGGGAAACAGGCGTGCTGTTCTTGAAATAAGGGATATCAGAGATGGTTATGATTATTTCGTTGATTTTAAAGATTACAGGATTAAGACGTTAAGTGACATGTATTTGATGTTTGACTCCTATGAATCTCTTTTTCCGAGACACAGAATAGATACTGTATTTATTACTCAAAGTAGACAAGATAAGTCATACGCCCTCCAATACGTTACTATTAAGGAAGGTATGGGAGAGGAGAAAAAACGGACAATAAACCTACAGAGAAATATAAAACCCATTGGCGTCTTTATTGATGTAGATCAAATCGTACTGCTCTATATAAATGAAAGAAGCGGCAAAGTCTTCGTGAACCTTTTTGAAATAGATGGCCTTAACAGCAATTCTACAGGTACTCATAAGGAGATAGAAAATATTAAGGGGGCTATCTCTACTCCCCTCCTTTTCTCGGACGAAAACGGCAGTGGTCTGATACTGGTCACTCATCATGAGGCAGAGACCTTAGTCTATTTTATGGACAGAATGGTACTTAGGTCCCCAAATCCGAGAATATCGCAAATAGGCAGGATGAGCGGATCTCTTGGATCGAAATTGAGAATATTCAAGCAGATGATTAGAAATAAAAATTTTTATTATCTTGCTGTGGTTACTAAAGATAATAAAAATGCATATTTGAGCTATTATCAGTTTAACACTGAAAATGGCGGCCGCTTTCTCAAAGAGCTTATCAAAGGAGAGGAAGTTAATATCGGCTCAGAGGAGACAGTACATATGAATCTTGTACCTGGTATAAATAAATACTACCTCATACTTGGGGGCAATAAACTATATATATATCGATACAAAAAAATTGCCGGGACAAGAAATTGGAAAAAGAAGGAGGTCGCAATCGTTGACCTTCCATATACGGCATGGGAGCAGCCGGCAGTACATATAGAGGAAGATGGATTTTTTATATTTTTAAAACTGGCTGATTTTAGAGACGATCTATTTGAAACCTATATTTTTCCTTTTATCAAGAATGAACCGGGGCCTTTAAAGAAACTTATAATCAACGATTAACCCGCTCCGGTTTGATCAAAAACAAAGAGTGGCGAAACCACAGATTAGATATAAAAATAAATTACTAACGATTCAGACAGGATCACAGGATAAACAATACATTCAGAACACCTGACCTCAAGGAGAATAAATTGATACCGATTCAACTAAAAAACAAAACCATACAACACCGTCATTCCGGTGAAAACCGGAATCCAGGGGTGCAACAAGGGATTGGTTCATGATTTGTTGTTCAAAAACGCCTTGTATTCCGGCGAAAGCCGGAATGACGGTTTGCTTATTTGTAGCCAATCAAGCTATTTAGAAGAAAAAGGAGCTTACATGTTAATAAGGAGATTTTTTATTGTATTTATACTCTTCAATATTTTTTCATTAGATCTTTTATATGCTCAGTCTGTTCGGGATATTATGGAGATTGAGTGTGAGTATTGTTATGAGAACTCAGGAGGTGGGCGCATTGCTCCTGCTGACCACTATTCACCCCTCTGGAATAAGAGCGGAACCATGCTTTCATTTATCGAGATAAGCAGCGCCGGCAGAGGAACACTCATTGTCGTTGAAATCGATTCAAGGGACGGTCATGTCAGGTGGAAAGAGGTGTTCCGTTTTCCAAGCGGAAAGGAGGATGAACCTCCTGTTGATGATGACTCTATGCCGTCTTACTCATCAGAAGTGTCAGGAAGAACAGGAGCGGTGGAGATGGTCAACTGGTCGCCTGAAGAAAATAATCTAATACTTTTTCAGTATGGAAACAGACTCTATTACGCTTATATAGGAAGTGACAGCACTCCTGTATCATTTGATCTGAAAAAGTCATACAGAGAATATCCGAAGTGGAGCATTCATGGCGACAACATTGTTTTTGGTAAAAACGGAGATATTTTTACCGCCGGTATAGGAGACAGAGAGAAGCTGTTCGGTGCGATTCGAAAGTCTCCCGGTTTCAGAGACAGCAACCCTGGTTATTATCGCTCTCTGACACAAATTCTCTTTGAGCGCTATGACGATCGGCTAAATTGCGGGATCGCTTTGCAACAAAAAGATGCTAAACCTGTCAGCTTGCTGGATCATCCTGTAAGTACTGAGATGATGCCAAATCTGTCACCAGGCGGCAGTTATCTGGCATTTATAAGTAATCAATGGGACCTGACCGGGAGTTCAAGAATATCCGGGAATAATAATGAAAGGCCGATAGATTTTTATGAAAGAAGCGATTGGCGAATATATGCAGTAGAAATAGAACAGACAATAAATTCAAATACCTTACCATTGCCTGCAAATCGGTGGATACAAGTAAGCGAAAATAACGCTGTGCAACTCAATTTTCGTCATGGCATGCCGAATATCTCATGGGTGGATGACAGAAGACTGCTTTATATTGAAAAACATAACAGTACCGGGATATTCTTGTCTACAATTCGTACAGAAGCAAGTAGTCAATTGATCCCTATCCCTCCGAATGCAGGTGAGAGCACTATTTTAACGATAAATGAGATTGCATACTCACCGGCAACCGGACGCATTGCATTGAGTTGTTTTAGAAGGGGCAATGAGTATTTTAAAAAAAGATCGGGGATGTTACTCTATGGTTCTCACAATAGAATTTTTGTTGGAAAGGTGTCCGGTTTTTAATCATAATCGTCTAATGGAGATCAGAATAAGTGTACCTTGCAAAGAAAAGATATCTTAAATGTTTACTATTATCATTCTCACTCCTGTTTACTGTCCTGTCGCACTCTGATAACGCACAAGGTGTTGAGGAAAGGGATTCATACATAAAGGGTAAGGTTTATAAAAACCTGATATCTACAGTCGCTTCATATCAACTCTATGCCATAGACACAATTCTATACGGAGTGGAAGAGAAAACGGCTTCTCTCCGGACATTCGAATTCTACAGAGGACTTGATTATCTGGTTTTAGGCATAAATGCATTGGAGGAAATAAATCGGATCGAGTTTCTGACTAAGGCGGCTGGTGTATTTAAGGGACTTAAAGCGAAGTATCCATCAGCTTCTGTTGGGGATATCGAAAAAGCAGACAAGTTGTCGATAATTACAAAAGAGATGTTGGAGGGAGAGTTGAAAACTCCTCATGCTGAAGAAGAAGTATTGAGAGTATTCTCAGATCAGGAGAAAAACGGAAACAAAATAATCACTCTCTACCTAAAGAGCAATCGATCAAAGGGATTTGGTGATACAGTGAAACTCCTGACACCGGACTTGATCGAAGGCGACTACACAGAGATTGCTGTCCCTGGACAGAGGGAACCTGTACGTCTCTATAATCCAATGACGACTTATTGTCTGAGTAAAATATTGCTTACAGAGAGTATCGCCGATTTAAAAAGGGCTCTTACCTCATATAAATATCTTCATTATTTGCTGGATGCGTTGTTACTGCTTGAAAGGCATGCCGAGATTATTCGTGATTTTAAAAAGTTGCGGAAACAGGCGGGTAAGAGCGGGACGCCCCCTTATATCGAGCTACAACTGGCCTCTGCATATCTCATATCCGGTGACAGGAAAAGAGCGTCTGAATTAATCGATTACTTTCTCAAAAGCGGTAAATCTTACATCCACGGTCTCTACGCTGTTATGATAATGTCTGAAATAAATAGTGATTATAAAGGCGCGCATCGATATCTCATGGATAATCCGCCCTTTGATATGCCCGATTCTATGAAAGCTTGCAGAACGTTTTCAGGCAGCAGGGGCTTTGCGAAAAAAGAGAGGGCCTTGAGATTCTATTACAGATCCATGGCAAGGATCTATCAAATATCAGGAGACATGGAATCGGCGTTTAATTGCTACTATTTCACTTACCGCCACTCCCATGGCCTCAAGGCGGATCGTTATGACCCGGTTTTTCTGGCTCGAATGATCGATACGGCGCTGGAACAGGATGTGAGACCTCTGTTGGATGAATACCTTTTACGCCCTCCCGGAGACGGTAGTGTAAAGAGCTTCATAGATTTATACCCCGGCGCATACCCGATCATGTACTACTGGGGACTTATAAATAGAATGTGATAAATAAGATATCAAAATTCGGAGGATTTCTATGTATACAAAAATTATTAATAAAAGAGGTTACTTATCTTTCATAGTAATAATTATACTCATTCATTCCTTGCCTGCATTCGCCCAGCCGCTGTCGTTCGAAAATACCTTTAGGTACGGAGAAGAGAGCAGATGGCATACCCTTGAGCCGATAACGGCAAGGTACCCAGTTGAAAAGAGAATCGCATCTCTTCTCTACGGCAGGATGTTTCATTACGATAAAAGTATTAAAAAAGACAGCCATCCGGGACTTAAACCCAATTTCTTAGTGCCCGACAACCCGTTAAGAAAGAGCGGAACAACTTATGTGCTCTACTTCAAGGCCGACTCACCTGCCATACCTGACGATTTTATCTATACCCTGAAACTTATGACTCACCCGGGGACTTTTTATAAGCAATCTTATTACCTCTACGGCTGGGGCCGGAACCCTGCCTTATCCAATGTAGACAGTCTGGCTCAGGTCCATTTTGATACTCCCGATAATTTACATATCAAGATAAATGAAGCCTATACCCTGTACAGGGCCAATTTCCATCTTGTAAAAAAACGCTCTCTTTTTGACTATATTCCCAAAGGAATAGAGGATAAGATTGTAATTAATAATGCTTCCACAGGGTCATTTATTATTGAAGATGTCGGTGAGAGCAAACTCATGATGGTAAAAAAGAAAAATCACTATAACAGAGGAATCGATCGAGCAGAGGTCATAGTATCTACATTCGGCAATCTGAGGGATCGTCTGAGACAGGACAAACGGGATGAGAATAGTATTGACATGATCCCTGAAATGAACATAAAAGAGATCGATGCGTATGAGGATCCGTCGATCTCGATGAAATACAGAATCACGACGCCAAACTCCAACAACTTCTGGATGATCGCCTTTAATTACAAACATAAAGGCGATAACAGTCCAAGAAAGCTGTTTCATAATGAAATATTCCGTAAATATCTGAGTCTGCTCGTAAATACGAAGGAGATATTCGCCAATACTTTGCAGCTCGATGAGGGGCATGGAGTGTTGCTTTGCGGTCCTCTTTATAAGAGACCCGGCCTGGAGAGATTATACATCGGCATGAAGTTCTGCCCGAATCGTTTAAAAGCAAGCAGCAGAGATGACATGCAGCATGACTTACGCAGACGTTTGATGATGAGCGGTCTTGTCAAACCGGATAAAAGAGGATTGCTTAAAATAGGGAAGCAAAATACACCTGTCATATTCAGGATTTTGTTTCCCATATTCGGCCCCATGGGTACTGAACTCGAACAGATTGTGGAAACATTAAAAAGTAAAATGGGAGATGCCGGAATCATACTAAAGGCCATGCCTGCCCGTAATATGCCGGATTGGCAGAGAAGGCTCAGCGCAGGAGATTTCGATCTTGTACTTAAAACCGAGTATTATGACTACTCCTTTGACATCACTCACAATTTCCAGGAGAACCATCCATTAAATGTAAGCGGTGCGCCTAATGATGTGAAAGCGGATTTAATACGCCGTATAAACAATTTCAAGAAGCCTCCGTCAGGTAGTGACCGCGCCTCTGCATTGACGGAACTCAACAGGTTTCTCTCGGAAAAGTCGGTTGCCATCTTTATGTGGAATCTGAAGTATAAGACAGTATACCGCAGTGTGCTCGATACAGGAGCATCGGGTATAAACGATATCGATATGTTTCAGAACATAGACGACTGGAGAATCAGGCCTGATATATCGTCTATGCGTAAGGTATTCAAAAATTAAGAATATACCTTTTTGTAACCGGAACCCGAAAGTTTATGTGTTTGTATTACAGAGCATGAGCGAAAGGAGTTGTAACTATGCATTATCCTGTTAATCCTGTTAAAAAAGTAAGTGCAGGCAGTTACAAGGAGTTTGAATAAAATGATCTCTTTAATAAAAAGCATAATATCACTGTTTTTTTTATTCATTTTCTTTCGTTATATATTGAATGCGCCAAACCACATGATTTCGCTTATTCTTGCATTCACTTTATCGATTCTGATCCGTTCCTTCTTGTCGATAAATCGCTTAGGGTGGAACAGTAATGGATTGCAGTTGTTTATCGTTCGTGTAAAGGATGTGTGGCGCATCCAGAAGGTATGCCTGGCGGAGCTGGCGCTCGGAGTCATTATTATGTCGCTGCTCTGTATGCTTCTTGAGCGGGACCTTGGCAGGGAAATTTCGTTGTCAAAAGCGGCTTATCAGATTTTCACACATCTGAAATGGCTCGATTTTTCTATTATCTTTATCTTTTCGTCAATGACTCTGATTGTTTCTATAGCGCTCCTTACCTCTTTAATGGAAGTCTTTTATTGCAAATGGTTCACCCGTTGGATTCTCGTTCCTCTCAACTGTATTCCAATTTATATATATGTAGAAATATTCAGAAGCCTGTACGGAACCAGGGGAGATTCCGACCCGATTGAATACTCCATGTATGGCGCTGCTGCGCTTTTATTTGGAAATCTGATATGGCTCTTTTTACACGACTACTTTGTAGAAAATATCAAAAAGGAGATGTCCTCCAGGCATATGGAGACTGCACTGGCCATGGGCCTGAAAAGAAGACAATATCTCGGTCCAAGGATGAAGCTCATGATCCTGGATATATTGAGACCCCTTTTCCTGATACTCATGGGAGGCGCCGTGTTTGTAGAACCCCGTTTTAATAATGATTATTCGTGGTGGCCCACATTTGAAGGTATGAGCTTTAAACTGTTCAGTCACATGAAACATCTATGGTATATAGACAGAACTCTAATCATAACTATATTTTTTTCCGTTCTCATTGTTTCAATCTCTTTGCAGGCAGTAGTAAACCATTATAAAGCAGAGATAGATCCCCTAATGCGAAATGAAAAGTAAACTCTTCGGTATAAAAAATATCCTGAATTTCAGGCTCTGGTGCGCCATTGTCAGGGAATTGCTGGGCCAGGTCGGATTTCAGTTTTTTATCGCCCTATCGTTCCTAATGTTGATGATCCTCTGGCCCTTTGCCGATTTCATTCTGTCCGTTGATGATAAAACGGCAGTAATGGAACATGGGGAGGGGAGCGAAAATGTTACGCTGGAAGAGGATTTGGATTTTCCCTTTGAAATGGATGAAACTTCTCCGCCGGTTCAGCCGCCCATAAATGAACAACCCAAAGGCGCTGATTTCATAAGGGAAACCGCCAGGGTAAGCACATATCTCGAATTCTACTTCCATCATGACAACGGGCTTTTCGCCTGGGTCCTTACAGTAATATTGATGACTTTTATAACCGTATACATCACCTATTTTCGATTCAGGAATCGAAAGATTCGCGCCGGCTTTGTCGATTTTATCTTTATACGGTGGGTAGAGCTGATACCTCAGTTTTTTATATTCATGGTTGCAATGAACCTGATTGGACTGGACGATAAATATGTCCCCTTTTTTTGGTGCCTGACAATATGCTGGACAATGGCGCCCCATTTCTATCGCCAACTCCACCCTCACGCTCTCTCTTTTTTGCAAAGGAGGGTTTATGATGCTGAAATTATAATCGGAGAAAACAGATGGCGTATATTCGGGCGCTACCTGATAGGTCACTACTGCCTTCCCATAGTGCTTGTACTTGTCTGCTTCGTCCTTGGCAGTCTGATACTTTTGGAATCGTGCATGGCCTATCTTGTGGACTACAGGAATATATTTGAATTCAGATCTCTGGGAGCGGCCCTTGCCGGGATATTCGCTCATCTCGAAAGGACAGGAGATGCCGGTTTGAATGTATACGAAAATTTTACGCTTGAAGGCAAGATCATACTGTATGCTATTTTTTCCGGAGTTATCTTCTTTCACGTAGCCGGAAAACTGATTGAAAGCACAATCGTAGTCCTCCAAAGAAGGAGATATTCAGTTAAAGGAAATTCTGACAGGATTAACAAGATTTATTAATACTGAATATATAGGGTTCTATCCACATTATCCTGTCATCCTGTCTAAAAAAGGACAGAACGGTTACATGAATTAAACATCTAAAAAACAAAATGAATATCATTGAAGTAAAAAATCTCACCCTCTCTATGCAGGGCCCTGATAATGGACTCAGGCATATACTGAGGGACATATCGTTAAATATATCAAAAGGCGATATTACATGTATCGTAGGTGAGACAGGATCGGGTAAGACTACGCTCATGAAAACCATTCTTGGCGTAAAACCTGAGAATATATCAGGACTATCCGGTAATATCCATTACTACTTTAACGGCTTAAATGGATGCTCTCTTGTGAATGAAAACGGAGGAAAAGGACTGGGGGATATCTTTACATTTAAAACAAAAAAGACGACCTCCTTGCTCAATAGTTTTGGCAGAGAGCAGAAGAGATACAGAGGAAGAGAGATGACCATGATCTTTCAGAACGCGCCTGAGCATCTCCACCCCTTTCTCTCTCTTGGCAATCAGATCGAAATGATCCTCAAAAGAAATAACCACCCATCCGATATGGCGAATATAGATCGCATTATCAATCAGGTCAAACTCGATCACCTGATAAAGAACCGCGAAACGTCGTACAATATCTACTCTCATACCTTAAGCGGCGGCGAATCTCAGAGAGGCGTAATTGCGCTCGCTCTGGGAGCGAAAAAAAATCTCACTCTTCTTCTCATAGATGAATTTACAACCGATCTCGACGCGTCTAAACGCGAAGGCATAGTCAGAGAGATTATGAAATTAAAAGAGGATAAAGGCGATTTGACCATTGTCTTCGCCAGTCATGATCTCAATCTGGTCAAACTTCTTGCCGACAGGATCGTTGTAATGAGAGATGGTAGAATTCTCCAAATAATCGACATAAAAAATTACAAACTTTATGGACAGAAGAGAAAAGAGATATGGGATAAACTCTTTTTATCGGAAGATTTTCACCTCCATCCATACACTCACCATCTTAAGGAGGCTTTGAGAAGAATAAAGAGGATGGAACTTCGCCAATTATCGTTCAATGATCGTAATCACGGATTTGATCATAATGAGAGAGAACACTCTTTAACTCTCTCAACCGACAATGGAGAGGAAATCGATATTTCCAATATCTGCTTCTGCTCCGAACCGGTATGCTCTAATGAAACACTTGAAGGAGAACCGGTTTTGAGCTTTTTCGGATACTCAGATGTTTTTGATCATGACAGCTCTGCATTGATAAGAAACAGTGTAAAACACTCCGGCAATGGATTTAATAACAGGGACATCCACTTATCCGCCCCTTTAATTACAATCAAAGGACTCTGCAAGCAATTCATATCGCCCTCAGGGGAACCAAGGAAGGTGTTGGACAATATAAACCTCAATCTCTTTTACGGCCATGATCTTGCCGTTATCGGCGAGAGCGGTTCAGGCAAGTCCACGATGGCCAATATACTGGTTGGATTATTACCTTTCGATCAAGGCGATATTTCATATCTTTGGGAGGACGGTGAATATTACAATGTAAGGGATATTATAGGCAATAAAAAGAACGCTCTTTTCAGAAGGAGAGTGCAACTGGTGTTTCAGGACTGCTATCAGGCGCTGAACAAAAAGATACCTGTAGGTGAGATACTTGAAAGGACATGCGTACTTGCAGGGCGGAATCCTGAAAAGGAGATCGATCCTCTGTTGAAAGAGCTCTGTCTTGCGCCTGAGGAGATCAAATATAAGTACTCACACGTCCTGAGCGGAGGTGAAATCCGTCGGATTTTTCTGGCCCGCGCCTTTCTTGCGCTCGATCCGGATCCGGGGGTGAAAAAGATACTGATACTCGATGAGGTAACAAGGGGTATCGATCTCTATATCAAGGAGATCATTCTGAGATTTCTGTTTCTAAGGAAAAAAAAGGAGAATATCACCTATCTCTATATATCCCATGATCTTGATATGATTAGAATGATGGCCTCGATACTTGCCGTGACCTATGGCGGACAGATATGCGAGATAGCATTGGTAAAGGATCTGCCGAACTTGAAAAAAGAAGGACTGCTCCACCCTTATACCGATCTTCTCTTTGCTCCGGAGGGAATCGACTGGGTAGCGGATAATTCTGAAAAAGAGATGTGTCCTTTTCAGAAGTTATGCGACTCAAGGACGCAAACAGGCGGATGTCACAATTTTCCTGAACTATCGTTAAAACAAAGCGGAAAAAAATTCCATTGGATAGCATGCGATAAAATTGATCATGACAAGTAATTCCTGTGAATAACAAATATGCCTGGGTTCAGGTTTGCAAATAGGAGGTCAAAAAAAATAATATTTATCATTGAAAGATTACAAAAAAGGTAACAGTTCACAGGGGTCAGTGATCAGAGGTCAGTTGAGTCTTATTCCAATCAAAGCAGCCGTATATATGAGCACATGATAATAAAACGAATAATAATTATAGAAAATATAGTAATAACCGACCTCAGATCACTGCCCCCCGTGAACTGTTACCAAAAAAGGAGATAAATGATGAAAAAGAGTGATTACACTTTCATTTCAGTACTTTTAATTGCCCTGTTTATATTTTTGACTTACAACCCCTCTTCAGAGGCAAGGGATATCGTTATCCTTGTTGACAACTCCGGAAGCATGAAAACCCAGGGGTATGACGAAACGAGACGTATTCCCGCTTCAATAAAAGATTTTATCGAGCAACTCCAATTGAAACATCCCGATGAAGACAGAGTGGCCCTTATCAAATTCCATGAATGGCCTGAAGTATTGATTCCCCTTATGAAAACAGGAGACATACTGGACATTCAAAGATTCGATCTGTCCAATGTACTTTCCGAAAAACTCGATTACACAGGTAAATGGACCATATTTAAACCTGCCTTAAAAAAAGCTTATGAAACTCTTAACCTGGGAGAAACTTCTAAACAGGATGAATCATATGTGATACTGATTTCAGACGGAATTCCCGATCAGAGAGGAAAAGTAAATGAAAGAAGACGTAAAACCATGGCCGATAAAACGGACTCTATGGAATTCATAGCCAATTACATGAAACCAAGTGGTGTTACTCTCTATACAATTCCATTTTCAAAAAATGCAGATACAAGACTTATGCAATATTTCGCAGACGACGGCGCCAGAGGAAGCGACATGCTTCCTAAAACAGTGAGGGCTGAAAAGATTTACACCTTGCTAAAGTCGCAATTTATATACGATTGTCGTGAGTTTCCCCCTAATGAAGAGGTAGAATTCAATCTCGGTATTGTCTCAGAAAGTGAAGAGGAGCTCTTTTCAGATTTATATAAGGGCATCTTGCAGTCCCTGCCCAGGGCGTACAGAAATGTAAATTTCAGAAAGGTATTAATGAATAGAATAGAGGTTGGAAATCTGGAATGGGCATGGGAGGAGAATTTCGATTCAAGAAGGCTTGCAGGCTTGATGAGAGACATCAGGCTGCACGGACTTCTGTTGCTCTATTCTCCGGGATCGAGGAGTTTTAATTTTCGACTTGTCAGTTGTCACAAGAGTGGGTATGAGTTAAAGGTGTTTACCAACAGATCGGTTGGTGTGGAAAAGGAGTTGGTCAGGCAGTTTTTAGAAAAATATCCTAAAATGGAAGAGGATATTGTAAGCCAGATGGTTCCTGTCGATCCCGAGGCCATTACTTTTCATGTTACCATCGATGGTAAGGGTAATAATTTCCATAACCTCACAGGTTTGTATGCAGGAATATCTGTCTTCAATAATGGCATGGATGTCACTGAGCGCATGTTCAGAGATTTTGATCTAAAAACACTGGGCGCTATTGATGAGCAGGGCTATGTTACATTTTATATCCCAAAGAGAGCAGGTTATAAAATATCAGTCTGGCCTGAGGATAAATCCCCATGCCATGAGAGCGGCATGGAGTGCTCAAGAGAGAACATGATTGATGAGGCGCTTACTGAGAAATCGTTTCAAGGCGGCTGGAGAACTGCTCCTCAGGTAATAAATATTCCTATACCTATAGATGAGAAAAATTTTCCGGAAGAGGAGCTGTTTACATATATAAGATCAGGCATCGATGCCTCAAAAGAAACTGTAATCGAAGGGAATGTCAGGGCAGAAGTGATTTTCAGACCTAAAAATCAGGAAGGTGAGCAGGGCGAGTATCGTCTAAAGGTAGGTAAAGCGAGAGAAGTAATACCTGCCGGCTCTCTGCTTAGGGGAACTACATATGAAGTGGAGGCGATTATGGAGGATCCCATTCCTGATGGCTTAGTAAAAACGATTACTTTAAACGGCGCTTCTGTGAATAAGTATATCCAGAGATATGAGGGAACAAGGGTATTCGGTCGAACCGGAGTCATAGCCATTCCCTTTTATCTGAATTTACCATCCATTATTCACAAAAAAGCTTTAGACTCAGTAAATCCTGTTGAGATAGATCGTTATCAGAAGCTTGCTCTTGATTTTTTTGATCCTGAGCAATCAGACGATCCTGAGCGTTTTCCTTATGAAGAGATTTTTGAAAAAAGCAGATGCTCCGATATCTTTGATATGACAAATGCGCTTCACAAAAAAATTGTATTAAAGGACGATCGCATAGTTTTATGGGGTTCACTTTTAAAAACAGGGCTCTCCTGTTTACCTTCTGACAACTACCCTGAATTATCGAATAAGATCGAGATATTTGCTGTTGCTCATATCGTTAAAAAACTTATCTCCAACGATCCTAATCAACGACGAAAGCACAGAAGATTCCTTAACATTGCTGAAGAAAAAGCACATATTTTAGAGAATGAGGACTTTTTTCAGGATATAAAGGAGCTCGGCATGAGTCTGGTGGAGGAAGTTAAATAAGGAGGAATAAAAAATGAGAAGAATCTCATCTCTGATACGGTTAAGATATAGGACATTATCCGTCTTTTTGATTCTTTTTTCAGCAATGTATGTAAGTATCTCATATGCAGGCGACTATATAGATGAATGGTTTAAAAAGGAAAATATTGAAGAGCTTGAAGATATTCGCAAGACACAAGTCAGAAAAAATTCAGCAGAATATTTTAGAGCTACCTATTATTTAGGCATCCTATATTTAACAAAAGATAAGAACTATGATCAGGCTGAAAAGGAATTTCAAGATGTTATAAATAATAGTAGAAAATACAGAAGCGAAAGTCATTATTATATGGGGTTGATTTATAAGAACGGGCCTAAACTCAATTATAGTGCAGCATATGACCACTTTTTAAAAGGCAGAATTGAAAGTACTTTTGCTCTTGAAGCAAAGAAAGAGATCGATGCTTTGAAAAATCAAATTTTGTCAGAAATTAATAAATACTTTAAAGAAATGAAATTTGACGCTGCACTTGAAGAATGCAAATCTATGAGCGTCCATCTTGAGAGGTTGAAGCTGAATAATTTCTGTGGTGCAGTTGAAGAGGTTAAAGGTAAGTATGAATCGTTTGATAAGGCAATTGTTGATATCAAAGACTCTATTTTAGGAGAGCAGAATATAGATTATGTGTCCGGCAAAAATGATGAGATAGCTCTGTTATTTAAATATTTTCAAGTAAAAGAGAAGGATTTTAACGATGCCGTATATACAAAGAACATAAAAAACCCATTTAATATATGGTCTGACACTTTCAGTGGTTATGTAAAATACAAAAAAGCTGAAAGTGGTAATGTTACTTGGGACTCTGCAAAAATAGCATTAGCTAAACTTAGCGTGGTTTATTATGATGATACAAGGATGGTAAATCTAATAAGTACTTTGTCAAGCATGGCTAACATAAGAGAAAAATTTGAAAAGAGCTTGAATGTAGCAGGTGAGCAGGACAGATATAATGGATTAAAAGCTCTTGTTAAGCAAAGGGATAAACTCACATCAGAACAGAAAAACACAATCGATTATTATTTCGCCTATTATGAAGGAAAAAGAGATAAAGATATTAAGAAGCTGGAAACAGCAGAAGGGATATGTGACGGGGGTCGTTTACTTTATAAAAGTTGTGATGCCGACATAGGAAAGGCATTCTTTAATATTTATTTAAACAACGGGGAACACGCAATAGATGCAATACGTAATGCTTCCAAGAGCAGAGAAGATCTGTGGAGTTATATTTCCAAGCAGTTTGACAAGGGGTATGATAATCTTACAAAAGCAGGTGAGTACATAAACGATGTAACAAGATCAGAGAAAAATAAGTATGATGAAGTAGCAAAAATTATTAATGCTCTTCTTAAATTTAAAAACTCATATAATTCAGGAAAGGATTTTTTCAATAATCAAAATTGTAAGAGAGCAGAATCAGACTTTCGTGAAGCGCTTGATTCTGCAAAGAACCTTCCCAATGATATAAAAGTCTCCCACCTAGCAAAAGATAAACTCACCAAGGCTAAGGAATGCGTGGCAAAGCTGGAAGCGAAGGAGAATGACGGACTTATTGCACAATACAAAGATAGTGTCAGGGAGAATCTGAATAAGGATACAATAGCAGAAACGATCACGGCTTACGAAATATTGAATGGAGA
>JAREWP010000084.1 GCA_029001845.1 Candidatus Magnetocorallium paracelense | reverse complement strand
GGGCGGACTACTCTGCTGCAACACGGACAATATGCAACCTCTCCTTTATATTCCGTGACATGGAGTTTAGGTTGTGGCAACTCAAAGACCTGGCGGCTTTCATAACCCATATGCTTTAATGAATGATTACAGCCACAGGTGCAACTGCCTGCGGGAATTGCAACCGTAACATCCGGGCTGGAAACACGCTTCAGTGTATTGCCGCTGTGGCCGGGCTGTCCGCCGGCCTTTTTACCTGTTTTTTTACGCAGGCTTTTAGGTTTGTCAAATACGTCGGATGATGGAGGCTTATTGCTGTTGGAACTGTTTTTGTTTATTCTTTCTTCAAGTTCTTCTATTCGGTTGGTGAGCTTTATGATTATGTCTACCAATACAACAGGGGTTGTTTCTGACAGCTTTATGAGCTCTTCCCGAGTTGGCTTCTCCTTCATAATGGATAGTATGACATAATGAGATGCCATAGGTCTGGAAAAAAATAATTCTATCGGTTTTTTAGGGAGTACCTAAGTAGTTACCTTTTCTTCATCATTATTACAGAGAGAAAAAGGGGGCAGCCCTTGAAAAGTGATGTTATAGCAGCTTCTTACTTTTTCTATTGTGTTAATAATTTATCATCTTTTTCTAATTTGCTTGAGGATTTGTCCTTTTATATTGATCTTTTAAAGCATATCATATTCCAATATTTCATTTTTTAAGGGCTGACCCCTTCTTTTGACCCTTCATATTATTTGATTTGCACTATTTCCAATGGTTTTTAGCTCTTTCAAATATTTCACCTATGGTTTGATCTTTGTATAAACCTTTTGTAATACAGATTATCCATATTTGGTAAGAACACATAACGTAAAGGTCAGCAGCGGAGCGATAGCGGAGACTGCTGCACCTTTACGTTAGCACTATGTTACTTTTGTATTATCGGTAACGATCTGATTCTCAATCGACTTTGTTCAATTACTACTACACTGCCCTCTAACAAGTCTTTCTCAATAGATGGTAAGTTTGACAGCAATAAAGCTGTTTGCTGATGAGGTCGACGTTGTGAACCACGACGAAATAAAATAACTGAAGGCTTTGATTGTTGTCGAAGAGCTAGTAGAGTTCCAAAATCGGTATCTGCGGATATTACTATTCGATTGTTTTTCTCAGCATCGTTGAAAATTACTAAATCAGATGCATCATGAAGTCCTAACTCCCGTACATGAACCGTGTCGTATCCTGCGTTGCGTAAACCTTCTGCAACTATAGGAGAAAGTGCATTGTCTATTAGAAATTTCATGCGATCTTTACAAATGGTAATTCCCGTTCTCTTACTGCTTCAGCAGCAAATTTCAACGACTCAATTATATCCTGCGGTTCAAGGTCTGGATACGCCTCTAATATTTCCTTTTCAGTCATTCCATCCGCTAACATATCAACTACAGTAGAAATAGGAATACGAAGATTTCGCACACAGGGTATTCCATTCATCTGATCGTGATCAACAGTAATTCGTGTGAATTGCATTTAATTACCCCCTCTTTTTTCACTAATCGCCCTTCGGGCATACTTTTCTATACAAAATACAGCAAGATGTTAGAATTACTATTATACTATTAAAAAAATTCTTTTACTATTAACTCAAATACTACCACAATAGGTGATGGATTGTGTTTAGTCCTATAAGGAACCATAGGTGATTACGTTGTTTTTAAAATGTTTTGGAAGTTTTATACCCACCCACTTCTAAGTTACGTTTTAATTTAAAAGGAACGTCTTATTCTCTTTGTCACCTTGGTTTTACAAGCACGAATTCAATTCAAAAATTTTTGAACCGGACTAAGTTGATACAATTCTGTGACCTGATCTTTTGACTTTCAACAAGCTCTTTGCGCAACTCAACAAATAAATCCCATGTTCGTTTACTCATATTAATGACTCCCCCATACAACTAACCAGTTATTAACAGGTTTCTTGATATCTACGGATTTAGTGATATTTTCAATACTTGCTCGTCTTTGATCGAGAAATATTTAAAAGGATGACAAACTTACTTTATAACTACTAAAGCAGAGAGTTATAAAGTAAGTATAAAAATCGTTTAGTCTTTACCCTGCGTAGGTCTGCCCCTACATTTTCATACAGGTAACTTCATTCGCTGAATTCCCACAAATTAATTTAAGTGATGATTATAGATTGCTTTTTCATAATATTCCTGAATTATAACATATCGAATAATCTATGTTTTTCTCCGAAAATAACCGGCATCGTGCCGGAAGGAGCAGCAATGTCCTGCCAAAACAAGCTGAAACTCGCAGACTCAAACACCACCTTGTTTTGGCAGGACATCACTGCTCCTTCTTAACCATTTTCATGATTTGTGGTGACTTTCTGAGTCATGAGCGTTTGTCTCGAAAGTAGATTACTTTTTAATGTGTTGATATGTACCCAAAACCACAAAGTGTCATTTCTCCCTCTGGTCGAAATGACAAGTTAAGCTGCTGAAGCAGCATCTTTGGGTCAAGGGGGAAGGGTCAGAGGCCATGAATTACCGTTTAGTTTTTTCCCTGCCCCTTGCCCCTTGACCATCAGCAAACACGTTTTTAAATTCCTATGCGTCAAGTTATGCACAGAGGTCTTTTGGAATTGATTCTTTTCAATTGATCGAGTTAACGCAGCAGTTGGAAAAGCAGTTCGGGATTGAACTTTATCCCACCTTGTTTTTTGAATACCAAAACATCAAAGAGTTAGCTGAATACTTTAGAACTGAATACGAAGAGATATTTCGAGAGTATTTTGGACTGGAATTGAAAGAGGAAATATTTGGAAATGTATCTCACGATCCCGGAGAAAGAGAAGTCAGGAAAACAGATAATTCGGAAATAACAATAACAAAAGATATAGAAACAGCAAACTCAAAAGATATCGCCATAATCGGTATGGCCGGCATTTTCTCCGATTCACCGGACATAGAGGCTTTTTGGAAAAACCTGAGAGATAAGAAAGATTTGATCAGGGATATCCCTCCCGATCATTTTGATTACAAACCCTGGTTCGATGGTGATGCTAAAAGAGAGGATTCAATCTATTGTAAGTGGGGAAGCTTTATTGATCGCGTCGATAAATTCGACGCTGGTTTCTTTAATATCTCTCCAAGAGAAGCTGAAGTCATGGATCCTCAACTGAGACTTCTTTTAGAGGTATTGTACGCGACCTCTGAAGACGCGGGGTATGCATCCAAAATAAGAGGCACCCGGACAGGCGTATATGTGGGCGTCTGTTTTCACGACTATCAGCAGGAAATGACAAGGTTGGGGAAAGACGTCGCGCCCCATGACGGCACAGGCAATGCGGCAACCATGATGGCGAACAGACCCTCTTTTTATCTGAACTTAACAGGTCCCAGTATGGCTGTTGATACGGCATGTTCTTCTTCCCTGGTTGCTTTACACCTTGCATGTAAGGCATTGCAAAATAAGGAATGTAAAATGGCTTTTGCCGGAGGTGCAAATCTGCTCTTATCGTCAAGGCACTATCGTTACTTTTGCAGCATCGGTGCTTTATCCCATTCAGGCAGATGCCACACCTTTGATAAAAAAGCGGACGGATATGTTCCCGGAGAAGGTGTTGGCGTTGTTTTGCTAAAACCTCTGGAACAGGCAATCGCGGATCATGACAGAATTCATGCCGTCATAAAAGGCTCTGCCGTAAATCATGGCGGGTATACGCCTTCCATAACAGCCCCCAGTGTGAATCTTGAAGCACACCCATTAACAGGCTAAATGTCAAGAGGTAAAACGGTCCCTATCTGAAAAAAATAAAAAATTTTCAATTTTTCTGTTTTTTCTTTAAAAAAGACTATACCAGGCAACATTCGCATCCTTAATTTCTATATATTAGGTTGGCAGATTGAGTTTTGAAAACACGAAACTAAACTTGCAACGCTGATTTTCAGCTTTTACGTTTCGTGTAACCAATCCGCTCCAGACACCCATAAGGATCAAGACTGACAGAAATCAGGCCATACCGTGGTTATAATAATCCCCGCAAAAGGCTTCTTAGAGAAATCACAATTTGATGGAACGTAACCCCATATATTTCGTGGAATCAAATTGTAGACTTTCTCTAAGAAGCCTTTTGCCCATTGACTGATCCCACGGTACGCCATTACCACGATTCGCTTCCGTCAGCCCCTGACGCCGCTAAGACGCCCCAAAAAATATCAGGTTCCATGCCGTGTCCAATTGGTATAGGATACTTAAAAAGCGATTTCGTTATCTTTCTCTTCCACGCACTCTTGGGAACTTCCCTCTCTCTCACATACAATCCGAACTCTCCGAGGCTGAAAATCTTCAGCGGCTCCGGCGGAAGGGAGTTTAATATCTTAATCGCCCCTTTCGCTTTCTCTCTTACTCCGACATCACTGTCATTTAAAAGAGCGGCTATCTCCTTCTCTCCTTCCCTGTATTTCATTTCAGCCAATATCCCCACAGCCGTTCCCCTTACTTCCGGATTGTTATCCTTTAACAACTCCCTTACCTTTACCGTGCTTTCCCTGCCTGTTCCTGCATGCAGGGATGAGACATGCCTGATTTGTAATTTCTCCTTAAGAGCAAAGGGAAGAAGCTTCAGTGCAGAGGCTCTTTCTTTTCGCAGATAGAGAAAATCATATTCCCTGTCCGCAGTTATATCCAGGCACTTTGCAAGATGCTTTTTTGCATTTATATAATCTCCGGTATCGTATACAATGGAAGCCAGAAGTAAATAACTGCGGGCTTCTGCGTATTTATTTCCAAAGATGTTCATCTTCTCTGCAGAGTCCCTTAAAAGTGATAGGGCTCTCTCCATCTCCCCCAGTATCGCGAAACAGGGGGCAAGCCAGCAATTGGCAAGATAAATATAATAATACGCGTTGGTTCGCGTCATAAAATCCACAGCCTCTTCGGCGTATGCATGGAACAATCTGTAATCTCCTTCATGAAAGGCCGACAGAGACTGCGCCGGTTTTAGAAAGTACTCTGCAAAATTTCCCAATTCGCCGGCCACTCTCTTTAACTCGTCATATTCCGCCAACACCTGTTTCATATCGTTTTTATTTCCACTATAATATAAGTTGAGAGCTTTGATGCTTAATACGGGAGCAACCAAAAGCATAATACCGAAACGTTTAAATATGGCAAGCGCATGGTCACACACTTTGTTGCATTCTTCGAATAAACCCTCTTCGTGCATGGAGTTCATAGAATGCATCATGGAGACAGCAATCAGATCCAGGGCGTTTATTTGTTGAAAATACTTCAGCGATGATTCGATTAACTGTTTTGATTCCTTAAAATTACCTGTATACTGATAACAAGAACCGATAAACGATTTCACAAGAGCATTCAAATTTTTATCTGATTCCGTTTTTTTTATGACTTTGCCAAACTGCTCGAAAGCGTCAACAACCCGGTTTTGTAAGATTAAACTTGCTCCATAAATAGGTGTTGAAAATGCAAATGCCATGGATTCGGTGTTAACCAGGGGCAGATACTCTTCACCCACTTCAACAACTTTTGAAAATTCGCAACGACTCTCATATGTATGTAATAACGATTGAATTGTTTTTTCGAGAATCTGTTGATTTCCTCTTTCCAGAGCCATATCTTTCACTTTATAAAATATCACAAGACTCTCCGAAGCCCTGCCGAATAAAAAAGCGATATAGCCCTTTAAAAATAGAATGTCCGTTCTTGACTCGATCTCGCTATCCGGTATCTTCTCCAGCCACGGTTGTAAAGAGAGGACTTTTGAGGGAATTAGAGCCCAGTGAAAAACTCTTCCCAATATGGCGACCACTGCATCATAATCGCCGGACTCAATGAAATGATACACCGCCTCATACCACTCTCCCTCTCTCTCATACCACTGGGCGGCTCTCTTATGGATTTCCTCTCTCTGCTTTGATTCTTTTTCTCTCTCTGCCAAATTCTTTAAGAATTCCTGAAACAGGTGATGGTAGCGATACCATATCCCCTCCTCGTCAAGAGCAACGACAAACAAATCCTTGCTTACCAGTTCCCCTATGATACTCTCTCCCTCTTTCCCGCTTATATGCTCGTACAGATTATTCGTAAAACGATTCAACAGGGAAGTATCCCTTAGAAACTCTCTGGTTTCCTCTGACTGCCTGTTGAAAAACTCTTCGTTAAAATATTCGAATACAGGCTTGCGCGTTCCCTTAAGTTCTGAAAGGGACGTTTCAATATCTCCGTTTCTGTTATAAAGGGATTCTCCCAACAGACGAAGGCTCATGATCCAGCCCTCTGTATATTCCATTATCATATCGAGCTCTCTGTCCGTTACATTCAGCCTGTAGAGAGAAGCGAAGAGTTGCTTTGTCTCCTCTGTGGTAAATCTCAAATCATCGGCTCCCAGTTCCGACAACTCTCCATAGGCCCGAAGTCTGCCTGCATCCATTTCAGGAGTCTCTCTCGATGATATAACCAGATGCACTCCCGGAGGGCTGTAAGTGACAAAGTAGTTAAACAACTCAATAAGCACCCGCCTGTCTTCTACGCGCTGATAATCGTCTATTATGATCACAACACCCTCGCCGGGGATATCAATGAGCTCGTTAAAGAGTGTGGAAAGAACGGTCTGCCAGTTAAATCCCGTCTGCATAGCAGCAATCAGGTCCAGAGTGCGATTTCCGGTATTTTCATTCCGATGTTTCATTCCCCCTGCCAGAGCTGTGAGCAGCTCCTTGGGATCGCTGTCCCTGTGATCCATGTTGTACCAGATGGCTGGTATCTTTGAATTGGAAAGAAAGGCAGACAACAGAACGGACTTACCCCATCCGCCGCCGGCGGATACAATCGTCAGCTTCTTTGACAAACCACTGACTATGCTGTTGACAAGCCTCTCCCTGAATATTACCCGTGAAGGTACTCTCGGAGGGATCTGTTTTATGTTGGATTGTGGTGTCATGGCGCCAGGAAAGATATTACTATTACTACAGGAATACTGTCTACATTATGAAGCGTGCGTTATCGTAAAAACAGAGTAAAAGAAATACGTAAATGTCGAATCATCCCTTTTCTTTGCATAAATAATATACTTTTTGTATAATATATTTTAAATATACTATATAAAAAGTTCAAAACTCAGTCATCTGGCTAAAAAATGCTAAAACAATCTCAAGTCAAAATTAACCACGAAGATGATGAAGTTTTAAAAGAATTTTCTTATTTCTTCGTGGCCTTCGTGATCTTCGTGGTTAAAAATAATTTTTTTAAGTACTTTTGATTTGCGATTGTTTTCTTAGTTTTAGCCGGATTTACTGAGCTTTGAAATATGTTTTGATCCGATGATTCAATCTTTTAAATGCAAGGAAACAGAGAAAATATGGAAAGGCAGGTTTTCTAAACGTTTTCATAGAAACATTCAGCAAAGAGCTTTTAGAAAACTCAGAATGCTTAATGTTTCCGGTAAACTTAAAGACCTGAGAATACCTCCATCTAACCGTCTGGAGTCATTGGAAGATGACAGAGAAGGGCAATACAGCATCAGGATTAACAAACAATGGAGAATATGCTTTAAATGGAATGACGGAAATGCATATGAAGTAGAGATAGCAGACTATCATTGAAAATCATAAAGGAGGAAATTATGGAAGAGTTCATTGAAGTAGAACATCCCGGTAAAATATTAAAAGAGGAGTTCATGGAACCTTGTGGTGTTTCACCGTATAAGTTGGCAAAAGAAACAGGCATTGACAAGATGACTTTAAGTTTTATCCTAAAGGGTACGCGTGCTATTACTCCTGTAACAGCACTGAAGTTATCGAAGTTTTTTGGTTTATCCTCTAATTACTGGGTTTACTTGCAAGCTGATTATGATGTCAGGATGGCTGAAATAAAAATAGGTGAAGATCTGGGAAAAATAAAAACATTAGAACCAATCTCAGAGCTCGGATCATTATGAACCGGTAACCGTTTACAGAGGTCAGGGTTCGGAGGTCTGTTTTAAAAGATTCCATCATAATACAAACTCTTCTTAACCGGTAACTTTTTTATTTGGCCGTCGAAAACATGCAATAAAAAATCTTTCTCTTAAACTGACCTCTGACCTCAAATCCCTGTAAACAAATACCCTCAATACTTATATCTCAAATGCGCATAAAATGACCTGCCGTCAGCAGGATAAGCCACAGGGCCGGGAACGTAGGCTCCGCCGTTCGTTTCTCCGAATTCCGCATAAGCCTTGTCAAAGATATTGACTGCAGAAAGAGTAAACTCAAGTGATTTCCACTTTTTTGAATATTTCAGATTGACAACCGTAAACTCATCTAGCTCCAGATCGTTTGCTCTGTCAATATATCGGGTGTCGCTGTAGTGTAAGGAACAGTCGATCCTGCCGTAAACCGTATCCTGCCATCCAAGGTTGGCGCCAAAGAGGTTTTCCGGTACAAGGGGTACATTTTTATCGTCATAGGAACCTTCCGGCAGATCGTAGTCATCGAATTCCGCGTCCTGATATGTGTAGTCCAGGGCCGTGTAAAAACCATAGGGAAGATCGATATGAAAGGCCATCTCCACTCCCTTTGATTTCGCTTCGCCGGCATTTTCCGTAAAAAACCTCCCTCCTGTATCGATTATCTTGTCCTTGCTTTTTATGTAAAATCCTGCAATGCTGTAATTCATTCTCCCTAAAAGCCTTCCCCTGATACCGAGCTCATAACTTTTCTCCCTTTCCGGATCGAGGTCTTTATTAAAATCAAAGGAATTCATGGATGTCATAACCGTTCTGACGCCCTCTGTATAATTGCCGAACAGGTTTGCATAGGGCTTAAATGCGTAAGTAAAACCGATTCTGGGGCTCCATTTATGATGGGTCGTATCGAAGTTGCCTGTGGCGCCGGTTCGATCGTCATAATCCGTTGAGATTATATCGAAACGTGCGCCTATATTAAAAAGCAGGGAGTCGGTGACTCTTATTTCGTCTTGCAGATACATACTCCAGGTGTCCTCTTCAACGTCCCAGTCAAATAAAATCCAGAAGAATTGAGCCCAAAAGTCATTGGGGTGCAGTGTCGTTCTTTGATGGTGGCGTCTGTACTCCACTCCTGCAAGAAATGTGTTCCTCTTGTTAAAAAGATCGATATCCAATTGATAGTTACTCTCTGCAGTGAATGTATATAATGTGTCATATTCCACATTAAAGCCCAAATCTTCACCTGTCAGATGCTGATCTCTGTAAGAGGTTTTAAATCGTACAATCGAGTTATTATGAGGAAACCATTACGTTTTTAGTCCTAAATTCACAAACGTTAAATCCACATAGCTTCCCTTTTGATAGGAATCCTCGGGATCGCTTTTATAGAAGTCAAGGGGGATACTGCCCGGAACTTGACCGTCATACTCCTGTATGCTTGTATAGGCTTCCAGATGAAAGTTATTTCCAAGAAATTCAAATCTTGGATTTATGTTATATCTCCTTACATAGTTATTCTCCCTGTAACCGTGAGAATCCAGATATTCGTAATCGAGGCTGTATCTCACATCATTGTCCGTTACGCCTCACATAAAGAGGGATGGTTTGACGTAACTGTCGCTCCCGTACTTCACGGAGGTCTCTCCTTCAAACTCCTTTTCAGGTTTCTTTGTAATGATGTTGATAACGCCTCCCACACCGTTCGGTCCGTAAAGCACGGAAGACGGCGTTTTCACGATCTCTATACGCTCGATTCGATCCACGGGAATGTTGAGCATACTGAGTACGTTGGTCGGTGAGTTGATCTCAAATCCGTCATGCATAAACAAAATACCTCTGATATTTGTCTGCATCCCGCGAAAACCGGCGCTTACCCTCAATTTCTCACCTCCAAAAGTATTCAGCGTCAACCCCGGAACATGGCGGAGAAGATCGGTGAGTTCGGTAGCGTCATATTGTTTGATATCCTCTTCCGTGAGTATTGTCATATTGGTGGAGACCTCTTGTTCGGCTCTTTGGGTCTTTGTGGCGGTTACAACTATTTCGTCCATTGGGATATATTCATCGAAAATACTGTTATCTCTGTCATTTTGCGCAAACAGATATGTTGGAAAAAAGAGTATAAAGAAGAGTATTAAAAAACTGTGGCAGATTGAATGAAGGCAGGTTTTTTTCATTTTTTTTGTTTGACCTTTCCCCGGACGCGGGTTCAAGTTTGTAACTTGAACTCTAAAATTAATGGTTTGTAATAGAGAACGTGAACTATCAGGTTCAGGTTGCAAACCTGAACCTGCGCTTGAATTCAGTCTTCAGCCTAAATACCTGAGCAGTTACCAATATTTTTATTCCCCCTTGAAAACTTATCGTATCCTACATTTTTTACAGACTACAAGGGGACAGGAGAGTGCTCTTTAAAGACCTTTTCCGACAGGCAGGTATGAAGTATAACTCAATTTTTTTACTTTTGTATGTCGGTAAAATGCTGATTTTTTTGTAGGTAAAACACCTACAAAATTTAGTTTAGCAGGAGAAAACTTAGAATACTACGATAAAAAAGTCAGGCCCGCCAAGTAAAAAATCAGGGATTTTAATGAAATATGCGGAAAATAATCTTTAAAAGAAAGCGAAAAACCAAAAGCATCTCTTTTTTTGTAGGTACTTTACCTACAAAAAATTCAGCATTTTACCGACATATTTCAAACTTGCTGTTTTGATATAATTATTTCCTCTCTCACTGTAATTAATTTGTAATTGCCGGTTTTATAATAAGAGCAATTCCATCTTAACAATCATTTAGCAGTCACCTGTCAGCTTTTAAATTCCACAGATAACAAATTAAATTACTACCTCGGAGTAGCAGTGCTTATTTTTAACATATACTCATCTTTTCCCGATGATTGCTACATCTCATTTAGGAGGCTCAGGTTGTTGTGATTTCAAAATGGTTTCAAATACATCTGGATTTTGTCTTTTTTATATATGGTCTGGCTTTTCTCTTGATGGGTGCTCTTATTCAATTATTGGCCCGGAAGGGCAGTGTTTTCAGAATTGGAGACATTTTTTGGTTTTTAGCCGGATTCGGACTACTTCACGGTGTTAACGAATGGATGGATATGTGGGTGATAATTAAGGGACGTAATGATGTTATTGATATTATACGCTGGTGTTGCCTTGTAACATCATATATATTTCTTTTTGAATTCGGTCGAAGGCTTGTTAAAAGCAACATTTCCTCAACACACGCTTTATTTAAAACGATTTCAGCGTTCCTGGGCAGATTCATGACCCCTGCCATCGTTTTTGTCATCCTCATTGTCGGTTTCAAGGCGAATGACTTTTGGACAACCGGCAGTATCTTCGCCAGGTATCTGTTGGGATTTACAGGATCCTTACTAACAGCAGCGGGATTTCACATCTACTTCAAATTTGAAAAGAGCAAACTGGCACCCCTGGGTGTTAAGAAATATTTTTACTGTACGATCTTTGCTTTTCTCTTTTACGGAATAACAGGGGGTCTGATCGTACCGGAAGGCAATTTCTTTCCTGCCAATATTTTCAACGACAAAAAATTCATCTCCTATATACAGATTCCGGTTCAGGTTTTTCGCGCCGCACTTGCAGTTATGGCGGCCTGGGGTGTGGCCGGCATATTAAAGGTGTTTAATTGGGAAAGGGAGAAAAATTTCGAAAGCTCTCTGAAAAGAATCACACAGAATTATCAGATTCAGGATGTAATCAATAAAATTCTGAAAGTATCGCTTGAACCGATCTCGTTCCATGATCAACTGCAACGTATTCTTAATCTCATACTTACGATACCAACATTATCATTACATGCAAAGGGATGTATATACCTTACGGATGAAGAATCGGGGTATTTAAAACTCCTGGTTCAACAAAACTTTTCTGAAGAGCAGTTTCAGAGATGTTCAACCATCCCCTTTGGTAAATGCCTGTGCGGATTGGCTGCCGAAAGACAGGAGATTGTATTTACAGAGAGCATTGAAAACAAAGAGCACGAAATATCATACCCCGGCATACAACCGCACGGCCATTATTGTATTCCCATAATTTCACACAGTCAGGTATTGGGAGTAATTAATGTTTATGTAAATCAAGGACATAAAAGAGAGGAGAAAGAGGAAGACGTTTTCGCGAGTATAGCCAATACACTGGCGGGAATCATAATGCGTAAAAAAGCCCGGGAGACAATCCGTGTGAATTATAATATTCAGAGTATCATAAGCGCCATATTGCAGATATCTCTGCTGCCGATAACACTAAAGGAGCATTTGGAAAAAACTCTTGAGATCATCAGCACGATCCCGTGGCTTTCCGAGAAATCTACGGGATGCATATTTCTGATAGAGGACAATCCCGATGTGCTTGTATTAAAGACACATCGGAGGATTCCCTGTGAACTTCTTAAAAGCTGCGGCAATCTTCCTGTAGGAAAATGTTTGTGCGGACGTGCGGCGTCAACGGGAGAAATCGTATTTGCCGACTCTGTGGATGACCGCCACGATGTCCGATATGAGGGAATGCACAACCACGGCCATTACTGTATTCCGATCAAATCGAGGGGGAGAGTCCTCGGAGTGATCAACTTGTATGTAAAAGAAAATTCTAAAAGGAGCGAGCTCGAGGAGAGAGTCTTTACTTCCATAGCCGATACGCTTGCCGGAATCATCGAGCGAAAGCGCACGGAAGAACGTCTTGAATATATGGCGAATTTTGATATATTAACGGGTCTCCCCAACAGAATCCTCTTTCTTGACAGACTGACTCAGGAGATAAAACGATCAAAACGATTAAACAGTACTTTGGCCCTATTATATATTGATCTTGATAAGTTCAAATGCGTAAATGACACGCTTGGACATGATTCCGGAGATATGCTGCTCAAGTCAACGGCCTCAAGGCTGACTGATTGTGTAAGGGAGTCCGATACGGTAGCCCGTATGAGCGGTGATGAGTTCACTTTAATTCTGCCTGCCATACATGATAGACACGACGTTGAAAGCATAGCAAAAAAAATCATACAAAAATTGAGCGATCCCTATGAAATACAGGATACAGATTGTTCCGTAACTCCAAGTATCGGGATAAGCTTTTATCCCTCAGACGGTGCAGACACAACCACTCTTTTAAAAAACGCGGATATGGCTATGTATAATGTTAAAAAATCATGAGGAAACACCTACCTCTTTTATACTTCCGATATGAGCGAGTCCATAAATGAAAGGCGGAAGGCGGAAAACGATTTTCGTCTGGCCTTAGAAAGAGATGAACTCCTATTGCATTATCAGCCCCAGATAGATTTGAAAACAGGGAGGGTAGTCGGTGTGGAGGCCCTTGTACGCTGGCGGCACCCCGAACAGGGGCTTCTGTATCCGAGCAACTTTATTTCCATGGCAGAAGACAGTGGACTGATAGTGCCTATGGGTGAAAAGGTGCTTCGAACCTGCTGCGAACAATCGGTTTTGTGGCAAAAAGAAGGAATTAATCCCCTAATCACAGCAGTCAACCTCTCGTTAAGACAACTCTATATGCAGAACAATCTCACGGAAATGGTAGCGCAAACGTTGTTCGAGACAGGGTTGTCGCCTGAATATTTGGAACTTGAACTAACAGAAAGCTTTTGTATGCAGAATATAGAATCAACCGTTTCGCTGCTCAGAGAGTTCAGGTCAATGGGGATACAGCTTGCAATAGACGATTTCGGAACAGGGTATTCATCATTAAGCTACTTAAAACACCTCCCTTTTAAGAAACTTAAAATCGACAGATCCTTTATATCCGATCTAACTCAGGATCCGGACGATTTGACAATAGTAAAAACAACTATCTCAATGGCTCACAATATGCGGCTAAAGGTTATCGCAGAAGGTGTTGAAACCATCGAGCAGTTGGAACTGTTGCGTTCGCTTGACTGTGATGAAGCTCAGGGATACTTTTTCAGCAGGCCCGTCCCTGCAGATGAGTGCTCCGAGTTGCTGAAAGAAGAGGGCTTTTTGTTTAATGAAGCGCTGAAAGTATAAAGTTTTCTACATCCATTTCTGTTTCAATTTAACTACGTATCATTGGTGCATAGGCGAAACTAAATTCATGCAATTAAAACAAAACAATATAAAACTGCTTATACTGGCGCCGCTCGTCATGATTCTTTTAATACTCTTAGGCACCTTTGTTTTAAGTATTTATATTATTCAGCAGAAGGATATTAAGGTTGAAATTTCTAAAGACAGGGAAGCTGTGCAAAAAGCGCTTCACGAAAAAACAGTAAACGATGCCGAAGAGATGACAACCTTGTTAAAATTGATCTTGAGTGATAAAGAGCTGAAAAACGAGTTTGTCGCCAAAAGCAGAGAAAACATTTTGGAACGTACACAGCCTCTTTTTAATGAACTACAGGCCAAACACAATATTACGCACTTCTACTTTACCAATCCTGACCGGGTAAATTTGCTTCGAGTTCATAAAACCGATCGTTATGGAGATGTCATCGATCGTTACACAACTTTGAGAGCAGAGGAAACAGGAGAAACCTCTTACGGACTCGAACTTGGTCCCCTGGGTACTTTCACCTTGAGAGTCGTAACACCATGGTATGATAAAGACAAACTTCTCGGTTATGTGGAACTGGGCAAGGAAATAGATCATTTAACAGATGAGATTGAAGAGCTTCTCGGTGTAAATCTATATGTTTTTGTTTACAAGAAATATATCGATCGAAAAAAGTGGGAAAGCGGTATGAAAATGCTTAAACGCGACAGCGATTGGCAGCAGTTTTCTAATGTAATTTTACTGAATCGAACAATAAAAAGCATTCCCCGTGGCATAGTAGAAGTTATATCCGAAGAACATCATGCACGTGAATCGATTCATTTAAAAGAATCTGAAGAGGGCTTTGTATACTACGCCGGATATCTTACCCTTTCAGACGCCGGCGACAGAAGGGTTGGCGCTATGGCGGTTTTAAAAGATGTGACACAAAAAACAAGAGATATGCATAAAACCATAATCCTGGTGGCATTGGTTTGTTACCTGGCGGGCGGGGGGTTGTTTACTTTTTTTTATGTATTTATAGATAAGGTTCAAAACAGGTTACAGTCAGCACAGGATGAAATCGAAACGAATTACGATATACAAAAAACGGTAAATGCTATTTTACAATTATCACTTCAACCTCTTTCTCTGAAAGAGCAGTTAAGCGAAACACTGAAACTGATTTTTTCGGTTCCATGGTTTTCTCTTAAAAAGCAGGGATGCATCTTTCTTACGGAAAATGACAAACCGGGCCTGTTGACCATGAAGGCTTATGAATCACTTCCTGAAGATAATCTGAATGTATGCTTGCATGTGCCCTTTGGCAAGTGCATTTGCGGAAAAGCGGCTTCTGAACAAAAAATCGTTTTTACAAACTCTATAGATGAGCATCATGAGTTCAGTTATAGAGATATGTCTCCTCATGGTCATTATTGTGTGCCTATTTTATCGGAGAGCAAACTTTTAGGTGTAATTACCTTATATTTGAATGAAGGGCATCTGAGAAGACGGCGAGAGGATGTGTTTTTAAACTCCATTGCCCACACTTTGGCGGGCATTATACTCCGAAGGCAGGCAGAGGAGTCCGGAATACTTGCAGAGAAGGAGCTTGAAGAAAAGAGGGTGTTGAGTATACATTCTGACCGTTTAAGGTCTCTCGGAGAGATGGCGACAGGGATTGCCCATGAACTCAATCAGCCCCTTGTGGGAGTGAGAGGTTTGGCGGAACATTTGCTGATCGCTATAGACAGGAAATGGGATTTTACGGAAGAAAAAATCAGAAACAAGCTTCAACTGATTGTAGATCAGGCAGACAGGATGTCCTATATTATCGAGCATGTGAGAATGTTTGCCAGAGAGGCCGGCAAGCAGGAGCTATACTCCGTACAGGTAAATGATGTGGTAAACTCTGCAGTGAGCTTACTGGGTACGCAGTTACAAAACCGAGGTATTGATTTTAAAACCGATTTACAGGATAATTTACCTGATGTAAAGGCCAATCCTTTCTCCATGGAAGAGGTGATCCTTAATCTGATTATTAATGCGCGAGATGCCATAGAAGAAAGAATGACGTCGGATAAACCCTTTGACACACCTCTGATTGTAATCAGGACTTTTCCTGCTCGTGAGGGACAGGAAGTAACCATTGAATTGGAGGACTCCGGTGCGGGCATACCTGACGACATATTCGAAAGTGTTTTTGATCCCTTTTTTACAACCAAAGGGCCGGAAAGGGGGACCGGTCTGGGATTATCTATTTCTAAGTCTATTATTGAAGGATTCGGAGGAAGGATCGATATTTCAAAGGGAGTCGATAAAGGGACTGTTGTGACCTTAACTCTCCCGGCATTGTCTAAAAAGAAGGAGCATCATTGATGAAAAGATCGTTAAACATACTGCTTGCGGACGATGAAGAGATCGTTCATGCAACCATTTGTGATTATCTTACTGATTCGGGACACAAAACCGAAAGCGCCTATGACGGCGCTGCTGCATTGGAGTTGATAAAACATGGCGCCTATGATCTTGCCTTGGTGGATGTGAGGATGCCCAAGATGGATGGAATGACTCTTCTTGGAAAAATTCGAAAAATACAGCCTGAATTGCCTGTTGTTATTATCACCGGCCATGGGAATATGGATATTACAATCCAGGCTTTAAGAGAGGGGGCCGAAGATTTTCTTACGAAACCGATTAAGTTCTTTGAGCTCGAGGCCGTTCTGGTTAAATCTCTGTTTATCAGTAAGCTTCGTCAGGAAAGAACTCGCCTGAAAGAGGCGATCGGCGGGATTCAGTTATCATCTTATTCTGATAACAGTCGTTTTATTGGTGTCAGTGAAGCAACCGGAGAAATTCATGAGCATATACAAAGGGCTGTCAGCGCTAATTGCGATACAATTTTAATAACCGGTGAGACAGGGGCCGGCAAAGAAGTTGTGGCGCGGGCAATACATTTTAACGGGGGCTCCCCAAAAAGCCCCTTTATAGCAGTCAACTGCCCTGCCATCCCTGAAGAGTTAATAGAGAGCGAACTCTTTGGCCATGTCAAAGGAGCGTTTACCGGAGCTGTGGAAACAAAAATCGGTTACTTTGAAATGGCTGACAATGGCACACTTTTTCTATATGAGATAGGCGATCTGTCGGCTTCGGCTCAGGCGAAACTTCTTCGAGCCCTTGAAACAAGAACGATCAGGCGTGTAGGCGGAAAGAATGAAATACAGGTAAATACACGTGTCATCGCTGCTACAAATGTTTGGTTACAGGAGAGAGTAGAGAAGAAGAAGTTCAGGAGCGATCTTTATTACAGATTACATATATATCCCATACACATATTGCCCCTTCGGGAAAGGCGTGACGATATTCTTCCGCTGGCCGAGCATTTTCTGGACTCCTATGCCGGTGCAAGAGGTCTCGATTTCGAAGGTTTCAGCTCAAACGCCAGGGACCGGCTTATCAATTACGACTATCCGGGCAATGCCCGAGAGCTGCGGAATATAATCGAGCGCGCCGCCATGACCTGCCGCTCTTCTCTGATTAAGAGCGCCCATCTGAATCTCCCTGCTCTTCAACAACCTCACACCTTTTCCGGTTTATTGACAAATAACACCGAATGCGCCGGTCTGTCAGACAGAGAGGATTTGGCGACTGAATTGAAACTCTCTCCTGCGACACAAGAGCATGACAGAATTATTAATGCCCTTCACGAGGCCAAATGGAACCGCAAAAAGGCCGCTAAATTACTGAATATTCCCTACTCCACGCTTCGCTACAAAATGAAAAACTTCAGTATCGAGTAACAAAAAATCGGTTCACAGAGGTATGTAGGTAGTTGTCTGTTTTAAGAATTTTCATAATGAGACAGCTTTTTAGTTTTAAGTTCAATTAACTGAAATAAGCATTCAGCTATTAGTTGTCAGCTTTTTCATTACAACAGCTGATGGCTGATATTATCTAAAAAAAGCATTTAGCGGTCAGCCCAGCTATCAGCTTATTAATTACAACACTTTACAGTTTAAAACACATTCACCCGTAAGGTGAAGCTTATTATTGGCATAACATCAATACAGTCCTTAGCTGAAGGCTGACCGCTGACTGCTGTTTTTCGTTAAAGTCTCCTCAGATCACTGTGAACAGTTTCAAGATTAGTAACTGTTTTAATAACAGTTAATTATTAGGGATCATTTTACCGGATCTTTTGTCTCACGAGTTTTGCTTACACAAAAAAAAAGCAAAACTCGTGAGTTTTTTTAGACCATCCACTGCATGTAAGGTATTTGAGGAGAGAATAAGAATTTAGTATTAATAATTCCTCTTTCTTAGTAAAATCGTTGGCAACTTCCAAAATGTATTGTGTCTGTCTTTCCCCTAAAATCGAATATTTCCGGAGAACCCTGAGAGCTTATATGGAAACTTACCTGAATGAAGAGATACAATCCGAAACGATTGAGAGTATTTCATGGCCTATTGACCAGGATTTGCCATTTGACTGCCTGAAAAAAGCGAATGCATGGAGCTGTTATTGAGAAATAGTATCTATACTTAGCTAATTTATATATTGTAGAATTAGAGTATATATAGACATGGCGGAGACTGACAAATCGGATTATGACAGCGGTTGGAAGGAAGTAATAGAGAATTATTTTCAGGACTTCCTGCTCTTTTACTTTCCCCATGTGCATAAAGACATTGACTTCTCCAAGGGCATAGAATTTCTGGATAAAGAGTTTAACAAGATAGTTAAGGCCTCCGAGGAGAAGAAGAGATATACCGATAAACTGGTAAAAGTATATCTGAAAACAGGTGAGGAGAAATGGATACTGATCCATATAGAAGTGCAGGGTGCATATGAAAAAGGATTTGAAAGGAGGTTGTATGTATATAATTACAGAATTTTCGACAGATATAATCAGGAGGTGATCACCCTTGTCATACTGACCGATGAAGATGAAGATTACCGTCCCGATGTATATGAAGTAAAGAGATGGGGATTTGAGCACAGGTTTAAATTTCCCATGGTAAAGCTGACAGACTACAGGGTTGAAACAGACACAGGTGTTAAATTCCACAATAAACCGATCAAATAATCACATAAAAAACGAGACAACAAATTAATCCATACAGATTTTAATGAAGAGAGAAAAAGAAGAAAAGCTAAGAGATGGTAAGTAAGAAGAGATGAGCATAAAAAGAGCAGAGACTCCGGGAAAAGCAGTAAAGTAATCCCGGAGCACAGAGAGAGCAGGAAAATTCTGAATCAGAACAATTTTAAATCCTGATTAATATTAAGAACTGAATTGATCTCAAGGA
>JAREWP010000018.1 GCA_029001845.1 Candidatus Magnetocorallium paracelense | reverse complement strand
CTCTTTTTTGTATACCCGATGTATCTTTTAAAGCATAGGCAAGCTGATAGAGACCGCAAAACTCCCACATAACAACCATGAGTACTGTTATCGATATCTTTCTGATGACTCCCCTGTTTTTCATTGCTCCTCCATAAAAAAAGATAAAAGTAATTGTTCAGGTACGCCTATTTGTGTTTGAACCGACACGGTAAGATTGAATCAAATATGGATATAGGCATAAGGCATAAGTAAAAGAAATTTGTTGCCTTTTGTGCCCATTGTAATTATATGTGACTAAAAAGCAGTCAGCCATCGGCTGTCAGCTCTGTATATGCTTTATGCGCTGTACATTGATTTTTCTTAGCTGACTGCTGACTGCTGACAGCTGAATGCTTTTTTAGTAAATAAGCGCCCCGCCATGACATGGAAGAAAAAAGCAAACATGGCGAGATTCGTTTGAATCGTATATTTCACGCTAAAATAACATGAACGAATTTAAAAGTCAAGTTAAAAGTATAATTAAATAATTTTATTTGTGATATTTACTCTTGAATTATTTTTTGATAATTTATTAAATATTTTTATTTATTTGTAATAGACTTGTAAAATATGTGAATAGTAATTCAAAAAATAATGTTTTGTGAAAAGTAAGTGCGCTGTTTGGAGGTAGTCTGTCGAAAAATGATATTTTTTTTGATTTTCTGTTTCCTGCTGTAATTACATTGGATCCGGCTTGATCTTTGTCATTACCCTAAGGGCAAGGGCAGTGGTGTAGGGGTCCGTTTCCCGGCTGCCGTCGGGTTGTTGCGTGCTTTGCAGGTAAGTGATTGCAGTGAGGATTTCCTCTGCCTGTGCAGCGGTGTCTATGAGTATTTCAGTGGCAAGGGCCGTTTCGTAGAGCGCGGTCTCTTCGGGGGTTGTACCAAAGCCTCCCTCAGGGGTGTGAGTACTGAGAAGGCAGGAGGCTGCTGTGGTTATTTCGCTTTCGAAGTTGTAGGTGTCTCTGAATAAAAGAAGGGTTTTCAAAACCGTTGACGTCATGAAAACACTGCTTTCGTCTCCTTCTTCAAAGCCCCAGCCGAAGTCGGTGTTTTGCGTGGTTGTCAGGTAATCCAATGCGCTTTCCAATATATCCGTATCTTCGTAATCTACAGTCTTCAGTGCATGAAGCGCTATGGCTGTATCTGTCACCATACTCTCCGCATCTTCGTCTCCTCCGAATCCTCCTTCCGGGTTCTTATGATTTATCAATAAATCAACTTCCCCGGTAATATCCTCTCCTTCTTTGTACAGTGTAATCATTCTTCGCGATATAAAATCGGTTGTTAACGGTGTCTCTTCATTTAGCCATGTTATTCCATCCATGTATGTCGTACCTGTTTGCTCGAGGGAGTATAATGTATCGAGTACGGCTGTGGTATCCAGAAGTAAGAGAGCTTCATCATCTCCATAACTGCCGTCCTGATTTTGATTTTCGCTCAGCCATGTTACGCCGTCATTTATCGATTGCTCGTCTCCATATGTCAACACGGGCATTATTATTGTCAGAATTAAAAACAGAGCTGTACTTAATATCTTTCCTTTCATCATCTTCTCCCCCTTTTCATTTTAAATTCAATCATTACAGGCACTGTTTCAAATAACAGTGCGGCCTCTTTTTTATTGATCTAAAAAAAGCATTTAGCTGTCAGCCATCAGCTGTCAGCTCTTTAATTGCAATACTTTATGGTTCAAAACACATTCCCCGTAAGGTGAAGCTTATTATTGGCAGAATATCAATACTGTCCTTGGCTGAAAGCTGACTGCTGTTTTGAGTTAATATCTTAACTGTTGAGCGAATTTATGAATTCCGGTTATTGCATTGATTCCTGACTCCATCCTCTTTTCTTTTCATAATCCGACAGGAACTTAATATTTCTCTTTTCATAATCATTCAGCAATGCATCGGAATAGTGATAATCAGTCTTGTACCAAAGTACATGAAAATCGAATATTCTCTCCCCAAACTTATCTCTGAACAGCTCGCCGTGGCGCGCGTATATCTCGTATCTCAACACTTTTACATAGTGCTCCGTTAACTGATCTTTTAATCTCTCTTCCGTATAATAATTGCCTGTATAATTCTCTTTTAAACTATTAAATGTACCGTGAAAAAAATCATTTTTCATTATATCCACTGTATCCTCGGTATACTCCTTTGTGTCTCCTTCATTTTTTTTTGTGTTGAGATACTCGCAAATCGAAAATTTCATGTCTATATCTATATCTCTTAATGGAGTCTCTGTAACAAACTCCGTTACTTTGATATTACTGTCAGGTATAAAATTCCTGAATTCCCATATGATCTTATTGTCTTTAATACGAAAATTCTCGGGCTGTGCATCAATTAATCTTTTGTAGAGTTCATCGGAGTCTTTATATTGCACCGTTACTGTCGCCCTTTCTATCGGCCCCTTCCAGTTGGCTCCGGTAGTCATTATATATTCGAACCAATCCTTGTAGTAATGGAATGAAAGAGAAGCGCCGTATTTATTTCTTATCATCACTTTTTCCTTTGGTGGAAAAGTAACCTCCCAGATAAAAAATTTATCCTTGTATTCCGATTTAGTCAGCTTACCGTTGACATAGACCTGGAAATAATGAAACGGAAGAGATTCATTACCTCCGTCATAATAGTAACTTTCATCTTCTGCCGGGAAACCAAGCGTTGCCTTAACTGTGTTGGAAGAAATATTCTCAAACTCGAACAAACAATCCACATACGCTACACGCCCCCACACTCCCTGTAAACTGACTTTTATTTCCTCCCACACCATTTGCACTTTATCCGTATTTATCGGATACACAACACTCCCGTTGTCATGGACAAATGTGTCGTTTCCCGATACAACATGACTCGGCAGTACTGATAGTATAAAAATAACCGGTATGATTAAAGGTTTACTGAACTTCATATTACTGCACTATCCTTATTTACTTGCTTTAGTCACTATTAACATTGTCGTCATACTCTCTTCATAATGAGTATTGAGAAGACAGGAAATGATATTGTCAGTCGTATGAGTTGTCTTTTAAATTATCTTTTCCACGTTACGCATCTTAAATTGCCCGAGTATAATTACAAAGACAATCATTTTATATAAAACCTGCATTCATTATTTTACTGTTATTGTTGCTTGAAGTTAAGTTTGTAAATATAATACTCGCCTCCTTCGAGAAATCTTTGAAATGCTCTGTCAGGGTATTGTCTGAATGAATGAATTAAGTATATGCTTCCATTACAGTTTATTTTGAAATATTCAAATGGTTCCTCAGAAGCATAATATTCAAGATCATCCAAATCTTTATCATCAAAAGGAATTGGGAATAAGATATTCTCAGGTATTTGAATCTCTCCGATTCTATTCCATTCCTTGTCTATTTTTAATATACGCCAATCACCGTTTCCTCCGGCGCCGGCTTCAGTTTTAAGAAATATATTATCTTTTCCATCTATGCCTATGATTCCACGACCTTCATCTATTGCCTCCTGCCTGATTAATTCACCTGAAGGGGAGTATTGAAAAATATCAAATCTGGTACTTAAAAAATAATTACCATTGCTATCTGTGTATCTCAATATTTTTTTATCTGCTTTTTTTAACAGCTTAATATTTTTATCATATAGATATCGTCCGTATCTTGTAACATATTTGTTATTGCATTTTCTTGATAACTCAGAGTATGGAAATCCGGACATTGCTTTTTTTCGTCCGTTATAGTCCAAGAGAAAAGGATAAAGAGAGGTTATATAAAATCTGTCACCATTGGAAGACACTTCAAAGGAATCGTTTAATGTGAGCACTTCATATTCATCCATGTTAAATTTTATTGTTTTTACAGGTTTTAAGTATATTTTGCTTTTATCCTGTCGGCTGTGTTTATAAACTAAAATCTCATTTCTTCTCACATCTAAAACATAAATATTGTCTTTATCATCTATTGCAATTTGTCTTCTGTCTATATTTAACCAATCAGGCATATTGTCATCTAGCACAATATTACCTTTATAATCTTTAAATTTACTTAAGACAATCTTTTTGATTGAAGGAATTTCGTTACATGATGCAGAATTGTAATTACAAATAATAATAAATAAAAATAAAAGGAATATTTTCATAATTAATTGTTCAGCTTTCTTAAGGCGTCGGACGACAAACAGAATAATCAATTGTACCGGTTTTACCGGTAAAATAGTTAAAACCTTTTTTTACTACGGCTTTATATTTACCACATATTTTATAATGAATAAGAGCATTTTTTTCACAGTCACCGGAAACAGGCGGGAATGTGCCTCCTGTTTTACAACTTGTTCTTCCCAATGCATGTGTGACAGTATTTGAGTCAATGTATATTCCAACATGGCTGTGTGTGTCAAGCCACATAATGTCACCTGGTATTGCATTAGAAAAATCATGGAGCCAGCCCATAATAAAACAGTGAATATACTGATTCGAGGCTGTCATCCTTTCATGAAAAGCTGTTCTACCATACACAACAAAAAAAACATAATCTATTAATCCCGAACAATCAAAACCACAGTCTGGATCCTCGCCTCCACTAACGTAAGGAGTACCTACTAATGAATCAACAACTCTTAAAATTGTAGCTCTTGCTAAGCCTGTTAAATATATACTTGGATCAAAGTCTTGGCAATTCATAGGTAATCTGTGTAGTTTATCTTTTTGCTTATTATGATAAGTAGATTTAGGAATTTGGCAAAACTGTAATGTTCCGTCCGGTTTTCTTGATAATTCTCCTCCTGACAGTCCTCCGCTTATCATATAACCTCCTCCGCCTGTTTCCGTATCCAGTACAACATAGCCTGCTCCGCTCCAGTCATTATATTGTATCTTTTTTTCGGGCACGATTACTGTCTTGCCTGCATAAACAGCATTCCTTATGTCGTTTTTATCTGCTGAATCGATTTCCAACTGAGGCAGAACGGTATCTATGTTGCTGCTTTCAATAGTATATATTGTGACACCTTCCATGCGAGCCATTTTTAGTATTTTGGATGCTGACACGGCAGGTATATCGAAAAAAGCCTCCAATGACATATCCTCCCATGCAGAACTTCCCAATACAGATATTATCATAAAATCCTTCGCCCTCTCTTTGTCTCCGTCCATTGAAAAAGGAGCATATATGTTTCTGTCCACATCGATTCCGACACCCCCTTCGGACACTCTGTGGGGAACTCCCCACAACCACTCGGTTTTTGCATGAAGTGTCACAATGGCTTCTGAGGGCTCTCTGGTTACCACCATTTGCAGATTCTTTTCATACAGATATTCCTGATGTGTTATATGATGAAAATATGAAACTCCGAGATTATAAAGTATCTGCCCCAACAGCTCATCTATATGTGTTATCTCCTTTGTATTAATCAGTGTTTCCATTTTATCCCCTATTACAGAGGGAGAGGTTTTATAGTATTGAATCGCCAGGGCATTGTAACTTCCTGCCGTTATTGTATTGATTACACTGTCCGATGCCTTATTGGGCAAGTGAAATGTAAGATTCAATGTCTGATCATACCCCAATCCCACGGGATTTCCCTGTACCGCGATTTCCCCGTTTATCATGATTACCGGTGCAATGTTTATTAAATAGGGTGGAACATTGAATATGCCGTTATATTGGTCCGCCAACTCTTCGTCCAAAGTTGTTGCAGGGATATATGAGATTGTAAATCTCTTTCCCGCTGTTTCGGGGAGCGTTGTGCTGTACGATAAATCCGTTTCATAGGTAGTGTTGTTTGTAACGGAGATGTGTATACTATGCCTGTAAGTATCTGGCAGGGAGGAATGGTTTGCTCCCTTTACCAAAACCTTGTAAGGCAGGCTTCCGAGAAGATAGGGATATTCCTTACTGTTTATCTCCATGCTCTCTTCTATGGTTTCAGACCCTATGATTTCTTGAATGGGTAAATCAGGCTCAATAGTATCAATGTAATCCATCATCCTTGCACTGTAAAACTGATGCGGACTGGGAATGTATTCCGTATCGGGTTCCGTATTATCGTCAGGAACCGGCAACAGAGAATCGTCATCTATATAATCATATATAAACTGTTCTCCGTTTATCCCCATGCCTTCATATAAATCCATTCCCTTTTTATACTCATATTGTTTAAATGAAGGATCCAGGGGAACCCACTTCTTCAAAGAACCGTCTCTGCCTGCTCCCCTGTAGTTCCCGTACGGTACATATGCTTCTACCCAGACATGTTCCATTTGCACTTTCTTTATTACACTGCCCTCTCTTACCACCTGCCCCGGAATACCGGCTGTTGCAAGAATCTCCACAGCTGTTTCGGGATCGCTCACACCTCCTGCCCAGTTCATCACTTTCTCTATGTCAATCTCCACTGTTCCGTACACATACCTGGACGGTGTCCCGGCGGCCCTGAGCATGCTCAACAGACAACCGGCAAGATCAAAGTCGTTGCCCGACATCTCAAGGAATGTCTGCGGCCCTCCTTTCAGAGAACCGTAGTAGGGTTCATATTGAAAATTATTTCGTACAAACTCATAGATATTCACTGTTTTGCCTTCCAGTTCTTCCACCTTCTCAATAATTTCCGGTGTAAACAGTATCTCTATGGTCTCGGAAAGATCGGCTTCCGTTGGCGGATCGATTTTGGCTTTTGTCTCTGACTTGCCGCCTGAGACTCCGGCTGACTGTTCGCCTGAAGAGACGGGTACTGCTTCCTTATTTCTCTTACCGTTTCCGCTTCCCCTCTGAAACTCCTCTTTTGTCAATCGAGGCATTTTGTTTACGGGCTGAGCGCTCCTGTGGGGTAGTTTATTCGGATCAAGAGACTGATGTCTCTTTGGCTTTGCATGCCTGCTTAAGAACTCTCTCGTCTCCTTAATCCCTCTCCTCTCGCCATCCCTGTCACCGGACTTCCTTATTGTCTCTATATTTCCGATCAGCTCTTTGTATTTCCCTTTATAACTCTCTACAAAATCATAATGCCTGTCAAGTATCTCAGATGAAAGCCCTTTGGACTTCAACATCTTCTCTGTCTCTGAAAACTCCTCTCTTATCGCCGTATCGATATCGGCCAGAGCATCTCTCTTTTCTTTTAAGGCTTTCCTTAATTTATCTCTTTTGCGGGAATCAACCTCTTCATCCATGTCGGTCAATAAATCGTCCAGTTCGGAGAGTGCTTTTTCCAGTTTTACGGCAGCTCCGGTTTCACTGCTCCCTCTTTTTTGTATACCCGATGTATCTTTTAAAGCATAGGCAAGCTGATAGAGCCCGCAAAACTCCCACATAACAACCATGAGTACTGTTATCGATATCTTTCTTATAACTCCCCTGTTTTTCATTGCTCCTCCATAAAAAAAGACAAAAGTAATTGTTCAGGTACGCCTATTTGTGTTTGACCCGACACGGTAAGATTGAATCAAATACGGATATAGGCATAAGGCATAAGTAAAAAAGTATTGTTGCCTTTTGTGCAGTTATATGCGACTAATAAAGCCGTTAGGCATCGTTATTCGGCTGTCAGCTCTGTATATGCTTTAAGCGCTGTACATTGATTTTTCTTAGCTGACTGCTGACAGCTGACAGCTGAATGCTTTTTTAGTAAATAAGCGCCACGCCATGGAAGAAAAAAGTAAACATGGCGAGATTCGTTTGAATCGTATATTTCACGCTAAAATAACATGAATGAATTTAAAAGTCAAGATAAAAATATAAATAATTAAATTTATTTGTGATATTTACTCTTGAATTAATTTTTGATAATTTATTTAATATTTTTATTTATTTTCAATATACTTGTAAAATATGTGAATATTAATTCGAAAAAGAATGTTTTGTGAAAATAAAATGCGCTGTTTTGAGGTAGTCTGTCGAAAAATGATATTTTTTTTCCTTCTCTGTTTCCTGCTGTGATTACATTGGATCCGGTATGGTCTTTGTCATTACCCTAAGGGCAAGGGACGTGCTGTAGGGGGCCGATTCCCGGCTGCCGTCGGGTTGTTGCGTGCTTTGCAGGTAAGTGATTGCCGTTAGTACTTCCTCTGCCTGTGCAGCGGTGTCTATGAGTATTTCAGTGGCAAGGGCCGTTTCGTAGAGCGCGGTCTCTTCGGGGGTTGTACCAAAGCCTCCCTCAGGGGTGTGAGTACTGAGAAGGCAGGAGGCTGCTGTGGTTATTTCGCTTTCGAAATTGTAGGTGTCTCTGAATAAAAGAAGGGTTTTCAAAACCGTTGCCGTCATGAAAACGCTGCTTTCGTCTCCTTCTTCAAAGCCCCAGCCGAAGTCGGTGTTTTGCGTGGTTGTCAGGTAATCAAGGGCTTTCCCGATTGTTTCCGTATCTTCGTAATTGATTGCTTTCAGCGCCTGTACGGATAATACGGTGTCAAGTATATTTATATCGTGTTCTTCAAATCCTCCCCACAAGAAGGTTTCGTCCATGTACGACAATAATAATTCCAGGTCCTCTCCGCCTTGGGAAAGCAGACGGATTCGTTCCGCAAGATAGTTCGTGCTCATCAACTCCTGATCCTGCAGCCATACAACTGCGTCCATATAGTTTGAACCTTCCGATTCTCCCGTTATTTCCAGGATTTCCATTACCGTAACCGTAGAGGGCAGTATATAGGCAATCGAATCTTCTTCTCCCCAGGAACCGTCCGTATTTTGCGTGCTTTTAAGATAATTCAGACTGTCGGTTATCTCGGGCGAATTGGCATGGCCTGTGGTTGTAATTATTGTATAAACCAAAACGATTGATAATACAGTGAGCACCCTCTTCATAAGCACCTCCGAATTTTTTAATCTTGTTGTTGTTTTTATAATCCTGATATTGCATTTCACAAAAAACACATTGTTTTGTTCTGTATATGCAATCCTTAAGATTGTTAACTTTTACTTTTATATACTCCTTATCCGGTATGAGACTTCGCAGGACTCCAAAAAATAACTTTAAAAATTATTCCGATAAGAATGAGTGTGATAAATATAAAATATTCTATATAGAGGCGATGAAACGCCAAGAGCGAAGCTGTAAAACACAAAAATACTGATACTGTCTGAATGTATGCAAATTCTTTATCAGGCTTTATCAGGTCAATGATTCGTTGCAGTTCCTTTTGCTTAATCAGCTTTGTAAGTTGAATAAAAATATATAAACAGAAGCTTATAAGTACAATACAATTAACAATAAAAAGATCTATACATTTAATATTCGTTATATTAGAAAGTAAGCAATTTAAATTTGTGGAGTCATATGAAATATTTGATTTAATCATTACAAACACGACAAAATTTGTACACCCCAGGGTTTCAATTATTTTTAATAAACTGTTACGACCTGTTTTTCTTAGTTGCATACTAAGACTAATAAGAAAAACAAGAGATGAAACAGAGATTAAACTTAAATTATTCACAAAACCTACATAAGAACCAATAACAACAAGTAAAGGTAGTAAATATATCTGACCTGCTTTATCTATTACTTCTTTTTTACTCATTCATTTTGTTTTACATAAAAAACAGCACTTTCACCAATAAAGTACGAACAAAAAAGACACTTATAGGTTTAATACCACTGCAACAGTAATTAAATACTCATAAGTCCGTTTATTTTTATGTCTTTCAATTCCCTTTTACTGTATCTTCTGTGTAGTTTTTTTTATTTACCACACAAGCTAAAACTATAAGAAAGAAAATGGTTATACTATATGTATACATATAGTATTTGCCATAATATGCTAAAATTAGGCTTAATATTAATACTGTGCCTGTAATTTTTACCTCCCTGACAAATTGTTGGTTTTGCAGAGATAAGCTAATTAGCTTTCTAACAGTGCCTGTTAAGATAAGCCTGATAATTGAAAAAGTCATGTATATGCTCCAGATTGAAAAAAGAATTTCATCTACGATAAAATCATCATGATAATATCTATAATTAAAACATATAAAATTATTCATTACACACAGAAGCAATAAAAAATCTCCTGCTTTTTTATTATTCATTTTACTGTTTATTTCTATTAAACGTACTGCCATCATATTAATAAAAACTAAATATGTAGATAAAAACAAAAATAATAAACTTCTTTCAACAGCGTAAATGAGTAATACAACATATGATGAAAGCAGGAAAACTATATTTATTTCATTATTAGTGATCTTTAAACCTTTCATGGAGAGCACTTCTTTTCTAAATTATCTATAAAAGCGTAAGTTGCCGAAGCAAGTCCCACCATTGTAAAAATAATTGAGATAGGTGTTGGCGACAATAATCCCAATATACCACCAACTATACCGAAATATGAAAGCGAAAACAAAGTTATGCAATCGTATAGTTTATTTGTAAATTTATCTGTTAGCCATTGCACGCCAATTGTCATTAACAGCACACCTTTCCCTATTAAATAAGCACCTAAAGCAGGACCAAGCAATGGATTTGTCATAGCATACAATCCAAGCACTATCATCATTGCACCAATAGCTGTTAATACTACGCCGCCACTATACCCGCCGCTTATCATATAAGCACCTGCCCCTGTTTCCGGATCAATTATTATGAATCCACACCCTGTCCAGCCGTTAAAGCTAATATTCGTTTTCGATACCGTCACCTCTTTACCGGCGTTTACTCCGTTTTGTATCTCAGATATCACTTCTTCGTCTAATTGAAGTTGTGGCAGAATTGTATCTATATTTGTTTTATTTATACTGTATATCGGTATCCCCGCGTCATTCGCTATTGCCAATGCCTTTACCGCACTGATACCCTCAACAGCCTCCTCAGACGTTGAAAATATCTGCTCGGGCACTGTATGCTCCAGCGCAGAGGCCGTCATTCCGGAGTTCAATACAAACTGATACTCTTTGTCCCTGTCTCCGTCCCGGGCCTTTACTATCGATACGCTTCTGTCTATATCCATTGCCAGCTCTTTTTCGTTTACATTCATCGGCAATCCGAATACATATGTTACATTCAGTGCATACAAGAATGTCGAAAGCGACGGTAACACTGTATATTTAATATCCATCAGTTCTGCCGTTGTTCTGTTCAATATATCCTTTTCCACATGATGCATCAGGGCCGTTGTGTAGAGAATATCTCCGAGAACATCATCCTTGGTTCGGTAAACTGTATCTCTATTATCTCGGAAAGATCGGCTTCTACTGGAGAATCAATTTTGCTTTTTACTTTTAACTTGTTGCTTATGGCTCAATAAGATCGTTCACCTGAGAATGCAGGTATCACTCTATTATTGCTTTTACTATTTATCTCCTAACTCTCCTCCTTTGTTATTTTAGGCACCTTGCTAAACTATCCCTTTTTCCCTTTTCCCTTTTGTCTTTCTGTCGATATTCTGAATAATTTATATTGATTGTTCTACTTATTTTTCATATGTTTCCGAATAATAATTTTTTTATGACCAGATCGATTAGGTTTAATTTTTCGATGACTACACATACCTTCATTTAAACCATTTTCTGATGTCATATGATCACCTGCTCCCCAACAGAGATGACATACCAATTGATTACATATAAAGCACTTTTCAAAGTCCATCGGTAATCCGTTAAATTCACAAATATCACATTTAAAAGGAACTAAAGTCATAATTTTGTTACTCCTTATAATAATTACACTGATTAATACCGCATGACGCCATACAGCCGTATGAAGTACCTGCAACCCATGATAAGTACATCAAACCACTTTTTACTAATGAATCAGCTACCACAGAAAGTAAAGGTATTTTCATTATTTCAGGTAGTAAAACATGATCACTTCCATATATTGTTAAGGTAAAAGAAATTCCACCCAATGAGTATAAAATATTAGTTAAAAGAGTAACTTTTGAAAAAACAGACCAAGGCCCTACTGGTACTAATATGTTAATGCAATTCGTATAACATTCCTCCCAGCTTTGGTCACAGTCTGTGTTTTTAAAAATTATTATACCTCCATTTATTGAGCCGCTTATCAGATATGCACCTGCACCGGTATCAGGATCACTAATTACATAACCGCAACCATTCCAATTATTGTAATTGATATTATTCTTTGATACAGAGACTGTTTTACCAGCTCTTACAGCATTTGTTATACTTGCTTTTATAACATCATTAATTTGTAATTTTGGTAATACTTCAGATAAATTATCTTGTGAAATCGTATATATAGGAATACCTTGATCATTTGCAATTTGCAAAGCTTTAACAGCTGATATTCCTTCAACAGAGAAAATGTTTGTTGAGAAAAGCTCTTCTGGCACTGCATGCTCTAAAGCTGATGAAATAACACCTGACGTAAGCATATACTCAATCACTTTATTATTTTCACCATTTTTCGCTTTTATAACTCCAATGCTTAAATCAACATCCATTGCAAATCCGCTAAAACTACAAGATAAAGGCATGCCATCAAATAAAGTATTGATATTAAGTTCAGATGAAAAAATAGCTTCTGATGGAAGCCTTAAACTGTTTACTTTTACAATTTTAGAAATAAACTCATTAAAACTATCCAGCTCAAAAAAATATATTAATGTAGTTAAATAATGCATATTACTATAAATATCATATTCTGTAAAATCATCTGTATTTTGAGCTTCAATAATGTTTTGTGAAAAGTAAGTGCGCTGTTTTGAGGTAGTCTGTCGAAAAATGATATTTTTTTTGATTTTCTGTTTCCTGCTGTAATTACATTGGATCCGGCTTGATCTTTGTCATTACCCTCAGGGCAAGGGCCGTTTCGTAGAGCGCGGTCTCTTCGGGGGTTGTACCAAAGCCTCCCTCAGGGGTGTGAGTACTGAGAAGGCAGGAGGCTGCTGTGGTTATTTCGCTTTCGAAGTTGTAGGTGTCTCTGAATAAAAGAAGGGTTTTCAGAACCGTTGACGTCATGAAAACGCTGCTTTCGTCTCCTTCTTCAAAGCCCCAGCCGAAGTCGGTGTTTTGCGTGGTTGTCAGGTAATCAAGGGCTTTATCGATTGTTTCCGTATCTTCGTAATCTATGGCTTTCAGCGCCTGAAGAGACAGAGCAGTATCGATGATTGTATTTTCATAATCTTCATATCCGCTCCACAGGGACAGTTCGTCCATATATGACAGGAGTTTATCCAGGTCGCTTCCATTATCCGACAGTAGACGTATACGTTCTGCAAGGTAAGCTGTACGTGTAAGTTCCTGACTTTCAAGCCATGTCACTGCTTCGGTATAACTTTGGATGCCTGTCTCTTTCAGTAATTGAAAAGTCTCTGTTACTGATACAGTGGCAGAAAAAATTCCGACTGTCGTACTATCGTCTCCCCATGAACCGTCTGCATTTTGTGTGGTTACGAGATAATCAACGCCGTCGGTTATCTCGGAGGTTTGTGCTGACAGAGAAGTCAGGTTTATCATAAATAAACTCACTATACACAGGAACATAACAGAAATATTTTTAGCAGCGGCCCTCATCTTTCCTCCTTACAGGCTTTTAAAGTTTTTGATAAATATTATACATTTCATTTAAATCACTGATCTTCCTTTTCAAGCCTTTTACGAACATCCTTCCATATCTTCTCAACAAGCTTTTTTTCCTCCTTTTCCCACTTTGGCCTGTAATGGCCCAATAAAACTATATATTTGTCAGGCGTAACATACTTATCCCAACCATACTTTTTGGTTATATGCCAATTTGAAAATACGGATTTTACAGGTGGAACGGGGTCATTGTCGTTATATTCATTACTTGCATAACCCCTTATAAAACTTTCAATATCCCATGTTGTTATACTCTCAAGAAACAATCTGTTTGATTCAAGTGTGTCATAATTGTTAAGTATGCACAAAATGTCTTTAAACGTCCAAGGAGTCTTGTACTGATGCCGTTGTGTTTTATACTTTTTCTCATATATCTCTATATTCCTTACAACATCCATAATAAACGTCAGTGTTTCCAGCTCACCCATCATACCAAGGGCAAGGTTTGCACCGAATCCTGTCTGATTATCATCTTTTGCAAGCTCTCTGAGTTGTTTTTTAAGGTTCTCTCCTCTTATATATGACAGACCGCACGCTGCATCTATTGTATATATGTCCATTGCCTCTATCAGGTGAGGTATGGCGCGTTCATCTTCCAAATAACCGAGATCTCGAACAGCGGCAGAACAGGTCTGAGTCTTTGTAACAGGAGGAGTATCAGGCTTTTTGTATAAATTCATCTGATTAATCAGTATCTCAAGTCCAAGCTTCTCTTCTCCGGCTCTGTAGAGACTCTTGGCAATCATACGGGCATGAATCGGAACCCGATCTTCTTTAAGCCGTGACTTTAGCCACTCTATATCTGAAGAAGTAGCAAGTTGATGCAGATATTCCTTAAATTCCATTTGCCTGATAATCGCCAAAGCAAACTCTGCTCCTCGCTTACTTTCGCTTTCAGTCTCTGAGAGTTTTACCAATCTTTCTTTGATCTCCTCACTAGCTATCATCGCAAGCGCATTGGAAGCGTCGTCCTCATAAATGCTCAGCGCCTCAAATAAGTGAGTAACTGCCCACTTATACCTCTCTTGTATGCTCTTGTCAAATTCAGTCTCCGCCTTAGCACCTTCAGACAAACCTGTCACTTTTTTTATCTTCATGCGCTTTAATAAAGTTTCTATAGCCAATGTCTCTTCACCAAGCTCAAAGAGCCTCAGTGCAGCTTTGTTTACATAATACCCTATGCGATTTTTAAGCATAGACTTAAGCCACTCTTTATCATTTGTTCTTGTGAGCTTATTATATAAATCATTGTCTACCATCATTTTATTTATACCTTTTTAATAAAAATAAACATGTCCCGGCTGTTTTGCCGGCCCCAGTTCATCGGGATACATGAATTGATAAATAAGACGTTCTTCCATTTCATTATGTTTGGAATACTCTGGCAGGTATTTGTCCCGCCACGCTCAAAAGCCTCACTGTATATAGTACTAAATTACTAATCCTATAAATAATGCAAATAAAACATAAATAGAATGCATAATTCAAAAAACTATGCATTCTATTTAATAAATAAGGTCCAAATCAAAAAAAGAATGATCGTTATTAGCAATGACAAGACAGAAAAACGACTGTTTTTTTTTGAATAAAGATATCTTTTATATTCATAATAATCAAAATTTTTTACAGAAACAACATTTTTATATTCCCGACCATAGACTTCTGCTCTAAATTCACAGAATATCTTTTTCCACTTTTGAAGAGGTCTTTTTCCACCAAATGCAAAAAAAAGAACAATTAGTGAGAATATATAATAAAAAATTATTGGTAATGGAACAGGTTCAATTGGCAATAAAACTATAGAAAGGAAAAGAAGTATAACAAATGACATAAACAGTATGAATAAAAATTCAGCAATTGATTTGTTTTTAAGATAAATCAATATTGCGTTAATAAAAAAAAGAGCAGTAAAAAAAACATGCGCTTCCAACATAAATAAAGAACCTCAGCCGTATATATATATATATATTACCCGTTCATCCCTATGCGATGCATCTATAAATGCAAACAAAGTGGTCTTGACAAACCCGTCCACCTCAAGCTTCTATCCAAGTGTGCTCGAGTTTTACCGATGCTACCTTTCCGCCCTTCATAACACCGGTTATCGGGATACCTCCTGAACCAATAAATTCTATTGCCGCTACAGGATCGGTAAACCCACCGGCCCAGTTCATCAGTTTCTCGATCGGCAATTCTATGGCGCCAAAAACATACCTGGCATGGATCAAGGATGTCCTGAATAAACTAATTGTTAAAGAACTGATATCCGTGGCGTTGCACTTCTTTGTCTGCAAGCACATATCAGCTCCCTGAATGCTGCCGTATGTAGGTACGAATTCTATATTATCGCGTATCCAATTGTAAATTTTGACAGGATTCTTTTCCAGTTCCTCTGCCTTTGCTTTTATTGCATCGGTAAACCGTATCTCTATGGTCTCGGAAAGATCGGCTTCCGTTGGCGGGTCGATTTTGGCTTTTGACTCTGACTTGCCGCCTGAGACTCCGGCTGACTGTTCGCCTGAAGAGGCGGGTACTGTACTGTCATTGTTCTTGCCGTTTCCGCTTCCCCTCTGAAACTCCTCTTTTGTCATTCGAGGCATTTTATTTACGGGTTGAGCGCTCCTGTGGGGTAGTTTATTCGGATCAAGAGACTGATGTCTCTTTGGCTTTGCATGCCTGCTTAAAAACTCTCTCGTCTCCTTAATCCCTCTCCTCTCGCCATCCCTGTCACCGGACTTCCTTATTGTCTCTATATTTCCGATCAGCTCTTTGTATTTCCCTTTATAACTCTCTACAAAATCATAATGCCTGTCAAGTATCTCAGATGAAAGTCCTTTGGACTTCAGCATCTTCTCTGTCTCTGAAAACTCCTCTCTTATCGCTGTATCGATATCGGCCAGAGCCTCTTTCTTTTCTTTTAAGGCTTTCCTTAATTTATCTCTTTTGCGGGAATCAGCCTCTTCATCCATGTCGGTCAATAAATCGTCCAGTTCGGAGAGTGCTTTTTCCAGTTTTACGGCAGCTCCGGTTTCACTGCTCTCTCTTTTTTGTATACCCGATGTATCTTTTAACGCATAGGCAAGCTGATAGAGCCCGCAAAACTCCCACATAACAACCATAAGTACTGTTATCGATATCTTTCTGATAACTCCCCTGTTTTTCATTGCTCCTCCATAAAAAAAGACAAAAGTAATTGTTCAGGTACGCCTATTTGTGTTTGGCCTGACACGGTAAGATTGAATCAAATATGGATATAGGCATAAGGCATAAGTTAAAGAAATTTGTTGCCTTTTGTGCTCATTGTAATTATATGTGACTAAAAAGCAGTCAGCCATCGGCTGTCAGCTCTGTATATGCTTTAAGCGCTGTACATTGATTTTTCTTAGCTGACTGCTGATAGCTGAATGCTGAATGCTTTTTTAGTAAATAAGCACCCACCATGGCATGGAAGAAAAAAGCAAACATGGCGAGATTCGTTTGAATCGTATATTTCACGCTAAAATAACATGAATGAATTTAAAAGTCAAGTTAAAAGTATAATTAAATAATTTTATTTGTGATATTTACTCTTGAATTATTTTTTGATAATTTATTTAATATTTTTATTTATTTGCAATAGACTTGTAAAATATGTGAACAGTAATTCAAAAAATAATGTTTTGTGAAAATAAAATGCGCTGTTTTGAGGTTGTCTGTCGAAAAAGGATATTTTTTTTGATTTTCTGTTTCCTGCTGTAATTACATTGGATCCGGTATGGTCTTTGTCATTACCCTCAGGGCAAGGGACGTGCTGTAGGGGGCCGATTCCCGGCTGCCGTCGGGTTGTTGCGTGCTTTGCAGGTAAGTGATTGCAGTGAGGATTTCCTCTGCCTGTGCAGCGGTGTCTATGAGTATTTCAGTGGCAAGGGCCGTTTCGTAGAGCGCGGTCTCTTCGGGGGTTGTACCAAAGCCTCCATCAGGGGTGTGGGTGCTGAGAAGGCAGGAGGCTGCTGTGGTTATTTCGCTTTCGAAATTGTAGGTGTCTCTGAATAAAAGAAGGGTTTTCAAAACCGTTGACGTCATGAAAACACTGCTTTCGTCTCCTTCTTCAAAGCCCCAGCCGAAGTCGGTGTTTTGCGTGGTTGTAAGGTAATCAAGGGCTTTATCGATTGTTTCCGTATCTTCGTAATCTATGGCTTTCAGCGCCTGTACGGATAATACGGTGTCAAGTATATTTATATCGTGTTCTTCAAATCCTCCCCACAAGAAGGTTTCGTCCATGTATGACAATAACAATTCCAGGTCGTCTCCGCCTTCAGACAGTAAACGGATTCGTTCCGCAAGATATTCCGTGCTGTCAGGTTCCAGGTCACGGAGCCACAGGACTGCTTCCGTATAGTTTGATATGTCTGTCTCTTCCAGTTCCTGAAGCGTTTCGATCACTGACAGAGTGGACGTATATATGACTGCACTGTCTTCTTCTCCCCATGAGCCGTCAGGGTTTTGGGTGGTTGTCAGATAGTGCAAACCATTGCTTACTTCAGGGGATTGGGCATGGATGGGTGTAACGGTTACTATGATTAATAATACACTCAGTAATATTTTAGTTGCAGTATTCATATACGCCTCCTTGAGTTAGTAATCTCTATGATTTAAGCAGATTCACAATTTTATGTTTCTTTAATCTTCACGATAAACACACTGGTTTATTATTAATTTTCCAATAAAAAGGCAATGAAATTAATAAATATTATAAATAGCCAGAAGTAGATATTCTCTTTTGTAGGCTTTAATATATATGATAGTGAATCATACGCTGTAAAACCATTTTTTTCATATTGAACTGCTTCAAATATAAGCATTGCAAATAAACTGATTCCTGTAATCAGCAGGAAAACGATATTTTCTGGAGTATTTCTGCCTAATGGGCTATGAGGGAAGAAGTAACTATGTATACAAAACGATAATATTAAAAAAAATGGATATAACAGTCTCACTAATGATGCTCTTGTCCTGGTTTTGTAATACATATATATAAGTATCAGTATAAGTGAAATTAAATTAACAAAAGCTGAGATCATTTTTAATTTCTCATTTATAAAAAAAAGTAATTGGGGTATGCACATGACTCAACCTTAACAGTTAACTTACTGTTTTTATAAAGGTTTACTCTGCCATTATATTTAGTTTTATTGCTTGAAAACTCTTTATTTTCAATGAATTACGAAATTAATAAAGAATCTGTTAGTTGAGTCATGTGCATACCCCAAAAAAGTAATTATCCGCCAGAAAAGCCAGAAAATTAATAAACACTATACAGAGCCAAAACAAAATGTTATGCCTGGTAGCTTTAAAAATACCAAGAATTTGCTGTTTTTCCTCCTGGTTATTGCTTTTTTTTAACTTTATAGCAACAGGTATAAGTAATCCCAATGAAGGTGAGGATACTATTATAAGAGCAAGAATGCTGTTATAATATGGATCTCCCGTTCGAAACTCTTCAATGGAGGAGGTAAGCATGTTTAGCGACATAAGTAAAAAAGCCGTCTGAAACAGGACAATAGTTGCAAGATCGGATTTTGATTTCCTGTATATATATAAAGCTATCGCTATTAACGATATAAATACTGTTACGGTTCTAAGCATAACTCACAGGCATATAGAAATGCCTCCTCCTGAAAATTTGAAAAGTTGTCATTGTTTTTATTAATTTTTTTGTAACTACTCAGGTAGTCATTAAAAAAGATAATTATGTGAATATAATTTAGTGGACCTGTGGCATCTCATTATGTCATACTATCCATTATGAAGGAGAAGCCAACTCGGGAAGAGCTCATAAAGCTGTCAGAAACAACCCCTGTTGTATTGGTAGACATAATCATAAAGCTCACCAACCGAATAGAAGAACTTGAAGAAAGAATAAACAAAAACAGTTCCAACAGCAATAAGCCTCCATCATCCGACGT
>JAREWP010000098.1 GCA_029001845.1 Candidatus Magnetocorallium paracelense | reverse complement strand
TTCATCATAAAGCAACCCTGATTCCAACATCCCCGGAACTGCTCCATTGTTATTATAAATTTAGTGTGTATTGTTTCTGCTTTGTTTATGTCTTGTGAGGAAATGATGATGTATTAAGGCTTGTTTAAGGAAGCTATGCTTGTTTTACTATGATATGATATAAATTTTGTGCCGGGGCTGCTGCCTATATATGAACGCAGATTTTAGGGGATATTTATGATGCTTTTATTTGCTGTGAAAATCGGTGTTCAATGGTAAAATCTTAATATTTTTCTTTAATTATGATGGTAGTGAGTTTTTTTTAGGTTGTAAACAGATCAAAAAAAGGGCCTGTTATTCTTCAAGTGAAGGCGTGGTGACGGGATGATGTCTCCGGAAGAGCGTGAAAAGTTAAAAAAGGTAATTAATGAAGAGATCGAATCTCTTCAAAGTAACATTACTGCTTTAGAAGAAATAACCAAACCGATTCCTCCTGATAATGCCATCGGGCGTTTGACCCGTATGGATGCAATCCACATGAAAAGTATCAATGAGGCCGGGCTGAGAAATGCAAAACAAAAGTTGAGTAAATTGGAACTGGCAATCCGGCAGGCAGATAATCCTGATTTCGGTTACTGTGTCGTTTGTGACGAGCCGATACCTTTAAAGCGCCTGATGCTGATGCCGGAAAGCACCATGTGCGTACAATGCAGGGAGAAGGAGGATGGTAAGTGAGAGGCACAATGAGTTCGGCATAGAATTTTTAAATTCGCAATGATCTTCTTTAAATATTACAATGATTCCGGTTGGCTCTGAATCAGGGGCTATTAACTAAAAACAGCAGTCAGCTTTCAGCTAAAGAAAGAATTGATGTTTATGCTAAAAATAAGCTTCACCTTATGGGTGAATGTATTTTGAACCGTAAAGCGTTGGAATTAAAAAGCTGATAGCTGATGGCTGACTGCTAAATGCTTTTTTTTACAAGGATTAATCACGGGCCAATAATTACGGGATTGTATAAGGCTGTAATTCACCGTCTTTCAATAAGATGACTTTTTTACCGCACGAATAGAGCAGGGTCAGAGTTGGTTTGAAAAAAACGAAGTCCTGATGAAAAGGGGTCTGTACCGTTCCTCCGAAAGATGAATTATCGCCCAGTGCGACATGTATCGTACCTGCAATTTTTTCAGCTTCAAGGATGTTATCGGGCCTTCTGGCCATGTTGTTTGTGCCGACACCGAGTTCTGCTATGTTGCAATTTTCCTTTCTCTCTGAAAGCTTTTTCCTTAAAATCTCTGCATATGGAGAATTTCCCTCTGCTTTCTCCACCATTCCCTGTCTTACCGTGAGAATTATCGGGTCATCGAGCTTTCCTTCCGGTGTCCACTCCAATACGAGTTTTCCTCTTGTCGTACCCTCAAAGGGCGCGAAAAAAACTTCTCCTGCAGGCAGATTTCCAAAGGCGCCTTTATTTCTGAGATTCCCTGTATCCATTATTACAGGCCTGCCTTTGCGCGAAAGCGTAAGAGTGGTGCCGTTTGGTGTTGTAATTCTGTAAACGAGTGTCGACTTCAGGGCTCTGGCGATATTTCTGCTACGCTTTTCCACATCTTTCCAGTTTGCTGACATGGGGCCTTCAAACATATCAATATCGAATAAAGGCATACTCGCGTATCTGACGCCACAGCAGCTTGTAAGGAGATGTCTGAAACGGGTATGGGAAGTTGAGTAGTAAGAGAGTGCGATAACGGCATCTACTGCATCCTTTGAGTTAGTTCTGATAATCTTTTTCGCCTCTTCCAGTTTTTTTTCTTTAATTGTCTTTCGTATGATAGACGTGAGGAGTCTTTTTTCTTTTAGAGTGTTTATGACTCTCTCCCCAAAAGCAGTTCTCCACATGCTTTCGGGAGGTTCCGCTCCGTGACCTTTTCGTGAGTTAAATTCCCTGTACAGTATCTCTTTTGTCCAGACTCTCCCTGTCTCGCACACCATCATGGCGATGTCTCTGAGCATTGCGCGTCTCTCTTTCAACTCAACGCCGCATTTCTCCTCAGAGGTACACTTGTCTGTAAAAACCAAGACGCGTTCTTCAGGTTTCACACCGAGGTTTGTATGAAATATTTCTCTTATTGGAGCCGTAATCATGGAAGCCTTTCTATTTGTCGGTAGTCTGCGCTATTATATCCAAAACCGATTACCCTGTGCAATTGGCAGGTGGGATGGAGTCTGCGCCTGGATTCGGAACTTAAGATAAAAACAGTAAGCTGAACTCTGGCCTCCGATAACTGAGAACAGAGAAAAAGAGGTAATTTATGAAATTCGAGAGACTTGTCGAGATTATGGATATCTTACGTGGAGATAATGGTTGCCCCTGGGACAAAGAGCAGAACGAATCTACACTTATACCCTTTCTGATTGAAGAGGCTTATGAAGTTGTAGACTCCATTGAACAAGGCGATCACGAAAATCTTAAAGAAGAGCTTGGAGACCTGTTATTTCAGATTATCTTTATTGCAAGGCTTTTCAAGGAAAAGGAGTTGTTCGACATTTACGGGGTTATTGAGAGGATTTCTGAAAAGATGGTCTCAAGACATCCCCATGTTTTTGGAGACGTCCAATATAAGACGTCGGCAGAGGTGCTTGAACAGTGGAACATAAGAAAAGTGGAAGAGGGAAAGTTTAAAAAATCTCTGTTAGACGGGGTGCCGGTCTCCATGCCTTCTCTGCTTAGAGCCGTACATATTCAGAAAAGAGCGGCGAAAGTCGGTTTTGACTGGGAAAAGACAGAGGGAGTGTTTGAGAAGATCGAAGAAGAGACAGGGGAGCTTAAGAATGCGATGCATAAAAAATCTCCTGAAGCCATGGAAGAGGAACTGGGAGACCTGCTTTTTTCGATTGTGAATTTGTCGAGATTTATAGCCGTTGATCCGGAAATCGCCTTAAAGAAATCGATTGACAGATTCCGGAGGCGCTTCAGATATATCGAAGAAAAGGCCAAAGGAAACGGCGGAGACATAGAAGAGATGACTCTGGCTGAAATGGATCGTTTATGGAAAGAGGCAAAGAGAGAATTAAAGCAGGAAGGGAGCGATTAAACAACACCGAAACCTATAACCAGTCTGAGTATTCCCACCCCAATAGCAGCCAGGCAGAATAAGATACCCAGTACAGCCCTTAGTTTGCTCTCTTCTTTTGTTGTAACCAGGGTAATCACACTAATGATCAACCCAATACCGGAAAATGGAATATTTATCCAGTTAAACGCACCGAAGCACGGGAAAAGGGCAATCAACATCATTAATAAAGCCAGGACTCCCCATATAAAACTTACAGTTTGCATAGATGATCCTCCTGATTGGTTGCGGTTTGAGTAACAGGATACTTAAAAGAATGCTTTGCCAAAAAATATACAAAAGAAATTTCATTGAAAATTAATAGAGAAAACAGAGCAATACCATATGAATTTGAAGCATTGGCTTCCCTGAATTTTCCATTTGCAATGTAGAGAAAAGATGTTGTCATTCCACAGAGGGAGCACTCTTTATTATAGCCCGATTTCAATTCGCAACGAGGCATTATATTTCTTATTGTCTCAGGTTGTAAGATAAAGAGAGAGACTAAAGCAATGAGGAGCAAAACACTGACAATCGCCCAGGTTTTCAAAATATCCTGTCTGATGCTCCTGTACTCTTCAATCAAAATATTGCTGTTATTGGCAAACCCTCTTTCCATTACCGTTTCTGTAAAACTCCCTTGTGGTTATAAATAAAAAATATGTGTTATTATACCATCCCAGATGGAATTAATACATTAAGCGGATTTGTTTATATAATCACAATACAACTATCTGCCCCTTTTAAAGGGAGAATACATTAAAAGGACAGAGCCGGTATGAAAAACTTTTTAAAAGCCACACTCTATAACACCCTTGTACCTGTTTATTATCCTCTTTTTATGTTCCCCTTAAGGAGATGGCGCAGTAAGTCGATTTCCATGCTGAGTTTTAATTCCGGAGACAAAATAATTGTTCCCGGTGTGGGAACGGGCCACGATCTTCCATATCTGCCAAGAGATGTAAAGATTACGGGCGTAGATATCAGCAGAGTAATGTTGAGTATCGGGAGGTTTAAGGCAAAGGCCTATAAACTCACCGACTCTGTCTCTCTTCAGCATATGGACGCCGAGAAGCTTGATTTCCCTGATAATAGTTTCGATAAAGCTGTTTTAAGCCTTTTCTTAACTGCTTCTTTTAATGCAAAAAAAACATTTGCCGAGGTAGTGAGAGTGTTAAAACCAAACAGCGAAATACTCATTTATGATCACCTTATAAGAAGGGGAAGCCTTCCAAAATTTTTATACAAACCGTTGGATATGATTTTGAGTTTTGGTTTCGCAAGCGTTACAAAGGTGCTTGAAGATATAATAGAAGGTCAACCTGTCTCGTTGGTTAAGGTGATAAACGGAGACCCTGTCGGTTTTCTGAGAGGGTATTTGTTGATAAAAGATTAAGAGATTTAATGAACCTGAATGCTTCCGCGAACGACCCGATCCGGGTTTGCAGGTTAAACCCCATTCAGTATATAATAGTAGCTAACGTTTCAAGCCGTTTTTTCAGGCTTCGCCGAATCAGGAGGTATAAACTATGCCGACAAAGATGCTTCAGAAAATCGAGAAGTTTGAAGTTCAGTCCTACCAGAAACCGAGCGACCTGAAAAGTCTCCCAAAGACTCATGTTTCATTTACAGGATCTCCTCGGAAGCATCCATACGATACGGAAAGAGTCATCATTTTCACCGATCCATTAAGCACAAATGCTTTTTATATAGAGTTTAATAAGAAAGATATATCGTACCTGGAGGAATTGCCAAGTATTGTAAAACCCGAAGGTGAAGCAATGAAACTGATAAGGATATGGGTAAAAAAATCCAGTATAGCGATACGTTGCATACCCTTTGTGGTGGAGGATACCACGAATATAGATTCAACCTGGTAAACGTCTAATCGTTTACAGTGGTCAGGGTTCGGTGGTGTGGTTTTAAATAATTTTCTCTAATATTTAAAGTTTTGCTTTATTCCCTATGTATAAGCAGTCTAAAAGTCTTTTTACCTTAAACTGACCCCTGACCACCGATCACTGTGAACTGATATAATTTTGTAACACGTTTATTACGATGGGAGGACAATATGACAGGAAGTGTAACACAAGTATTTAATGATTTAATAGGGCTTACATGGAAATTCGTTGAGATGAAAGACGGTGTTTGGGATCAAAACGCCTGGGTAAACTTTTTGTCGAATATTCAGGATAAGGGACTCGATCTCAAATCGGAAATGCAGTCATCTCTCGGACAGGTGCTCGAGTCCGTAAGAGACGTCTATATCTCATCCATAGCCACAAGAGGCATGGAAAAGACAATGCATGATATGACCGACATTACGGCAAAGTTCGTTATTAATAACAGGGGCGTATGGGATCACGCTCAATGGGAGAAGTATTTAAAGGATATCCAAAAAACCGGGATCGAGCTCAATGCAGAGACACAAAATTATATCGGCGGTCTCTTGGAGTCAGCCAGGAAACTTTACGAAACACTGCCTTCATCTATAACGATTCGTAATGAATAGAACTTTCCTGTATGTAGCCGTTTACAGGTTTAAAGGTTCCGGCTTGTTTTGTTGATGTAATGAGTGAATTTAAACTGAATGTCATAATTTTATATTTACTGCGTTGTGTTTTCAGTCCATAACCTTTTTAAACCAGATTTTTATAGTAAACGGACTATCAGATATCAGATCGTTGTGAATGGATACTTTGGTTGAGCCTTTAAAGATCAGTCTTTCTTATCGATTAACTTATAACCTTCAAGAATGGCGTTTTTATTCAGTGTCACGTGATTTTTTACATTTTCTCGAAGGGCCTGGAGGAGTTTGGTTTTATTTACCAATAGAGCTGCTTTGGCAACAGCCCCCAGCATCACCATATTGGCGACTCTGATGTTGCCCAGATTCGAAGCTGTTTCGCTAGCTACTATTCCGAAACAACGGGTCCGGGGAATTTTCGTGTCAGAAGAAATAAGCGATGAATCATAAAAAAGCTGCCCATTGGGTTTTAATCTTGTAAGATATAAGTCCAGAGATTCATTATTAAATACGATGAGAACATCGGGAGATTCAATAACCGGCGAGCCTATAATCTCATCGGATATCACGACTGTACAACAGGCCGTTCCGCCTCTTATTTCGGCGCCATATGAAGGAAACCAGGTAACTTCCCTCTTTTCGAGCATTGCGGTATAGGCGATAAGTCTCCCCATAAACAGGATTCCCTGGCCGCCTGAGCCGGATATTAAAATTTGTTTCTCCAGTTGCTAAACCCCGGTGGCTTCTTTTAATATTCCGTTCTTAAATACCTGAGACATCTCAAGGGATATTTTTTTAAGCGATTCTTCGGGAGAAACTCCCCAAAATGCCGGACAGGGGGATAATATCTCCAGAAAGGCAAAACCCCTTTGTTGTATCTGATAATCGAAAACTTTTCTGATTAGTCTCTTTGTTTCAAGGACATTCTTTATATTGTCAAGCGATGCGCGAGCCGCAAAGGCAGTACCGTCTATACCGGCAATAAGCTCGGTTACCTTTAAAGGATAGCCTTCGTTTGTTATGGTTCTTCCATGCGATGTGGTGGTCGTCTTTTGGTCAATTAAAGTAGTTGGGGCCATCTGTCCGCCTGTCATGCCATAAGTCGTATTATTAACAAAAAATACCGATATATTTTCACCTCTTGCCGCTGTATGTATAATCTCTCCTATCCCTATTGCAGCCAGGTCGCCGTCTCCCTGATATGAAAACACTATATTGTCATTGCGTACTCTTTTAATTGCTGTAGCAACGGAAGGAGGTCTTCCGTGCGCACACTCTATCATATCGAAATCGAAATAGTCATATGCGAAGACAGCGCAACCTACAGGGGCTATACCTATTGCTCTGTCACGCAAACCCAGTGTATCGACACTTTCCGCTATCAGCCTGTGTATTAAACTGTGTCCGCAACCGGGGCAGTATCTGAATGGCACGTTTTTAAGACTTGAAGGTCTGCCAAAGACCTTTTTCATCTAATTTATACCTCTCAGTTCGCTTTCGTCGGCAGGACCCAAAACAGTTACGGCAAATTTCTTGTTATCAATGAAATCAGCTGCAATATCCCTTACTTCCTGAAGTTGAATTTTTTCGATATTCTTTATGATCTCAGATGGCGAGTAATATCTGCCATAGTATATCTCCTGCCTTGCTATGTTATTCATCCTTCCTGACGAAGATTCGAGTGCAAGCATAAGATTTCCCTTTAACTGACTTTTCGCCTTGTCGACTTCCGAGGTGGTTAATGACTCTTTTATGTTACGGATCTCCTGAATTATCCTCTCGGTTACATCTACATATCTCTCCCCGGCGGTTGCCGTATATATCCCGAAAACGCCTGTGTCATGATAGGATGACAGAAAAGAGTATATTGTATAAACGAGTCCCATGTTTTCCCGAATTTCCTGAAAAAGTCTGGAGCTGATACCGGAGCCTATAATGGTGTTAAGAAAAAGAAAGGGGTATCTCCTGACGTCGTTTTGGGATATGCCCTCTACACCGAGACATAAGTGAACATCGGAAAGATCTTTTTTATATACATTTATGTTACCTTTAAACCCACTATTGGAATGTAAAGCGGGCTTCGTGCCTTTGCGCAGCTTTCCGAAACTTTTTTCAAGCAGAATCGGAATTTCTTTGAAATCCACCTTCCCTGCACAAGATATAATCACATCTTTCGTGCCATAGTATTTGCCGATGTGCTTTTGTATATCCGGGCGAGTAAAGGTGTTTATCGTTTCTTCTCTTCCGAGCACAGGCATGCCGAGCCCTTGGTCTCCCCATATATCTTCGAAGAAGAGATCGTGTATAAGATCGTCAGGAGTGTCTTCCACCATCCTGAGTTCTTCAAGGATGATTTTTTTCTCATTGCCTATGTCTTCCTCTCTGAAAAGGGAAGCGGTGAATATATCGGAGAGTATATCAATGGCTTCGGAAACAAAGTCGTTCAGAACTTTTACATAGTAAGTTGTCGATTCACGAGAAGTAAAGGCGTTAATGTCCCCGCCGAGGGAGTCAATGTCAATGGCTATTTCTTTTTGGGAGCGGTTTTTTGTTCCTTTAAAAAACATATGCTCCAGAAAGTGAGATATACCGTTTTTTTCAGGTTTTTCGAATCTGGCGCCTACCTTTACCCATATACCCACTGTGATGGAGCGTACGCCCGGCATATTCTCCATCAATACAGGGATTCCGTTACTTAAACAGGTTTTCCTAAACATGACTTATACACGGGCTTTTACGTGAGAAAACTTTGGATGGATAGCTTTATTATATTTAAAAGGGACTCTTCTCTTCAGCCATGGCTTCCTTACGACTGAGTCTGATCTTTCCGGCTCTGTCGATATCGAGAACTTTAACCTGCACTTCATCACCCTCTTTTAATTCATCGGTAACTTTTTTTACGTGCTTGTCCGATATCTGGGATATATGCAACAGACCATCAGTACCGGGAAGTATCTCAACAAAGGCGCCGAAGTCCATGATTTTTTTAACTATACCCTTATAAATACGCCCGATTTCGGGGTCCTCGACTATTCCGTCTATAATACTTTTGGCTTTTGATACAGATAATTCATCATTCGATGCAATACAGATAAGCCCGGCGTCATCTATGTCTATTTTAACGCCTGTCTGCTCGATGATACCTTTTATGACTTTACCGCCTGAGCCAATAACATCCTTAATCTTCTCCTGCTTGATTTTCATTGTAAAAATCCTGGGCGCATTGGGGGAGAGGTTTTCTCTTGGAATAGATATCGTTTCCTTGATTTTATCAAGTATGTGAAGTCTTCCCTCTCTTGCAAAGGAAAGCGCTCTTTCCATAATCTCTCTGTTGACGCCTTTGATCTTTACATCCATCTGAAAGGCAGTTATACCCTCTTCGGTTCCGGATACTTTAAAATCCATGTCTCCCAAATGATCTTCAACACCGAGTATATCTTTTAATACAACTACTTTGTCATCCTCTTTTATAAGACCCATGGCGATACCGGCGACAGGTGATTTTATCGGAACTCCGGCATCCATAAGAGCAAGGGAGGCGCCGCAAACAGTAGCCATCGAGGAGGAGCCGTTGGATTCTAGAATGTCGGATACAACCCTAATGGTGTAGGGGAACAATTCATTTGTAGGAATAACCGGCTTGAGAGCCCGCTCGGCAAGAGCGCCATGCCCTATCTCTCTTCTGCCCGGTGATCTCAGAGGCTTTACTTCGCCTACGCTGAATGGCGGGAAATTGTAATGGAGCATAAAGGATTTGTATGAGTCACCTTCAAGAGAGTCTATTTTCTGCTCGTCGGAAGATGTTCCCAGCGTCACTGCCGCCAGAGCCTGTGTTTCACCGCGTACAAAAAGCGCGGAGCCGTGAACACGAGGCAAAAGATTAATATCGCACTCAATATGTCTTATGTCTCCGGGCCCTCTGCCGTCAACCCTGAGATTCTCGTTGAGGATCATGTCCCTTACAAACTCTTTCTCCAGATCGTAGAAAATATTTGCTATCTCCCTTACTTTACCATCATCGTCCTCTTCGGAATTATACAAGTGCTCTATTGTTTCGTTCAGCAGATTGTTAAGTGCTTCCTGTCTTTGCAACTTGTCAGGGATCTTAACGGAATCCTTCATTTTATCGAGAGTATGGCTTTTTATCGCTTCTGTGAGCTCTTCGTTTGTCACGGGCTCGACAACGGGACGTTTTGGTTTTCCGGTTTTTTCTCTAAAGTCGTTCTGAAATGCGGCTAATTTCTTTATTTCCTCATGCGCCTTGTCTATTGCAGACAACATAACATCCTCGGAAACTTCCTCTCCGCCTCCTTCAACCATTGTTACGGCATCCTCTGTACCTGCAACGATCAGATTTAAATTCAGTTCGTCCATTTCCTCTATTGCAGGGTTGATTATTATTTCATCTCCTATTCTTCCGACCCTGACAGAAGCCACCGGTCCGTCAAATGGTATGTCCGAAATCATTAAAGCAGCGGAAAGTACGGTAATACTTAAAATGTCGGCAATATTTTCGTCTCCATAGGAGAGTACCGAAACAATACCCTGAGTTTCGGAATAAAAGCCCTTTTTAAATAAGGGCCTCAGAGGTCTGTCGATCATGCGTGATGTGAGTATCTCTTTCTCGGTGGGTCTTCCCTCTCTTTTCAGAAATCCGCCGGGGATTTTTCCGGCTGAATAGGCCTTTTCCTGATAGTCTATTGTGAGGGGAAAAAAATCCAGACCTTCTTTTACTCTTGTATCTGCGACAACCGTTGCCAGTACTACGGTATCGCCATATTTTGCGACTACGGCTCCGTCAGACTGTTTAGCAAGTCTTCCCGTTTCTAAAATCAAGCTTTTCCCTTTCAGGTCATATTCTACTGATGTCAATATTCATTCTCCTACTTTCTGATTCCCAGACGCTTAATAATCGTTTTATAGCGTTCCATATCTTTTGTTTGTAAATATTTAAGGAGCTTCTTTCTCTGAGATACCATCTTCAACAAACCTCTCCTTGAATGGTGATCTTTTTTATGCACCTTAAAATGCTCGGTCAGGTAATTCAGCTTATTGCTCAAAATGGCTATCTGTATCTCAGGAGACCCTGTATCATTTTCATGAATCTTATAATCCTGGATCAGTTTTTGTTTTGTATCGCTTGTAAGCGGCATTTTTTCACCTCCTTATCAGACCCGCCGGTTGTCTCAGTTTTTATTTGAATTTTACAGCGGGTAGCACTATTACGGTAATATGATAATAAAACAAAGTACAAGGAAATTACAATATCTTTTTATTTTCACCTCCGCCGTTTACAGGTCAATTTGAAAAAAATCAATCCAAGTTAGTATTATTTATTGTAAATTACTTAAGGTGTTTAGGCTGAAGGCTGAAGACCTTTAGTAAAACATGTGTTACGGATTTAACTTCGGTTTATATTGATGAATATATCCAAACTCATTTGCTTCAGCCTAAATGCCTGAGTAATTACATTTATTGGTTCACTGAGGTCAGAGTTCCGAGGTCTGTCTATGGTAATATTTTCTCCTGCTTTACCTCTTTGGTAATTTTTTTTTACTCACAGTTTTTGTCATATCGATTTAAGTGTTTCTGTTATCCTAAACTGACAACCGATCGCTGTGAACTGTTTTTATATTTTTAATCATGGAGGCTTTACATCATGGGTTTTGTTAATAAACTGAAGCTTGGGCTGGAAAAGACAAAAAACGGTCTGATGAGCAGTATGGAATCCGTTTTATCTGGGAAAAAAATTACTGACGAGACTTTGGAGGAATTTGAGGAATTATTGATTATGTCCGATATGGGAGTTCAAGCTGCTTCCGATATTGTAGAAGCTATAGAAAGCGATGTCTCTTCAGGAAAAATAAAAAAATACGATGATTTAAAAAATTCATTACGACGAATCATGGTTGATATCCTGGGGCTGCCTCAGCCCTTTGTGCTCTATCAGGAGAGACCTTTTGTGGTTTTTTGTGTAGGTGTCAATGGAGTAGGAAAAACCACAACTATAGGTAAAATCGCACACAAGGCGGCTTCCGAGGGTAATTCAGTTATATTGTCTGCTTCCGATACATTCAGGGCGGCGGCCATAGAGCAGCTTACTGTTTGGTCCGAGAGGTCGGGATCAAAGATTGTCAGGCATCAGCCCGGCTCGGATCCCGCTGCCGTTGCTTTCGATACGGTAGAAGCGGCGAGGGCAAGAGGAACGGATCTGGCTCTTATAGATACTGCCGGCAGGCTCCATACGAAGAATTCATTGATGGAGGAGTTGAGAAAAATAAAGAGGGTTATAGATAAAGCCATGCCCGGAGCTCCCCATGAAACTCTTATTGTGGTAGACGCCACGACAGGTCAGAACGCACTTAATCAGGTTAAGATGTTCGACGAAGCAGTAGGCGTTACAGGCATAGCCTTGACAAAACTGGACGGAACCGCTAAAGGGGGCATCGTGTTGGCAATTAAGAAGGAATTGAATATACCTGTAAGAATGATAGGAGTAGGCGAGGGAATCGACGATCTCAGAGATTTTATTCCTGATGAATTTGTCTCCGCATTATTTGATTAATACACACATTATGTTCGATGACAATACGCAAAAAGGGCTTTTACGGGAGTTTCTCCTTGAAGGCGGAGATATTCTCGACCAAATAGAGTATGATCTTCTAAAACTGGAGACATCTCCCCATGACAAAGAGCTGCTGCATAACATCTTTCGTAATATGCATACCATAAAGGGCAATTGCAGGCTAATGGGTTATAATCGCCTCGAGGAGCTGGCCCATTCCACTGAAAGTCTGCTTCATCTTCTTAGAGAAGGAGAGATGATTGCAAATAGTGAAACAGGAAGTCTGTTATTGGGAGTAATAGATTCCGTTCGTAGTGTTCTGCATATAATAGAGCAGAACGGTGAAGAAGGAGACCCCGATTTTACCATACAGCTTGCAAAACTGGACTCCCTCATGGCGGATGCGGAAGCATCGAATACTCTCGATGATTTCTTTATCAGAAAGAAAAACAAAAAATCGATGGAAACTGTCGATATCTGTCTGGACGATGAAAATAGTTGTGCTTCTCAGGGAGATTCTACAAGCGGCATCGAAACGGTGCGCCTGCCAATTGAACGACTGGACTATCTCATGGATATGGTAGGCGAGCTCGGAGCCACATTTAACCAGCTCAAATATTCTTTAACGCGAAATCGAGAGACAATACAACAAGTGCTCGAAGGAATGGATCAGCATATACATAATCTTCAGGACGAGGTATTGAAATACAGGCTCCAGCCTGTCAGCAGAGTATGGGATTCTTATCACCGTCTTGTAAGAGACCTTGCTCTGGAATCGGGGAAAAAGGTTTTTTTGCAAATGAGAGGAGAGGAAACAGAAGTGGACAGGAATGTGCTGTTATCCATAAAAGATTTGCTCGGTCATCTTATTCGCAATGCAATAGATCATGGGATAGAGACGCCTGAGGAGCGCATATCCTCCGGTAAACCTGCATTAGGTACGGTTACTCTCTCAGCCGAACAAAGACACGGGCAAATCTATATGGAAGTTTCTGACGATGGAAAAGGCCTTGATGTGGAGCGTATTAAATCCAAGGCCCTTGCTACCGGAATGAGCACTATGCGACAGATCGAAGGAATGAGAAAGGAAGAAATATTTCAATTTATTATGGAACCGGGTTTTTCCACTGCCGAAAAGGTCAGCAAAATATCGGGGCGCGGCACCGGGATGGATGTCGTCAGGAGCTCGGTTGAAAAGACAGGGGGAACCATATCTATTTATAGCGATCCTGGCAAGGGGACAAAATTTCGTATACGCATTCCTCAGACAATGGCGATCGTTCCTGCTTTGCTTATCCGATCCGGAGTAGAGCAATTTGCGATTCCCCAATTAAACGTTACCGAGCTTTTGTCCTTTTATGGAGACGACTCAAAGAGTAATGTGGAATATAAAATGCAATCTCCAATGGTAAGGGTAAGGGAGCGTTTATTACCGCTTGTTTTACTGGATCGGGTGATAGAAGGAGAGGGGAAATTTTCGGATGAGAATTTTTCGCTGCTTCTCAAACCCAAGGAAGAACGTCATATTGTGATACTTCAATCAGAGACCGGGGAGTTTGGGTTGGAAGTAGACAGGATAGAAGAACCGGTTAGCCTGGTGATTAAACCAATGCCCGGAATCTTTTCCCATATCTCGATACTTGCCGGTACAGCGGTTATGCCTGACGGCGCCGTCTCCTTTCTTCTTAATGTCTCTGAGTTAGGCAAAATAGGTATTCATTCAGTCATGTAATTGTGAACAGGATTACGTGATTAATGTCCATAAACCTTCGGGTCACTATAAAGCATGAAAACAATTAGAAGCAACACCATATTTTTAAAACCACGAAGAACCAGAGCACGACGTTTTTTAAGAATTTTTTTCTTCGCGCCCTTTGTGTCCTTCGTGTTATGTAAGTCCTTATAGAGTCTTTTTTCGGTGTAATCAGCGCAAATCCGCATAAATCTGCGGTTAAAAAATTTGTTAGAAAGCGCTAAAGAAATGGAGGGGAAATTTATATGTCAAAGTCGATTTTGATCGTAGATGACAGCAGTCTTGCCAGGATGATGATGAAGAATATTATATCGCAATCCTTTTCGGAGTGGAAAATTATCGAAGCCAATAACGGAGACGAGGGGATGAAGCAGGCCGACAATAACCACGTTGATATGGCTCTTATTGATTTTAATATGCCCGGAATGAATGGCATCGATTTGTCAGCTCAATTATTGGAAAAGCATCCGGAAATTAAAATTCACCTTGTAACTGCCAATATTCAGGAAAAGATGCGCCAACGCGCCGAGGCAATGGGAATCGGCTTTATTATGAAACCGATTTCCAAAGATAAACTCGTCCTGGCCATGACTGCAAATTAAGGAGGTAATTGTAATGGAATTAAGCGATCTTGAGCAGGATGCGCTAAAGGAGTTCTTTAATATGGGCCTTGGTATGGCTGCTGACTCCCTTAGTCAAATGGTTAAAAAAGAGATACTCCTTTCTCTCCCCCAACTTGCCGTTGTATCGCACAGAAGAGCGGTAGAACTTGTAAATCATCAGGATGAAGACAGGCTTGTGGCTGTAAGACAAAACTTTCTCGGCGAGTTATCCGGTACTGCCTTATTAATCTTTCCCGGAGGTAAAAGTCTTGAATTGGTAAGAACACTTCTTGGAGAGAACATGCCCCTTGAGGCGTTAACGGAACTTGAGCAAGAGACACTGCTCGATGTGGGGAATGTCATTCTTAACGCCTTTTTATCCAGTTTTACTCAAATGATGAATCTTGATTTTGAATTTGAAGCCGCCGAATTTCTCAAGGCGAACTGTGAAGCCCTTCTCGATCTTTCCGCTCACAGAATAGCCTTTCCAAATAAACCCGACTGGAATGAAGCAGATGAGCAGGCTTTTTTCCTTATGATGGATTTCAAGACCGAAGATGAAGAACAAGCGCACAATTCATTGCAAGGCTATGTCGTGCTGCTTTTTTCCAAAGAAGCGATGGAAATATTGAAAAAAGAGCTGGAACGAATCTTGTCGCAGTTTTAAGGTGAGAAGCAATCTTCCATTAGTGAGTTAAGTGTCTTCAGGGTTAGTACAGGACAAAAAAACGATATAAATGTATAAACCGGTAAATTGTCAGCTTCAGGCTAAATCCCCTCTGCATCTGGCAACGAGGATGCAGGAGCGGAAGCTGAAAGTGGAAGAGTGTCTTAATGAGTGGAAGTCATACGGAGTTGTTACAAGTAAGTTCATTGCATAGAAATTTTCATTTTTTTTATACAGGTTTGCGAGGAGGGTGGCAGAAATAAATGTCCCTACTCCCCTGTACAATTACCTGTATACACCTTCCTCTTCTAATACACTTCTGACAAAATCAAGCTCTATCTCCAATACATCCGCTATATGTTCAGCCTGCATATTCGCTCTCTTATGCAGTTTTATTATATCCTCTTTCTTTGCTTTAAAAACCCCCTTTTCCATTCCCTTTTCTATTCCTTTTTTCAGACCTTTCTCCATACCCTTCTCTTCTCCCTCTTGATACCATTTCTCCGCTAATGTCGGCATTAGTCTCTCACCTCCTTCTCCGATTGTCTGTTTCAATGCCTCCAGGATTGCGTCCTCTCCTACTCTCTCCGTTCCCTGACTCAAATACCTCAGCAACACCTCAAGATATTCCAAGCCCCTCTCCTTATCGCTCAACTCCGCCAACAGCATGAATATTTCTCTTAATTTCTCTCCCAAATCCTCTCTC
>JAREWP010000037.1 GCA_029001845.1 Candidatus Magnetocorallium paracelense | reverse complement strand
CTGATTTTTTAAATTAAATTTTTATAAAAGGGCAATATAGTTCCCTACTACTGACTCATCAACGCAAAATCCAAACCAAATATGCCAATATAAGAAAAGGGCATATGCCCTAAACTGATTAATGGAAACCGATAAGAGGTGATACAGATGTGTCATTTTATTGAGCGACACAGTACAAAGATTCGGGGAACAATATCCTGCCTTGACCGGGTAGTTATTACCGGTACAATACCCAACATCTGTTATGCCGACGGGATGACCGCTTTTCTTTACGCAAAAGGTATTCGCATATTTGATTATACGAAATGGGCGGAGCCGTTGAGGGATATGATTCGTCTGAACGCTGAGAAATTGGCTTGCGATAATGGTCTTGAGACAGAGTATATACGTAAAAAGAGCTTTCGCAAAGAGAGCCGTGTTAAAGAGATAATCAGGGAGCGTGGAGACCGGCCCGGTTTGGTACATATATTTTCGGCCCTGGAACCATGCACATCTTATAGGCCATGGCATAATAAAAAGACCCTTAAGACCTTTCTTAAATACACAGATGGCAAATGCCTGCATTATTACTTCTATTTCATAACACCGGAATTGGGCCTGTGTTATCTGAGAGTTCCCACGTGGGCGCCATTTCGCTTGCAATTTTATTACAACGGTCACAACGAGCTTGCGGGAAAGCTCAACAGTAACGGCATAGCTTACAAGATGGTTGACAATGCCTTTATAGAAGTTGATGATTTCGAAAAAGCGCAGAGGCTCTCTGACAATATTACCCCTAAAGTTCTCAATAAAACCCTTAATAAGATTGCCGAAAAATACTGTCCCGTTATTAAAGAATTCTCTCAGGGATATCACTGGAGCCTGATGCAGGTGGAATACGCCACTGATATCATCTTCAATAAACACAGCGACCTTGCCCCGATCTGTGAGGAGTTTGTGCGAACCGCCATACATGCTGTCAAAGTTGATAATATCGCTACATTTCTCGGTCGTAAGCTTACCGGACAATATCAGGGGGAAGCAGGCACTAACTTCCACACCGGAATAGAGGGTACCCGAATTAAACACCGGATGGACAAAGTATCGATCAAGATGTATGACAAGCATGGTATAGTTCTGCGTATTGAAACTACAGCCAACGATGTAAGCTTTTTTAAACACTACCGATGGGTAGAACATCGAGACGGAACAGATGAAATGAAACTTGCACCTATGAAAAAAAACATATACAGCCTTCCGGCTTTGGTTAAAAAAAATCGGAAACGTTTACAAATACTACCTCACGACACTTGGTCGAAAGATTATTGGCACAGGGTTGAAGTTGCGCGAAATGTTTATTATACCTTCCCTTAGAGGTCATTTGATTCCTTCTTAAATAAATATCGTGACCGTTTTGCACACGATTTTACTCATAAGCGACTAAAAGCATTATGATTTTTTATCCAAAATCAACAAATTTTTGTACATATGTATCCATATTTATAACGGAAACATCTTTTGTCAATGGGCTGTGATGATCCGAAATAGTGATAAGATTTCCTTTCTCTATTTGTAACTCGCTAAAAAGTGACTTAAACCGTTCAATCTGTCTGGCCATTTTCAGTTGAGGAGTCTTTGTGAATTTAATTTCGAATGGGTATAATTTCAAGCTCTCTTCTATGATAAGATCCACCTCAAGATCATTGTGGGAACGGAGATAGAACAGGTTCGGCCTCCTTCCTCTGTTAAAAAAATGTTTGACCGTTTCCTGAATCACAAAATTTTCAAATAACGGCCCGACCATTGTACCATTCAGAAGGTAATCTCTCTCTTTTATACCTGTCAGGTAGCACACCAATCCGGAGTCTAAAAAATATATCTTCGGGCTCTTTCTGACTCTTTTTCCAAGATTACGGTAAAAGGGGGGTAAAATATAAATTATCCGACTTGCCTCTAATATTGAAATCCACTTTTTTACGGTATTCACACTAATACCAAGATCATTGGCAAAACTGCTTAAAGATAATATCTGAGAGCATCTTGACGCCAGAAGTCGTAAAAACTGATGAAATTCCCTTAAACTTCCGATATTGTAAATTGTTCGGATATCTCTTTCCAGATAGGTCTGGATATAACTGCCATACCAATTTCGAATGTCCATTTCATAGTGTGTGTTAACCTCAGGGAATGAGCCCCTCAAACATGAATGAACAAAGCACTCCAATGGATCCGATAATCTACTTTTCAGCAGGGGAACCTTTCTCTGCTCAATGATCGAAAAAGGCAGAAGGTCCAAAAGCGCTATTCTTCCGGCCAGAGAATCACTCAGATCTTTTATTAAATTAAACTGCTGTGACCCGGTTATTATAAATCTTCCTCTTATATCCCGATCTTTATCGATCAGCATCTTGATATATGAAATGATTTGGGGGACATATTGTATTTCATCGAAGATAATCCGTTTTCCCAATGATTCTATAAATAAACCGGGATCAGACATAGCCCTTTCCCTCATAAGAGGGTCATCAAAGGATACCAGGGTATGGGTTTCACTAAAAATAGCGGAGAGGAGCGTGGACTTGCCCGACTGGCGCGGGCCCGTTAAGGCAACGGCTGGAAAGTGTTTAACCAGGTCTTTCAGAACGGATTCAATCTCGCGTTGAATATAGCCTTCTTTTTTATATACCATATTGTAATTAGATTAACTAATCATCAATATGAATATCAAGACAAATTTGCATTCTCAATGCAAATCTATATAATTTCAACAACAAGAAATCTAAGTAATCTCTTAGCTGTTATTTAATCCGGAGAATCGAAGTGAAATCATTCTCATGAAAATCTATTTAGTCCTATGCAACGTTTAGGGAAACTATGATATAATTAAGGTAGTATTATAGATTGCAATTAATACATGATTAAAAGCTTTAAGCATAAAGGAATCGAAAGTTTTTTATAACAGGAAACAAAGCAGGTGTTCAAGCTAAACACGAAAAACGTTTGAGGCATATTCTTGGTCGTTTAAATGTGGCTACATGCCCTCGTGATATGAACTTACCGGGTTTAAATTTACATGAACTATCCGGTAAGCGCAAAGGTACATGGGCAGTTAATGTTAGTGGTAATTGGCGCATGACATTTGTATTTAATGGTGAAGATACAGAAGTTGTTGATTATGAAGATTATCATGGAGGTTAAAAAATGTTAATTGATATCACCAGATCACCTCTCCTTTATATTTTCCTATCTTCTTTAAATAACCGCTTACCTGTGATATTAAACTGCCTTCTTTTTTTAATATTTCATAACAACTCTTTACCTTCTCTATAATCCGAGTACCGGATTATCCGTTGTTCTTGTCCTTATAAACCTTATCTTTTTGATCGTACCGAGATCAAGATCCATTACTCCTCTCTCTTTAGCGGCCTTGAGAAATCCTGTATCCTTAGTTGATTAAATGTCCGAACAACTCCTCTGTCTCATAGGAACCGAATGTCTCGACATATGACTTGAAAGATATAAGATTATGCTCATTTAAGTTATCAAAGGCCTCCCAATAGATCCGGTCTAAAACCAGACCGAAATCTTTTACCTCCACCCTCTTTATGACCACAATATCTATTAATTGACTTTTTAACTGGGAGAGTAGGCGGGAACAGGCAAACTATTAACATTAAAGGGAGAATTTATGATTAAAGATGATAGGATTTGCTATAATTAGAAGCTGAATATTCGAAGGAAGATTATGGGAATTTATCATGTTAATTGAACTTACTTTAATCGGTATTGCCGGGGCTACATTTTTTATGAGAAAGCGTAACAAAGATCAACTGTCTGTCAAAACATCCGAACAATCCGACAGTGTTAACACCCGATCGAATAGCAGTGAAACCCTATATTTAGAGAACAGTGCAGGCAAAAAAAATTTTAGCTTAACAAAACTTTTTAAAGATGTAAAGAGTGTTGTAAGCGACGATGAACGACAGCAGTTAACGAAATCTGCAGACTTAAGCACGGGGATGCGAAAAGAACAGGAAAATGTTAATCAAAACATTATTCTTTCTGCCGGAGCGGTTACAACAGCTTTATTGGGCAGTATATCACCTCTATTTTCAATATTAAGTGTAACAATGATCATGTATTTGGCCCGAGATCTTTATAAATTTATTTGGCGTGATATTAAATCTAAACGTTTTTTCAGCTTATTTATGATAAACGGAATTCTGATAGTAGGCATGATTGTAGATGGTCATTTAATCCTGGCTGCCGTGGGGGGGCTGGTAGGCAGATTTTTTGTTAAAATTATCAATAAAACCGAAGATCACTCTAAAAAGCAACTGGTAAGTGTTTTTGGCAATCATCCGCCAAAGGCGTGGCTCGAAAAAGATGGTGTAGAAATTGAAGTCGATATTACCGCAATACAGCCAGGGGATGTTGTAGTTGTTAACACAGGAGAAATCATCCCTGTAGATGGTAGCATTAAGAAAGGAGATGCTACCATCGATCAGCATATTCTTACCGGTGAAAGTCAGCCGGTGGAGAAAGCAACCGGCGACAAGGTGTTTGCGGCTACATTGATGTTGTCAGGTAGTATTCATATCTGTGTGGAAACAGCAGGAGAAGAAACTGTTGCAGCTAAAATTGCCAAAGTACTCGAAAATGCTCAAAACTATAAAGATACGCTTGTTATTCGCGGACAGGAAATTGCAGATAAGTTTGTGCCATTTGAATTAGGTATTACAGGAACAACGTGGATATTAAAGGGATCAGGACCTGCACTGACTGTCATGTGGTCCGCCCTCGGTGCGAATATGATCTCATTAGGCCCGCTCACAGTACTCAGCTATCTGCAAATTCTCTCTCGCAACGGAATTTTGATTAAAGATGGAAGGGTATTGGAATCAATACGTCAAGTCGATACCGTTGTCTTTGATAAAACAGGTACTTTGACTATGGAACAACCCGAAGTCACCCAAATTCATTGTATTGCAGATTATGATGAAGATACCCTGTTAGGCTATGCTGCGGCTGCTGAATATCGTCACACGCACCCGATAGCCAGGGCGATTGTAGATAAATCGGAGAGTAAAGATATAAATTTACCTGATTTGGATGAAGCCGACTATGAAGTAGGTTATGGTATTAAAGTCAGAATTAATGGAGACCGGATTTTCATTGGTAGCGCCCGTTTTATGTCTCGTGAAGGAATTGAATTACCGGAAATTACCATGGATATTCAGAATAAAGCAGAGTCTGAAGGGTTTTCGTTGATTTATATAAGCATTAATAACCAATTGAAAGGTATCTTCGAAATACATCCGACTATCCGTCCTGAAGCGGCTGAAATTATTCAATACCTGAAGCAACGAAATATAAAACTTTATATAGTTTCAGGTGACCATGAAGAACCCACTCGTTGTATGGCTGAAGCTCTGGGAATAGACAATTATTTTGCAGAAGTTTTACCTGAAAATAAAGCCGATTTGGTTAAAGGACTATCGAAGGAAGGTCGATTTGTCTGCTTTATCGGTGACGGTATAAATGATGCAATTGCCCTCAAATCGGCTCAAGTTTCTATCTCCCTTAAAGGTGCTTCCACTGTGGCTGTCGATACTGCTCAAATCGTTCTGATGGATGGAAGTCTGAACCATCTGAAACAGCTTTTCGAACTTGTGGATCAATTTGAAAATACAATGAGCACCAATTTTAAGGCCACGATCGTTCCGGGTGTAATCTGCATAGGAGGAGTTTATCTATTTAACTTCGGTCTTTTAACGGGAATGGTATTATATTATCTGGGGACCGTTGTCGGAGTCTCTAATACTCTATGGCCTTTGGTAAAATATCAAAAGGATGAACCGATAGAAATAGAGGATAAACGTCCATGTGAAGTGGACGGGTTTGTCAAGACCACTTCAATTAGAACCAAAAGATAAAAAGAGTCTCAGCCATATCAGGATGGAAAAGGCTCTTGAGTTTTTGAAAGACGCTCGCAGTAATTTTAAAGAATTCAGGTTTAAGACGTCTGTTAACAGGAGTTATTATGCGGCTCTTAGGGTTGACTCAAAAATAAAAATGCGAATTTATTTTTGAGTCAACCCTTAATGCGATAAGGTCACTCTTGATTCTTCAAGGTGTAAATCCTGAAACTCATGACGACGTCATAACAATGGTAAGCCTCAGATTTATTAAATCTGGTATTCTCCCTACTAAGATAGTGAAGGATTTTAAACTCCTCCTCTCAAGGAGAACTGATGTTGATTATGGTGACTTTGAATCCATAGACGAGTATGATGCAGAGGACTCTTTAAAGCTCTCCGAATCTTTGATAAACCAGGTGGACACTTTACGTAAAAAATTGATTGATGAGTTATGTAGTGATTAGGGTAATTTAATCTAACCCGGCATGAGTCACTATAGAAATTGATAGCTGACTGACAGAGATTTGTTTTTGCAATGTTTATTAATTACCTTCTTCTTTTTCGCGAATAAGATATTTTAGATAAATCAAAGCACCCAGGTCATAGATAAAGTGGAGCTGAATCGGGATCACTATGCTTTGATAATAATCGAACATCAATCCTATATAAATTCCCATAAAAGTTGCTATCAGGAAGTATGCAGGAGTAATAAAATGGAGGAGACCGAAGATAATGCTTGTCCAGAAAATGCCCAGTTTTACCTGAATCACACCTCTGAAAAGAAGTTCCTCGGCAACACCTGCAAGAAGGGATATTGCAATAATATCCGTTAAGCTGACATTGGCAAAGATGGGCCTGACTTCATTGATTAACGTCCTTTTTAAGGAACTTAAAAAAGGTATCGACTCGGCGTATTCCGATAGGGTGAAAATAAAGAGAAAAAGAGGCAGGGAAGCTCCTGACGTTCCGATAATAATGTCTTTTAATAAATCCGGTGATCGTACAAAAAGCCTGATTTCGAAAACATTCGCCAGAATAAGAGCCAGTACAACGGCCACACCTTCTGTCAAAAAAGTGAGTGCAATGATTCCGGTTCTGGTAAAAGGAGTTTTGGGAGGGAGGTCATCGGGATTAGACACGTATTATCGCCGCTCTTCTATTGATTGGAAAGTTCAATAGCCTCTCTCAGATCTATGGCCCCTGAATAGATGGCCTTACCGGTAATCGCTCCGTAAAGCCCATTTATTTCAAGAAGATTGCGAATATCATCCATGCCGGAAATACCGCCCGATGCAATAACCGGAATAGTAACGGCCTCGGAAATCTCCCTGGTAGCTTCGATATTCGGACCGGTCAACATCCCGTCTCTTCTTATGTCAGTGTAAATAATGCCTGCAACGCCGATTTTCTCCATCTCCAGAGAGAGATCTATTGCCTTTTTTTGAGTGATCTCCTCCCATCCTTTAACGGCCACCATTCCGTCTTTGGTATCTATACCGACAAATACTCTCCCCGGGAATTCCCTACAGGCATTTTTTAGCAATTCAGGATTTTCAATCGCTGCCGTACCGATAATAATTCTGTCTATTCCCAGATCGGTTAAAAATCTTATCCTTTCCATATCTCTAATTCCGCCGCCAAGCTCCAGGGTGACGTCTACGGCTTTACGAATCTTCTCGATCCCGCTAATATTTTTCTGAGTACCGGTAAAGGCGCCGTCAAGATCAACGATGTGAATGATCTCGGCGCCACAATCAACCCACTTCTTTGCAGTACTTCCCGGGTCGTCGGAATAGACCGTGACCTCATCTTTTTTTCCCTGAAGAAGTCTTACGCATTGTCCTTCTTTCAAATCTATGGCAGGAATAATCTTCATATCAAGTGCTATGCTCTCCTTTCAATGAAATATTTTATATTGCCACTGGCTTTTTTTGCAACTTTCATACAGCCAATCGTCTGGCTTTTTATCGATAAGGATTGAAAAAGCCGGCAAAGTATCTATATGTAATGACATTGTGTAATCTATATCAACACTTTTTTACTTGATAAACAAGTAAGATGCATTTTCATATCCTCCCCAATTTATGTGTTGTGACAACTTTGCCTCAGGATTCAGTTTCACTCCGTCCAGTACAAAATCCCTGAAAGTCGGATAACCGGTTCGGTCCACGATGTAACCGACATGCTCCTTTGGGAGAGATTTGTTTATATATTTATCGATATACTGATATGTATTGGTCAAAACGTCCATAACGACGCTCTCATTGACCCAAATGAGAAAAGGACGCGCTATTCTGGGATTCTTCTTTCCTGTACGCCCCATAATTACCATTTTATAGAATTTCATCGGATTTCTTGTCCATGCCGCTGTGGGACATTGGAGTACGCACTCCCCACAACCTATGCACCTTCTTTCGTCACGCCTGATTTTTCCGTTTTTAAGAATAAGAGCGCCTGTGGCGACAGCTCTACAATTGTTGCTGCATGCCCCACATCCGATACACCTTGAGTAATCATACACAGGCTCGCAGAGTCCTATAATTCCAAAATCATGGAGATGACCTTTTATGCAATCATTGGGACATCCTGTAACAGCGATTTTTACATGAAAATTATTGGGATACACCTTCTTCTCTATTTTAAAGGCAAGATCGGTGGTATCGCAGTTCGCAAAGGGGCATACTCTGCCGCCTATACAGGAAGCAATATTCCTCGTACCGGCAGCAGGATAACCTGCCTCCGGCTCGGAGATATCAATACCTGCCGTATCAATCTCAATCCCCTGAATCACAGGACCTATCCGTTGGTTTATTTCTGGAATTCTCTTTAAATCAATTCCTGGAATTTCAAAACCCTGCCTTGTAGTCATATGAAGAGTGCCGTTACCAAAATCATCGGCAATCTTTTTTAAAATATCCAAATATTTTGTTTCCAGATGCCCTCCCGGTATCCTTACTCTCAGAGCAGTCAGTCCTCTTGTAGATGTGATACGGTAAGCATTTTTTATAACTTTTCCTATGTTTATATCGAGTGTCATTTTTTCTCCTTTTAAGAGCAGTCTAAAACAAGATATTTATTCTCACACAAAGACACAAAGAAAATATTAACTAAAAAAAGCATATAGCTGTCAGCTCTTTAATTGCAACACTTTATGGTTCAAAACAGATTCGCCCATTAGGTGAAGCTTATTATTGGCATAACATCAATTCTTTACTTAGCTGAAGGCTGACCTCTGACAGCTGATTGCTGTTTTTAGTTATTAATTGTCACCTCTTAATCGATTAACTTAACGGCCTTTGAATAATTGAACACCGGCCCTTCCAGGCAGACATATGTTTCGTCTATTTTGCAGTGCCCGCACTTGCCCAGTGCGCAGGACATGTTACGTTCGAAGGAGACCCATATCTTCTCCTCCGGCACCCCTCTCTCTACAAACTCCCCGGCAGTATACTTCATCATGACAGGCGGTCCTATTACAATGACCGCCATCTTTTCGAACTCCGAGAGCCTGACGTCTTTAACATAGTTAGTGATCAACCCTTCACAAACACCGTCCAGTCCGCAGGCTTCATCGAGTGTGAGCATGGTGTCGAATTTCTCTTTCCACTTCTCAATATCTCTGTTAAAGATAATGGAAGAGGGATTTTTAAATCCAAAAAGCAGATCAAGTTTTTCTACCACTCCCTCATCCCTGTAAATATGATTAATCATGCTTCGAACGGGAGCCAGCCCGGTTCCTCCGGCGGCAATGACAAGATGCTTTCCTATATACTCACTCATATCAAAGCCGTTACCATATGGGCCGCGAACAAACATCTTATCGCCTGCCGTGAGTTTAAAGATATCCTTAGTTAAGTTACCCACAGCCCTGATTGTCATCTCTAACCAGCCCTCTCCGAAATCACTCACAGATATGGGCGCTTCTCCAATCCTCGGTAATGAGACCTGGAGAAACTGACCAAAGTTAATCTCATAATCGCGCTCCAGTTTAAAGGTGAATTCAGTTTCTGATTCGTGGAATATTTCCAGAATATGATATGGTTTTGGTAAATATGGATTATTCACTGCTATCGACTCCTTTACACATAACTTGTCACCTTGTTTATACAGTTGGAAAACGAGATATATACAGGACAGGCGTCATCACATCTCCCGCAGCCTACACACATAGGTCCTTTTCCGAACCGCCTGTTGTAATCGTAAATTTTGTGCAACGTCTTAAATCTCATCTTTTCGCCGTTTTTCTTTCTGAAACCATGACCTCCGGCCATATCGGTAAATCCTTCAATGTGACAGGAAGCCCATGTGCGGCGTCTCTCACCTTGCTTGGGATTATCTTCGTTGGCAATATCCGTTGTCGTAAAACAACTGCATGTGATACAGGTGGTGGTGCATCGTCCGCAGGCAATACACCTGGTGCTGTACTCGTCCCACATCTCATGATCATACATAGCCGGCGGCATTCTATCGATTTCAGGAAGTCTTACTTCCACTCTATTTCTTTTGATAAAATCAGGTGTAAACTCAATATCCTCTCCTACCCCTTCCAAAACATCGATAAAAAACTGATCCCTGATATCAAGAAGATATTCCTCTCCTCCAAATCTTACGGCCATATGATAATCGTCTGACTTGTTTGTATCCATAGACACGCAAAAACAGTTTTCAAAACCCACTGTACACTCCATCATCACAAACCTGACTTTATCTCTCGGTTTTTTGTAATAATAGTCCTCTTCATCACCATTATGAAGAAAAATGTTATCAAGTCTGAAAACGCCGTTTATATCGCATGGTCTGGCGAAGATGACAATCCCTTTGTTCTCTGTGGCAGGCTCGGAAAATTCTGTTTCCGTGAAATAGAAGATTGTCTGATTTATGGGGTGTAGAATCTCCTTTAGCGAGAAATTGGATTTCGCTTTATACTCGATTTCATCTAACGAGTGCACTTCTCCATACCTGATCAGATCAGTACCCGTACATTTGCCATGATGTACAAACCTTTTCGGTGCGAATATTCTGTATTCGCCTGCCAGAGTCTTCAACATTTCGTTAAACTCTGTCGTACTAACGGACTTACCCATGTTTGCTCCTCATATTTTTTTATTTTCAAGATGAACTGTTACTTAATTCCAGGGCTGCTTTCCCCCTCCCTTACAACCTGATAAGTACGCCACAAGTACCCCACAGGGACGCTTAAAATATGAACGAGACGGGTGAAAGGAAACATCAGGAATATGGTTAATCCTAAAAATATATGCATTTTATATATTATATGAACCCCCTCAACAGCCTCAACGGCAGTAAAAGGACGAAATGTCACGACAGCCTGCGACCATGCCGCCAACTGCATCATCATGGAGCCGTCAGGATGTTTCGCCGACACGACAATACTCAGCAGTCCAAGCAGAATCTGAAGGCAAAGCAGCAACAAAAGATATTTATCCGACTTTTCGCCGGTTGCAGCGATTCTCGGATTTTTAAAACGACGCAGCATTAATATAATCAGACCAATCAGACAGAGAATACCGAATACCCCTCCTGAAGTAATTGCAAAGGTCTGTTTCATTTCAGGCGATACGATATGGTGATAGAAAGAAGCAGGCGTCAGCATACCGGCCAGATGCCCGAAAAAACTAAAGATAATGCCTAAATGAAAGAGCAGACTCCCGGGGCCTATGCCGTCATTTCCAAGAAACTGACTGGACCCCGCTTTCCATGTATGCTGTGCATTGTCATATCGCATAATAGATCCGACGATTAGTACCGACAATGCGATATAGGGATATATTCCGAATAGTAATGTATGTATATAGGACATAAAAACCTCTTAAATAATAAGCATTTAGCTGTCAGCTATCAGCTTTTAAATTGCAACACTTTATGTTTCAAAACACCTTCATCCATAAGATGAAGCTTATTCTTGGCATAACATCAATACTTTCCCTGGCTGAAGGCTGACCGCTGATAGCTGACTGCTGTTTTTATTAATGGTTATATAACAAAACGATCCTCATAATCTGCAATGGCCATATACCGGTACATCTCCTCTGCTTCTTGCTCCGTAAGTCCTGTTTCTTCCGGAAAGGCTTTATTTTTGAATCCCTCTACATTCTCACTTCTTTTATAGGCCCTCATAGCCAGCATGCGCTTCAAAGCGGATTTTACAGGGGCTTCCTCTCCGAATGTGAACATATTGGCAAGATATTTAACGGGAATCCTTAATGATTCCACATCCGGGATAACGCTGTTTGTACTTTTCCCGCTCTCTTCGAAATTCGACCGAATCGGACTTAAGGGAGGTACATACCAGACCATGGGAAGAGTGCGGTATTCAGGGTGCAGAGGAAAGGCGAGTTTCCATTGCACGATGAACTTGTACACCGGTGATTTTTGAGCAATTTCTATTGTATAATCGGAAATCCCACACTGTCCCGCCGCTTTAATGATTTCAGAATCATGGGGGTTTAAAAAAATCCCGATCTGCTTCTCATATATATCACTTTCCGAAGGAATCGATGCAATACGTTGAATCTCATCCTTGTCGTATAATAACACTCCAAGGTATCTGAGCCTGCCTGTACAGGATTCCGAACACAACGTCGTCATACCGGACTCTGTTCTGGGATAACAGAATATACACTTTTCCGATTTTCCAGACTTCCAATTGTAGTATATCTTCTTATAGGGGCAACCGCTTATACACATTCTCCATCCCCTGCACCTCTCCTGATCTATCAGCACAACACCGTCTTCTTTTCTCTTGTAAATTGCACCGGAAGGACATGTCGCCACACATGCGGGGTTGAGGCAGTGATGACATAAACGGGGAAGAGATATCATGAAAGTGTTTTCAAATTCACCGAGAATCTCTTTTTGAGTATTGTCGAGATTCCTGTCGCGACTTCTCTTTTCAAACTCGCCTCCAAGGGAATCATCCCAATTAGGCCCTGCCATTATTTTTTCCATTGTCCTGCCGGTTATGGACGAACGCGGACGGGCAATTGGCTGGTGGTCCGACTCGGGAGCTTCATGGAGACGGCCATAGTCAAAATCAAAGGGCTCATAGTAGTCGTCTATTTCCGGCAAATCTGGGTTTGCAAATATTTTTGACAAAACACGGGCCCGCGTTCCTATGCCCGGTACGATAGCTCCATTGTCAAGCCGTTTCCATCCTCCCTTCCATCTCTCCTGATTCTCCCACTCTCTCGGATAACCAAGCCCGGGCCGGGTCTCTACATTGTTGAACCAGCCGTACTCCATACCTTCCCGTGATGTCCACGTCTTTTTACAAGTAACCGAACAGGTATGGCAACCGATACATTTATCCAGGTTCAGAACCATTGCAATCTGTGAGCCTATTTTCATTTTCCCTCCAGCCAATCGACATGACTCATTTTCCTGACAACGACAAACTCATCTCTGTTACATCCCACAGTACCGTAATAGTTAAAGCCATATGACTGATGGGCGTACCCCCCGATCATATGGGTTGGTTTGGTAACAACCTTTGTCACCGAGTTGTGGTGACCGCCTCGCGTACCGGTCGTCTCGGAACCGGGGATATTCAATATCCTCTCCTGAGCATGATACATCAGAATCATTCCTTTGCCAATTCGCTGGCTTACCACGGCGCGGCATGTTAAAGCACCGTTGGAGTTAAAAATTTCCACCTGGTCATTGTCCCTGATTTTCGCCTCTTTGGCGTCTTTCTCGCTTATCCACACAACAGGCCCGCCACGCGACAATGTCTGCATAATCAGGTTTTCCGAGTACATACTGTGAATCCCCCATTTCTGATGAGGAGTGATCCAGTTAAGAACAATTTCACGATTGCCTGCTGAATTTTTCCCCTTCACGGAATCTATGCTCTTTGTATCGATTGGCGGCTTATATACAACCAATTGTTCTCCAAAGGCAGCCATCCACTCATGATCCTGATAGAACTGCTGCCTTCCGGTGAGAGTTCTCCAGGGGATCGATTCGTTGATATTGGTATAGCCTGCATTATAAGTAACACTCTCATCTTCGATGCCCGACCATGTAGGAGAGGTAATAATCTTACGGGGCTGAGCTTTCAGATCATGAAAACCAATTTTTTCGCTCTCTCTGGATACTGCCAGATGGGAGTGCTCCTTTCCCGTAAAACCCTCCAAAGCCTTCCATGCTTTTACGGCGACATGACCATTGGTTTCAGGGGCGAGAGAGAGTATAACTTCCGCCGCATCAACAGGAGAGTTAATGACAGGTCGATTCAGGCTCACGCCATTTTCTACTACCCTTTTGTTTAAGCGGCCGACCAATTCCACCTCTTCGTCTGTTTTCCAGGAAATCCCTTTACTGCCATTACCGATTTTTTCCATTAAAGGGCCAAGGGAAGTAAACTTCTTAAACGTATCGGGATAATGTCTCTCCACAACGAATATATTTGGCATTGTTTTACCCGGCACAGGATCGCACTCCCCCTTTTTCCAATCTCTGATTCCTATGGCCTGAGCCAGTTCCCCCGGCGTATCGTGGAGTATCGGAACCATTACCACATCCCTTTCCGAACCAAGAATCCCTTTTGACATTCGGGAAAAGACAGCGGCGATTCCTTTAAAAATATCCCAGTCAGAACGAGCTTCCCAAGCCGGCTCTGCTGCTTTGGTAAGGGGATGGATAAAGGGGTGCATATCCGTTGTACTGAGATCATCTTTTTCATACCATGTGGCGCAGGGAAGAACGATATCGGAATATACGCATGTGGAGGACATCCGAAAATCCAGTGTAACCACAAGGTCCAGCTTACCTTCAGGAGGATTCTCATGCCATTTGACTTCTTCAGGTACGGAAAATTCCGCATTGTTCAAACCGTCGTTCATTACACCGTTTCGTGTACCCAGTAAATACTTTAGAAAATATTCATGTCCCTTGCTGCTCGAACCTAAAACATTGGACCGCCACACAAAAATATTTCTTGGAAAATTCTTCGGATCTTCAGGCATTTCACTTGCAAAGGAGAGATTACCGCTTTTAAGGTTATTAACAAGAAATTCTTCTGTTTCCATTCCTGCAGAGTCAGCTTCTCCTGCAATATGAAGGGGGTTTCTGTTGAGTTGAGGCGCCGATGGCAGCCAGCCCATACGCTCGGCCTTTACGTTCCAGTCGATGGGATGTTCCGGATAGCTCTCTTTATCAACCAGCGGAGAGAGGATATCTCTGGTATTCAGCTTTTCATGCCTCCACTGCTCGGAATGAGCATAAAAGAAGGAGGTCGAGTTCATATGGCGCGGCGGACGATGCCAGTCAAGGCCAAAGGCAAGGGGTAACCAACCTGTCTGGGGACGAAGTTTTTCCTGTCCCACATAATGGGCCCAACCACCGCCCGATTTGCCGACACAGCCGCACATTATCAGTACATTGATCAGACCGCGATAACTCATATCCCCATGGTACCAGTGGTTTAAAGCAGCTCCCACAATAATCATTGACTTGCCGCCTGTTTTTTCTGCATTCTCTGCAAACTCCCGTGCAATACCTGTTACTCTTTCTCTGGCAATGCCTGTCATCTTTTCCTGCCATGCAGGCGTGTAAGGGGCTTCATCGTCATAAGTCGATTGTGACACCTCGCCGGCGGACTTCCTTTCAATGCCGTAACTCGCTGTCATCAGATCGAAAACCGTAGTGACAAGGGCCTCTTTGCCATCTTTTAATACAATTTTTCGTACCGGTATGGTGCGAATAACGATATTCTCGTCACCATCGCCTCCAAAATAAGGGAAGGCCGCCTGAACACGTTGAGACAGACAATCGATAAAACTGAGTAAGGGTCTGATATCTTTACCTTCCAAAGCTTCACGATTATCGAGATTCCACAGACCGTTTTTATCCCACCTGAAACCGATCGATCCGTTGGGAACAGCGGGATTGTCACTAATCTCGTCCCATACAAGGGTTTTCCATTCCATGCGATCACCCTGACAAAGCTTTTCGGAAAAATCGGAAGCGCGGAGAAAACGACCGGATTTAAAAAGATTGTTTCCATGCTCTTCCAACAACACAAGCATAGGCATATCGGAGTACTGAAGACAATAGTCAATAAAATATTTCCTTGGCTTTTCGATAAAATACTCTTTTAAAATCACATGGCCTAAAGCCAGAGCAAGTGCTGAATCGGTTCCCTGCTTCGGACTCAGCCAGATATCGCCAAATCTGGCTGCTTCGGAGTAATCAGGTGTAATTACCACTGTTTTTGCCCCTTTGTAACGAACTTCCGTTAAAAAGTGAGCGTCAGGCGTGCGTGTCTGCGGTACATTCGATCCCCAAACAATTATATATGTAGAGTTATACCAATCCGCTGACTCAGGCACATCGGTCTGCTCGCCCCAGGTCATTGGAGAGGAAGGAGGAAGATCGCAGTACCAGTCGTAAAAGCTCATACATGTTCCGCCAATCAGAGAGAGGTAACGAGAACCTGCGGCATAGGAAACCATGGACATTGCCGGGATCGGAGAAAAACCGATAATCCTGTCAGGCCCGTATTGTTTTATGGTATAAATATTGGCGGCTGCAATGATCTCATTCACCTCGTCCCATGAAGAACGGATGAATCCTCCCATGCCACGTGCTTTTTTATAAGCAGTCGCCTTATCCGTCGACTCCACAACAGAAGCCCATGCATCAACAGGTGACAGGCTTTTACGGGCATCTCTCCACATAGTTAAAAGAGTCTTACGAATCATGGGATATTTAATACGATTGGCGCCATATGTATACCAGGAGTAACTTGCACCGCGCTGACAACCTCGCGGCTCATGATTCGGAATATCCGGTCTGGTCCGCGGATAATCGGTTTGCTGAACTTCCCTTGAGATGAATCCGTCTTTTACATAAACCTTCCAACTGCACGATCCCGTACAGTTGCACCCGTGAGTAGAACGAACGATCTTGTCATATTGCCACTGCTGTCTGTATATCTCTTCCCAGGAACGGTCTTCATTAGTAATCACACCGAAACCGTCAGCGAACTCATCCTTTTTCCTGTCAAAAAAACGTAATCTTTCCAAAAACCGACTCATTACTCCTCCGACATGAGTAAAAAATTTTTCTCACACAAAGCATTTTTATAAACACTCAATTCTCAAGCCTCTCTTCCCAACCCTTTCCCACCGTCACCCCTCGCCTTGTCTCATTGAAAACTCAACAGATAAAAAAACACCAAATTTCCGACCAGTAAAAGAGTGGACACTATTTTCCAAAACAGAAGGGGATGCTTTTCTATTAATGGTCTGTCCGTTGCACAAAGGTATTTTGGATTTGGATGTTTGAGATCATAAATAAACTCTGACAGAGATTCATAACGTTGTTCCTGTGATACACTTAACGCCCTGTTGATGGCTCCGTCAATCCAAAGAGGGACCATAGGACTGAATGTACGGGCAGGCTTGTATTTTAACCTTTGAAAATCCTGAAGCGTTTTGCAATGCTCGAATTGTCGACCATAGGGGTGTTCGCCGGTAAGCATTTCATAGAGAATCAGGGCCAGGGAAAACTGATCGCTCCTTTCCGAACGTTTTCCTCCATAATGGTATTCAGGAGCGGAATAATCTATTGTACCCAAAGCAACCTCCCTTTGAAAAGGCCCCTGAATCTCATCGATCCCGGCAACCAGACACGATCCGAAGTCGATAATCACTGCCCCGTGTTTACCTATGACAATATTATCCGGTTTTAAATCCTGGTGAAGGGTCTCTTTGCGGTGAAAGGCTCTCAAGCCTTTTGAAATCTGTTCCGTAATATCGATTGCATCTGTAACCTCCAGTTTCCCGCGCTCCTCTATTAACTGATTCAGAGTCAGCCCGGGAATATATTTTGTAAGATAGTACAGAAACGTTCGTTTTTCCGTTGAAGGTACAATATTAACAACATAGGGGCTCTGCACTCTCGAACCGATCCATCCTTCCATAACAAATCGCTCAATATACCCCGGATCGTCTTCAAAATTTACGGAAGGGGTTTTCATTACACAACGCGCTCCCTCTTTATCCTCGACCAGATAGAGCTGACTTCTCGTACTGGCATGAATCTGTCTGATAACTTTCCAACCATCCACTATTTGACCGGGTTCCAGATCCGGCGGGAAAGGCAGCTCTTTGAGCAATCGAAAGGCGTCATCGCCTTTTTGGTCGGGTTGATCGATAATGCGAATGGCCTGGCAACTCATATTGTCATCGCTCTTGGCCTCTATGGCTCTGCCGTTTAATATAGTAACGATTTCCTCTGTGCTCTCACTATGTTCAGACATTACTTCAAGGATTTGCCTGTGAGTCAGGAAATCATGTATACCGTCCGTTGAGAGGAGATAGATATCGCCCTTTCGGACATCTGTCATACGATAGTCAATATCCAGGAAAATATCGGCCCCGATCGCTCTGGAGAGGTAGTGTCTGTGCCCTGAATAATGATGGGCATGATCTTCCGTAAGCTGCTCCAGATCGTTGTCTCTCCACCTGTAAATTCTTGCGTCTCCCACATGAAAAATATGGGCGCATCCGGATTTTATAATTAATACGCTCATTGTCGTTATAAAACCCCGGCCCTGTATATGAATCTGACTCCGGCCGTAAAGCCATCGATTAAGAGACTGCAGCACGCACTGTGCAGACTGTTTAACGCTCCACGAATCGGGAGTCGCATAATAATCCGATAAGAAGCCGATGACACAGGAGTGACTCGCTTCCCTTGCAGCTTCTGCAGCACTCACACCGTCTGCTATAATCAAAGCAATCCCTTTGGTCACAGCCAGATCGTCTTCAGGTAATCTGGCCCCCAGGGCATCCTGATTTTCCGACTTTTCACCACGCAGGGAAGACTGAAAAATTTCGACTTCCAACTGATTGATCAAATGCTTTGTTGACATCGTTTTTATAAAATCAGGCAAGGGGCATAAAAACTTATGCCTCTTGCCTGATGCCTTGTCTTTACTTCAGCTTACTTCTATAAATTGCACAGTACCGTCAGGGAGCACTTCCGTTGTGTGGCCCTTTGGTTCGTCCAGAAATAATACCAGAAAAAAGCAGATCACTGCAGAGCCGGCAATTACCAGAAAGAAGGTGCTTGCATCTACAAATGTAAAGGTAGTGAGATAAGTAACAGCGCCGACATTACCATAAGCGCCTACCATACCGGCAATCTGTCCTGTTAAACGCCGTTTGACCAGCGGCACCATAGCAAACACCGCGCCCTCCCCGGCCTGTACGAAAAAGGAGCATGACATAACTGCAATGACTGCCAACCATATCGGCCATGAGCCATTGATGGTAGATAAAATCAAATACCCAAGAGCCAGTCCCGCCACAAGAATCATCATGGAACGACGACGGCCGAATTTATCACTGATCCATCCGCCTCCAGGTCGAGCCGCCAGATTCATAAAGGCGTACACCGATCCCAAAAGACCTGCCTGAGCCACCGTCAGCCCTTCGAATGTATCCATGAAAAAGCCGGGCAGCATGGAAACAACGGCCAGCTCCGATCCGAATGTAACAAAATAAGCCCAGTCAAGGAGAGCTACCTGCTTAAAGTTATACTTCTGGTGTTCTTCAGCACCACTTCTCAGCATCTCTTTGTTCACTTTATATATCTGACTGAACTGAATGGCGGCAAGTACAATCAAAAAAGCATAGAGTAAGTTCACTGTTGTACCGGAAAGAAGACTGACTCCCGAAGGAGAGAGTTTCCATGCCAGCACGGCAAGTATGACGTACATAGGAATGTTCATTGCCAAATAAAACCAGAAATCCCTCTTATTGGCCACTTCCAGTCCGCCGCTCTTTTTCGGCTTAAAATATGTAGACCCCTTTGGGGTATTTCTTGCTCTCCAGTAGTATAAAAAACCGTAAACCAGTGCTAATACGCCTGTCGATGCAACGGCGTAACGCCATCCGTTTTCTCCTCCAAAGAGCAGGGCAACCGTAGGCAGGGTCATGGCTGCCGCAGCAGAGCCGAAATTTCCCCAGCCGCCGTAAACCCCTTCCGCCAGCCCGACCTGTTTGGCAGGAAACCATTCACCAACCATACGGATGCCGATTACAAATCCTGCCCCCACAAAACCAAGCAGAAAGCGGAAAAGTGCAAGCTGCTCATAGGTCTGAGCAAAGGCAAAGGCAAAACAGAAAAAAGAGGAGGAGATCAAAAGTCCGCTGTAGACCAGACGGGGACCGAGCTTATCAACCAAAATGCCGATAACGATTCTGGCGGGAATCGTTAAAGCCACATTCAAAACAATTAATGCTTTCCACTGGGCCTTTGTCATACCGAACGAAGCAATGATCAGGTCACGCAGAGGCGCATGACTGAACCAAATCGCAAATGTAAGAAAAAATGCAAACCATGTCAGGTGGAGCAGTCTGATGTTGGGTTTCGAGAAGTCGAACAGATTCAGATTATTAGATGTCATTTTTTACCTCCAGTAGAATTTAGAATGTATGAGTTTGCTTTCAATAATGATAATAATTATCAGTCACAATATTGAAGTCATAATTACTATCAAAAACCATACCAAATATTAAATTTTAAAAAAAGAAATCATCCTAAAACAGCCGTCAGCGGTCAGTTTAGGAAAATACAGATATCAAGCCAAAAACGAGCATCACCTTAAGGGTGAAAGTGTTCTGAACAGTAAAGTGTTGCCATTTAAAAGCTGACAGCTAAATGCTTTTTTTAGTCGCTTATAAATGAAATTGTGCGCAAAAAAGCACCAATATTTTGATTATCACTGTTTTAGCCTTTATATATAAGGCTTCTGAGCATTTAGAAATATGCACTGACTTTTAAAATAAAGCTGTGAAAGCAGCGATTTTTTACTCCCTCTACCCCTTTGAAGGGGGAGAGGGTTGGGGTGAGGGGGTGCGGTAAGGTACTCGATAGGGTAACGCTTCTGCACCGTCACCCCTCACCTTAGTCCTCTCCCCTCAAGGGGAGAGGAGACTTGAAGGGAATTTCTTCGAAATTCCCCAAACCTCTTTGGTTCCGGTTATGCCGGGTTAGGATCATATGGGTAAGGGATTGGAGGGTAAAAAAGAGTGAATTCCTCAATTAACGCACTTCTCTTGACGCTACATTTTTGTATCGAATGACAATATTGTCTGCAAAAGCATGTGCTGATTCCGTGCTTTGGATGTGGACTTTGGTGCAGAGAAAGGGCAGAGAATTTAGTTGGTTAAGAGCTGTTTACGGGATTGATTCAGGAAAAAAAGAAAAAAACTGCGACTATCCGGGAGATACATTAAAAAGGCATAAAATCAGGCATTCTGAGACCCTTTTTTCCTTTAAACATTTTCATCATTTTTTTCATCTCCTTGTACTGCTTTATCAATCTGTTGACATCGGTAATCGTGGTGCCGCTTCCGGCTGCGATTCTTTTCTTTCTGCTGCCGTTCAGAACCTGAGGACTCCTACGTTCTTTCTTTGTCATCGAGCTTATAATGGCGTCTATCTTAACAAACTGCTTTTCATCTACATTGATCCCTTTTAACTGCTTATTTAAACCCGGAATCATGGACAGAAGGTTTTCTATAGGCCCCATGGAACGAATTTTTTTAATCTGATCCCTCAGATCATCAAAAGTAAATGTCTCTCCAAGGAGTTTTTCTTTTAAAGTTTCAGCGTCCTTTTCAGTAATAGATTGCTGCGCCTTTTCTATTAATGTTAATACGTCTCCCATACCGAGAATGCGCGAAACTATCCTTTCGGGATGGAAGGGTTCGATCATCTCTATTGTCTCTCCGGTACCTATAAATTTAATAGGCTTACCGGTGACCTCCCTTATGGAAAGAGCAGCACCGCCTCTTGCATCTCCATCCATTTTCGTAAGAATAATCCCTCCTATCTCAAGGAGATCATTAAATGTTTTCGCCACATTAACGGCATCCTGACCTGTCATGGCATCGGCAATGAAAAGAATCTCATGAGCCTTTACCGCTTCTTTGATTTTTTTCAACTCCTCCATCAAGTCGTCGGCAATATGAAGACGCCCGGCTGTATCTAAAATCAAAATATCTCTGGCCTCTTTTTTGGCCTCACTCAATGCTCCGGCGCATAGTTTAACAGGATCCTTTTCTTCTTTGGAGAAGTATACAGGAACATCGATCTGCTTTCCCAGGACAATCAACTGATCAATGGCGGCGGGACGTTGTAAATCAGCTGCAACCAGCATAGGTCTCCTGCCCTGAGATTTTAAAAGCTTCCCCAGCTTTGCCGATGTTGTTGTCTTACCGGAACCGTGGAGACCTGTCATCATAATGATTGTAGGAGGATTTGGAGAAAACTGTATCCTCTCCTGTTTTTCTCCAAGAAGTATGCACAATTCATCGTTGACGATTTTGACGACCTGTTGTCCCGGAGTAAGGCTTTCCAGCACTTCATTGCCTATGGATTTCTCCTTGATTCTTCCGATAAGCCTCTTTACGACCTTAAAGTTCACATCAGCTTCCAAAAGAGCAAGGCGTATCTCTTTCATGGCAAGGTCTATGTCCTCTTCCTTAAGAAGCCCCCTGCTCTTGAGCTTCTTAAATATAGAATCGAGTTTTTCGTTTAACGATACAAACACTTTATAATAACTCCTTTATTTTCTCTGAAATTACAGACTTTATCCTCGGAGACGCGCCGTAATACTTGCCGGCAACCTTGTGTTCTCTGTCAATTATAAAGGTGACAGGTATATTCGATACGCCATAGAGCTTACCGGTCAGATCGTCCGAAAAAAGAATCGGATATTTTATATCGTACTCTTTAGCGAAATCTTTTACACGCCCTACCCCGTTATCACCATCAAGGTTTATGGCGAGTACGGTAAGCCCTTTATCCCGATAATTATCATACAGAGAATTCAGGAAAGGAATTGCATCTACACATGGAGAACACCATGTCGCCCAAAACTCCAAAAGAACCACCTTTCCTTTCGACTCTTTTAAGGAGATAATGCTTCCATCTATATCCGGCAATTGAAAATCCGGCGGAACTTCAGCTACCTTTAAGGCTCCGGGTTGATCGAAACGACAGGAAAGCGTAAAAAACAGGAGCAGCAGAAAAAGAGCCGGTGAGGCGATAAAATATTTCATACATTTCTATATAAGTTAATAATGTCAGGGCATGAGGCAAAAGGCCGGAAGGTAAAAAAAAGAAACAGATGTAGTGATATGAAGTAGGTCTGCTTCTATTTTGTAAATTTTTTGTAAACGCCTTAAATAAAAAAAATTTCTGTAGTCTGAATTATATCTTCACACGACCGGCCTGAAAGCATGCTTTAATTTACAGAAAATTTATAATAAAATATTAAAATTCCAAATATTATCTCTATTAGCCTAAAAGGGAATCTATTTTATCCTTTAACTGAGACTTTGGCACAGCACCGACAATCTGATCGACCTTGTTTCCGTCTTTAAAAAACATCAGAGTAGGTATACCCATTATTTTATATTTACTGGCTATGTCAGGATTTTCATCGGTATTGAGTTTCACAACCTTTATCTTCCCCTCATATTCTTTTGCCAGCTCTTCAACCGTAGGTGCAACCATTCGGCAAGGCCCACACCATACGGCCCAAAAATCGACTAAAACGACTCCCCCTGCGCCAATCACTTCAGCATCCCAAGTAGCTGTTGTTGCATTTATTATTCCTTCTGCCATAAAACCTCCTAATAATTGTAATATTAAAAAAATCTCGGAGTTTAAAGGTTCAGATTATTTAATAAAGATTTTATTAAGTAAATTGTCAAGAGCCGGAAGAAAACTCCAACGAGAAAGTTGCTGTTCAATATCCCGAATCTCTTAACCCCGAGCTTTATAATGTTTCCTACAACCAAAAAAACAATTGATTATAGTTTTAATACACCCCTTTTGTCAATCTTCATACACTCCCAAACCAAGACCGGCCTGCCGGTTGCAAATAATCATGGAGAATTGTCGACCCGATCTTTTTCTTCTTGACCATCAGTTTGTCCTAATGTTAGACTAACTGACACAAAACCTCCCTCGTAAACAAATTATTCATGATGCTTAATAGATAAGCTTTAATAGCTCTCAACCAAACTTTTAACTGAACTCTTAAATATCACAAGAAGGAGGACTTATTTATGCCTATCGATCCAACCAAACATGCTGACTGGGAAATAGCCGAGGCAGCAGAAAAAAACATGAAAACAGTTTATGAGCTCGCTGAAAAGTTAGGGCTCGAAAAATCGGAGCTCCTGCCGCATGGTCATTATGTGGCAAAAGTAGACTTTAAAGCCATCGTTAATCGCCTATCAAACAAACCGGATGCAAAGTATGTCGATGTGACAGCGATAACGCCCACCCCTTTGGGAGAGGGAAAATCCACGACAACCATAGGATTGGTACAGGGTCTGGGAAAGAGAGACAAAAACGTAATCGCAGCCATCAGGCAGCCATCAGGCGGCCCGACAATGAATATCAAGGGATCTGCCGCAGGCGGCGGACTTTCTCAGTGCATACCCCTTACTCCTTTCTCATTGGGACTCACAGGCGATATAAACGCTATCATGAATTCCCACAACCTCGGAATGGTCGCCCTTACATCAAGAATGCAGCACGAGTTTAATTATAACGATGACCAGCTTGCAAAAAGAAACCTGAAAAGGCTGGACATAAATCCAAGAAATGTACAGATGGGATGGATCATAGATTTCTGCGCCCAGTCACTTAGAGATATTATTCTCGGAATGGGCGGGAAAATGGACGGCTTTATGATGAAGTCCCGTTTCGATATAGCCGTTTCTTCCGAAATAATGGCCATACTCTCCGTAGCCAATGACCTGAAAGACTTCAGAGAGAGAATGGGAAAAATAGTCGTTGCCTACAATAAAAAAGGAGAGCCCGTAACAACCGGCGATCTTGAAGTAGACGGCGCAATGACTGCCTGGATGGTAGAAGCATTGAATCCAAACCTGATGCAGACTATTGAAGGGCAACCCGTGCTGGTTCACGCCGGACCTTTCGCAAATATCGCAATTGGCCAGTCTTCCATCATCGCAGACAGAGTCGGACTGAAACTCGGTGACTATCATGTTACCGAATCGGGATTTGGCGCAGACATCGGTTTTGAAAAATTTTGGAACCTTAAGTGCCGCTTCTCCGGTTTAAAACCTCATGCCGCAGTTGTTGTCGCCACGATCAGGGCTCTCAAATGTCACGGCGGAGCACCGATACCCGTTCCCGGAAAGCCGATTCCAAAAGAGTACAGCGGAGAGAATGTCGGTTGGGTGGAAAACGGTTGCGTAAACCTGATACATCACATCAATACCGTTAAAAAAGCAGGTATCAACCCTGTTGTGTGCATCAATGCTTTTTATACAGACACAGACAATGAGATAAACGCCATAAGAAAGATTTGTGAAGCAGCAGGCGCCAGAGTCGCGCTTTCGAGACATTGGGAAAAGGGCGGAGACGGCGCACTGGAACTGGCAGACGCCGTTGTCGACGCCTGTAACGAAGAAAACGATTTCAAACTTCTCTATCCGATCGAGACGCCTTTGAGAAAAAGGATAGAGATGATAGCAAAAGATGTCTACGGCGCTGATGGAGCCGAATTCTCTGCAGAAGCCAATCAAATGGCCAAAAAGATAGAGGAAGACAGCGAACTCAGTAAGCTTGGGACATGTATGGTCAAAACTCACCTGAGTCTGTCCGACGATCCTAACAAAAAAGGAGCGCCCAAAGATTGGAAGCTTTTTGTCAGAGATATTCTGATTTACCAGGGAGCCGGATTTGTCGTACCTGTGGCGGGAGCAGTCAAGCTTATGCCCGGAACCTCTTCAGATCCTGCATACAGAAGAGTCGATGTTGACGTTGAAACAGGGAGAGTTAAAGGACTCTTCTAAGACACATCATCTTCATAAAAACAAAAGGGCAGGTCTCATACCTGCCCTTATCTTAACACTTCCAACAAATCCTGCCAATTTCACCTGCTTCCTCGGACATTAGAACAGACTTAACACCGTATTATAAATTTATAGTTTTTGGGTAACTATTCAGTAAAACAGCAGTCAGCTAAAGAAAATTAAAGCGCTACGTTAAAAAAGCGTTCACCTAAAAGTGATATGCAGGTTATTTTATGCATAACGTTGAAAACAGAGAGTTGACCGCTGAATGCTGACAGCTAAATGCTGTTTTTAGGATCATCTGTCGTCCACTTGGGGGTGAAAAAAAAGGCCCCGCAATGTATTGACGGGGCCTTTTAAAAGGTTTGAAAATTTTCAGGCAGTTATTTCACGCCGCTTTCAAGTACCTTTGTCGCTGTTTCAAGTACATGTTCCGGAAAACCAACTATATTGTAAACAAAGAGGAATCCCACTACCCAGACGACAGCCATTGATAGCAGAAAGAGCACAAAGCCGTACTTTATAAAGTCGGCAGGGTGAATAACCTTTTCGCCTGTGTCTGGATAAGTGCCCAGACCGTAAACGATTGCGTTATTGGGAGTTCCCACAATAAGGAAATGGGCAAAGGAGGTTGCGAAGGCTACGGCAAGGCCTGTGGCCCAAGGTTCTCCGGGGACTCCTGTCATAATACCCATCGGAACGACAATAGGACCGAGGAGCGCCGTCGTACCGGCGTCTGACATGAAGTTTGTAATCAGGCCGGACAGACCGGAAAGACCAACCCAGAGGCCGAATCCCTTATCCATACCTACCGCTCCGAGAATTTCCAGGAATGTCTTTGCAAGCCACATGGCTGCTCCGCTCTCTTTCAGAAGAGCTCCCAGAGTCAGCGCGCCGCAGTACATGAACCACGCATCCCAGGAAATACCATTAAGAATCTTTTTCCAGTCTGTTGTCTTGAATATAACGGGAATTAAAAGGGCGAGAAGCGACGGTCCGCCAAGACCCAGTTCTTCACCTCCTACTATCCAGAGAAACAGAATAACCAGAAGCATTCCGAGCGTTACATATTCGGCATAGACCATTTTTCCCATTCTTTTTGTTTCGTCCTTAATTGCTGCAAGTCCGGGTGTCAGGTCTTTTGTTTTAATTTGTCTGCCAAAAAGAATCATCATGTAAAGGGCGACAACTACTCCCAGTATCGGAACCAGGGGCAGACCATATTTCATCCAAGTGAAAAAGTCCATGGGAACGTTATATTCGCTCCAAAAACCCATCATTATAACGTTACGACCACCTGCGGCAGGAGAACCGACGCCCCCTACATTCAGGGCGAAGCAAAGTGCAAAGAGCAAAAACTTGGCAAGGGCCGGGTCATGTACAACTTGCCCTCCCCTTGTATTCGCCGATACCGAACCAAAATACACGGCCATCATAACAGGCGTCATAAAAGCGCACATGGCATGGGCCGAGATAAAGGAACCGACAACGGACATACTTACACACAACACGAAAACCGGCACCCAGAAACCTTTGGTCCAGCCTAACAGCCATGTGGCCAGCCTCTTATGCAGACCTACATCTACAACGGCCACTCCCATGGCAAGTACTCCCAGCAAAAACATGGGAGCGTCTCCTGCAAAGGTTTTACCAATGGAATGGCTGGGGAGAAGATGCAGAAAATAGGCCAGAGTAGGCATTAGAATACCTGTCAATCCTATAGGAATCGCTTCTGTTGCAAAGAAGATAACCGCCATGGGAATGATTCCCAAAACGATCATTGTCTTCTTAGCTGCTTCTTCCTTGTTTTCCGCTATTTCCCACTCTTCCATTCTTTCGGCGAAACCATATTTCTCCACGATCTCTACAATACTGTGCGGAGTTGGCACAGCAAAAGCCACTATAAGAAAAATACTAATACCGATACATAACCATAATGTCTTGTTTGCCAGTATACCGCCACCGCCGACATCATGCTCTATTTCATGACTCATATACAGATTCCTCCTTTAAACAAAATCATTTCAGCACAGATCTTGGTGAACTTATAATATCGCTGACCATTGCCTCGCGAATTCGTTCCTGATGATCGGCTTTTCTGCTGTAGGCATTATCGATTTTTACAATAAGGGCCTCCGTTTCACAGGGCTTCAGTAGAAAATCGAAGGCGCCCAGCCTCATTCCTTCTATTGCAGTTTCAACAGTTGCATGGCCGGTCAGCATGATCACTTCGATCAGAGGCTTCAGGCTCTTGATCTGGCGGAGCGTTTCGATTCCGTCAATTCCCGGCATTTGCACATCCAGGACGACTACGTCAAAGTTAAGTTCTTTGACAGTATCGATACAGCCCTGCCCGCTGAGAGATACTGTGACGTCGTAATCTCTCATCTTAAGACGTTCGGCAACGGTGTTTACAAATTGTTCTTCATCGTCAACAATTAAAACACGGGTTTTCATAACGTCCCTCCTTTTAGTTAATGATATTAAATACAGTTAACTCTGTATTGGATTAAATATAAGAAAAGCCGGATATGCCTGAATTGAGCAGGCGGGATGGTATTTTACACCTTTTTGAAAGAAACATCCGGTACAGGAAGTAGCTGGGTGATTTTATTTACAGGACATTAACACAAATGAGCAGGGAATTTCAAGGGAATTTCAATAGTTTATCACTAAAACAGACAGCTATTAAGAACATGCCTGGGCAGACCTGCGTGTCTGCCCAGGCGGTGGCGAATGAACAAACGCACCGGAGTACCGGCACGCGACCGGAATGAACACACAGATTCGCCTGTGAGAAATCATCATGAATAATTTTTATTGTTTACTCCGGACTTGCAAACGAACTTTATTAAAGAGACGTTGAGATTAAGGGCTTGTCAGAAAATAACTTTGGCATATAGTGCCCGGGTTAGTTTAGATTCAATTGATTTGATTGAGTAAAATCGCAGGCATAGTAGCACTATTTCGAGGATCTTGCGATTGAAAATCAATTGAAGATGAGCTGAATACGGGATGTAAAATTTTAAAGTTATTTCCTGATAAGCCCTAAGCGTCAACAGCCATATAGTCTTTGTTTATAAACATATGGGCTGTAGGTTTAAGGGATTGAACGTTTTCATGCTCTCTTTCCAGAACTTTTAGCCTGTATTCGTTTTGAGGTTCTTTACCCCTTAAAATTTGGGCCTTTTTGGTATCATGATATGTCAATTCTATAAACACTCTTAAGTCAACACCATCCGTTTTTACGGCATACAAACCGTCGATTATGAGCATCTGAACTTCTGAAAAATCAGTAATCAACGTGTCAACTTGATCCGTTACAATGTCGATGCATGGCATGGTCGCTTTTCCGCCGGTTTTAAACTCTTCGATGTTCTTATAAATTGTTTCCCAGTCGTATTCGTTGAAACCGATTTTATCAAAACCTTGGGTTTTCCGCCATTCAGTTCTTTCAAGAGGAGAAATTTTGTAATAATTGTCTATATGGATTGGTTTTGCACGAATACCAACTTTTTTAAGCTCTTTGGCCAACACATGGGCCAGTTCCGATTTTCCTGAACCTGATTCGCCCGATATTGCTATCATGTATTTGTCCTTTTTCTCTTTTAAAACTCTTTGCAGAATAACTTTTGCAGCTTTTTCATGTTTTTCTTCTATTAACAATACGTCGCCAAGCATAAGTAACCCCCTTTTTATTATCTGTTTAGCACTTCAACAACAGATGCAAAATATTAATATAATGCTATCCTGAATGATGCCGATTTAATACTTATATCCTCAATATTATACCATAAATCACAAAATTGAAGAGTTTCTTCTCTAACAATTTTAAAAGCCTGATGCATCGTTGCATCGTCCATATATTGACAATGATTTTACTATGGATTATAATAGCTATAATTATCCCTATAGATGTAACATAATTATGAAGACAGTACAAATGACATTAGACAATAATCTGGTTGAGATGGTGGACAGGGTTGTTAAGGAATTAAAAACAACCAGATCGGCATTTACACGTAGTGCATTACAAAAAGCTATTAATGATCATCATGTTCGTACACTCGAAAAGAAACATCGCAAAGGATATGAAACTCAACCTGTAAAAAAAGAAGAGTTCAGTGCCTGGGAGCATGAGCAGGACTGGGGTGATGAATGAGACGCGGAGAAATAAGATGGTATAAGTTTTAATCACCGGATAAGAAAAGGCCCGTTCTCATATTAACCCGCAACTCTGCCCTCGAATACCTTGGAGAAGCCACTATTGCCCCGATTACATCTACAATAAGGGATATTCCGAGTGAAGTTATTCTCTAACCACAGCAGATGGTATGAAAAAAGATTGCGCCATAAACTGTGATCATATACAGACAGTCCGGAAAGGAATGATAGGTTCTCTGATATCGACAATTTCCTCCGATAAACTTGAAGAGTTAAGAGGAGCTGTTCTTTTTGCACTGGATCTATAACACCGGTGAGTATTTTTCGACTATCCCCATTTCACTTTCCTAAATACAGGCAATTTACAACACGACGTGGTTTTAAGTAGATGCTATGCTGCATTTCTTCCGAAAAAAATCATAATGTCCGATCCCTTAATAATTAACTTTACATTTAAATTGAAAATCTATAAACTATAGCATGCAAAAATAGAATGTTAATAATCTTAAAACAGCAGTCAACTATCAGCGGTCAGCCTTCAGCTAAGGAAAGAACTGATGTTATGCCAAAATAAGCTTCACCTTACAGGTGAATCTGTTTTGAACCATAAAGTGTTGCAATTAGAGAGCTGACAGCTGATGGCTGACAGCTAAATGCTGTTTTTAGATAATACATAAGGAGTGATTATAATGAGAAAAGCGAAATTTGTAACGATAAAACCTGCCTTCAGGTTTTATTTTTTGGAAATTTCCAAGAAATTTCAGGAAAGCAATATTGAACTTGCCGGCAAACCTTACATTGCACTTTAAGGTCATTTCATATTAGACACGACACTAAATTAATAACTCAACTCTCGGCTTGTCCTTTGTATCACTATCGATTTCAGGCTTACATGAAATCAGGCGTCCCGAATCGATCCCGTGTTTTTCAATTAATATATCCTTGACTACAAAAGCTCGCTCTTTTGCAATGGAAAGAAGCTGCTCGTCGGTAATGGGTGGCAAGACCGGCGGCTGTTCCTTTGACACAGCGACTTTTCCTCCATTAGCGGATACTTTTTTCTGCTGACCGGTCTTCTCTTTTTTCAAAGATTCTGCTTTCGCTTTTTCAATCATTAGCAATGCAGCCCTGTCATCCGCTGTTGCACGTCCGCAAACCTGTAAGCTTATCTCCTTACGATCATTCAGTATTTTTGAAACCTTATCGAGATATTCCATTGAGCTGTTATTAAGAGTTTTTTTCCCGGAATCGAAAAATACAGGATCAAGCCGCACGCGCATCGCCATCGAGCCTGCGATCCTGGCTGCCGTTACAATGGCGCCGAAAGGCTGTAGCGCATAGGAAAGATAGCCCACGGCAGCAGCGCTTGCCGCTTTGCCGAGTGCTGTGTTTATAGCATGACTCAGATCGAAATCAGGATCATCGATATTTCCTGAAATCGGAACGTTTAATTGAATCGAATCATCCTTTTTGCGCAAGACTCCAAGCGCTGTCTCCAGGGGAATTGATAATTTTCCCTTTTTCCCGTCATTGGCGGCAGTCTCGTCCGGTGCTACGTGCAGTTTGAGAAGCTTTAGTTTCGTCTCCCCATCCATCACTCCTTTGTCCACTTTCACATCGATATCGGCGCTCATCTCTCCGCTTGTAAAGCCGTAACCGATCATCGAGACCGTATATGGAGACAGAGACAGCATATCGAATCCTCTTATTTCACTTACCAGGTTTAAACTTATTTTCTCGTCAAAAGGCGTCACATCTCCCTTAAAGGATAAATCCGAATATTTTCCCGACTTCCCTGCCAATGAAAACTTTATCGACTTATCGGCAGTGGTGTTATCAATGTCCCATATCGACATCTCAGTGAAATCGACTTGAGTCAGAAAAGGTGGAGAAACAGACATATCTTCAAAACGCACACTGCTTTCGCCGGTCATCTCCGCTTTGCCGATATAAACGTTAAGAGAAGCAGGGCTGTCTGCGGCGGGAGTCTCAACAACCGCTTCCGGAGTGCTCTCTTTCTTTTCCTCTCCCACTTCCCTCTCCATAAAAGCCAATGCGTCTTTAACTAAATCGATGTCACCTTCCCCGGTCCTTCGAATAAACGCTTTTGCACCATCAATTTGAAGGGAATCAATTCGAAATGAATTGGGGAGTCTTATTTCGGATTTCACCATTTCTATACGGTTAAGAGAAAGCAACGATTCTCGGGTCCTTTTTATTTTCCGATCGGAATCCGAATCAGTCCTGTCTTTCTCTTCCACCGGATTATTCAACAGATGAAGCTCTCTCAAATCGAGTGTAGCCAAATCAAAGGCGTCCGGTCCTGTCACATCCAATCCCTTTAAAGATAAGTCTCCGATTCCGATGAGAGAAAGAGTTTCATCAAGGGAAGTTATATCTATAGAATTGGCGGAAAAATCCCCTTGTATATGAATTCCCTCTTTCATACCATCTTCTGTCTGTTGAGTAGAAAGTTCCGCCAGGCCGTCCCACATAATTCCCGAATGCTTATATCTCAAATTCTCCTTTTGCACTTTAAGCGCCACTTCTCCGCCTGTGATCTTTCCAACTGCTTTTATATTGGAAGAGGGTGGATTTTCCTTACCTTCCAAAAGGAATGAACCTTCCCAATTAATGCCGGATTGATCCAGGTCAACACCTTGTTCAGAGAGTTGAACAGAGAGGGGGCCGCTTCCGAGTCGCCCCTTTGCCGATAACGTAAGCGCAACATCCTCACCGACGGTTGTATACTCTGCAGAGCCCTTCCATTCGATGAGATCTTCCTTAACAGAACCGATGTCGCCCTGAAACTCAATATCACGGGCCAGGAAATCTCCATCGAAAACAGCATCGATCTCACCTTTCTTTTTCTTTACTCCGACTTTTCCGGACCAGGAAAATGCTCCCTTTTTTCCTGTAATATTCTCACTCTCCTGAACAAATACGATCTTGTCGCCCGTTACATCACCGTTTCCATCCACTTCAATCTCTTCACCGCTTGAGGACATGGCAATGTGAGTCATACCTGACCACATAAACTTCTCGGCCTCGATATCGGCGTCCGAAGATGTTACATGTACCTGCTGCAGAGATAATGCACCCTTCTGAACCAAATCAATGCCCCTATCTTTCGATAATTTCACTTGCATGTCAAAATCGACATCCACAATCCCGCTTAATCGGGAAAGATCGGATTTGGCTAAAACAGCAAAATCGTCAAGAGTCAGCCCTGTAAGTTTGACTTGAGTCGCCAGGCGGAATGTCTCGGCAAAGGGAGCAGCTTCTGCTCTTATTTGTAAAGGGGCCTTATTAAAAGCTCCCTTAAATTCGATTACCGCGGCATTGTCCCTTTCCCAACTTATGACACGCGTAATTCTTGTGTTATCTACCTGCAAGACAGCTTCTATATCCATACCATGGAAACGAACATTGCTCTTTTCCATTGAAAATAACCACAAGCCAACTCCCCACGGCGATGAAGGTGGAGATAATGCATCATCAGAGGTGCTGTCTGAATTATCTGTTTCTCCCTCAGTTAAATCCTGGCGAATTCCGCCAATACGCCAGGATTTATCGGAAAGTTCTTCAATTGAAATATCCAGCCCACTGACAAAGACCTCCTCGATAACAGCTTTTTTACGAATCAGCGGAAACCATCCGAACTTCACTCTTGCCTCCGTCAATGACAAAACCTCTCTGTTATCCACGCTTACAGACAATCCTTGAAAAAGAGCTCGTCCTGTAAAGGGGTTGAAATCGATATTTTTTAAAGACACAACATCGCCCCCATGAGACAGCAGCCACTGCTTGATCACATAGGACATACCTATCGGTGCAAGGGACAAAACAAGGATAAAAAAGGTAACAAAAGAGGCGACTATCCAAAATCGTACAGACTTACGGATAGTGCTGAATGAGGTATGAGATGTTTCTATCGACTCTACTCCCCGATTAGTCATTGTTACCGATGCTCCGCAGAGTTTGTTTATTTTCTCTCAAAATTCTAATCATAAATCGCAATGCTTCATTAACCGACTCTGAATCAGGGAACATTTTAGCAACATCAGGGTCTAAATGAACCGGCTCTTTCCTTCCGGCACCCACCTTTCTCACTCTCAAGGTACTTAAATCATATTCAGGTTTAAGTTCATCTTCAGGTTTAGATTTAACCTTCCTCATAAAACTCACGTTCTCCTTTCGTTAGTTCCCGTGCACTAATCAAACGAATCGCTTCATCACGCTCCACATAAGACACAATCAGTAAACGGTTTCGCCGGGATTTTCCAATAATAATGTATCTTTCTTCATTATAAGAGTGATCAGGATCATAAAAATCTATAAAAAATGGATCAAGAAACACAGTTTTTGCTTCGTCAAACGATACTCTGTGTTTTAAAAAATTAGTCGCTGCTTTGTTTTCGTTCCATTCGAATTTCATGGACGTTAAGTAAAATACAATCCGGCAAAGCAGTAATTACACTATTAATATCTTTAGTAACTACTTAGGTGTAAAGACTGAAGGCTGAAGACTATCAGGTAAAACATGCGTTATCGATAAAAACATTAAGATTTTTTATTGGCTGATGCTACTTAAGTCATTTAATTTTTTGCTTCAGCCTTCAGCCTTGTACCTGAGTAATGATCATCTTTATAAAAAAAGTAATGATTCAGTATAAAACTTTTTTACTCATTGAGCGCCTTTAAATCCACCGTTTTCATTATATTATTCTAACATAAAAAAACAGAACAATATAGTTGCAGACTCACTGTCATTAACTTAAGGAGCAAAGCACCTTCCGCCTTAAGTTAATGGTATTGGCTGCAGACTCATATATGAAAATTTCTTTCGACATTTATCTCTTATTATCATTCTATCTGGCAGAGGAGGCGATCAATCTTCTCATTTTGAGTTTTGCATCGTGTTTTGCTATTCTTCTCTCCTTCGCCATAATACTTTTTATAAGCCCCCTGTTACGAGACGACAACTTATCGGTTCCGAAATATGTATGGGCGAATCTCATAAAATCGCTTTTCGACATCACTCCCGTACATCGCGCAGAGTATGCGACCTGTGCAAGGTCTTTTATTCTGTCGAGTCGGCGAATAGAGGTTCTTCGGTGCATCCTCTGAAGATCTATAATGAATATCGGTCCTTCCGGCGACCTGATTAAGAGATGGCCCATATAAAAATCCTGATGATTCAATCCCTTTTCATGTAAATCCGCAGCCAGAGCAGCGATCATACGAATCAGAGTCCTCTTTTTCATAATTTTATCGCCGGTAAGGGGTGGTGTAAAGTTGGCGGGGAAATAGTTTTCCAGCTTTTCGGCGTCATAAATATCCTCCGTAAGGGTTAAAGAAAATACAGGTATGCCGGCCCTCTTTTTTTCTCCAAAGGCAACGGGAGTCATTGTGTTGAAACCGAGTTCGCTTAGGAGCAAAATATTTTTCCACTCACCGACTGCGTCCTCATTTTTTAAGTAAGGCAGAATCGATTTGATTTTTTTTCTGTACGGCCAGAAGTGTCGTTTTAAATAAAAAGTCCTGCCATCCAGTTCAAAACGCATAACGGATCTGAAGACGTTGTCTTTAAGGAGAGTACCGCCTGTATAGTTTTTCAGGACGGTAAAATCGGAAAGGGAGTTTTGGTGCAATAAATCTAAATAGTCATTATTTATGGTGAGCCCCTGCCGTTGTGTGAATGAGTACATAAAAGTACTTTAAAAAAAATTTTAACCATGAAGGTCGCGGGCGCGAAGAAAAAAATTCTTTAAAACTTCAAGCACTTCGTGATCATCTTCGTGGTTATTTTTAACTTGCAATTGTTTTATCGACTGCCGGCCATTTAACCAGGTTCTTAAATCTGTGGTTAAAAAACAACAACTTCGAACACCGATTTAATTTATACAGGGACTAAATTAAGTATCAACGCTCCTTCAATCTCTTCTCGAAATCCAGGACTTCCTTTGAATCCATTTTCACTGTTCTCATCCACCCGAGCATATTCCAGGCTTTATCTGTATTACCCGATGCCAGGTACATCTCTCCCGCCTTTTTATAATACCCATAGGCCTTTTCAGACATCCTTTCGGAATCGTACACGATGCCGAGGAGTTCATACAACAGAGGATCGTTATCTCTGATTTTTTCGGCACTGTGAAGAGAATCCAAAGCATTGCCATAATCTCCCTCTTCAATATATCTGCCTGCAAATACAATAAATTTTTTGTAATCGTCGAGCCCCTCAACAGAAGGCGGAGGCATTGGACCGCTTTTTTGAGTAATAGACGAGCTTGTCTGGGAAAGGAGCTGACCAGGTGAAAACAGGAGCAATAATAAAATAAATAATACTATAAAAAGACGGCCTCTCCCTTTAATCATCATTATTTTCCAACCTCTATACGCTTTAGATATTCCGACTTCTCGTTAACATTCCTTAACGCCTCGAGCGATCTCTCTGCCGCCTGAGTGTCCCCCTCTTTAAGTGACAACTTATAGGATATGTAAAATTCCTTTTCAGCAATCATCGAGTAATCGCTGTCTGTTGCAGCGTTGTATACCGTTCCAAGTTGGTAATGTGGCGCAGGGTTGGAGGGGTCGCTTTTGACTGCTGTTTCAAAGGCTGTTACAGTTTCCCGGAACAGGCTTTTTACCTGAATATCGGTTTCTCTTCCCTCGATCTCTCCGGCAATTGACTCCAAGTCGTCTTCACTTAATTCTTCTCCCTTTTTAATTTTTTCCATCAAAGGGCTGTAGGCTTCTTCTCTTGCTTTATGCCCCGTTGTCAGAAACTTCCTGTATTTGAGCATTCCAAGGAGCGTATATAATGTCGATCTCACTTGCGATGCTTTTTTAAGCTTTAGTTTCGGATCGGAAAACTCCTTTTCAGGATCTTTAATATATATCTTGTCAACAATACCGATTGCAGCGTCGGATTTTTTTAACCCCTCATCAATCCTCCAGTCATGGTAGTCTCTATAAATAGAAGCCATATAATCAACAGGATTATTTTGGAAATCCACATCGCTGTTCCTTAGCTGCGCTTTTTCCATATCCTTATTGTCAAAAGCAATAACATAAGGTATGGAGATACATAAGTACAAAACCATTAAAAGTACAAGTAAAATATTTTTTTTCACCATCTTATCAGATACTCTTTTATTTATATTTACAGTCCAAAATTCATGAACCTCCGGTTCACCACAAAACATGAATATGGATAAAAGCAGCAGTGATGTCTTGCCAAAACAAGGTGGCGTTTGAGTTTACGAGTTTCAGCTTGTTTTGGCGGGACATTGCTGATGCTTCCGGTTCGCATTCGTCTATTTTCGTGACAAATATAAAAAAAGGGAGGGATATCAAATCCCTCCCTTCAAAACAGGGGCTCTGTTATTGTCCGCCTTCCTTGCCGTATCTCTTTTTATAGAAGTCAACTATCTTTCTCAGTTCCTCTTTAGGCATTCCGCCAAACCACTTATGTTCCTGCCTGTCGAGTATACCGCTCCTTAAGTCCTCCCACCTTTTGAGGAGATCGCTGTCACCCTTACCGGCTACGGCTTTGTCGGCATGTGGTAACAGATGAAAATAGAAATTCAGAGCGACCTCATACATCCCGTGCCAGTGAGACCAGTCAGGTGCGTTCATGGAAGCGCCGTGGCGTCCTCTTCTGCCTTCATGGTGCCAGAGATGCCAGAAGTCGATTTCCACCTGCTCGTTAAAAGGAGTGGGGTCCGTTACATTTTCCGCTTTCAAAAATTTCATTATATCCAAAGCAGGTTTTGCAAATTTCTCGTTATAAAGCTCCACATATCTGTCGAATTGAGTGAAAAATCCATCAATCCATGGCTGTTGATGGCATTCGGAGCAAACCTTTTTCATCCTGGCTCTTCTCTTTTCACCTTCCGGCAGAGGCTTTGAAATAACAGGCCTCAGAGTCCAGTATATCCTCGATCCCACATCATGCGTACGAGAGACTTTTCTTGATTGTCCCATATGACATGTGACACATGTGGGGGCCTGAAAATAGTCTTCCCCGAGAACCCATTTCGATTTTTCCATATTCATTTTATCCTTGTTGGAGTGCCAGGCAATACCGTGCTTGGAGTATAAGAAGATTTCTATTTGGGGATGATCGGGTCCCTGATGGCATTTACCGCACGTATAGGGGTCTCTTGCCTGGGCAACGCTAAAGGAGTGTCTCTGATGACATGCCACGCATGTGCCGTTCGAACCGTCGGGATTCAACCTTCCAATACCTGTATTGGGCCAGGGGCCGGTCACAAGTTTTCCGTCCTGACCGACAATTACATTAGAGCCGTGACACTGCGCGCACCCGAGATCGAAATTCGCCTCTCCCGTGACGACCCTTCCGAGTACATTATCAAGAGAACCTGTGAATTTATTGGCCTTTGCATGGTGAGACTGAGTCATCTCCCTTACTTCGTCGGCATGGCACTTGGCGCAATCTTTAGGTGAAACAATAACGGAAATATCAAAGCCGTTATGATCGAAGACGTCTCTGTCCGATTTTTCGGCTCGATGACATTCATAGCAACCGATTCCGGCGCTGGCATGCCTGCTTTCTTCCCAGGGAACCACAATTCCCGGATTCATTGATTTGTGACAGCTCAGACATGCCTGCGAATCTTCGCTTATTTTGATACCGGCGTACACATTGCCGGATAACAAGGCAATTGCAGAGACAGCCATAAGTATTACTAATAACAAACTCCTGATTTTCATTACTCCACCTCCATATCGAGTTAAGCTGCCGAAGCAGCAGTTTGGGATTGAAGGCTTAAAGGGATAAGGATTAATTCTGAGATAACACCATTGAATTATAAGAATTCATCTATCCCTTAATCCTTAATCCTTCAAGCCTTAATCCGATTTCCTGATAATTATACAATATCCGATTGATTTAGAGCGATTTAAAATTTTAAAATAACTGACAGTTAATTTAAAGATAAACACTGTTAATTTTCAATAAATCTGACAGAATTCGTAACTGTTCACCGTGATCTGAGATCAGTCGAAAGTAAAAGGGACTTTAAAAATTGAATTTCACGAGCATAATTGGCATTTCAACCTTCTTACGAGTTCTTGGCATGAAAAATCAGGCAAACTTTTTTAAACAGATCACCGATCTCTGAACTCTGTGAACAGTTACCAGAATTCTATAATTAATAATAATTTGACTTCTTCCGGCTCTTTTAAAAAATATTACCCGGGCTTTCAGTTTAAAATTATTTTTATAGTCACGGTTATTTTAATTATCTCCCTTAGTGTAACCTTTCGCGCTATGGGTAAGAGATATGAGAACCTTTTGTATTCCCAAAACCGTTTGAAGGCAGAGACACTGTACAGACAAATACTGCTGACAAGAGAGTGGTTGGCGGATCACGACATAACATCCGCCCAAAAGCTTTCACCTCAAAAGCGTTCCCAAAGTGACATAACAGATTCATTACCTAAAAAACCATACTCTTCAGAGACTTCAGATAAGCGGAATAATAAAAGAAAAAATGTCGTTAAGATGATAAAAGAGATTTCAGGATACGCGAAAAAGGAAGGAGTCTTTTGGTATCATATGACCAGCCTCGATCCCGTTAATCCGGAAAATGCTCCCGACGATTTTGAAAAAGAGGGTATGACGCTTTTTTCAGGGGATCGCCAAATTACCGAATTTTTCAGAATCGAAGAAATGGACAATAAAACTTTTTTCAGATATATTGCACCCCTCTATGTGGAAGAATCCTGCCTGAAATGCCACGCCAGGTACGGCGACAAAAACGGTGAAATACGCGGCGCCCTGAGCATTACAATTCCCTCTGACGATATTGTCGAACTTGTAAAGAAAAACAAGAGAGAAACGATTTTCATAACCTATATGATTTCGGCAATTATTGTACTTTCTCTCTTTTTTACAATTCATATTATAGTCGTCAGACCGCTGTTGAACCTGATATCGTTTATAAAAGAATACGGTAAAAGGAAGTCAGGCGCCGAAGCGCCTTACAGCTCAGGCGATGAAATCGCCGATCTCCGTAAAACATTTATTTATATGACAAAAGAGTTGGACGATTACCACAACGGTCTGGACTTCAAAGTCAAAGATGCCGTGAAAAATCTGAAGGAGACAAACACAAGACTTATAGAGGCGAACAACAAACTGGCGGAAATTAACGTTAAAAAATCAGACTTTATTGCCTGTATCTCCCATGAGATGAGGACCCCCCTGACATCGATAAAAGGGGCGATGGATTATATTTTCGAAAGGATAAAGAATATTGACGCCTGTGACGGCGAAACGAAGGACATAAAGGAATTCTGCGGTATCGTAAAAAACAACGCAGACAGGCTCATAAAAATAGTTAACAACACCATAGATATGGAACGTCTTGAACTTGGCAGGCTGGAAATGCATATTATTCCGGTTTATCTTACATATCTGATAATTGAAGTCGTTAAAGGATTTATGGCTATAATCAATAAGAGGAATATTGAAATTAATGTCAATCTGGAGAGTGAAATCAGGGTGTATGCCGACAGCGACAGAATTAAACAAGTACTCATCAATCTTATAAACAATGCAATCAACTTTACGGAAGAAGGCGGTTCCATAGAAGTAAGAAGTTACCCCGCCCCAGGCGGCGCAATTACCGAGATAACCGATTACGGCCCGGGAATTGCCGATGAGGAGAGAGAGCATATATTTCAAAAGTATTACAAAAAGGGATCTCACTACGGCAGCGGTCTCGGTCTTGCAATATGTAAAGGCATTATCGAAGCGCATAACGGCGAGATTGGACTCTTTAACACTCAGGATAGAGGATGCACATTCTATTTCAAATTACAAATGGCAGAGGTTTGAAATGAAAAAGAGAATTTTAGTCGTTGATGACGACCAGGACATACTGAAGGTATTAAAAGCAAATCTTGAAATTCATAATTTCCATGTCACCACCGCCGAGGATCTCGGGCATACGGAACAAATACTGGAGAAAGAAGAATTCGATCTTATTATCCTTGATCTGATGCTTCCCGATGGTGACGGCATTGAAATGTGCGGCAGACTCAGGGAAGGCGGAGTGAATACACCTGTAATCATTTTAACGGCAAAGGATAAAGTCTCTGATAAAGTACTGGGATTGGAGTGCGGCGCCGATGACTATGTTGTAAAGCCCTTCGAAACGCTCGAGCTGTTGGCCAGAATAAGGGCTTGCCTGCGAAGAACGTCGGAACAAAACAGTGATAACATCAGCTGCGGCGACATAGATATCGATAAACGCAAAAGAATTGTAAAAGTAAGGGACAAACAGGTCGATCTGACCCCGAAAGAATACGATCTTCTTCTGTATTTTATCGCCAACAAAGGAGAAGTAATAGAAAGAGAGAAAATCAGAAAAAGCGTTTGGAAGAACTCCTCTCTCTATTCATGGAGCAGAGTTATCGATGTTCACATTCAGCATATAAGACAGAAGATCGAAAAAGACGCTACAAATCCTCAATACATCGTGACAGTACCGGGAGTGGGATACATGTTCGATGCAGGCAGTTGAAGAATGACAATTGTTTTAAATCATGCCGTTAATGGCATAGTTCAGGGGGAAAATTCATTATGTTAATCAGATGTTGGGGAGCAAGGGGTTCAATTCCCGTATCGGGCAAAGAGTTTATAAAATACGGAGGAGACTCGACATGCCTGGAACTGAGAACGTCGGATAAGGATATTATAATTATAGACGCCGGTTCCGGCATAAGACGGCTTGGCAACAGGCTGGTGGAAAATAACGAATACAGTTATTATATGCTCTTTACCCACGCCCACTGGGACCATATTTTAGGATTTCCCTTTTTTAAACCTCTTTATAAGGACGAAACGTCAATCAGAATGTACGGCTGCTCTTTTGCTCAACAGGCATTGGAAAAAGTGATTTCAAAGACAATGGAACCGCCCCATTTCCCTGTTAACTTCAATGAGTTAAAAGCGGATATCTCTTTTAAAGGATTGTGCGAAAAACAATTCCATATAAACTCCACTCTTGTGATACCTGTAAATCTGAGCCACCCGAACTTCGGTTCAGGTTATAAATTTATTGAAAACGGGAAATCCTTCGTATTTCTCACGGACAATGAACTTACCTATCAACATTTTGGCGGACTGAACTTCAAAGGTTATGTCGATTTTTGCAAAGGAGTCGATCTCCTTATTCACGATTCCGAGTATAATGAGGAAGATTATATAAAAAAGAAGACCTGGGGTCACTCGGTTTATAAAGATTCTTTAAATCTGGCCATCGAAGCGGGAGTGAAACGCTTCGGCCTGTTTCATCATAATCAGGAAAGAACGGACAACGCTGTAGACGAGATTGTAGAAGACTGCAAAAACATTCTGAAAAGCAGAGAGATCGATATCGAGTGTTTTGCCGTTGCTCAGGATATGGAAATCGAACTGTAACTACCCCAACATCTCCCCAAGCGCTTCAGACAACAGCTTTATCTCATTTTGAAGCCTTTCAAAGGCAGGCCCGAGATTTGACATCTCACCTCTGTTCGCCATTTCTTCCACTTCAATGGCCGCGTTTTTCGACCGCTCGGCAAAAAAGAGGCTCACTGTCCCTTTGATGCTGTGCGCAGCCATTCCGGCCTCTTTTAAATCCCCCTTTTTAATTGCATCCCCTATCCTTCCAAGCATCTCTTGAGAACGCTCTAAGAACAGCCCGGCAATGTCTGTCAACCCTTCTATATCCCCATCTACCCTGTTAATGGCGGCCCCTCTGTCAAATATATTATCAGGCGTCCCTGTTTCGCCATTTTTCAAATGGGGAGAAACTTTTGCAAAAGCAGAAGAGGCTTTTCTGTTTTTTCTCTTTTTCCCTTCTCTGTTCAGCACCTCAAATAATGTATCCCTTCTTATAGGCTTGGCTATATAGTCATCCATTCCTGCTTCAAGACATTTTTCGCGATCTCCCTTCATGGCATGCGCTGTCATTGCAATAATGGGTATTGTGGGATCCATTACATTGGAAAGGGGATCTCTGATAATCGCAGTTGTTTGGAATCCGTCCATCTCAGGCATTTGTACGTCCATCAGTATGAGGTCAAAGTTGTTATTTTCCAGGAGAAGGAGCACCTCTTTCCCATTATTGGCGATTGTAATTGTGTGGCCATACCTGGCAAGCATCCTTTTTACGGCTTCCTGGTTAATCATATTGTCTTCTGCAAGTAGTATGTTAAAGTTCTCTCTGTTTTCCCTTAGTTGATGACGAGTGATCAAAGGGGTTTCCTCTGTAACCCCTTTCTTGCCAAAAATCGTCACAATAGCGTCCATCATTTCGGACTGTTTTACTGGTTTCATCAGATATGCGGAAATCCCAAGGTCCCTGCACTTTTCGGCATCTCCTCTTTGGCCCGACGATGTCAGGAGTATGACAGGAGGTATTTCTCCTTGTAAGCTCTCTTTTATTCTTTTAACAAGAGTAAAACCGCTGATTTCAGGCATATGTACGTCTGATAGGATCAGATCAAAGGCTTTTCCCTCACCCCTGCAACTTTCTATCGACTCGAGTGCGGCCAAACCGTCCTCCACAACAGTGGGAAACATCTCCCATCTCTCCAACATCTCTTTTAAAATTTGCCGGTTCGTTGCATTGTCATCCACTACCAAAACCGACAGCTCTCTCATATTCACAATATCAACAGGAAGACGCTCTTCCTCACTTATTTGCTTCATACCTAAACGCGCGGTAAAATGAAACACCGAGCCCTTCCCCTCTTCACTTTCCACCCATATCTCTCCGCCCATCATTAGTATCAGCTCGCGAGATATGGCCAGACCCAGTCCCGTGCCACCGTATTTGCGTGTAACAGAACCATCTACCTGAGTAAAGGGATCGAAAATTCTTTTCACCCTCCCTTCAGGGATTCCGATGCCGGTATCGCGTATCGAAAAATGTAAGAGCACATCGTCATCTGACTGTTCCTTTACATCTATATTGACCACAACTTCCCCTTTCACGGTGAATTTTATGGCATTGCCCACAAGATTGACAATAATCTGCCGTACTCTTCCAGGGTCTCCTCTTACCAATTCAGGGGCTTCGGGAGAGACGGAACAGGCAAGTTCGAGCCCTTTACCATGGGCTCTGAGGCCAAGTATCTTCAATGTATCACCGATGCTGTCACGTAACTTGAACTCGATATCCTCCAAATCGAGCCTCCCTGCTTCTATCTTTGAAAAATCCAGGATATCGTTAATTACACTTAAAAGCGAATCTGTCGATGACTTTACCATATCAAGGAATTTCCTCTGTTCATCGGTCAAGTCGGAGTCTTCCAGCAGCTCCGTCATACCGACAATTCCGTTTAGAGGCGTGCGAATTTCATGACTCATATTGGCAAGGAACTCGCTCTTTAAGCGTGAGGCCTCGACAGCTGTTTTCCGCGCTTCGATTAAATCGCATTCGCGCCTCTTTCTCTCGGTGAAGTCCGTTATTACATCGGCCACATACAAAGGCGTTCCGTCCCAATCTCTGATCACGAAAAAATTTTCGAATGTCGGTATAATACTGCCCTCTGCAGAAATTATCTCCAGTTCACCGGTCCAGCTTCCCTCTTTCATTAAAGCAGGGATGACTACCAGGTCGATCCGTTTCAGGCTTTTTTCATTATAATATTTCGAAAAGCTGCTGTCTTTTATATGGTCAAGGCTTTTTTCGCCAATTATCTTTAATAACGCATGGTTTGTATACACAATCTTCTTGTCAAACCTTGCAATTCCAAATCCCTGGTCCGAGGACTCCGCGAATTGCTTGAAGATTTCAAGCTCTCTCTCAAGGTGCTTACGTTCAGTAAAGTCTCTGAAAACCATAACGGCGCCCGCAATATTGCCGGCTTTGTCCCTCACCGGCGCGGCGCTGTCGGCAATGATCCTTTCTGTTCCGTCCTTTGAGATCAAAGTCGTATCATTGGCAAGAGTAACGACAGAGCCGCTTTCCAGGACTTTCTCCACTGGATTTTCGACAGGTTTTCGAGTCTTTTCGTTTATAATCCTGAAGACCTGTAACAAGGGCTTCCCGATTGCTTCCTCCCCTATCCATCCGGTCAGCTCCTCAGCCACTTTATTGATTAAAAGTACATTGCCTTTGTTGTCAGTCGATATCACGCCGTCACCGATAGAATGCAACGTAATATCGAGACGGTGCCTCTCTGCAGAAAGAGCCTCTTCCAGGCGCTTACGCTCTGTAATATCCAGGGCCACGCACACAATCCCTTCTCCGGCATGATCATCGTCTCCCATAACGGAACCTGAAAACAAAACAGGCACCTCTCTGTTATCCTTTGTGAGATAGGTTTTTTCCACATTCGCTATAAAGCCTTTATCAATTAAATCGTCAATTCCGGTACTTCCCGTTGTTAATTCACCTTCTGCAAAAATAGTGGACACATGCTTTCCGATGAGTTCATCTTCTTTATACCCTAAAAGATTCAGGCTTGCCCGATTGACTGTTCTGATTGTTCCGTCACGATTAATTACAATAAGCATATCTGTCATGGATGTAATTATGTTTTCCGTATACTCCTTTGCCGATACAATCTTATCCCTGGAAACTCTTAAATCTTCTGTCATTTTATTAAAGGATTGCGCTAACAGGCCGAGTTCGTCTTTACTTTTTACTTCTATGGTATGATCCAACTCGCCTTCGCCAACTCTCTTCGTTCCCTTTAATAACAGATTGATGGGGGTTACGATGGAGTTGAATAAGAGGAAAGCAAAGCCAATCGAAAGAAAAATTCCGACAATACTCACCACGATGCTTACCACTCTGACGAACTTGGTCTTCTCCTCTGACAGAGAAAGAGCCCGATCCATCTCCTTTGTAAGGTCATCAATAAATCTTCCCGCCACATCCCTGATTTCGTCAATAATCGCTTTTCCCCTCCCTTTGCCAAGCAATTCGCCAATATCGTCCATAGAGAGCGGGTCTTTCTCATATTGAATCCTTGCCTCTATTTCAGGTTTCGCAACCTTTGTCAACCACTCTTTATAGAGCTTTTCTATATGGGCTACTTTTTGAAGGTTGTCTTTGTCACTATATAAGAGCCTTTTTATGGTTTTAGCATGCTTGGAAAACTCATGCCGCCCGAGATAATAGGGTTCCAAAAATTTATCCTCTCCGGCATAAAGAAAGCCTCTCACGCCCGTTTCCGAATCAACAACATCTTTACTTATTTGGGTTATCAGAATAAGTTCATCCTTTCTGTTGCTCTTTCTAAAATCCTCTGACATTGTATTTACAATATCTCTGATTTTATCTATAATTCTCTTTCCCATTGCAGAATGAACCATTTCTGCCATGGACTTGAGACTGACCTCGCTTTTATTAATTTGACGTCGTAATTCGATTTCCGGATTTCCGGCCCGGCCAAGCCAATTTGCTCTAAGATGTTCTATCTTCTCAAGATAGGAGAGATATTCGGGACGATGGGACAGGGATTGCTTCAAGCCTTTCAATTTCCTTCCAAACTCTTCATTCGCCTTGTTATAGGGTTCTAAAAACGCCTCCTTTCCTGTAATGATAAAACCCCTCTGCCCTGTCTCCATGTCCACTATGAGCTTAATGAGATCATGCACATCCGCCGTAACAGGATTCGACAGATACACGGTCTCTTTAAACGACGTTGCAACAGCCGTGAGATTCCTCAACAGGATTAAAAGAGAAGGAACAAATATAAGCAGAAAAACACAACAAAGGGTGATTATCTTTGCCTTAATTGTAAATCGCATGAATAAAACCTCATTCGTAACTACTCAGTTATTTAGTCGCTTATAAATGAAATTGTGCGCAAAAAAGCACCAATATTTTTGAATGTCAAAATCCAAAGCTCAAATGCCAAATGAATGCTAAAACTCAAATGTCAAAAAAAAGATATGAAAAGGCTTTGGCATTTAATCATTTGGATTTGATTTGATATTTGGATTTTGTCATTTGTCATTAAAACGTAAACAGAAAACCTGTTTGGTTCAGGTTACCTGACAGTCTTCAGCCTTCAGTCTATACACCTAAATAGTTACCTCATCTTTTCTATTCTTAATTTTATCTGTTCCTGTATTTCAAAATCGACCATATCGTCAACACTATGGATTGACTCCCAAAAAATGAACTCCCTTTCTCTAAGCTCATCGGCCAGAGATATGCACTCCTTCATAAGTATGACAGCCTGACGCCACTGCTCTTCAAATTCTTTTACATACTGTTTTTCGACAGATGAAATTTCAAGCGCCTTATATTTCTCCCAGAACTCCTTCACGTCCTCCAACTGTGTGGGGAACTCCCTTTTCGCCTTATCGGAGTGTTTATACAAATAGAAATTAACAGCATTGATTATCTCCCACAGGCTGACCTCCACCTCTCTGACAGCCCGCTCTTTCTCAAGCAGATCGGGTGTTCCTGACATTAAAACAGGTTGCAGCTTATAATCGATTAAATCGTCAACTTCGTGCACAGAGTCCCATGTCTCTTCCTCTTTTTTTATTATTTTTTTGCGCAACTGAATAAGCTCCTCTGCTTTACTTACACTATCGTTCCACATCGCTTCAAACCTGGTCGCCATTTCTCTTTCATTGTCAGTGTCAATAAGGTCCTTATATTTACCAAAAAAGACTTCCACATCTCTAATCTGTAACGTATACTCTTCCAAGGCCGTATCCGATGGTTCTGACAAGTAGTGAAATATGGCGGCTGCTGTTTCCCATATGCTTACTTCGATCTCTCTGACGGCCTGTTCCATTGGCAACACTTTCTGCACCAGCGTATCGAATCGATTACCGGACTCACAACCGGACAAAACATACATTACCACGACTGTAAATAAAAGCAACGCCGGAAGTCTCGTTCCCTTTTTATTCATAATGACGTCCCCTCCTTTTTACACTCCACAATAGCCTCAATCAGTTTTTTGTTTACAATAGGTTTAATAATGTTACGACAAACTCTTGAGCTCCTGTGCTGCACATCGTCATAGGCAGTCGTTATAATAACAGCCTGCTTTTCATTAAGCTCAAGAATTTTTTCTATCATTTCAAGACCATCCATAACAGGCATCTCAATATCTGTTATAACGACGTCGGGACTGTGTTTTTTATATAAATCAAACCCCGCTTTACCGTTATCCGCCTTAAACACGTTTTTACACCTTCTCCCTAAGAATCCTGCAATCTTTTCTCTTACAATATTGTCGTCTTCAACATAAAGAATACTTAATTTTTCTAAAATTTCTTTCTCATCCATATATCTATACCTCAATCGTAAACGTTACACCTTTGCCGGTGTTTTTCACATTAAGAGTCCCATGCATTTCATTTTCAATAATTACTTTGACCAGATATAGTCCCAGTCCTTTATCCCTTGCTTTGTATTTAGTCGTAAAATAGGGATCGAATACTCTGTTTAACACGGTATCGTCAATCCCCCCTCCATTGTCTGACACATTAATGACTGCTTTTCCGGTTGCTCTGTCCTCACACAGGTTTATTGCTATCTCCCTGTTTTCTGTCTTCCTTTCATGAAAAATCTCTACAGAGTTTGTCAACAATTTCACCAATGCCTGTGACAAGCCATTTGGATTACCGGAAATCCAAAAGTCATCTTGCAATGTTATAGCTGTCTTAATACTATCGTTTTTAAATCGAACGTCCAGAAAAGCCAATGCTTTCTCTATGATTTCAGATGGCTGAAAGCTTACCGTCTCCTTTGCGGAACGGTACATTTCATTGAATGTCGTAATGGTATCTGAAAGTTCCAAGAGCTCCGCCATGATTAACTCCACGTTATTCCGAAGGCTTTCTCCTGAAAGTTCTCCATAATTATACCCCTCTTCTATATCCTGGACAAGAACTCCGATTGCATTCAGAGGCTGCCTCCAGTGATGAGCGATATTTATTAACAGCTCGCTTATGCCGATCTGACGAATCTGTTCAAAAACCAAAAGCTCCTTCTCCCTGCTTTTCTCAACTTCATCTTTAATTCTATCTTCCAGTTCCGCATTCAGCTCTTCAAGCTCTATCGTTTTCTTTTCCAAAGATTTATCTCTGCTCCGTAATTGTTGAACCAGATAAATCAGTATTGAAATAACGACCAGCGAAACGAAAAAAGCGGCCGTCATTCCGGTAATCAGATAATCGAATGTGACGTAACCATGGAAAATCACACTCATCAATGAGACAATAATCAAGGTGAATATGACGGAACCTATAACCGAAATCCAGACAAGATGCCAGAGGTTTATGGTTTTTAGCTGTTTGATAATTTTATCTTTTAATACCTCTGTAGTTGGCATGGAGATTCAATGTATGAGGTTTTACTGTCTATGAAATGTTACACAAACTCAGGTGACTCTTTTTCTAACGTTTTCTCAACAATACGATACCTTTTCTCCTGCCCCGAACCCTCCAGCAATGCATTCACCTCTTCCTTGAGTTTAATCATATCCAGTTCCCTGTTCACCGTGATTTTTTGAAACCTCTCCAGGTAGTTGGTTTTTTGAGCCAGTTCATTATTTATTGTCACCAGTTTGTTTTCCATAGTCTTCCGTTCCGTTATATCCGTTGATATACAACAGACTCCGTAAGGCTCGCCCTTAAGATCGTTAAGGGGGAATTTGATGGACAAATAGATGTGTTCACCATCTTCATGGGGTATGATCTCCTCTGATTCGATCGATTTTTTCTCTTCCAAAACCTTAAGGTCATTCAAACGCAGCGTTGCCGCTACATTTTCAGGGAAAATATCGTAATCCGTTCTGGAAGAGATGTCCTCACTTGTTATTTTAAACAACTCCTCGTATCTGCGGTTTATCAGGAGATACTTTCCCTCTCTGTCTTTAAGATAGATAAGGGCTGTGGAATTATCTATAATGGCCTGCAATTGCTCCTGGTTCTCCAATAAAGCCCTTTCCGCCATTTTCCTGCCGGTAACATCACGAAAACTCCAGACCCTGCCCACGGTTATACCCGAGATTTTTTGAGGTTTAGAGTATCTCTCGAATACTCTTCCGTCTTTGAACTCAAGCATATCAAAACTTTCCGCCTCATGATCGTTATAGAGCTGCTTTACCCTTTTGTCAAAGACATCAGGTTCCATTAAGAGTTCCCTTACATATTCCATGGCCCTTTTATCATTACGGGATTCCATTATATTTTCCGGGATTCCCCACATCTCTGTGAATTTATTATTATAACTTACGATTTTACCTGATCTGTCAACGACAAGCAGACCATCGGCAGTTGACTCCAAAGTAGCATAAAGAATGGAAAGAGACTTATCGAGATTCTCAGCAGCTTCCATTCTTTTGGTAACATCGCGGGCAGTCAAAACAAAACCGATTAAATCCTTCTCCTGATTCCATATACCCGATACTCTGGACTCTATAAATTTCTTGCCTCCTTCACAATCCTGCTCTACCGAATATCTGTATTCGCCTTCCTTCCTCACTTTATCGATGGCATGTTGAAAACGAGCCGGGTCAACCTTCTCTTTTGTATGCATTTCCATTACTGTACGGCCGATAACATCTTCAGCTCTGTACCCGAATATTCTCTCTGCTTCGGGATTATAATATTTAATTGTAAAATCGAGGTCTGTCGTTGCTATGGCCAGATCGGTTGACGAGTGGAGTATATTGTCCAGATAAATGGTTTTTTCCATTAATTGATTTTCCATTCTTTCTCGATCTTCAATCTCCATCTCCAAAGGCGTTATGGCAGTACGTTTAAGGGAAAACCATATTGCCAGCCCGAGAATTATAATCAGAAAAAAAATACCGCCAATAAACTGGAAAGTAAAGCTCTTAAGACCGGCCAGGACAATTGTAAAATCCTTAACCATTTCCAGCTCTATCAATTTTTCATCCTTGTAACGAATGGAGTGCTTTATTTTAAATGGATGGCTTGTGAGCTCAATTCTCTTATAAGAGGCAAGGGTAAATTCATTTTCTCCGATTGCCGTTAATTCGCAAATGTCATTATGTACCTTCCCCCATTGCACAAGAAAATGCTCTACAGTTGCATAGTCATGCCTGAGAAGAGGTTCAACCAACAAATCTCCAATGAGATTCAATTCTCGTACAGCACTACTCCGAGTCATTTCATACATACTCTCTTTGTGATGAAAAATGACAAATATATTGATCAACAGAAAGAGGAATAATATTAGGATAAACTGTGTGATTGTACGTCTGACATTAGATACTCGTCTGTTATTCATTCTTTATCCATCCAGGAGAGTTAACTGTCGCCATGATAGCTCTGAGATTATTGTAATTAAAATCTTCAGCCCTGACGAATCCGGTCATCCCTTTTTTTATAGTATTCATTATTTGAACGCCCTTTTTGTGTTTGCTTAAATCGAAAAGCGCCTCACGGAGTGACTCTATAGTATCAGCCGGAACTAAAGAAGAAGCCACAAAAAGATGCTCCGATATAGGCGGACTTTTGGCAAGAGCCTTTAAACCACGTTTTTTATAAAGAATAAACATTTCTTCCTTTACAGCCCCGGCGTCAAAGTTACCTAACAGTACACCGAGAACTACATTTTGATGATTATTCAGGAATTCATATCCGGCAAGATCATTGACATCTACACCGGCCTCTTTTAGCATAAACTTTGGTACAAGCGTACTCATCGTGGAATTGGGATCTCCAAAGGCGAAACCTTTGCCCTTTAAATCTGCAAGAGAGGTTAATGCACTGCCTTTACGGGCGATTATTGCGCCTCGGAAATAAGGCTTTCCTTTAATCTCGAGACGGGCGAGAATCGGTTTTTTCCCATAATTGAGCACCATTCTTACATAAGGGGCAGGCCCCATATAAGCAAAATGAACACTGTTCTCGCCAATCCTGTTAATATGCTCTTCGTAATCTCCGCTTATTTCTATTTTAATTTTTTTGTCTGCTTTCTCTTCGAGATACTCCGTAAGCGGAGTAAACCTGTCTATCAACTCCATGGCGGAGAGGTAGGGATGCACAGCGAAGGTAAGAACGTCATCAGCTTTAAGCTCAGAGCAAAGGCTAATACATATTGCAAAAGCAAGAAGCACTTTCATCACTAAACGCGGCATTTTATAAAGCATAAAAGAAAAACTCACACAAGTTCAGGGTCTCAGTAAATCAGGTTAAAATTGAAAAAACAATCGCAAATCAAAAGTACTTAAAAAATAATTTTATAACCACGAAGATCACGGGCGCGAAGAAAATAAAAAAAAATTAACAAACTTCGTGATCTGGATTGGTTTCAGAAGACTAAAAACCATCTATCACTTCAGTCTTTTTCAATTCGATTACAAAAACCGTCTCATCGCTTTCTCTGTCAATATAGAACTTCCCATCCATGTTGTTTTCAATAATCATCTTTGACATATATAAACCGATCCCCGTTCCTTTACCTTCGTCCTTGGTTGTGTAATAGGGCTCGAAAATTCTGTCTTTAATATCATCAGGTATTCCCGGCCCGTTATCTCTTATATAAATAACGATCACCTTGTCAACTTCTCTGAAAGATGTGTTTAAGGTAATCCGGCCCGGGTCGTTACTTTTAAGGATGCCCCTGTCTCGACTTTCCATGATAGCGTCCCTGGCATTGTTTATAACATTCAATACAACCTGTTTAAACTCATTGGGATATCCCGATACAGTCATCAGGCCATGCTCGCAGTATTCCTTTTCGTCCGATTCATGTGAATCAAAACTCATCTGAGTGCATGTACATGAAATACCAACCTCGATCAAATGGGTTCTGAGTTGATCGGTAATTAATGAAATGAGTTCCCTTATCGCCTTTAGAACATCAAAAGGCGCTTTGTCTTTGGTTGGTTTAAAAAAATTTCTGAAATCATCTATCGTATTTGACATAAACTGTATCTGTTTCATGCTCTCTTTAACCGTATTTTCGATAAGTTGTTTATCGAGTTCACCATAATCGTAAGCATCTTCGATATCCTGAATAATTATCCCCAAACTGGTAAGGGGCTGACGCCACTGATGCGCTATGGCGGCGATCATTTCACCCATGGCGGCCAGCTTTGATTGCTGTATTAATAATTGCTCATGGCGTCTTCTTTTTTTAATCTCCTCGCTGACACGTTTTTCCAGATTTCTGTTTATATCTATGAGCTGCTCTGATTTCTCTTTAAGCTTTTTCTCCATTTCATGCTTGTACAAAGCCATTTCGATAGTAGAGAAAATCTCTTTGTCCTCAAAGGGTTTGAGCATGTATCCAAATGGCCCCGTCGCTTTTGCTCTGTCTAAAACGACCTTGTCTGCATAAGCGGTCAAATAAATAATCGGTACATCGAGAGAGGATTGAATCTCGTTAGCCGCCTCTATACCGTCCATATTTCCCTTTAAAACAATATCCATTAAAATCAGGTCCGGCTTTAATTCCAAGGCCCTCTGAATGGCTCTCTCGCCCGAAGCGGCAGTTCCCACAACAGAGTAACCGAACTTATCAAGACTCCTCTTAATGTCCTTGGCAATAACTATTTCATCTTCAACAATAAATATTCTCGCTTTTTTCACATAACCCCCTTGGGATTGACGATTTTCGATTGACTATTGACTATCAATACCATTAACTTAAGGGGTGAAGCACCTTCCGACGGAAGCGGGTCATGTTTGAGAAGGCGCAGCGAAGCGAAGCCTTCGAGTTTAGCCGGTGAAGGCGGAAGGTGCTTTGCTCCTTAAGTTTATGACATTGTATTGACTATTGAAAAACTATTATAACTGCTTATGTCCATATAAAGAATCGAAAATTGTCAATCCCCATCCTTATCTTCTGGCTGTTTTGCGTGATGAGATGAAAATGGCTGTTAATTCGTCTGCTTCTTTCAAAAGAGATTCTACCAACTTTTTATGTAAAAGTCCTTCATCAACAATAAACTCCAGCCAAAAATAAGATTCATCGGCTTCCTCTATAACTATACTCAGTTTAGCAACAAAAGCAGCTTGTGACTGAGCGATACATGCCGCTCGATAATTCGAAGCGACAGATGTAGAGCATCTAATAAGTTGTCCGCGAATATGATCGCCTAAAAAAGAACTCGGTAATGATACAGCCAACTTAACACAACGATGAGCAAAACTCTTCGTCCTATCCTTTAACTTAACAGAGTCCATGTTAGAATTTTCGATTGACGATTGACAATTTTCGATTAATTATTAATAATATGTTTAAGGTCAATCGTCAATCGTCAATCGTCAATCGTCAATCGTCAATCGTCAATCGTCAATCGTCAATCGTCAATCGTCAATCGTCAATCGTCAATCGTC
>JAREWP010000063.1 GCA_029001845.1 Candidatus Magnetocorallium paracelense | reverse complement strand
ATCGTATCGCCGGCTTAGTGAAGCGATGGTTGAATGGAACATACCAAGGTGCAGTACACCACCACTCTCATCTGGATTATTATCTTGATGAATATACATTTCGTTTCAATCGACGTACATCAGCATCACGAGGCAAACTCTTTTATCGATTAGTGCAGCAGGCAATGTTAGAGAGAAAAGACCTCAAAGGCGGAAAATCACTACTCAATGAAATTCATAGTATCTCATCAACAGATGATTGATGAAGTAGTTCGTAGCAATGCAGGGTGGGGTTGGTGGAGCCAAGTGGATACCCCAGAAAGACAAAATAGAAAATTCACTCAAAAATCTGAGTCATTTAAAGAATGGTGCTGCTAATGCTAACAAAAATAGCAGAGATGGAAACAATGATTTGGATAAAGGCGCCGGATATGTTTATGTGAAGGAAGAGGCGTGGAAGTCTCTAAGCAAAGGAAAAGATAGTAGTAATATAAAATTTCTTGATTTACTATTAGATCTTTTTGCCTTTAAAGTAGTCGATTCAAAAAGCTCTTATTAATGTGTTAGTTTTTACAGAGGTCTATCGTCGCTTGGCGTATTGTTGAGAAAAAGATACGACAGAATCAATCTTTCGGAAGTTGAAGAGAAGAATGCAGTCGATAAGGGGGGAGAGATTGTTATTCATTTCAGTAAAAATGATGACGACAACTATTTATTGATCATAGGAGATAACGGCGTTGGCGTGCCGGAATCGTTCGATTTCAAAAGCGCAAAGTCCCTTGGCATAAGCCTCGTTCACACTTTGGTATACAGACAACTCAAAGGTGAAATCGAAATTGACAGATCATGCGGTACGGAATTTAAAATTATATTTTAAAGTGGGATGCTTATTATCTTCATAATATCAATGGTTTCCTTTAGGGTTGACTCAAAAATAAATTCGCATTAAAAGGTGACACCTTCACATCATCTTTGATTGCACTTCAATCGCAAAATCCTCAACAGAGCGCTGCTATGCCTGCGGTTTTGCTCATTCAGTGCAACCAAATATAATGCAAATCTGTCTCTTTTAATTACGAATTTATTTTTGAGTCAACCCTTGCAAAGCCGCTCATTAATACATCATGGATCTCATATTTCACGCTCTTGCTCTTTCGCCAATCAGATATCTCCAAAAATTTTTCAGACAGCTTTGCTCTCAGACTTCCAAAGCTTACATGCTTCTTGATATGCATTGATCAGGATAACATATAAACATTTTGAAAACCTGGAAGTGACAAATTTTGTCACACGCCCGGCTCCGACTACCTTCAAAAATGATCTTTACGAAAAATTATTCTTATTTATCCCGAAAATAACCGGCATCGTGCCGGAAGGAGCAGCAATGTCCCGCCAAAATAAGCTGAAACTCGCAGACTCAAACATCACCTTGTTTTGGCAGGACATCACTGCTCCTTCTTAACCATTTTCATTCTTTGTGGTGACTCGGAGAGTCATGGACGTTTTCTCTGAAAATCCTTCCTGCCCATGCCCTCCCTTTTTCACCGGAATTTGCTGGATATAACTTGAATGTCGCCAAAACCAGGAAAAGCCGGGCCGAACACAGCATATACAAAGCCGCGTTAGTCAGCTTCAGTACGGACTTCTTCATACTTGATTTTTAACCGGACTTACTGAGGTCTGATTTCTTTTACATATGTGCTGTTTCAGGTTATAATAACTAAAAAACGACAGTCAGCTATCAGCGGTGAGCCTTCAGCTAAAGAAAGTATTGATGATATGCCAATAATAAACTTCACCTTGAGGGTGTATGTATTTTGAGCAGTAAAGTGCTGGAATTGAAAAGCTGATAGCTGATAGTTTTTTTTGGATACAATATTATGAAGGCGAAATATCTTAATCCATTGTTGTTCGCGTGCAGCAACATTGCTATCCTTGAAAGTATAATATCATCGATTTAGAGCTGACTACCAACAAAAACAGGATAAGGAAAAGCGTAGGGAAAAGGAGCAATTGCTGATCCAACAATCCAAAATAGCCGCAATGGGAGAGATGGTTGGAGCTATAGCGCATCACTGGAGGCAGCCTCTCAATGCTGTCGGAGTGATAGTGCAGGATATAGAGGACGCATACAGGCATGGCGAACTCGATGATAATCTTATCTCTAATGCTGTAGAAGAATCACTGAAACAATTGCAATATATGTCAAGGATTATTGATGATTTCAGAAACTTTTTTAAACCATCAAAGGAGTTGGTATTGGACTGTATATGTCTAAAATAATTATTGAAAAGAATATGGGCGGTAAGATTTATGCCGAGAATATTGAATTCGGAGTCAGGTTTACTCTAGAACTGCCTCTAAATTAATTTATACCTAAAAGTGACAATTAGGTCGAGGACCGAGGATGTAAAAGCAAGTGCTTAGGCAAGGAGGCAAGCCGGTTTAGGCGCAGGCGTAGCAGAGCTACGTTGAGCACTAAATCGGTGAAGTCCGACGCAGCATAAGTGCTTGATTTTACAGCCGAATCCCGATCTAATTGTCACTTTTAGGTTATATAGAGCCCGGAAGTCCTTGGGAGAACGGCTATATAGAAAGCTTTAACGGCCAACTCAGAGATGAGCTTTTAAACCTGGAAATTTTTGAAACTCTGATGGAAGCAAAAGTGTTGATTGAGCAGTGGAGAAGAGAATATAATACGATACGACCGCACAGCTCACTTGGATACAGACCCCCGGCTCCGGCGGCGATTCAGTCGGTACAGGCAGTTCCGGCTACGCCTCCACTGCCTGTACCGACTGAGCAAGGTCTAACTCTACAAGTGGTACATTAACCGGGGGCAGGTCAGGTGGTGTGCGCATGAAATTTCTACGTAATATCATGCGCACACCCATTATAAAGTAACACGGTTTTGTCGGCTTTCGACAGCGTTGCATTAAATTTTACGAATGTAAAAAGGGAGAATTTATGAACAAATCGGATAAGCAGTGGAAATGTAATGTTTGTGACTATATATATGAAGGACCTGAGCCGCCTGATAGGTGTCCTCTTTGCGGAGCTCCGGCTTCAGCCTTTACTGAACTTGCCCCGGAGCCATCTAAAGGCGTATCGGTTCGAAGTCTCGACAAAAGCGTGAAACCTCTCACTGTGTCGGACATTATGGTGGAAACTATGGTGAATTGGGGAGTGACTCATGTATTCGGTATGGTGGGCCACTCCAATCTGGGTCTGGCCGATGCAATCCGAAAACAATGCGAATCCGGCAAACTGAATTATATAGGAGTCAGGCATGAAGGGGCCGCCGCTTTTGCAGCCTCTGCATATGGAAAGTTAACCGGCAGACCTGCGGCTTGTTTAAGTATTGCCGGTCCGGGAGCGACGAACTTACTGACCGGGCTTTGGGACGCTCGAATGGACAGAGCTCCGATCTTGGCCTTGACCGGACAAATCGATACGCAGGTGCTGGGGCCAGGGGCCTTTCAAGAGGTGGACCTGGTTACGGTTTTCCAAGGCGTTTCCGCATGGAGCCAAACCGTTTTAGCTTCCAGTAATCATGTCGAGCTTATGAATTTAGCGATAAAGCAGGCAATCCTGAAGCGGGATGTAGGGCACCTGATATTTCCCAATGAAGTTCAGATCTTACCTGCCAAAGTCGACCAATCGGCCGGGTCACCACAAGGACGATTACCTGATCTAAATATAACGCCGCCTTCCGAAGCGATCGACGAATCCACCCGGTTGTTAAACCGGGCAAATCGTCCCGCCATCATTGTCGGTCACGGGGCGCGCTTTAAGATGACCAATATCATGAGGTTGGCGCAGCAATTGAAGTGTCCTGTCATCACGACCTTTAAAGGTAAGGGTCTTATTCCCGATGATGATCCCTTGGCTTGCGGTGTTCTTGGACGTAGTGGAACCGTGATAGCATCTCACTTAATGAATAACGCCGATCTTTTGGTTGTTTTCGGAGCCTCTTTCTCTCAACATACAGGGATCAACCCAAACATTCCCACCATTCAAGTCGATTTAGATCCTATGATATTAGGCAAGTTTCATGCTGTTACCGTACCTGTGAATGGAGAGATCGGCATTACGGCCGGTATTTTTCTTAATCGTCTGGCCCATGATGGCCCATGGCATGACCAACGTGAAGAAATTGCTTCCAAGTGGCGGGAATGGCGGGAAGAAAAAGCGATACGTAGAGCGAAACGTCAAGGTCATGGACTTAACGCGGCGGAGGTCTTTGGGGAATTGAGCCGACTGATTCCAGCCGATGCTGTAATTGCCGTTGATGTCGGCAACAACACCTACTCCTTTGGGCGCTATTTCGAGTGTAAGCAGCAGTCCGTTATTATGTCCGGATATTTGGGATCCATTGGTTTCGGATATCCGGCGGCCATGGGCGCCTGGGCAGCGGCCCCTGATCGACCTGTTATTGCGCTCACGGGAGATGGAGGATTCGGGCAATACATGGCCGAACTTTGTACGGCAGTAAAATACGGAATGAAAATAATTCATATTTTAATAAACAATCAGCAATTGGGTAAGATATCCAGGGAGCAGGAAAATCAGCATTTTCCGGTTTGGGAAACGGAGTTGCATAATCCTGATTTTGCTCAATACGCCGAGCTTTGCGGGGCCAGGGGATTTCGCGTTAACCAACTCTCTGAATTGGATGAAGCAATCGGAAAAGCTTTAACCTGTGACGGGCCCTCTCTTGTTGAGGTCATTAGCGATCCGGCTCTGATCTGATAGTATAAAAAGAAAGCAAAGTTGTCTTTATTTTCTTTTTGATTACCTATCTGCTTGTTCTACATAACTATCCTTCAACTAAAGAACAGGAGTCAAATACCAGGAGTCAGCCTTCAGCCGGGGAAAGTATTAAGGTTTTCCGAGAGAACAAGAGACCTGGTGTTGGAGTAGAGTCCACCGACTCCATGCGAGAGATGGAGACATCCCAAGAAAACGAAACTATTGAGTTTTGTCCTACCGGGAGCACGTCAGTTGTACAAAACATATCTGAAAAATTCGACTGAAATTGAAATCCCTGACGCCATAAGTTCATTAGAGGAGATCATGCCGGGCGGTTTAAAACAATGAATATTTATTAGAGGTGCTGATAGGGGCAATCCGATTATGATATTTTTGCATGGTGGCCCGGGCTCCTCTGCACCGGGTATGCCAAGTTCACGTGATATGGATGCTGAGTTGATCAAATATTTTACTGTCGTCCATTGGGACCGGCGGGGAGCGGGTAAATCATATGACAAAGATACTCCAGAATCCGCAACTATTCTGCGGGATTTGCTGCAAAATCCGCAGAATAGTTGCGGATTTTGTCATAATCTCATTATAATAGCAGAACCTGGCAAAATGCTGATAAAAGCAGACGCAGAGAAGGGGCACTTTATATGTATGTAAAGCGAGCTATAACTGTCCGTAAAGAGCTATCCAAAAAGAGCATACTGCTGCTTGGCCCAAGGAGAACCGGGAAAAGCGCTTTCATACGAAATGAGATCAAGGCTGGCAAGGTATACAACCTTCTCCTTTCCGATCTGTTTTTGAGACTCTCCACAAGACCGTCCCTAATCAGAGAGGAGCTTGGCCCAAAAGATAAACTGATTGTAATAGATGAGATACAAAAGATGCCACTATTAATGGATGAGGTTCACTATTTAATAGAGGAAAAAGGCGTCCGTTTTTTGCTGACCGGCAGCAGCGCCAGGAAACTGAAGAGAACCCACACCTCTTTGATGGCTGGAAGGGTCAAAACCAGATACTTACATCCATTTACATCAGCAGAGATAAAAGAGTTGGATTTAAAGCGAGTTCTCAATTATGGAGCTCTTCCCCCTGTTTACCTTTCTGATGATCCTTGGGATGAGCTGAGAAGTTATGTGGGTGATTACCTGAAAGAGGAAATAGTCGCAGAAGCTCTGACACGAAAGATAGATAATTTTTCACGCTTTTTACATACTTCCGCGATTTCAAACGGAGAGCTGATAAATTTCGAATCTGTCAGCCGTGACGCTCAGGTTCCTTCAAGAACCATAAGGGAATACTATGCCATACTTGAGGACACTTTGATAGGAAATATGATCGAACCATTAAGGAGTTCAGGTAAAAGAAAAACAATCTCCACAGGCAAGTTTTATTTTTTTGATATTGGAGTTGTAAACTCAATCATTGGGCAAAGAGGCGCAGCAGAGGGAACCGCCATGTTTGGAAAGGCTTTTGAGCATTTTATATATCTGGAAGTAAAAGCATTTCTGGATTACAACGGCAGGGACGAATCCATTAATTTCTGGAGAACCAACAGAGGTGTTGAAGTCGATTTTGTGATAGGGGGAAGCATAGCAATTGAGGTGAAGTCATCAGGCATGATTAATGAAAAGCACATAAAAGGGCTGACCACCCTTGCTGAAGAGCATCCATTGAAAAGGATGATTGTAGTTTCAAGAGACAGTGAGAAGCGCATTATAGGGAATATAGAGATATATCCTGTTAAAACATTCTTAGATGCTTTGTGGAATCATGAAATAACAGATTAAACCCCACCCTTATTTAAGTTTAACCCCCCTTTGCTTTCCTATTTAAATTCATCGAGGTTTTTTGATATACTTCTTTTTTAAAGAACACTCTGTTAGGTCATGAGGGAGCCTGTATCGACAATTTTTTGTCGATCTTGCATATATAAACCTAAATTCGGCAGTTGAGCCATAATAAGGTTTGACAGAAACGGGCTTACACTCATTCCCGGCAGGCAGTCTCCGAGGGATCATTGCAACTCACCATCCCGGTGAGTCTTATGCAATGATCAAAGCCGTTCAATCCCGTTCCTGTCAAACCTTTCGAACATATTGTTTTTTTCAAACGTCCTTTTTAGGGTAAAAGGTTTATAGAACGTAGTAGAGCAAAGAAAAACGTCAGGAACAATAATTATTAATTGACAATCCTTTAATCGTCAATCGCCAATAGAAAATCGTCAATTAAAGTCCGTCCAAAGGACGTTAAATTGAGTCGTTCGTAAAAGGATCACAATATTTTTTACTTATGCCTTATACCTGAAACCGTGTTTGGTCCCGGCTTGCCAGGTTAGGAGTATATATGAATAAAGCAGTAATCCACTCTGTTTTCTTTATTTTTTGCCTGTTGTTTTTTATGGCTTCGGCTCAAACAGCGCAGGCTCAGGAGCCTGAAAAGGTCAGAATTCAACTGAAATGGTTCCATCAGTTTCAATTCGCCGGTTATTATGCAGCCATTGAACAGGGCTTTTATAAAGCAGAGGGGCTCGAAGTCGAATTAAGAGAACGTGATCCGGCCGATAGTCCGATAAAGGCTGTGTTATCGGGAAGGGCGGAATATGGCGTTCTCGATTCGGGTCTTATCCTTTCCAGAGATAAAGGGGCGCCCGTTGTCTTATTGGCCCAGGTATTTCAGCATTCTCCCCTGGTTTTTATCACTTTACGGGAGTCAGGTCTGAGAACGCCCTATGATTTGTTAGAAAAGCGGGTCATGACCGATAGTCTCGGTAACAATGATGCTCCCCTTATGGCGATGATCTCCAAAACGTTAGGCGACCTCTCCAAAGTGAATTGGCAAAAGCATTCCTATCGCAACGAGGATCTGCTTTTGGGAAAGACCGACGCCATGCTCGCCTATGCAACGAATGAACCCTTCTGGTTTAAGGAACGTGGAATCGCAGTCAATACGATCGATCCGAGAGATTACGGCATCGATTTTTATGGTGATAATTTGTTTGCCGGGGAAGAGGAGCTGACGAATCATCCGGACCGTACGGAAAAGGTGGTTCGCGCCACTCTTGCAGGTTGGCGATACGCTCTCAAAAATAAAGACGAAATTGTCGATCTCATTTTAACGAAATACAATACTCAAAACCATAGGCGCGAACATCTTCGTTTTGAGGCGGACCAAATAGAGAAGATGGTTCTGCCTGACTTTGTCGAGCCCGGGCATATCGAACCCGCCCGTTTTGATAAGATTACTCAAATATACCGCCTCCTGGATCTGACTCAATCATATAAAACACCTGCCGGTCTTTTTCGACAAGAACCGAAACAGGGCAGTCATGTCTATGGTTTTAAGGAGATCACGCGCTTTAACGAACTTTCAAAGGATATTCAATATTTCGATGAAGTGATGACTACATCGGTTACGAGCTATGCCCTGACAGAGGATAAAAAATGGCTTCAACGCTATCAGACGCATGAGCCGAAGATGGCAGCCGTTCTTGAAGAGGTATTGTCAAAAGCCGATGACAAAGATAAATATCTGGTGAATACAATAAACGAAGCCAATGACCAACTGGTTGAAATCGAACATAAGGCCATAGAGCTCACAGACCTGGGGAAAAGCAGGGAGGCATTGCAGATACTGGAAGGCGCTTTTTACAAAGAACAGAAATCAAGATTAAGTGAAGCCCTTAACCGATTTATCGATCACCATAAAGAATTACTTGAGCAGGTCATATCCTCTGCAACAGTGGTGAAAGTGACCGACATTACAAAAGAAGAGAAAGCCTGGATAAAAGAACATCCCCTTTTACGTGTCGCCCCTGATCCCGATTATCCGCCGATCGAGTTCTTTGACGATAAGGGCCGTTACCAGGGACTGGCCGCCGATTATATGCGCTTAGTGGCGGATCGTCTGGGGATTCGACTGGAGGCCGTACAAAAGAAAAACTGGACAGAGGCAATGGGTGCTCTCCGCAGCGGAGAGGTCGATTTTATAGCGGCCAATACGCCGATTGACGAGTTTAAAAGGGAATTCCTTTTTACGGATACATATTTCGAATTTTATGACGCCATCATTACTCACGATGGTATAAAAGGAGAGCTTCGCCTTGAAGATCTTTCCGGTAAAGAAGTCCTTGTGGCAAAGGGTTGGCCCGAGGTTTATATTCTCAAAGATCGATATCCCGATATTAAAGTGGTAGAGGTGGAAAGTACTTTGGAGGGGGTAAGCAAGGTCGCTTTTAAGGAGTACGATTATCTCTTTGCCTATTTCCCGACGGCTTCTTACCTGATCAACCAACAGGCATTGCCCGGTTTACGCGTGGCCGGCATCGTCGATGAGCCGATCGGCGATGCTGTCATGGTTCGAAAGGATTCGGAGATTCTTCACAATCTGATGAATAAGGCATTGGACACGATCACCGATGTTGAACGCCGAACAATAGAAAAGAGATGGGTCCCCGGTTTGGCGGCAATAGAGTCCATAAAGCCGAAGGCCTCGCTTACGGAAGCGGAAAGGGCCTGGGTTAAATCCCATAAGGTCAAAACAGGCATAGAAAAATGGCCGCCCATTGTATATATGAATGACGATGGTAAGGCCGGCGGAATCGCCGGCGGTTTCCTGGATATTATTGCAGAAAAAACAGGTTTGCAATTTGAATTTATCGGCGATAAGTGGGATCTGTTACTGAAAGGTTTAAGAGATCACAACCTCGATCTTTTGCCCGCCACCTACTATACGGACGAAAGAGCGACCTACGGCCTTTACTCCAAGCCCTATTTTCATATTCGGGAATTTATCTATGTGAAAAGCGGCAACAGTGAAATCCGGTCCATAAACGATCTGGCGACAAAGAAAATCGCCGTTGTGAAGGACTACGGCACAATTCCCAAGATCGTTAAACAGTATCCCCGGGCAATCATCGTAGAAACGCATGATATTTTACACTCCATTAATCTGGTGCTCAATGACGAGGCCGACGCCTTAATGGAAACGCAGATGGCAGTCGATACGGCTATTAAAGAAAATGCAATTGTCGGTCTCAGAGGGATCAGTCAGGATGTTTTCCCTGCATCGCCTATACACCTCTTTTCACGAATGGACGAACCCTTACTGAATTCCATCATTCAAAAAGGGTTGGATGCGATCAGTGAAGAGGAATATCAACAGGAATTGGATAAATGGTTGTCCGCCGATCTGCAGACAGACGACAAAGGCGTCTCCTCTGTCAGTCATAAAGAAACCCATTCCGACAGTATAACAACTCTTCTTATGACAGCCTTTGTCATTTTTCTTTTAATGCTCCTCGCTCTGTTCATTTTGCCAAAAGTTTTATCCGATGAAGTGCTGGCCAGACATGTCGGTTCTATCCGTTTCCGTCTGATTGTTTTAACAATTACCGCTATTATCGCCTTTGTTATATTGGCCCTGGTATGGTTTACTGTGGAGCAAAACAGAGAGGATTTCATCGACAGGGTGGAACGTGATCTCAGGTTCGTTATATCTGCAACGAGAGAGCGTCTCGATGACTGGATAGGGGATCGGAAAAACTATCTTCTGAGATTGGGGCGTAATCCGGAATTGGTTTCAATCACCAGAGAGTTGCTTACACTTCAGGAAGAGCAGGACAGAGATAAATTAGTAAAGGCCCAAAATTTAATACGTGCATTTTTTGAGATCAGAGAATCGGATTTCGGAAATATCGGCTTTTTCATCATAAACCGGGATAGAATCAATATTGCTTCCAGGCGTGATACGAACGTAGGTTTAAAAAATCTGATTGCTTTACAGAAACCCCATTTACTGGACAGAGCTTTTTCCGGCGAAGCTGTCTTTATTCCTCCCATTCAGTCGGATGTGAAGATAGAAGACGGATCGGGAGAGGTTACTTATCTAAATGCATTCAGCATATTTTTTGCGGCCCCCATAAAAGACAATAGAGGAAATGTTCTGGCTGTCATGACGCAGCGTTTACAACCGGGCGGTCGTTTATCGAAGATCATGCAGCATGGCAGTGTGGGCGAATCGGGAGAGAGTTATTTGATCAACGAAGAGGGGAGCATGATTACACAAAGTCGTTTTAGTGAGGACCTGGCGCAAATCGGATTGATCGATCCCGATGCAAGGGACGATTTCCTGTTGGAAGTGAGGGCCCCCGGCGGCAATATGTTGGAAGGCTTCAGACCTCAAAAACCTCGTAGTGAACTGCCTCTGACAACAATGGCTCAAAAAGTGACGGAACAGGCGTTAGCGGCAGATGCATCCAAAGATAAACAGATAATAATTGAGGGCGATCTGGAGGGGTACAGTGATTATCGCGGCGTGTCTGTATTTGGTCTCTGGATGTGGGATCATGAACATGGCGTAGGCATCACAACAGAGATCGATGTGCAGGAGGCGATGGGCAACTTTAACGCCATGCGACAAAACCTGTTCATTGTGGCTGTCATAACCCTCTTGCTGGCCGTAACATCAAGTTTGCTCACTGTGACGATCAGCCAGCGGGCGACAAGATTTATAGGAAGATCGAGAGATGAACTGGAAGAGAAGGTCCATGAACGCACGGCGGAGCTTCATGAGCGGGAGAGGAATTTGTGGGACCTCTATGAAAACGCCCCTGTGGCCTATGCCTCATTGTCGCCTGAGGGCGTTTTTCTCAAACACAACCTCGCTTTCGCCGATTTGGTAAAACGCTCACGGAGCGATCTCGAATCCCTGAACTGGAATGAACTGACCTCAGAGGGAGACGAACTCTTTCAGGCGACATTGAGCGGTCATTCATTAATCGACAGAGAGCTCGCTGTTTCACTTACCAATGAGAATATTCTTTATACTACACTTTCAGCTCTTCCCGTTTATAACGACGCCGGCGCTGTCAGCGAAGTTCGTCTCACTCTCACGGATATAACGGAGCGTAAAGCATCTCAGGAACGCTTTGCCGCACTTATGGAGTCTGCGCCTGACGCCATGATTGTTGTAGACAATGAAGGGTCGCTGGTCCTGGTGAATTCTCAGGTGGAAAAGGTTTTTGGTTATTCCAAAGAGGAATTATTGGGTCAAAAAATCGAAATTCTCGTTCCCGATGAAATCAAAGACGTTCATGTCGGTTTGCGCAACGGTTACATAGAAAATCCTGTACAGAAACTGACGCGAAGGGCATTGGATCTCAGAGCGCAACGTAAAAACGGCATGATCTTCCCGGCGGAATTGAGTCTCAGCCCCATAGAGAGTGACAAAGGGCTTTTAGTGGTTGCCGTTGTCAGGGATATTACAGAACGAAAGGAGTCTGAAAAACGTATCGCCCGTTCCAATCGCGATCTCGCCACTCTCACCCTTATCAATGAGGCTGTGATGCAATCAACGACTGAGAAGCAGTTACTGAACGAGGTTTGTCGAATTCTTGTGGAAGAGAACAGCCCTCTCTTTGTCTGGATCGGATTTGAGGAGCGTCGCGATAAAAGGATCACCGTGGAAGCACGATATGGTTATGAAAAGGGATTTCTCGAACATCTTCCTTTGAGTTGGACCGATGAGATGGCCGAAGGGTGTCCAAGCGGAAAGGTGATACGCAGGGCCCAACCTCTGCTGATGAAAGATATTGCCTTTGACAATATGAGCACTGAATGGCGTGAGGCGGCTTTGGAGCGTGGTTTCCGATCTGTTGCGGCTGTACCTTTACGGCTCTATGGAGACGCCTTCGGAGTACTTACTGCCTGTTACTCCGAGATATTCGAAGATGGCAATGAGGAGCATATCGATTTGATACAACGTATTGCCGACAATGTTGCTCACGGCATTCTGGCGCTGAGAGCAGAGAGTGCGCAAAAAAAAGCGGAAGAGGAGCTTACCATATCTGAAGAACGATCCCGTCTGCTCCTTCAGGCCGCAGGTGAAGGTATTTTTGGTGTCGATAAGGAGGGGCATGTTACTTTTGTCAATCCCGCTGTAGAAGAGATGCTTGGTTTTTCTCGCGATGAACTGATGGGACAGAAGGTCCACCCCATTATTCATCACTCCTTTGCAAACGGCTCACACTATCCTGTGGAGAAGTGTCCCATGTACGCAGCCTATACACGGGGAGAGACCCATCATGTTGATGATGAAGTGCTTTGGCGCAAAGACGGTACTTCATTTGAGGTGGAGTATTCCAGTGTCCCTGTCAGTAAAGATGACGAATTGGTGGGTGCGGTGATTACTTTTCGCGATATTACCGAGCGAAAAGAGGTGGAAAAGGCCATGGCAGAGGCGAAAAATCTGGCTGTCGAAGCTACAAAAGCAAAATCCGACTTTTTGGCCAATATGAGTCATGAAATACGTACTCCCATGAACGCTATCATCGGCATGTCCAACCTTGCATTAAAAACCGATTTGGACAACAAACAGCGGAATTATATCGAAAAAGTGCATCGCTCGGCGGAATCTCTTCTCGGAATAATCAACGACATCCTCGATTTCTCAAAAATAGAAGCCGGTAAACTCGATATGGAGACAATCGATTTCCATCTCGACGGAGTTTTTGATAATCTCTCCAACCTGGTAGGACTGAAGGCCGAGGAGAAAAGCGTGGAACTACTTTTTGATATTGCCGCCGATGTTCCCATGGCTCTTATCGGTGATCCCCTGCGTCTCGGGCAGATATTGGTGAACCTCGGTAATAATGCCGTTAAATTTACCGATGAAGGCGAGATCGTTGTAACTGCCCGTGTTAAAGAGATCCATGGTGACTCGGCAATACTTCATTTTGCCGTACGTGACTCAGGCATTGGGATGACGCCCGATCAACTGGCCAATCTGTTTCAATCCTTTAGCCAGGCCGATACTTCGACAACGCGAAAATATGGCGGTACGGGATTGGGACTCACCATATCCAAAAAGCTGAGTGAAATGATGGGCGGCGAGATTTGGGTGGAAAGTGAATATGGTAAGGGAAGCACATTTCAATTCACTGCAACCTTTGGATGTCAATCCGGTACAGAGAGGGGCCGGGTCAAGCCGGCGCTGCCGGACCTGCAGGGGCTTCATGTCCTGGTGGCGGATGACAATGCAACGGCCAGAGAGATTATGGCCGATATCCTCGAATCCTTTGATTTTAAAGTTGATGCAGTGAATTCCGGTCAGGCTGCAATCGACAGATTAAAGGAATCAAAAGAATCCTTTGACCTGATTGTCCTGGATTGGCAGATGCCCCGAATGGACGGAATCGAAACAGCCCGTCGTATTCATTCCGCCGGTTCGGAGTTACCTATCATCATGGTCACTGCTTACGGGCGAGAAGAGGCGGCAGAGGCTTCGGAGGGTATCAAATTCAACAGCATTCTTGGAAAGCCGGTTTCGCCATCGAGTCTGTTGGATTCGATTATGGAGGCCTTTGGTCACGAGACTGAAATCGATAGTCGAGCCGGATGCAACGTGGGAGATGAAAGGGAGACGAACCTGAAAGTGAGGGGCGCCAGGGTGCTTTTGGTTGAGGATAATGAGATTAATCAGGAACTTGCCCTTGAGTTACTTTCCAACGGCGGCGTTACTGCCATGGTTGCGAACAACGGGCAGGAGGCTATCGATATTCTTGAGCAGGGTCATGACTTTGACGGAATACTGATGGATGTACAAATGCCGATTATGGATGGATATACGGCCACGAGCGTTATACGGAAGAACAATAAATATAAAGATATCCCCATCATAGCGATGACGGCAAACGCCATGGCTTCGGACAAAGAAAAGGCCGTCGAAGTCGGAATGAACGATCACATCTCGAAGCCCATTAATGTGAATGAGATGTTTGGTACAATGGCGAAATGGATAACCCCATCTCAGGTTTCCGAAGAGCCGGACATCACGACAGCCCCTTTGAAAAAAGAAGAAAGAGAAGCGGAAAAAGAGATTCCCGAAATGGAAGGAATCGATATCCAATCCGGTTTAATCCTTGCCGGAGGGAATAAGAGGCTTTATATAAAGCTGTTGACAAAGTTTTATCACAATTATGGAGAGACCGGGAGAGAGATTCAGAGAGTGTTCGAAGCAGGAGAAAAAAAGGAGGCCGAGCGGATGGCGCATACGGTTAAAGGAATTGCCGGAAGTATAGGCGCTAAGATTCTTCAGAAATCGGCGGGAGACCTGGAAAGGTGTCTTCATGAAGAAAAGAGTCAAGACTTCGATTCGTTGCTGACGCATTTTGAAGGGGACCTGAGCACCCTACGCCAATCGATGGCGCCTTTTGTCAAAGCCATGTCACAGGTTGAAGAGGAAAGCAGGGAAGGGGAGGTTACCGATGAAAAAACGATTTTTGAAATTCTGAAAAAGCTTGAAGAGGGTATACAAAAAAAGAAACCGAAAGGTTGCACGCCCGTTCTCGACGAATTGAGGAAGTATAAACTTCCTGAAAGTATGGCGGAGGAAGTAAAGGAGTTGGAAAATTTTATAAAAAAGTATAAATTTAAGCAGGCCGGGGAGCTGTTTGAGTTGCTTGTAAAAAAGTTTGAAACAGGAGGGTAGAGACTATGAGCGAATCGGATTTAAAAAATGTATTAATTGTAGATGACACGGAAACGAATATTGATATTCTGTTGGAAATATTGGATGATGATTATGAAGTCAGTGTGGCGACCGATGGCGAGAGTTGCCTGGAATTTATCGAGGATGAATTGCCGGATTTGATCTTGCTGGATATTATGATGCCCGGCATGGATGGCTATGAGGTATGCAGCCGATTAAAAGCCGATAAGAGAACTTCTCATATTCCTGTTGTGTTTATTACGGCGAAAGACGATGCCTCTGACAGGCAAAGGGGATTGGAACTCGGCGCTCTCGATTATATCGCCAAACCCTTTGATACGGCAGTCGTAAAAGAAACAGTAAAGAAATATCTTTTAACCTAAAAAACGGCAGTCAGCTATCAGCGATCAGCCTTCAGCTAAAGAAAGAATTGAGAATATGCCAATAATAAGCTTCACTTTACGGATGAATATATTTTAAACCGTAAAGCGTTGGAATTAAAAAGCTGATAGCTGATGGCTGACTGCTAAATGTTTTTTTTACTTTTTAAAATAGGTGATGAAGAGATTTTATTTATGCTATAATTTGGGCATTGCTTTTATGTTTATTAAATTTTTCCTGCCTGATCACACAGTGAGTATCTGGCAAAGGAGAAAACTTTAAACCTAAACCGGCATAGTGGTCACCAAAAAGGTTTGATGTAACGTATAGAGAATTTCGAAGAAATTCCCTTCAAGTCTCCTATCCCCTTGAGGGCATAAGCGCTTAAATAGAGAAAAAATATCGAATATCGAACAAAGGATAATTAATTTCGAAATAAAAAACTTCATGATTCGACATTTCTTGTTCGATATTCGATATTCAAAAGGTGCTTTTAATTGAATTCACTCCTTATTTGAGTGCTTATGCCACTTGAGGGGAGAGGGACTAAGAGAAAAATTGTTGTTTTTTTCGCATAATTTCATTTATAAGGGCCTATGACTAAAACAATAACCGAAGAGTGTCGTTTGAGAGAGAAAAAACATGCTGTCCTCATTGTAGATGACATCCCTTTGAATATAAAAATTCTCGGTGAAGCGTTAAGGAACGATTATCACATCACAATATCCACTAACGGAGAACAGGCTATAGAAATATCCAAGTCCGACGAAACCAGGCCGGATTTGATAATTCTGGATATCATAATGCCTCAAATGGACGGCTATGAAGTCTGTCGCCGACTAAAAGCCAACCCGAAAACCAAGGATATACCTGTTATATTTATCACTGCAAAAGATAAGGCCGACGACGAGGTCATGGGATTTCAGGTGGGCGGAGTCGATTACATAACCAAGCCTTTTAATATTGCCGCTGTTTTGGCAAGGGTGAAAACCCATATCCAATTAAAAGAGAAAAATGAAATGTTGGAAAGAATCGCCGCCATTGATCCTCTGACCAATCTTTCCAACAGAAGAGGCATTGATGAGAAATTGGATGTCGAGTGGAAGCGGGCCCTGCGAGGTGAGACTCCCATATCGATCCTGTTGATGGATATCGACTATTTTAAAAAGTATAATGACCATTATGGTCACCCGAAGGGGGATGAATGCCTTGTCAGAGTAGCGTCGGTGTTAAGGGACTCCTTAAAAAGGCCGGCTGATTTTTTAGCTCGTTATGGTGGCGAAGAGTTTATGGTTATTTTGCCTGAAACAGATTCCGATGCCGCCGTTGATGTGGGTAACAGGCTAAGGGCCGCAACAGAGGCGTCATGTATACTACATGAGTGTTCCGATCTTATTTGTAAAAAAGTCACCATCAGCGTCGGAGTCGCTACAACAGAGCCGCACAAACATGGCGACCTGTCTCCTGAAGATATGATTAAGCAGGCGGATGTGGCTTTATATGAATCGAAAAAGAACGGAAGAAATTGTGTCAGTCGTGTAGTGGTTTAGGGGTAACAAGGTGGGAGCGTTCTGAGTTTGTGGAGAGAGGCTGATATTGAATATCGAATATCGAACAAGGAATGAATGAATGCAGAAGGAAGGAGTACAATTTTTATTATTTCAACGTTAAGAAATTTCAATGTAATGATAAACGGTACGAAGGACGTTAACTTGGTCGCATAGGAATTTTCGTTTTTTTATGTGGGTTTGAGAGAGTTCAGAATTATAAACAAAATGATTCATCTGTCTTAATAACGTTCGAATTCATACAAAACAAAACGTCATTCCCGCAGTCCCTTTAGCGGGAATCCAGAGATCGGAAAAAAGAAAACGTGTTATGGACGGTGTTCAAGAACGCTGGATTCCCACCTAAGGGACTGCGGGAATGACGATATCTTGTCATTGAAACTATCGGTGATTAAGACAATTGAATCCAAAGCGTGTACAACCCGATCAACTGAATAAAGGCTCATACGACATTAAAAGTCCGTCCGAAGGACGTTAACCTGATAATTTCTTTTAAAAACCTGATATAGAAAGGACATCGAAATGCTTTTGAATGTGAATATGAAGATTAAGAGTAAATTACTAATTATGATCGCTTTACCGGCTTTGTGTTTGTTTTATTTCGGGATTACAACGATATGGGATAAGATGCAGATCGTGAGTGAGATGAATAAATTGATGCATCTTAGCGAACTGTCTGTCCATTTAAGCGACGTGGCCCATGAATTTCAGAAAGAGCGGGATATCTCGGCGGCTTTTATCGGAAGTAAGGGAGAAAGCTTCAGAACTGAAATATTATCGCAAAAAGAGACTACCGACAGGCAGATCGACGGTCTGAAGACCTTTCTTGAAGATTTTGATTATGATATCGTTTCCAATGAGATCAGGCTTGTGCTGAAAAATGTGTTTAGCGACCTCGATCAGCTGGGGCATAAACGTAATGCAATAGGGAATCTGGAAATCTCGGTCGACAATGTCGTGGAATACTACTCCATGATCAACAATAAGTTGTTGAGCATGATCGGTTATATCGGTAAGGACAGCAATCATACGGAAGTTTCCATTATGATTGCCGCTTATCAGAATTTTTTGAAATCAAAGGAACATTCCGGTATCGAGCGGGCCGTATTGAGTAATGTATTTGCTGCAGGGAAATTCTCAGGCAGCCTGTACAATCGTTTCACAGAACTTCTTTCCACCCAGTCAACGTATCTAAAAAGTTTTTTGGATGTGGCCTCGCAAAAGCAGCAGGCCCTTTTTGAAAAGAAGTCAACTGGGGCCGCTTTTCATGAAGTACAGAGAATGAGGGATATCGCCCTGAGAACGGGAGAGCGTGACAGGCTGATTTCCAAATTTGCTATATACGCCGGTTATGGCGGCCTTATCCATCAATTTAAGAATTATGTGCTTAGAGGAAAGCAGAAATATGTGGACAACTTCAATAATCAGTATAAAGAAGCATTGGACCTGATTCAACAGTATATGAACATTCACGGCACTTCAAAGGGTGATAAAGAGAAGATGGGAATCATTCAGGAGACCTTTGCAAAATATCACAGCGCCTTATTGAGGGCCATAGAGATGAAAAATAGCAAGAAATCGATTACGGAAGTCGATAATATAGTTAAAATAGATGACAGCCCTGCAATAAACGCTTTGGACCACCTTTTGAAGGGAGGAGATTTGGGCATCGATCCGGTTTACTGGTACGGTAAGTCCACGGAGAAGTTCAACCTCCTAAAGGAGGTGGAAAATCGGCTTTCCGAAGACCTGAAAAGAGAGATCAGCTCTCTGAAAAGAAAGGCCATTATCGCTTTTATCGTAACCTTCCTTATTGTTTTTACCGTTCTTACGACAATGGTTCTTTTTACGCTATGGTCAATTCGGTCGATTACCAATCCCTTACAAGAGGCGATCACCAACCTGCAAAGTTCGGGAGCCCAGCTGGAAGCCGCATCGAGACAGCAGGCAACAGGTTCGGTGGAGCAGACGACTTCCATCAATGAAGTTTCCGTAACCACTCAGGAGCTTGTGGCAACGGCGAAACAGATAGCAGATAACACGCAAAAGGTCGCGGAAATCGCCAAAAGGACCAGTGAAAAGGGGCATGAAGGGCATATATCCGTTGGTAACGCCAAGGGGGGCATGGAGAATACGAAAAAACAGGTTCAGTTGATCGCTCAACATATGTTGGACCTTGGTAATAAATCCCAGCGAATCGGCATGGTCCTGGAAATCATAGGTGAATTATCGGAGCAGACCAATCTGCTCTCTCTGAACGCCACCATTGAAGCAGCCGGCGCTGGCGAGGCCGGTAAGCGTTTTGCCGTGGTGGCGGATGAAGTCAGAAAGCTGGCCGAACGTTCCGCCGAGTCCACCAATGAGATCAAAAAACTGATCACCGATATACAGGAGACGGCCAATACAACGATTATGGTTACAGAAGACGGAACCAAGGCAGTGGATGAAGGGGTTAAGAGATTTGACGAGGTTTCGGAAAAGATCCGGGAGATTATGGAACAGGCTGAAACAACGGCCTCTTCTTCCAGAGAGATCGAGCTCACGACAAGACAACAAACCACTTCCGTTGAGCAGGTCTCAACGGCTCTGAACGATATTAATGTTGCAGCCAAGCAGACGGAAAATACATCGGCTCAGACACTTGAGACGGTTCAGGTCCTTGTGGATATATCCCGAAGCCTGGAAAAAATGATTAAGGGGTAAAAGAGGTCTCTTGTGAAAGAAAAAAAACATTCTATTTTAATTATTGACGACATCCCTCTGAATATAAAGATTCTCGGTGAGGCTTTGAGGAAAGATTATAATGTGGCGATTACCACAGACGGCAGACAGGCGATGGAGATCGTCGAGTCTGACGAAACCAGGCCGGATCTGATTATTTTAGACATTATAATGCCGAATATCGATGGTTATGAAGTTTGTAAAAACTTAAAAGATAGTCCCAAAACACGGGAGATCCCCATTATTTTTATCACCACAAAGGACAAAGCGGACGATGAAGTCATGGGATTTGAAGCCGGGGGAGTGGATTACATAACCAAGCCCTTTAATATCGCCACTGTTTTAGCCAGGATTAAGACCCATCTGGAATTAAAGGAAAAAAAGGAGATGTTGGAAAAGATCGCCGCCCTTGATTCTCTGACCAACCTTCCCAACAGGAGACGTTTGGATGAGACTTTGAATACCGAATGGAGACGGGCCGTTCGAGGGGAGACCTCTATTTCGATCGCCTTGATCGATATAGACTATTTCAAAAAGTATAACGATTTTTATGGTCATCCAAAAGGTGACGATTGTTTGATCAGGGTGTCGTCCATACTAAAAGATTCTCTCAAAAGGCCGGCCGATTTTCTGGCCCGTTACGGAGGTGAGGAGTTTCTCGTTATTCTGCCTGAAACGGGCTCTGAAGCCGCCCTTAAAGTGGGAAACAGATTGAAAACCGATGTGGAGATGTCATGCATAAAGCATGAATGTTCGGACCCTTACAAAAAAGTCACTATAAGTGTGGGGGTCGCTACAATCGCACCCGATAAGCATACCTGCCTCTCTCCTGAAGATTTAATCAAACAGGCGGATACGGCGTTGTATAAATCGAAGAATAATGGAAGGAATTGTGTCAGTTGTGTGGTTGTGAGGGAATAATCATCAATGATCATAGAGCCTGTAGATGTATCAAATTGAAGTAATGCCAAAAGCAATCAAAGATTTGGCGGCTTTGCCAAAGCATGAAGCGAAAAGAGTAGCAAAAACTATCAAAAACCTTGAGCAGGGACTTGTTGGAGACATAAAAAAACTTACTAACTTCTCTCCGGAATACAGGCTGAGAGTCGGAAATTATCGAATATTATTCGAGTTATATGATGGAATAATTATTGTTTATCGAATTAAGCATAGAAAAAAAGCATATTTGAAGAGGTGATACAATGGAGTTGCATCCACAGATCATTGAAAAAAACGGGAAGAGCGAATTTGTTGTGCTTCCCTATCATGAATTTCAAATTCTCGAAGAGATGATGCATGATTACGAGGATTTATTGGATATAAGGGAAGCAAAAAAAGAATCCCATGATGAAAAAGGAACTGCTATAGATAAAGTGATTTCAGATTTAGGGTTGTAAAAGTAAGTACGCTGCATTCGATCACCGATTACTCCAGTCAACACCTCTTTCCTATAGATTCCTCTATTTCCAACAAAATCGACTTTGCACCGTCGAAATCATAAATATTTATCTTCTCCTCCAACTCAATACCGAGTTTTTCCAAATCGGTGTTCATGAGACTCTCTTTTATCTCGTTAATCGATTTATCGGCGTCAATACTTCTTTTCTCTATCAGTGTTAAGGCGTCTTTAATAAGGGGGGCGATTTTTTCGACAGTCAGGTCGATTGCGCATTCTTTTGCTGTTTCCGTAACATCCTCCGGGCAAATGCGATCGATCTCTTTTATTACACTTTTCAGTCGATCTTTAAAGAGAGTAAATGTACTATTCAAATCGTTACTATCCTGTTGTTTTATTGCCCCCTCGAACTCGACAACGGCATTATATAGATCCATGGCCCCGATATTACCGGAAACCCCTTTCAGGCTATGAATGATTTTTTGACAGTACCTTTCGTCACCTTGTGAGATGAGCTTTTCCAGTTCATTGGCAACAGACGAGTATTCTTTTGAAAAGTCATTGAGGAGTTTTTTATAGAGGACTTCATTACCGCCAACTCTTTTTACGCCTGTATCCATATCGAGCGGTGAATTTGTTGTCTTATTATCTGCTGTTTCTTTCGTGATTTCATTTTTTTCGGCTTTATCGACCGGCTCTGAAAAGGGGCGGGGGTGCATATTAGTCGGTCTTATCCATTTTTTCAAAGTTATAAAGAGGTTATCCAGGTCTATGGGTTTCGCGATATGATCGTTCATTCCCGTAGTTAGGCATTTATCTACATCGTCGGTCATTGCATGGGCTGTCATTGCAATAATGGGCAAATCTTTTAAAGATGAATGGCTGCGAATAATGCGGGTCGCTTCGTAACCGTCCATTTCCGGCATTTGGAGGTCCATAAGAACAGCGTCAAAGGTGTTTGCATCGGGCGCGTTTAATACGATATCCCTTGCCTGCCTGCCGTTTTTCGCCAAAGTAACCTTTAATCCTGCGCTTTCCAAGAGCTCGATGGCGATTTGTTGGTTTATCTCATTATCTTCAACAAGAAGAATAGAGGCCCCCTGAAGCTGTTTCAGCGAATAACTATCTCTCTTTATGGTTTTGCAACTGCTTCGATTTCCCCTTAACGTACGCCCGAATACATCCATTATAGTATCAAAGAGGACAGAACGGTTTACCGGCTTGATCAGGAAAGCTTGAATACCGGTCAGTTTCGCCTGATTCATAATCTCCTCTCTTCCATAGGCCGTTATCATGATAATCTCCGGTTTTGGCATGATTTCGGGTTCTTTATAAATAATCTTTGCCGCCTCAATACCGTTCATTTCCGGCATTTCCCAATCCATCAATACAAGATCAAAGGGTTTGGAGGAAACAGCCTTTTTTATCTCATTGACGGCGTCCCTGCCGGAATTGGTAATGGTTACGTCAAAGGAAAAGGACTTTAAGGTCTGGTAAAGGGTGTCACAGGATATGGGATTATCGTCTACAACCAATGTTTTCAAGCCTTTCAGATCCGGAGGGGGAACCAAATATCGGAAAGACTCCTTTTGCGGTTTAAACTTTGCTGTAAAGGAGAAGGTGCTTCCCTCGCCATATTCGCTTTTCAGGGATATTTCTCCACCCATCATCTCCACAAGTCTTTTTGAAATAGACAATCCCAGGCCTGTTCCACCGTATTTTCTGGTTGTAGATCCGTCGGCCTGTGAAAAAGCCTCAAAGAGTTTTGTCTTTTGCTCTTCCCTGAGGCCGATTCCCGTGTCTGTGACGGAAAAAAGCAGTGTAAATGACTCCATATCTCTCTTTTGGAGAGAGGTCGATACAATAATGTCTCCTTTCTCAGTAAATTTAATGGCGTTACTTACGAGATTCACCAAGACCTGACCAAGACGTAAAGGATCGCCAATCAATAAAGAGGGTACGTCGTTGTCTGTACAAAAGACCAGTTCCAGAGATTTTTCGGCCGCTTTGAGATTCATCAGGTCTGCCAGGTTATCGAGTACAACTTCCAGGTCGAAATCGATGGATTCCATAGCAAGTTTGCCGGATTCTATTTTTGAAAAGTCGAGGATATCGTTTATGATTCCCAATAAAGAGTTGGCTGAAGAGTCTATCTTTGTCAGATAATCGTACTGCCTCTCGGTCAGATCGGTCCTCAGGGCCAGTTGGGTCAGACCGATGATAGCGTTCATGGGAGTGCGAATTTCATGGCTCATATTGGCAAGGAATTCGCTTTTAAATTTATCCGCCCTTTCCGCCTCTTCCTTGGCCCTTTCCAATTCTCTTTTCTGCTGCAGATTTTCATTATAATAGGAGTGATTTTTCAAATGCACTTCTATGCGGGCAATAAATTCGTCGCTGTCAAAGGGCTTTGTAATGTAATCATCGGCCCCCAGTTTCAGACCGTTGATAACACTGTCTTTATCATTGGAGCCGCTGACTATAATAACAGGGATATGACGGAACCTCTGATCCGACTTTATTCGAGTACAGGTTTCCGCTCCGTTCATTACCGGCATATGGTAATCGAGGAGGATTATGGAAGGGTTGAATCCCCGTTCAACCAGATCCAGTACTTGCCGGCCATTTTCCACGATTTCAAAGACGAATCTGTGTTTATTCAATATTTCGGAATAGATATTTCGGGATATCAGGGAATCCTCTCCGATCAGTACGTTGCCTAATTTCCTTTTGGTCTTGTTATCGTCCAGCAGATGCCCGGCGTAGTTGCTCAGAGAGCCTTTGGAAAAGGGCTTTACAAAGTACTCCACAGCTCCCACGTTAAATCCCTTTTCTCTTTCCTCCCAGGTATTGTTGGCTGTAAATATGATAATGGGAATATGGCTGGTAGAGGGTTTGTTTTTTAACTCATAACAGGCCTGATATCCGTCCATTTCAGGCATAATGATATCCATTGTAATGAGATCGGGTTTTTCCAAAGAGGCGATTTCAACCGCTTCGAGGCCGTTTTTCGCCAAAATGACATCGAACCCGCTCTCTTGCAGCTCTTCTGCTATGGACATCCTTATGGTCAGACTGTCATCCACTACGAGGACCCTCTTCTTTCTCTTTATATGTGTCTTTATTTCCGCATCGATGACGATATTTATCATGTGCTTCGGGTTAAAGGGAATGGGTAATATGTAATCTACGCCGAGTTCATAACCGGTCAGCATTTCCATTGAAGAAGACTCTGAAGAAAGAAGGGCGATTTTGATATCTCTATTGCCGGAATGGCGATTTATTTTCGATGTAATCCGGTGAATGTTATGAACATCGTCTTTTAAAAGAATCAGATCGGGATTCTTCTCCTCTTTCAAGGCAAAGAGGTCATCCCTGTTTTGACAGGGATAAAATCTGTAGTGATATTTTTCCACGGCTTCTCCGATTTCTTTGCCAAGTTGCTTGTCCACAAGAGATAGGATGGTGAATTCTCTCTTTTTCAAAGAGTAGAACTCACCGAGGAGCATAAGGAGATCGTTAAAGGTGATCAGATTCTCTTTTACAAAAAGCTCTCCCATTCGATGCTTTTTCCTGGCCTGAATGTCGAGTAAATATCTTACCTGGAGATTCTTCAGATAACCCAGTACAATAGCGGCGTTACCAAAGGTGAGATTATTCTTCGCCTGAAAAGCCAGTATCTTTTCCAGATCCTCCTTATTTATGAAGCCTTCGTTTACTGCGATCTCGCCGATTTTTTCGTCAAGATATTCCTGTGTGTTCAGGAGCTTGGTTATTTCCGATTTGGAGATATGGAATCGTTCTGCAATAAATTCTCCCAGGGGGATACTACTTTCCATGTACGTTTTATTTAATCCTTGTTGTAATCATAATTGTGAGTAATAGGGGAATACTTTTTTGATAACAGGAGTTTATTGGATCGCCTGATAATCTTCATTTCTCCATGGTATTGAATAACGAATATCGAACAAGGAATTTCGAATTTTAAAGTTTTTCCCTTCGAAATTCATTATTCCCTGTTCGATATTCGTTATTTTTTCTCTTATTTAATCGCTTAAGCCCCCTCACCCCAACCCACTCCCCCTTCAAAGGGGGAGTGGGAGTAAGAGAAAAGTCGCTGCTTACGCAGCTTAACTTCAGAACTCAGTAATTCGGAGTAAAAAGCTCTATCATTATTTCGCAAAAATACTTACAACAGCTGCATCAATTGGGAAGGGATCTCTCTGAAAGAGAGCACTTTCCTGACACCGCCGGTGTTTATCGCTTCTTTGGGCATACTGAAAATTACGGAACTGGCTTCATCCTGTGCGATCGTATACCCTCCTTTGTCATGAATCTTTTTTAATCCTCCTGCCCCGTCATTTCCCATTCCTGTCAGTATGACACCTATCGCCTTATTCATCCATTGATTGGCGACGGATTCAAAGAGAACGTCGATAGAGGGGCGGCAATAGTTTTTAGGTGGTGCGTCTATGTATTTTAGTTGAAAATTTTCAGTAATAAGGTGGTAGTCCGGTTTGGCCAGAAAGACCCTGCCCGGTTGTTGAGCCATAAGGTTTTCCCCTCCCTCGGCAAAGGAGACTTTAAGGTCGCAGTTTGCATTGAACCATTGGGCCAGGGAACTGGTAAAGGTGGAACTGATATGCACCACGCCAATTATGGGAACAGGGAAGTTGGAGGGAAGAGCCTTGAAAATTTCCGCCAGCACCTGAGGGCCGCCGGTAGAAGCGCCAATGGCTACGATTTTATAATCTCTTCTTTGAGGTGCGATCGATGCACTTATCTCTTTTCTTCTTTTTGTCCCCAGATGAGTAATAACCGGTACTCTGGCGACAATATTCAACTCTTTTATAAAACCCTTTTCCCAATCTCCGCTTGAGACAAGACTTTTAGGTTTTTCAAATGCACTGACAGCTCCGGCCTTCAGCCCGTCATAGGTTTTAAAGAGATCGCCTCTGTTTTCCGCTCCCGACAGGATCAGAATCGGCGTAGGAAAACGCAGCATGATTTGTTTTATGGCGTCGATACCCGACATCTCAGGCATTGCCAGATCCATTGTGATAACATCGGGATTCAAATATTCGGTACGGGATATCGCCTCTTTACCGTTTTTCGCTTCTCCCACGACTTTAAACATGGGATCGCTCTCAAGTATCTCAGTCAATCTCTTTCGTATGGTTAATGAATCGTCTACTATTAATACCTTATACATGATGCATATCCTCTCTTTTGAATCACTTAATACTCAAATTCTCTCTGCCTTCCCCACTATCTAAATCAGATCCCTCACTGTCTCAAGCAACACCTTCTGATCGAATTCGCTTTTTACTATATATGCCTGCGCCCCGACTTCTATTCCCTTGCGCTTTATTTCAGGTGATCCCTTGGACGATACAATTATCATTGGCGTGTCCATATACCGGTCTCCCGATTTGAGAGTTTCGATTAATTCAAAGCCGTCCATGCCGGGCATCTCCAGATCGCTTATGATCAATTCATAGTTCTTCATCTTAGAGTGTTGCAATGCCTCCTCTCCGTTGACAGCAATGTCCACTTCATATCCGGCGGACTCGAGGATAGACTTTTCCATCATTCTGGTTGTCAACGAATCGTCTACAATCAGGATGGTTTGTTTTTCTGCCTCCTTTTCCTGGAACTTAGCGATTTCGCTATGCTCGATATATTTAGAGTTTTCCACCAGCTCATGGGGGTTTAAAATAACGATAGGTGTTCCGTCGCCCAATATGGTGGCGCCTCCGATGTTTTTAACTTTTTTAATGTGATTTCCCAGTGACTTTACAACTACTTCATGAATTCCCAATAGTTGATTTACCGTAAATGAAACGGAGTTGTTCATTGCATGGACAACAATAACGTTAATTGTATCGGAAGGGATCTCTTTCTCCTCGATATCCAGCACCTTACTCATTCGAACAAGGGGAATGGTTTCACCTGAAATGTCTATGACCTCTCTGGTTCCTTCCATTTTTATGTCCAAAGGGGATATTTTTAAAACTTTTGATATAGATGACAGAGGAAGGAGGAGTCTTTCCCGCCCTGATCTGAAAAGCAAAAAAAGAAGACTGCCAAGGCTTTGAGGTATATTTATAATGAACCTTGTGTATTTGTAAGGCTCCGATTCTATCTTGATATTTCCTCTCAATTTGGCGACTTTATCGGCGACAACATCCATGCCGACGCCCCTGCCCGATATATTGGTGACAATGGATTCTGTAGAAAACCCGGGCTTCATGATGAAATAATCGATTTCCTCTTCGTTTATTTCACGAGCCTGATCTTTGGTGATGATTTTTTGATCGATGGCTTTGGACAGGACCTTCCCCCTGTCTATCCCCCTGCCGTCATCTTCATATACAATAACAAGATTGCTTCCCTCTTGGTCCAGTTTTATGGTTATCGATCCGGCTCTCTCTTTGTTGTTTTTCAACCTCTCATCCGGCGCCTCAATGCCGTGATCGCAGGAATTCCTGACTAAGTGCATAAGGGGCGCTTTCAGTTCATCGAGGATATATTTATCTACAGTAATATGATCTCCGATTATTTTCAGATCGATTTCTTTACCCAATTCTCTCGCCAGATCCCTTACCATTCGATTAAAAGGATTAAACAGGGTCTCTGCAGGAAGCATAAGGGCTTTAAACGCCTCATTTTGCAAAGAGAGGTTGATCAGGTGGGTAAGTCGGATGTCCTCTTCATATTGATCTATAAAACTGCTTAAAGACTCCTTGACACGAGTGTGAAGATCGATGTAATCATTCATATGGCGACTCTCATCTGCAGGCGGGACGATCGTGGTGATTTCCGTTGACGGATTGTCGTGAAAAACAACTTCCTCCAAACGGGTTGCGAGCGCTTTTATCTCTTTTAATTTGTGAATCTTATCTTGCAGTCTTATTCTGTTTATCGTCATCTCTCCACAGAGATCCAATATGGTGTTAAGCCTGTGCAGGCTTACGCGAATCGTGTCCTGAGCAGGTGATTGCCCGTTGGGATGACTTTGCGAGTCTTCGTCAGGCCGGCCCGTTACATCGGGAAGATTTTCTGATTGAGGGGGGATCGAATCGGATGGATGCTCCTTTGCAACCCTGTCATTTGCAACAGTATCATTTCCCGGGCTTTCGGTAAAATGTTCTTCATCGGGAGGGTTTTCTTTGTCCCCTTCGTCATCTTCCAAAAGTGTCTGTTCTTCCAAGGTTTCGGAAGGTTCATCAACAGAAGTCCCAGAGGTTTGGGTAGAGGTCTTTCCAAAAAGATCGTTGATAATTTCTTCTATATCGATTTGCAGATCGGAGCCGGCCTCTAAGGAACTTACAATCCTGTCCACCATGTCGATGGCTTTCAGAGAGGAGTCGATTTGAGACGATGTAATCTCTTCTTTTTTTTCCATTAATTCGCCCAACATGGTCTCTATATGATGGCTGATCTCTCCGATGTTATCGAGACCTACCATTCTGGAAGAGCCTTTTAAGGTATGGGCATGGCGGAAGAGATTATTGACCACGTCTGTGTCGCCGGGGGATTTTTCGAGAGTGAGAAAATCGTTGCTCAGTTGTTCGATAATCTCCCTGGCTTCTATAAAAAAATATTTATATAGATTGGACTTTTCCATTTTCTTTATTCTATTCTCATCAGTTGAGATCCGGCCAAAGCTTCCATATCCAACAATGTTACTATATTTTCCGAGTCGCGAAATTTGCCTGTGATATATTCCGACTTATCCTTGTCTGTCGTAAAAAGAGAGGGCTCTAACTCTTCCTCCTCTACGAGGGCTATGTTCACAATGGAATCGACCAGTATGGCTGTTGTAAAATCGAGATTTTTGGTTATAAACACTCTGCTCTCAGGAGAGGGCGGTGTTGATGGAAGATCAAAAAAAGAGTGAATTATCGATACGGAAACAATCATACCTTTCAGATTCATTATTCCTGCAATGGAAGCGGGAGCACAGGGCACTTTTGTTATATGAGGCAGCTTTAACACCTCCTGAACGAAATCAAGACTAACAGCATAATATCGTTGCGCCAGGGTAAAAACAAGGAAACGTTTATGTTTCACAGTGACAGTTTTTAAAGGCATGGTAAAGCTGTAATCAAAGGATTGGCGCAGTTTTGCCAGATTACTGTCAATCTTCGAATTGTCCTCTTTTTTGAGAACAGCTATTCTCTCTTTTATCCGATTTTCCCCGATACACTCATTTTGCCTTTGCCCGTCACTCTCTTCAATGGTATAGGCGCTCAGGAGTTTTGTTATATCCAGTACGGATATCAGGTTTTCACCTGACCTGTAAACGGATGCAACAAATTGATTCGATACGATTTTCGGAGGTTCCTGCAATTCTCCGGGATTGACCTGAAAAAAGCCGGACACATGGTCCACCAAAATGCAGACATTATAAATATCGTCTTTTATGGCAATAATACGGCTCTTTTCATTGAATCGAGTCAAAGAAAACCTGAACAGGGCCTTTAGATCCAACACAGGCAGGAGAAGCCCCCTGAGGTTCACCATGCCTGCCAAATAGTCTGAGCTGCCCGGTGCAGGCGTTATTTCCACCAGTCTTGTTATTGCATTCAGATGATTTGACCAAATGGCGAATTGAAAAGTATCCAATGTAAAGAGTAGCAGTAAATGAGCCTCATTGGATTTGGCGCTGCCGGTATTGCCATGAAATTCAACTATTTCCATATTTTTCGATTGCCTCTTTGCATATTTTTGAGATTGTATCTTTTGAAAAACCGCCTGAAAATATCTCGAAAGTAAGATCATCATAGGCTGTTAGATAACTAAGTGTATTTTTATATCTCTTCACTGCCTCTTTATGGTTATTAAGACGGCTGTTGATCTGGCCTAATTTAAAATGAGAGAGCGCGCAGTTTCTTTTTAAAAAGACAGCTGCTTCATAGGCCCTTTTTGCTTCCTTTGCATTACCGGAGGCTTCTTTTATCAGGCCTGTTAAATAAAAGGCCAACGTGTAAAATTCATCTATTTCAAGACAGCGATTACACAATTGAAGGGCTCTTTCGATATTCCCCTTACCGGCCTCTAATAGAGCGGATGTAACGATCGCTTCCTTGTTATCAGGGGATTGGGCCAGAATAAGATTTATTCTGTTCAGAGCCTCTTCGGTTTTATCTTCTCCTATACATTGAAGTGCCGCCCTATATTCGGTATGAATATCGATTCTCTCTTTTGCCCTGTCATCCCTGTTGTTACAGACCTTCTCTTTTGTGACGGTCAGAGTATCTGTGTTGCTCAAAGAATCGGCAAACCTGCTGCTGTCGGATTTCTGAAAGGCTTTTACACCAGGGGAGCGGAATTGTAATTTCCCCGGGTTTTGCCCGGCAACGGAGGGAGTGCTTTTCGGTGTGTAGAAAAAAGTATTATTGTACTCCTCTGTGGAAAAATCGTCTGAAATTCCGTGCAGTGTTTCGGACTCTCCCAAAATTAAAAAACCTCTGTCACTGAGGATCGATTTCATATTCATTATTGTCTGTTTATATACAGGCAGAGGGAAATATATAAGGACATTACGACAAAAAATAATGTCAAAGAGAGGTAATCCTCTGTAAAAGTCGGGATCGTTCAGATTACCGTTTATAAATTTTACAGATTCGATTATCCCGGGATCGAGGAAAAAGCTTCCCTTCTCTTCTTTGAAGTATTTTTTCAGATATAGATCGGATATTTTTCTCATGGAATGCTTACTGTACACTCCCTTTTTTGCCGATTGTAAAAAGGTGTTGTTAATGTCAGCGCCTGTTACATTAATGAGTAAAAAGGGGAAATGCTCCCTGCATTGCATTATGATTGAATAGGGTTCTTCCCCGGTGGCGCAGGCAGCCGATAATATATTGACATGATTTTTGTGTTTCATAACAGAGGGAATCATATAATCGGTAAGAGCTGTAAAGAGATTCTGATTCCTGAAAAAGTAGGTTTCTCCTACAGTGAGGAGTTCGATCAGGCGAGATAGTTCCCGATTCCCGGCTGAATCCTTGACCAATAGGGAGTAGTAGCCCTCATAGGAGGAAAGCCCCCAAGACTTCATCCGCATATTCAGGCCCTGCTCCATGAGATAGGCTCTGTTGATGTCAAAGCTGATCCCCGAGTGGTTTTCCAGAAGTGAGTTAAACAGATTGAACCACGTTTCTTTCAATGTTGAATAATCCTTTGTTGCCCTCATTTGTTGTCCGGCGGCTTATATTTTACCAAAAGCTCTTCAAGTTATGCTCTTGTGAAAGATCGTATTCTCTGATCTGTATTCCGCTCTTTTCATTCATTAAGACCTTTTGATATACTTCTTTCTTTTTTTCATAATAAAACGATTGAGGTAAATTATGTTGAATGAAATTATCTGGGGTGATGATTACCTGATAGGAATGGCTGAGATCGATTCTCAGCATGAGTATCTTGCCGGTTTGATAAACAGATGTGCAAACGTTCTAAAAGAAAAGATTTCATTAAAGAGGTTTGCAAAAGAGTTTGAAGAGCTGGAAAGCAGAGTCATCGATCTTGACTTTGAAGGGGCTCTCATATCTTTGAAATTACTGGAGGAAGAGCTTCAATTAGAGTAATGGAAAATGGATAAAATGGTATAATAGCAGCTGATGCTGATATTATCCGCTATATAAATAATTAATCCGGTTCATATAAAACATTAAAAAACGATGCACAGGCAAACCAGGTATTTTACTTTTTTATTTCTAATATTATTTCTCATGATCTCATTACAGGCATGTTCTGTTGAAAATGATGAAATCATATCGGAGCCGACGAAAATAAGGTTTAGTGTCGTACCTGACGAAAATAGAGATGAATTAATTAAACAGTATAAGCCTTTGATGAAGTATCTCTCTGACGAGACAGGCATACCATTTGAGTTGATCATCCCGGCGACATATGAAGAGTTGCTCGATTTTTTTCATGCCGGGAAAATCGATTTAGCCGTTTTCGGCGGATTTACTTTTGCAAAGGCGAATATTGTTGATAAGGCCATCCCTTTGGTTATGAGAGATATAGACTCCAGATTTACAAGTTTTTTTCTCGTCAGGACCAACAACAAAGCTACGAGTATAGAAGATTTTAAAGGCGCCTCTTTTAGCTTCGGGTCTGAACTTTCCACGTCAGGTCATCTGATGCCAAGGTATTTTTTGAGAGAAAAAGGCATTATACCGGAGTCGTTCTTTGGTAAAATTTTGTATTCCGGAAAACACGATAAAACTGCTGTCTATGTGAGGGACGGTATTGTGGATATTGGAGTAGCTAATTCAGGGATTGTGAGGAAGATGTTTTTAAATGGTAAACTGGATAAAAAAGAGGTTCGAGTTCTCTGGGAGACACCTCCCTATGTCGATTATGTATGGGCTGTTCAGCCTAATTTCGATGTGAGTATCCAAATTAAAATACAAGACGCCCTGTTGAACCTGACAAGGAAGAACAAAGAACATGTTAATATCCTCGATGGTTTAAACGCCGGAACATTTCTTCCTGCAAGTATTAATGATTTTTATCGATTACAAATAATTATCGATGAGTTGAATCTGTTGTAATCATTATACGTATATGTACCAATGAAGAAGAATTTATCTACCGGTTCATATGTATATGCATTGATTCTCATTGTTTTGTCAATGATTTGCTCATTAGGCAGTTTGTTTTATTACCGCTTTTACGAAACGGAAAAAATAGACGAAACAACGAATAAATATCATCTTGCAACCATTCTCTATTGCACACAGATCAAAGAAGAACTGCTTCATATCTTAACCGACTACTCTTATATTCCTCAATTTCATTACACATCTGAAAACTTGCCTGAAATCGATATTGCTTATACAAATAAAAATTCTATACGCCTCATAGACGAAAAGTTGAAAGTAATACAACTTTTACACCGGAAGTACAATAATCCTGCATTTACAGGCACATTGAACAGATTGACAGAGGACTACAATCTTTTAAAAATCGATTTTGAAAACCATAACGGAAGGGATTTGATTAACTCCGTTGATGTCGCCCACATTCTTGTCCATCTCGAGAATCTGCAACGTTTGCATTTAAAAAATAAAAATAGTTTGGAAATAACCATGCGAAAAAACAAAGAAACAGGAATCAGAGAATCCATAATTATTGTAACTGTAATACTTTTCCTAGGTTCGTTAATAATACTTAAAATACTGAGCTTAATTAAAAAAAATGAGGCCGCCCTGAAGAAATCGGAAAACACACTTTTAAATACAAATGAATTCCTGCAGAAAATTATCGATTATTCGACGAATGCTATATATGCAATAGATCTGGAGGGGAATTTTACTTTCATGAATACAAAAGGAGCTGAAATCGCCGGATATCACGTCAATGAGTTGATTAGTCAACCCTTTTCAATACTTTTTACCGAAAAGACCCTGCCCGATGTTTATGAGCAGTTTATTCAATGTTCTGTTCATGGCGACACAGTTTTATCGTATGAAACAGTAATCGTAAGAAAAGATAAAAACAGACGAAATATTACATTCAGCATAGCGCCTTTATATAAAGACGGTGCGATCGAAAGCATCGTCGGTACTGCCGATGACATAACCGAGCGTAAAAAAGCCGAAAACGCCATGAGAAAAAGCGAGGAGAGATTTCGCACACTGATTTCCAATATTCCCGGTGTATCCTACAGGTGCGCCCTTGACAAGGATTGGACAATGGAATTTATGAGCAATGCCGTTTTTACTCTGAGCGGCTATCCTCCTTCCGATTTTATAAACAACAAGGTTCGAAGCTATGCGGACATTATACATCCCGATGACACCGATCAGGTAGAAAAAGTAGTTTTAGAGGCTGTTAACAACAAAGAACCATTTTATATTCAATACAGGATCATCCATCGTGACGGTGAAATCAGATGGGTTTACGAAAGGGGCCAGGCTGTTTTTAATGAAAACAATGAGGTCAGTTCTCTTGACGGCGTCATTATAGACGATACCTTGCGTAAAGAGATGGAGAAGGACCTTCAGGAATTAAACAGGAATCTTGAAAAAAAGGTTGCAGAGGAGACAGAAAGAAGAAGACACAAGGAACAGTTACTGATACAACAGTCCAAAATGGCGTCAATGGGAGAGATGCTTGGAGCGATTGCTCACCAGTGGAGGCAGCCCCTGAATATGATCGGTGTTTTGATTCAGGAACTGACGGACTCTTATGAGTATAATGAATTTAGTAGGGAGACTCTCTATGAAACCGTTGCCGAGGCAATGAAACAGATCCAATACATGTCAGGAACGATAGACGATTTCAGAAATTTTTTTAGACCATCAAAAGAATCATTGCCCTTCGATATAGGAGAAGCAGTAAACAGTGTGCTAAACATAGTATCTATACAGTTCACGAATCATGATATTAAAATTGGCCTTCCCCCTGTGGAAGAAAAAATCGTAGTCAATGGTTACGAAAATGAATTTAAACAAGTTCTGTTAAATCTTATTAATAATGCGAAAGACGCCATCGGCAGAAAGTATCACCATAGTATCGATCCTGAAAAGGGCGGTGAAATAGAGCTGACTGTAAGCTCTGACAACAATAAAGTGCTCATAAAAGTTAAAGATAACGGAGGAGGAATTCCGGATCGGATCTTCGACAGAATATTCGAGCCCTATTTCACAACGGATATAATAAAAGGCACAGGTATCGGTCTGTATATGTCTAAGATCATAATAGAGGATAATATGAATGGAAGACTCTATGCCAAAAATGTTACCAACGGCGCCGAGTTTACAATAGAATTAAAAAGTGGCGTTCTCTGAATGAGGAGTCGTCATGTAAGCTCAACCATATAATTTAAGTGATCATTTTAATTGACTATTTTCGATTGACGATTGACGATTTAAGGATTATCAATGAATAATTTTATGTACTGACTTTTTCTTTGCGCTGCTGTGTTCTAAGAACCTTTGCTTTATATGCAAGATCGACAAATAATTGTCGATATAGGTTCCCTAAGGGCCTAAAGAGCTATGAGGTAGCATGTTTATACGGTTCACCCGGTACTTCATCGTAGTGATTGTTTTACTTATATCCGATGTATGTTTCGGGCAGGATAATAGTTTTATGATGGGGTATGAGTTGTCAGCCGTTGTTGACGTCGATCCGATGGATGCAAAAGCGGCCATACAGGTTTGGGTGGAGGAGATCGGCAGGGAGGTCAATTATTCGACAAAACATAAAATCTATAATGATATTCAGCTCATGCTTGAAGATTTTTATGATGAAAAACTCGATTTTATAACCATTTCTCTATTGAGCTATTTGAAAAACAAGAGAGAGCTCGATGTTATTCCTGCCTATGCTCCTGTGAGAGGTGAAGTAAAAACACATAAGTATCTATTATTGGTGCGAAAAGACTCCGATATTCGTAACCATGGGGATTTAAAAAACAGGAAATTGGCAGTGAATAAGCATGACGATCTCGGCTATATATTTGTCAATGTATTGCTTATGAGAGACGGTTTGCCCCTGGCGGAACGTTTCTTTTCGGATATGGCAAAAAAGGTTAATAATTCAAGAGCCATATTGGACGTTTTTTTTGGTAATGCCGATGTATGCGTCGTTACGGATTCAACTTTTCAGGTCATGAGTACATTGAATCCTCAGATCGGAAATGAACTAATGACAATTGCTTCATCACAGGAAATTATCAATGGCCTTTCATTTTACAGGAAAAATTTTAGTGATGAGAAAGTTGAGAGGATTTCGGGCCATGTTTTAACAATGCATCGAAGAAACAAGGGGAAGCAGTTCCTTCTTTTATTCAAGGCGGACAAGATGACGGAGTTGTATCATTCCGACCTCCGGATGCTTGTTGATCTCTATGATGAATACACGCTGTTAATGAAAAGTCATGGTGAATGATTATTTTTAATACATTATTGGAAAAAAGCAGGGAGATGTTTTTTTACAGTTTTGCCTTATTTCTATGTCTCCTGACAGGCGTCATCCTGTTATTTGTTTTAGTAACCATTCCTATGCAGAGAAATGCTATTATTAAAGGGTTGGAATCACAGGCAAAATCAATGAGCGCATCACTGGCGCAGGTTAATGAAAATGCGATTGTTCACGAAGATTATAGTTTCATTGTTGAACATAATAATCAGGTTTTAGAGAGGAGCCGGGATATTGTGTTTATTAAAATAATCAAAAAAGACGGTTTTTCCATTATTCATACCATAGACGGGTGGAAAAGATCGAAAGCCGGCGATGCGGCTGTTATCGATGAGAATGAGAGACCTGAGAATGGCTCCATTCGATTTAGTCATATTGTAAATCACGATGTATACAAATATGTGTTTCCTCTATATTATTCCGGATTTTACTGGGGGAATATCGAAGTCGCACTCTCTTTGGATAATTATCACGCTGAAGTTAAAAGAATGTACAAGGCCATGGTTGGTATCAGTTTTTTTTGTTTACTCACAGGGGCTGTGGGGTCATTGGTTTTCGCCAGAGAGCTGACCAATCCCATAAAAATATTAAGAGAACAGGCGGATCGAATTTCAAAAGGCGACTTTACCGTGAGAACCAATATCTCTTCCAGAAGAGAGATCGAAGATTTGGCCTCTACTTTTAATATTATGGCAGAGCAGCTTCAGCAGAATACGGTGGATATCAAAAAGTATAAAGACGCCCAGGAAGAGATTACAAAGTCTTTGGAAGAGAAAAACGTTTTATTGAAGGAAATCCACCACAGGGTAAAGAATAATCTTTCCATAACTTCCAGCCTGTTGTATCTTCAATCCAAAAACATTAAAGAGAGGGAGTACTATTTAATGTTTAAAGATATGGAGAACAGGATTAAATCCATGTCCCTTGTTCATGAATCATTGTATCAGTCATTGGATTTTTCCAAAATTAATTTTCAAAGCTACTCGGAAAAGCTTGTCAAACATCTATTTGCATCCTATTCAACGGGAAATGTCAGGTCGAAAGTGCAGGTTGAATCGGTCTCCTTTAATATTGATAAAGCCGTCCCCTTTGCATTGATAATCAATGAACTGGTTTCCAATGCGTTGAAATATGCATTCCCCGATAATAAAGAGGGGGAAATCATTATTTATATTGCCAATATTACCAATGATCTGTTATTGCTGAAAGTTTCGGATAACGGAGTCGGTATTCCCGATGATTTCGACATGAGGCAGACAGGATCGTTGGGACTTAATCTTGTAAATACATTGGTAAAACAACTCCATGGAGAGTTGTCTTTAAATCGACAAGAGGGATTAACGGAATTTCAAATCTCCTTTCCCGAGAAATTAAAGAGGTGATGGAGGGGTTTTTTTGTGAGTAAAGTCAGGATACTGATTGTAGAAGATGAGGGGATTAATGCAATGGCCACGAAAGGCAGACTGGAAGACCTTGGTTATGAAGTAACCGGGATTGTTGCTTCCGGTGAGGAAGCCATTGAGATTTCCAAAAAGGAACTGCCCGATCTGATATTAATGGATATCAAACTCGAGGGGGAGATGACAGGCATTGAAGCCGCTGAAATTATTAATGAAAAATTCAATATTCCTGTCGTATACCTTACGGCTCATTCCGATCCCGCTACTCTGGAACAGGCGAAGGAGTCCGTACAGCAGGGGTACATCGTCAAACCTCCCGACGAAAAGGACCTTGCGATCGCTATTGAGTGCGCTTTATACAGGGACAAAGTGGAAAGGCAGAAAACCCGGGACAGGGAGTTATTGATCAGTGAGTTGTCATCCAGTTTGGAAAAGGAGATTACCGAGCGTGTAATGACAGAACAGCGTCTGGAACGAATGGCGAAATTTGACGATCTCACGGAGCTTCTTAAGCGTGAGTCTTCAATTCTTCATCTGGTTATGTTGCTGAAAATCGCTAAGAAGCATAAAACAAAGGTCGCTTTATTAATGGTCGGTCTTGATGATTTTAAAATGATTAATGAAACTCTGGGGCATGAGGCCGGTGACCTGATATTAAAGCAATCTGCCGGGATTTTTAAAACCTGCCTCCGTTCTTCCGACTCATTCGAAGTTGTCAGCGATAAAGAGATGAATGGTTTAAATGCTTTGGGAAGGTGGGGGAGCGATGAGTTTATGCTTAATCTCGCCAGCATTACAGATGTCAGGGATGTAGAAGTCGTTATCAAAAGGATCATCAATGCCTTTGAAACTCCCTTTGTAATAAATGGAAAGGAGTATCATATCTCCTGTAACATAGGCGCCGCCATTTATCCGGATGATTGTTTTGACGCCGATTCACTGATTAAATATGCAGATATTGCTCTGGCCAAAGCCAAATCGTCGAATCGTGTGAAATATAAGTTTTTTTCCCATGAAATGAGCAATGAGGCTGTGCGGCAGTTGAGGTTAAAAAACGATCTGAGAAAGGCGATCGAAAATACCGAATTATTCCTCATGTATCAACCGCAGGTCGATCTTGGCGCCGGCAGAATTATTGGTATGGAAGCTTTGGTAAGATGGAAACATGGGGAGTATGATTTTGTGCCGCCATCTGAGTTTATTTCGATTGCAGAACAGGACCCCGATTTAATGATGAGAATCGGTGAATGGATCCTGTATCAGGCCTGCAAGCAGGCAAAGACATGGCAGAATTTGGATTTGCCTCCGGTTCTGATTGCTGTAAATGTTTCACCAATACAACTGTTGCATCCCGATTTTGCAGGAACGGTAAAAAGAATATTAAACCAAACCGTACTCTCGCCGGAATATCTCGATATCGAGATTACGGAATCCCACCTGATTAATGATACGGACAAGGCGATAGACCATTTAAAACTCTTATCCGAAATCGGGGTGAGCATATCCATCGACGATTTCGGGAAAGGTTACAGCTCGTTCAGTCATATTAAAAACCTTCCTGCAAAGCAGATCAAGATCGATATGGAATTTGTCAGAGGCATATGCGTTAATTGCAATAATGAAAAAGTCACAAGAGCAATTATATCTATGGCTCATGAGCTGGACTTCAACTCTCTTGCCGAAGGCATAGAGCAGCCCGAGCAGGCCCTATTGCTGAAAAATATAAAATGCATGAGAGGGCAGGGATATCTCTTTTCTAAGCCGCTTTCCGCAGATGCCGCAACGGAACTTCTCGGTAAAGGCGTTGTGTATCGTATTTCCGAATAATTTCTTTTTTTACATTATCCCCATGTCATTATTATAATTAACGGAAACAAAAGATTAAATGACTTTGATCAATACCGGAGGTTTCTATGGGTAAATCATGTTGCAGGGAAATAGAGGAACTTAAAAAATTTATTTTATATCTCGGAAGCGAAGTTGAGCAAAGTTTGCGATTGTCAATCAAGGCTTTGGAAGCAAGAAATGTAGAACTTGCACAGGAAACCGTGGCCAGAGATAAGAAAATTGACAGATATGAAATAAAAGTAGAGGAAGAGTGCCTCCAAATTTTGGCTCTTTATCAGCCTGTGGCTATTGATCTTAGAATGATAATAGGAATTCTAAAAATCAATAACGATCTTGAAAGGATTGGGGATTTATCATCGAATATAGCAAGAAAAGCAATGTATCTTTCAACTCTCCCAAGGCTTAATGTAACCGATAATTTAATTAGAATGTCCGAAAAAGTTGTGTATATGCTTAGGTCAAGTCTTGATTCCTTTGTAAATATGGATTCGGAAGCAGCGCTTATCGTGTGTTCTAACGATGAGGAAGTAGATGAGATAAATAAGAATGTGTATAGATTGGTTGAGAGTGAAATTAATAAGAATGTCGATTTGTTCAATCCTCTTGTATGTGTGATTAATACAGCTCGCCATTTGGAAAGAATCGCCGATATTTCCACTTATATAGCTGAAGAGGTAATATATATTGTTAAGGGTAAGATAATCAGGCATAATCACAGCCTGGGTAATACGCTCTAATATGATGGTATAAATCAATGATATTAACTTAAGGAGTAAAGCACCGTCCGCAACAGAAAGAACAATGAGTAAAAAACAGACAGCTTCAATTAAAAACTTTTTACCTGTTATACCGGTTGCGATTGCCGGATTCCTCTTGTCTCTGTATCTCTTTACACATGAATTAAACAGAGATCAGAAAGTCATAAAATCCGAATTCATGAAGCTGGCCCACGACAGAGTTCTCTCTGTAGAGACCGGCATTTACAGCTATTTACAGACAATAAGACAGCTAAAGGCTTTTTACGATACCGTCGGAAAGGTGGAAAGGAAAGACTTTCGAAAATTTGTAAAACCTCTGTTAAGCTATCACAGCGATATACAAGCCTTGGAATGGATACCAAGAGTTCCACAGTCAGAGCGGAAATCCTACGAGGAATCTGCGCGGAAAGCCGGTTTTCAAGATTTCGAGTTCATTGAGAGAGATGTTGCCGGGCAACTGGTCAGGGCGTCTCAAAGGGATGAGTATTTCCCTGTTTATTTTGTCGAACCTCTTAAGGGGAATGAACCGGCCCTGGGGTATAACCTTGCTTCCGATAAAACGCGGTTGGAGGCTCTTACAGGTTCACGTAAAAGCGGCATGATGGTTGCCACCTCACGTATTTCTCTGGTTCAGGAAAGGGGCAATCAATTTGGATTTCTGGTGTTCATGCCGGTTTATGAAAACAGTTCCGTTGTGGTTAGCGATATTGCCGCACAGAGCATACTTAAGGGGTTTGTGCTGGGAGTGTTCCGTGTAGGTGATATTATAAGGAACTCGATAAAAGATTTATCCGCCGAGGAGATCGACATGTTTGTTTATGATATATCCGATAAAGAGAATAAAAGTCCTCTCTATTTCCACTCTTCAAACTTGCAGAGCAATAACGGGATTGACGCATTGGAGAACACCGGTAATGTCGTTTTTTCAGAGACGATTGATGTTGCCGACAGACAATGGACGATTGTTTGCATCCCCGGCCCGGAGTTTATTTCAACCAGGAATTCCATCTTGCCCCGGATTTATCTGATTGTTGGTTTCGGCATCACTTTTTTTATTGTCTTTTACTTGTTGAAAAGCATGAGAAGAACTGCAGAAATTGAGATGGAAGTGGCGAATCGCACCAAGGAACTCAGAGAGAGTGAAGAGAGGTTAAAAAAGGAGGCCATGGTTAACAAAGCGATGGCTGATTTGTCGTCGTCATTGCTTTCCGCTGAACTTAGTCTTAAAGAAATTTCCGAAATAGTGCTTAACAAGTCTATAGCGCTCACCGAAAGCTCGCACGGGGTTGTCGCTGAAGTGGATCAAAACACCGGAGAGGTTATCGGTCACACCTTAACGAATATGATGGATCGGGAGTGTAAAATTACCAAAGATGAGCAAACAATCTCTTTTCCCAAGGGACCTGAAGGATATAATGCTCTGTGGGGCCATGCTTTAAACACAAAGGAGAGTTTTTTTACGAACAATCCCCGGAAACACTTCTCTTATAAGGATTGTACGCCTCAGGGACACGTAAAGATTGAACGATACTTAAACGTTCCGGCTGTTATCGATGACAGACTTGTGGGACAGATTGCCCTTGCCAATTCAAAGCGAGACTATACTGAAGAGGATGTAAAGGTTATAGAAAAACTGGCTGTTATATACTCCTTAGCAATTGAACGTACAAAGGCTGTGAAAGATATAAACATATTGAAACGTACACTTGACCAGACACAGGACGGGGTATTTCTTTTTGATTTTGAAACATTAACGTTTTTCTACATAAATCATGGCGCCCTTAAACAGACAGGGTATACTGCCGATGAGCTCTTCAATATGACTCCCCTGGACATCAAACCTGAGTTCACAGAGGAAAGTTTCAGGAAAATGATCGCTCCCTTACTTGCAGGAGAGTGTGAGTCAATAACATTTGAGACTGTTCATAAACATAAAAACGGCGCCATCACGCCTGTAGAGATTGTTCTTCAATATATCGCTTCCCCGGGAGAGAGGAGTCGTTTTATAGCAATCGTAAGGGATATAACAGAGCGTAAAAAGATGGAGGAGCAGATCAGGATGTCCCTTAAAGAAAAGGAACTGCTCCTTGGTGAAATACACCATCGCGTGAAGAACAATCTTGCTATTGTGTCGAGTATCCTGAGTATGCAGAGAAACTATATCACAGATCAAAAACACCAGGAACTTTTTATAGATACAGAGAGCAGGATCCGTTCGATGGCATTGATACATGAAAAACTCTATCGATCAAAGGATTTGGCAAGGATTGATTTCAGGGAATATGTAGAGAGTCTCTCGAACAGTCTTTTCAATACTTACAAGACAGCAGGGCTTGGAGAAGTCGCCCTGAAAGCGGACATAGATGAGATTTTTCTTGGAATAGACACAGCAGTTCCCTGCGGATTACTTTTAAACGAACTGATAACGAATTCTCTGAAACATGCATTTCCCGAAAGCAGAGACGGAGAATTGAGAATCAGAATGCATAAAGGCTCAAATAACCATTTGGAGCTTGTCGTGAGCGATAACGGAGTGGGAATGCCAAAGGGGCTGGACATTTTGAATACAGAGTCCCTGGGGTATCAGTTGATAGTCGGATTGTCCGGGAGTCAGTTGGGCGGTGAAATAGAAGTAAAGAGTGAAGGTGGTACTGAGGTGCGAGCAAGGTTCCCATTGGCTGAAATGGTTAGTCATGAGATATGTTGATAATGTATGGTTAACTCAAGTTATTCGAGATTCTTATAATATAATATAAAATTACTTTCCCGATCATCATCTTTAATTTAGGCCTATCTCCTTTGCTGTTCAAGATTGTGCTTGACAATACGATTGAGCTGCATTATTATAGTATTGATGATACAACAGTATAAAATTTTTTGAGGTAATTATGGAAATAGCAAAAGAATCACCATACAAAGCAACGATAACACATGTTTCACCTTATAGTCTTCAGCCTTCAGTCTATACACCTTAGTAGTTACAAAATAATAATCTATGACCAGATATCTAAAAGTTTTAAAACTATAAGTTGGCTAAATTAACTGATGCCTGTTTTTCCGAAACAGGAACTCAAAGATTAAAAATAACCCTCTTGATCTGTCTGCTCTCTTAAACACCTGTCAAAAACAGACTAATGAATATAACAGATATAATAACCCCTGTTTTTAACCATATAAATATGGGCATATTACTTATCGATCCCGATGATAATATCAGGGCCTGGAATAATTTTCTGTCTAAATGCAGCGGACTGAGGGCCGATGAAGTCATTGGGCGGAATATATATGAAGTGTTTCCCTATCTGTCAAGACAATGGATGGAGCTGAAACTCAAAAGTGTCAGGCTGATAAAAAACTACTCCTTTATTTCATGGAAACAAAAGCACTATCTTTTAAAGTTCGACAGGCAGGATTCTATAATAACCGATGAATTTACGGATTATATGTATCAGGACTGCACATTCATTCCGTTAATCGATGAAAGGAGCGGAGTCGTCAATGTATGTATTACCATACAGGACATGACCGATATAGCGGTATATGAAAGAAAACTGGAGGAGTTGAACGAAGTCAACAAAGAACTGGAGCAGATTACCAACTTCGATCCTTTGACATCGACATATAATAAAGAATATATAGAAAAGCAGATAGATTATGAATTCAAAAAGTCGAAGAGATATAAAAATAAGTTTACAATAGTCCTGCTCAGTATAGATGGTCTCAAAGACCTTAACAACACCTATGGGCGCATAATCGGAGATAGTGTCATCAAAAATGTAGCTCTATATATCAGGAGCCTGCTCAGGGACTCCGATTTGATCGGACGAATGGGAGGCGGGGAGTTTTGCCTTCTTATACCTGAAACCGATTGTGAAAAGGCAATAGTTCTTTGTAGCAGATTAAGTGAAGCCGTTCGTGAATTGTCTGTCTCATTGGATAATTTTTCGCTAAATGTCACAATAAGTATGGGCGTTGCATGTTTTAAACAGGATATAAACGATTATTTGCAATTGCTTCATGAAGCGGATATAGCCCTTCACAACTCGCAACAGAATAAGAAAAATGCCATATCTCTCTATACGACAGAGGGATGTAAAGTATACAATCATTAACCTGACCCGGCAAAGCGGTCACTAAACAGGTTTGATTTAACGCTTAGGAATTTCGAAGAAATTCCCTTTAAGTCTCCTCTCCCCCTTCAAAGGGGGAGAGGGAGTAAGAGAATAATTGCTGCGTTGGCAGCTTTCGCTGAAAAGTCAGAATACATTCAAAATGCTCAAATTATGGGTGAATGTGTTTTGAACCATAAAGTATTGCAATTAAAAAGCTGATAGCTGATGGCTGACAGCTGACTGCTTTTTTAAGTACATATTAAGGGGAGTGAATAAATGAGCTATTCCATTCTATTGGTAGACGATTCCAGGTCTGCAAGGATCAGGATAAAAAAGGACTTTAAGGCATTGTTCGGTAACTCCGAAATAATACTGACAGAAGCCTCAAACGGAAAAGAGGCCTTGGACCTATGCCTTAACAACGAATATAACCTTATATTTCTCGATCTTACAATGCCTGTCATGACAGGATATGAAATGCTTGAGGCGCTGAAAGAAAAAGGTGTTGAGCTGAACATCATCGTTCTGACTGCCGATATACAGCCGGGCGCCGAAAAAGCCGTAAAACGGTTGGGAGCAAAAGGTTACATGAAGAAACCCTTTGTCATAGAAGAGGCCAAAAGACTTATTGAGGAAATGCAAATTATTGAAATCAGTTGAAATTTACTCCGAAAATAACCGGCATCGTGCCGGAATGAGCAGCAATGTCCTGCTGAAACAAGCTGAAACTCGCAGACTCAAACACCACCTTGTTTCATCAGGACATCACTGCTCATTCTGACAATTTTCATGCTTTGTGGTGAACCGGAGGTTCATGGACGTTTATCCCGAAAATAAACTGCTGCTTCTAACCATTTTCATGCTTTGTGGTGGCCCGGAGGGCCATGGACGTTTGCTCCGTAAATAAACAAATGCGAACCGGAAGTAGCAGCAATGTCCTGCCAAAACAAGCTGAAACTCGTAAACTCAAACACCACCTTGTTTTGGCAGGACATCACTGCTACTTCCAATGATTTTCATGCTTTATGGCGATCCGGAGGATCATGGATGTTTATCCGAAAACAGACAACAATAAAAATGTAGGGGCAGACCTGCGTGTCTGCCCCGGCAGTGGCGAAGGAACAAACACACCGGAGTATCGGTACGCGGCCGGGGCGAACACACAGGCTCGCCCCTAGGAGTCATCATGAATGATTTTCATGCTTTATGGCGATCCGGAAGATCATGGATGCCTATCCAAAACGAAAGGAGTGCGGGAATGAGTTTATCCATATTGGTGGTTGACGATTCAAAAACTGTAAGGAAAATGATTAAAAAGGAGTTGCGGCCCTATTTCGAAGAGAGGGGAGCTGAAATGACAGAGGCTAAAAACGGTAAAGAAGCCTTATCTCTTTGTCTGAATAATCAATATGACATTGTTTTTTTAGATCTGACCATGCCGGAAATGACGGGCTATGAAGTACTGGAAGCATTACAGCAAAAGGGTGTAACATTGAAGATCGTGGTGTTAACCGCCGATGTTCAACCGGGAGTCGAGAAGAGGGTGAGAGAGCTGGGTGCGGCAGGGTACCTGAAAAAACCTTTAGATGTACACGAAGCCATAAAGGTTCTAAAGGAGTGTGAACTCATATGATGAAAATAAACTATAATGAAGACGAGTTCGATGAACTGAAAGAGACATTTAATATTGCAATGGGCAGGGCGGCTTCCGATCTTGCTGTGCTGCTGAAGTCATTTGTCGATTTAAAGGTGCCGGAAATCAAAATCGTAGAAGCCGAGAAGGTGGTCAACACTGTTCTGAAGGAGAGTGTGTTTGAAGAGAGCGAACCGGTTGTTTGTTTTAAACAGGGATTTTATAATGATATTTTTGTAGACGGCGAGGCCGTTGTCATTTTGAATGAGGAGACTCGGAGAAGTCTGTCCGATATATTGGGACTCGATGAGAAAATGGATCAGACCGGAGAGATCGATTTTATGTATGAGATGTGCAATTTGATGGTCGGAGTGTGTCTGAACAGTATCTCTACCCAGCTTTTTGACAGAGAGATGTCCTTTACGCAACCAAAGCTGATATCTGAAAACAGGGCGCTGAAAAAATTGGCCTACGAGATATTTCAGAGAAGAAATTTGAAGTGGGACTACACGCTCCTGGCGAAGATAACTTTTGTCCTGAGAGACAAGTATTTTAAAAGCGACTTGCTCATATTCATTTCCGAAAAGGCCAATGAACTGGTGCATAAGGCCGTAGCGGAGCTGGTAGAGGAAGAGTAGATGAGCCTGTATCACAGTGAAAACGAGACTATTCGTTGCATATCATCAATAAACGGATCGATACTCGAAAATCTGAATGTCGGCGTAATTGTCCTTGATCCGCAAAACAGAGTCCTCTCATGGAATAGATTCATGGCAAAACACAGCGGGATCAGGAACGATGAGATAAGAGGTCGGGATTTATTTGAAGTTTTCACGGAACTGCCCAAAAGCTGGCTTGAGCTGAAACTGAAAAGTGTGAGGCTTGTAAAAAGTTTTTCCTTTATATCCTGGAAACAGCGACCTTACCTCTTTAAATTTAAACATTCCGGCGCCATCTCATCGGAAATGTCGGCGGAATATATGATTCAGGACTGTACTTTTGTCCCTGTACAGGACTCCGACACCGGTGAAATCTTTGTGTGCATAACGATACAGGATATGACAGACATCGCATTATCGCAGAAGAGACTGGAAGAATTGACGGACGTTATAACCACACTGGAAGAGATAACAAATCACGATGTGTTGACATCGATGTACAACAGAGGGTTTATCGAAAAAAAGGCGGAATCCCTCTTTAATGAAACAAAGGGGAGGGGGACACCCTTTTCCATAGCGCTTTTCGATCTTGATCACTTCAAATCCATAAACGATCACTATGGACATTTGGCCGGCGATGAAGTTTTGAGGCAGGTGTCAAAAAAAATATCCAATGGTGCAGGATTGAAAGGTGTTGCAGGAAGATACGGAGGCGAGGAGTTTCTGCTCGTATTGCCCGGAATTAATGAAAAAGGAGCATTCGATCTTTGTGAACAGTTACGAAAAGCAGTTGAAGAGATGGAAACGGATTATAACGGAATAATGATCAAAATAACCATAAGCATGGGGATTGCAGGTAATCGAGAGGATGTAAAAGACTATCTACAGATGATTCATGAAGCCGATATAGCGCTTTATCATTCTAAAAACAACGGCCGTAACAAAGTCACGATCTATGCAGGAAAAGAAGCTGCTGTCGGATCGTTTACTCCTTATGAATAGTGCGGCCGAAAAGGCAGTGTCAAAGGGAGATTAATTTTATGAAGATTGTTTTATCTGCTGTTATTATGTTTTTTTTTATTCTATCGTTAACAGGTGCTCAAAGCAATCCTTTGCAGGGCGAAATGTTTACAGATCCTTTTATAATTTCCGAGATGGATCAGGAATGGTTGGAAAGGGATATCAAATATAATACCTGGGCAAAAGATGCTGACATCGCGGTCTCATTGGATCAACATTTTTACCACTTCTTTCTTCCATTTATAGATAAATTCGAAAAAGACAACAATCTGAAAATTGCCGTAGAAAAGGGCACATGTGGGATTTCCGGCGGGCTGCTTGCCCGTAAAGAAATCGATATAGGGGGATTCTGCTGTTCGCCCGGCGCAACGGACAGACTGCCACAGCTTCGTTTTCACACAGTAGGTGCAACTTCTCTGACAATCCTTGTTCATCCCGATAATCCTGTTAATAATATTACCTTTGAAGAGGCGCAGAGAATATTCCAAGGTAAGATTACGAACTGGTCGCAACTCGCCGGCAGTGAAGGAAAGCCGGAGCCGGAGGAAGATATTAAGGTTGTTACAAGACTCCATTGCAAGCTAAGGCCCGGTCACTGGCGTTTACTCCTTGACAGAGAGGATTTGTTTGGTCCCTGGCTTTATGAGGTCGGGAGTATACCCGAGGTTATCGAGCAGGTTGCGAATAACAGATGGGCTGTCGGTGGATTCGAGTCGATTTATATGGCCTATTACCAATATCCTCAGAAGAATGCACCTAAGGCTCTGACAATCGACGGCTACAGCCCAGTCAATCGTCAACATCTTGTATCAGGTAAATATCCTTTGCATTTTATATTCAACATAACAACATGGGAAGGGAAAGGCCTGGAGAATCCCAAAGCAAAGGAACTGGCAGATTATCTGTTGCAAAATGTGAAACATATCGAAGAGAAATACAATATCATTCCTGCTGCCGAATTAATGGAAGCCGGCTGGAAATTTAAAGGCAGCGAACTTGTCGGGGCGCCTGAGTGAACGATAAGGATTTCACATCCAATAGGGGTCTTTTTTTCTTCCTCCGCCGCATTCCGATAACCATTAAAACCGTATTGTTAACAGTTACAGTCGGTTGTTCAGCCTGGATCGGTTTGGACTACCTCGAGTCCGAGAGTATTCGAAAGAGTTTGAATACTCATTTTATGGCAATGCTTAAAAAAGATGCAAAAGAGAGCCAGAGTGTCTTTTTTTCTTATATAAATATGCACACAGGAGTTATTAAAATAATTATCTCCCATCCTGCTATTAACGATTATATTGGCGAAATCAGTAAAAGCCAATGGTTTGAGAACGATAATCGCCAAATTATATACCATGCAGACATTCCAATATGGCTCCCAAATCCTTCTATCTTACGTCATTTTTTTTACATAAATTACGCCCTCCTTGTAGACGATGAGGGGAATGTCAGAGAGGTTTATCACGGAAGGCGTAACAAAAATCTACCTGAATCAATACTTCGCCCGACTCAGCGGCTGATCGATTTAAGCCGGGGGCAGGGTCATATGGCATTATTCGGTGATACTCCTTATCTTATTCGATCGGAATACATCGTTAAGAGTAAAGGCGAAAAAAGAGCCTCTTTAATGCTTGTTTCTCCGGTAGACCACAATTTTTTTAAAGCTTCTCAGGAACAAATCGCTCACAAGGTTTTAAGTGCATTGGTTGAGAGTGGAACCGGAAAAATCGTCTCCAGCAGCGATCCGGAACTACTCCCTCCAGGCGCTGCGCTTGATACATACAAAGAAAGGTTTCTTATTACAGGGAAATCTTTTTTTGATTACGGAGCTTCCGAGCTTCAGATGAAATTTGTCACTTTCATCCCCAATGAGGAGTACAAAAAGCTCTCAGGATCGATTCTTTCAAAAGAACGAAGTAACAGAGCCTTAGGCGACGTCGTTTTGATATTTTCATTTATTATTGTAATGGTTTTGGTGACAAGAAACGTCAAAAAGCTGAATAATCGAGTTATGTCCTTCTCGCGAAAGCTTGGCATAGCAAGAGAGGATGTTGTGCGAGGCGATGAGATCGTTATGCTTGACAAGCAGTTTCAATATATGTTCAAGGAAATCGAATCGACTACTATGGAGTTAAAGAGATACAGCGGTCATCTTGAGGAACTTGTGCGCGAGCGCACATCGGAAATAATGGAAGCAAATGAAAAGGTTACGGCCTCTCTCCAAGAAAAAGAGTTGTTACTAAGCGAAATCCATCACAGGGTAAAAAATAATTTGCAGATTATTTCAAGCCTCCTTCGTCTTCAGTCAAGATTTATTAAAGACAGGGATATCGATATAAAGACTATACTCGACGATTGTCGAAGCAGAATCCGATCGATGGCTCTAATTCATGAAAAACTGTATATGGCTAATGATTTTGCGAATATCGATCTTAATGATTATATAAAATCCGTTTCAGATGAATTATTACGATCTTATAATGTCGCCACAGACAAAATAACATTGAACATGGAAGTAGAAAAAATCTATTTTACGATCGATACGGCAATACCCCTTGGATTAATTCTTAATGAGCTTATTACCAATTCCATAAAATACGCTTTCCCAAAGGACAAAAATGGTATAATCACTATTCAATTACACAGAGCCGGCAATGAAAGGTTTCGATTACGATATAGAGATAACGGAATCGGGATACCTGATGACGTTGAATTGGAAAAGCCCAAAACGTTAGGCATACACCTTATTAAAACTTTTTTAAAACAGTTAAACGGAGAGTGGACTTTGCGCAGCAATGACGGTATGGAAGTTATTGCAGACTTCAAAGGAGTAAAGACTAACGAAAGTCACTGCGAAGCATGAGAGTATAAACAATTTTCATAGGGGCGAACCTCTGTGTTCGCCTCGGCCGCGGTCGGTACTCCGGCGCGTTTGCTCTATCGCCACCGCCTGGGCAGACAGGCAGGTCTGCCCCTACATAACCTTGTGTTTGGGGTATCAATTAAGCTAAAACAGCAATTAGCGATCAGCAGTCAGCTTAGGAAAATCAAAGCGTTACGTTAAAAACAGCGCTCACCTAAAAGTGATTTGCAAACTTTCATGTAAAACGTTGAAAACAGAGAGCTGACTGCTGTTTTTGGGATTATACAAAATGACAGGTAAAAGAATTCAAATTGTAGAAGATGAAGAAGTCGTCGCTTCCGATCTGGAATTAACGCTCGAGGACTTGGGGTACATTGTAACATCGGTCGTAAATTCCGGCGAAGAGGCCATTAAAAAAGCAGAAGAAGATAAACCCGATCTCGTTTTAATGGACATTATGCTGGCGGGAAAAATGGACGGAATCGAATCTGCCGAAAGAATTTATTCACAATTCAATATTCCCGTTATTTATCTTACTGCTCATTCCGATCAAAAGATACTTAAACGAGCAAAATCGACAGAGCCCTTTGGTTATATCATCAAACCATTTGAAGACAGAGAGTTATATTCCAATATTGAAATCGCTTTGCATAAACATAAACTACAAAGCGATTTAAACAAGATGGCCTATTTCGATTCTCTCACCGGTCTTCCAAACAGAAATGTGTTTATTGACCGATTGAATCAGTTAATTAATAACAGCAAAAGATGCAACAGAATGTTTGCCTTACTATTTTTAGACCTCGATAATTTTAAACCTGTTAACGATAATTTCGGTCATGATGCAGGGGATAAACTACTCTGTGAAGTTGCCGGAAGACTCAGTGACTGTGTGCGAAAGTCGGATACTGTGGCGCGTATCGGAGGCGATGAATTCAACATCATTCTTTCCGATTTATCTTCCATCAAAGATGTGGAAATCGTAGCTCGGAAGATCATTACACAACTTGGGGAACCTTTCGATTTCAGTGAATTTACATGCTCGATTGGTGTAAGTATAGGGATAAGTATTTTTCCAAGCGACGGAGCCGACTTGGAGACTTTAATAAAAAACGCCGATACTTCCATGTATGTGGCGAAAAACTCGGGAGGGAAACAATATTTTATCAACTCGAAACTCGATATAACAGTGGATAATTTAATAGAACATACTGTTCAGTTTCTGATCTTAAACAGAACGTCCGGGAATATCGAGAAGTGGAGCGTATTTATTCATAATTTACAAAAAGAGGGCTTTGATATTTCGGAGCGAATACAGTTGAATCTCGGATTGTTGTCTGAATCGTTGTCAGCGTTATATACACCAAATCAACCCACTGAAAATATCGATCATATCGTTTCTGTTGTCAGCAGGGCCAGTGCAGCGTTTGTCAAAAGAAACAAGGGCGCATGGGGCCATTGGGAGTGGGAAACTCATTTGGCAGCTCTAATGGATAAAGGCGTTGAGGTGACGGATGAATACAGAGTTCATCTCGGTAATATCCTGGAGGTTACAAAGGGATTGTATTTTATTTTAGAGCAGAGTAAAGAACGTTGAATATAAAAACAGCAGTCAGCTGTCAGCGTTCAGCCTTCAGCTAAGGAAAGTATTGATATTACGCCAATTATAAGCTTTCCCTTACGGGTGAATGTGTTTTGAACTGTAAAGTGTTCCAATTAAAAAGCTGACAGATGATGGCTGACAGCTATATGCTTTTTTTAGGTTGTCGTGGTTGATGATAAGCTAACGTCCGCAGCTCATAAAATATTTACAACAAAATGATATCCCATTACCAATGTCAGGGAGAGTTTTATTGCCGTACCAAAAAGAAATCCGATGAAAGAGCCGAATGCAGGCTTTAATGCTTCGGAAAGTTTTTTTCCGCCAATCATTTCACCGATAAGGGCTCCTATCACATTTTAAAGGGTCCGATTATAATTCCAAATGGTGCAAAAAAGATTATTCCCGCAATGACTCCTATCGTGCTCCCCATATCCCGTTTTTTGTTCCATTGAGTTTTTTAATTTTCCTTAAGTCCCTTCACCGAATAAACCTTTATGGGACTGTTTTTCCCCTTTACCATTATCTCTCTTTGACCACTAAAAGCAGTTTGTTTCCTCAACTTCTCAGGGAACCCGTCAGAAATCAATATCTCGCCGCCGATTGCATTGTCGCAAAGTCTCTTTGCCGTATTTACCGTATCGCCTATAATATCGTAGGCCTTTACCTTTTTACTGCCTACCAGTCCCTCGATAAGAGGGCCTGAATGAACACCTATTCCTGCCGACAGACCGAATGACCCCAGGAAATCTTCGATTCTTTCCCTCAACAATAACGCTGCTTTCAAGGCTGTATCACCGGAAGAAAAGACTATTAACACCTCATCACCTGTAAGTTTTGTCTTAATTACGGGAAACTTTGACCAGACAGTTTCAGCAGTTAAATAATAGTTGTTTACTACCTTGACCACATCTTCAGGCATCTGTGACTCGCACCACTTAGTAAAACCCCTTATGTCCATGAATAGAACATATCTGTTTATCCTTTGTAAAGAAAGGGATAATGGATCGGTTACTGCCTGAGTAAGAAGAATATCGCCTAACAACCACTGAGAGTACTCCTTTAATTGCGTTGCCGTTCTTCTAAGGAGATCCATATATTGTTTGTTCGTGGTTTTTGATACACCTATGATAAGACCTGACAAGGTGATCACTATAAAAATATACAAATGGCTCATATTGGAAAAAAATATACTTACATCTGTATATTTGTCCTCTGTCATTACCTCGAAAATCCAGTAACCGACGAAAAGTATATTTGTGCGAACAATATTTTCGATAATTATGAAGCAACTATGAATATTGCCTGAAGTATGCAATTGAATGCTTCGAGATATTCCGATAGTCAATGAGAAACACCAATATGCAGTGTGAATTGGATTGGAGAGAAAACTTACAAGCCCCTCAATCGGAACTTCGAATATGGTGTATACCGACGGACCGATGAGATTTCCAAAAAGTTGTCGTTTATAACTGTTGGAATAACGATTTCCGATGAAATGTGCCTGTAAAAGGGCAGAGAAAGATATGGCATATAAGTCAGGTTCTCTTATAAACTCATAAAAACCTTCCGTAAAGAGCTCAACAAAAATTAATACTATTGGGAAATGGGCGCTGTTGGAAAAAAATTCTTCGATTATTCTGCTTTTATTGGTTCCATAAATCCTGTTGTCAAGTTCAGTAATCATATATACCGACTGATCGATCAAATACTACCATAAAATTTGTTGAGGTATTATAAAAAACTTGTTTTGATTTTATAAATGGTTTTCTTGTTGTTTCATTATGACAAAAGCTTAACTTATAAGCGACTAAATCTGCGTTAAATTATTGCCATATACGCTTATATCAATCTTTTATCCTGTTGTGCTATACTTTAGCGGTTTCCAATTTCTTAACTATGTAGTTTTTCAGAAAAATAAATTCAAATAGAAGGCAGATTAACATGATTTTCAGGATTTTTTGTTAAACTAATCCGACAAGCTGTCATTTAGATACGGTTGCCGACAAAGGCGACAGGCGTAAGTAAAAAAAATATTGTTGTCCTTTTGCATAGAATATTTTTCCTTAAGTTACTAATCTGCGTAAATCCCGAAAATCTGCGTCATCTGCGTTCTATTTTTTGCATTTTAAAATATGAAACTCTATCGTTTTATATTTTTTTCTGTTTCGTTTTACTTTTTCATCAGTTTTCTATCGAACCGAGTCATTTATTAAAATGGGTACTATTTAAAAAGGAGGGGCACGTTATGACTATGGAATCAGGAAAGGGAATAAAGATTTTGCTTTTTATTGCAATCGTGTTTTCTTTGCTTTTTGCAGATCGGGTATATGCTGTAGATGAGGAAATGCTGAATCGTATGGAACGGATTATTCAAATGCAACAGGAACAGATCGATGCACAGGCCAAAGATATTAAAGAGTTGAGAAAGCAATTGGAGGTACTGACAAAAACCCTTAAAAAACCTGATGAAACTTCCACTGAATCAGCCTCTGCCTCGGGCTCTTCAGAGATCGTTCGCTCACGAAGCGATAAAGTCAGTGTTCAGCTTTACGGTCAGGTGAACCGTGCTTTCATGTACGTCAGTGACGGTGACAGTTCGGAAACTTTCTCTGTAGATAATGATACGACATCTTCAAGGCTGGGAGTTCTTGGAAAGGTCAAAGCAAATGACGATACCACTGTGGGAATGAAAGTAGAGCTCGAATACCAGCAGAATCCAAGCGATGTTGTAAGTCAGATAGATAAAAACAATGTTGAAGGAGACAGCTTTACCGATCGTCACATCGATGTGTTTGTAGATTCGAAAAAGTTCGGGAAACTCTCTGTCGGTAAAGGCGATACTGCTTCCAACGGTTCATCGGAAGTCGATTTGTCCGGTACCGATGTTGTGGCCTACTCTTTGATCGCAGCCATGTCCGGCGGAATTTTGTTTTATGATAATGACACCGGTTCGTTGTCCGATACCAATGTTAACGATGTGTTCAATAATTTTGACGGACTTACCCGCGATGATCGGGTCAGATACGACACGCCTGCGTTTTATGGTTTTAAAGCGTCTGCGTCAGTACTGTCCGGCAGTGGAGGTGATGTTGCTTTGCGCTATAGTGCGAAATTGGGAGATTATAAAATTGCCGCTGCCGCTGCCTGGGCGGACCCCAATAATGAAGGCAGCAAAAAAGATATAGATAATCAATACAGCGGTTCCGCCTCTGTTTTGCACAGCAGTGGTTTAAATCTGACAGTTGCCGGGGGATGGCGGGATTATGAAATTACAGGCAGAGACGACCCGACCTTTTTTTATGCAAAGCTGGGGTTTCGTAAAGGCTTTTTCAAATTCGGCGAATCGATGTTTTCCATTGATTATGCTTTAAATAATGATGTTGACGAAGACAGAGATGACGCAGAGTCCTATGGATTACACTTTGTCCAGGATTTCTCCAATCTGGGAACGGAGTACTTTTTGGCCTATCGTTATCACGATCTCGACAGGCCCGGTTCCGATTTTGATGAGATCGATGCCATTATGAGTGGTTTTCGAGTTAAGTTTTAATGTTTGACACTGCCCGGACGTAACAATAATCATTAAGACTTTTCCGGCAGGATCATCAGGATCGTTATGGTTGTATTGTCTTTTCTTTTTAGGCCCTAAGAACCTGATAGTCTTCACCCTATAGTCTATATACCTAACCCGGCGTAGCCGGAACCAAACAGGTTTGGCGTAACGATTAAGGAATTTCGTAGAAATTCCCTCCTGTCTCCTCTCTCCTTGAGGGGAGAGAACTAAGGTGAGGGGTGACGGTGGAGAAGCGTTAACAAATCGAGAACCGTACTGCACCCCCTCACCTAAAAATATTGGTGCTTTTTTGCTCACAATTTCATTTATAAGGGCCTAAGTAGTTACTGTTTTTAAGAATGAAAAGTTTTTATGTATGTCTTTTTACAATCGTATTATTTCTATGTGGATGTTCCACGACGCCGGAACCATTTGATTATCAATCGGACAGAGAGATGAAACCCGGACCGGGATTGTTCACCGGAGAGAGCGGTATGCTGACCATAATTGGAAATCCGTCATCTGAAAAGGAGGATGAAGACAAATAACCTGTAAATGAACCGTTGAGGTCTCCTGTGGGCAGGTGACTCTCACAATGGTTTGTATCGTTAAATTTTCACGCTTAGTAGTGAACCGGAAGGTCATGAACGCTTACTTCGTCAAAGACTGTGTGCTGTAATAACTAAATCCGATCAACCTGATGATTTGAACTCTTGTCTCTATACTGTATAACCTGTCATGAAAGTTATGAACAATGTTTGTAGAGTTTATTAATGCAAACATATCCGAACATCTTGCGATAATTAAAGAGCTTTTGGAACAATATGCTGTCTCTTTGTCAATAAATTGCAAAGTCTGTTATCGGATCATTACAGGTGGCTTTGACGGGCTTGGCGCCGAATTTACGGAACCGGAAGGACGATTAATTATCGTCTTTTGCAATGGTGAGCCCTGTGGTTGCATAGGAATCAAAAATCTGAGTGAAGATATTGGCGAAGTAACGAGACTTTTTGTACTTCCTAAATTCCGTAATAACGGGATAGGCAAAGGACTCCTTAACAGGGCCCTCGATTATGCAAGGGAGAGGCAGTATAAAAAACTCAGACTTCAGACGCTTACTTTTATGGAAAAGGCCATTGAGCTTTACAGGGAGTATAATTTTAAGAAAATAGAGCCCTATGGCTCTCATATAATAGATGAAGCTATAACAATGGAGCTGGATTTATGAGAACCGCCCATAGGGCATTAACTTAAATATATAGGAATTTCGAAGAAATTCCCTTTAAGTCTCCTCTCCCCTTGAGGGGAGAGGATTAAGGTGAGGGGTGACGGTGGAGAAGCGAAACCGTAAGCTGCAAAACAAATTACTGGTGCGAATCATTCTGATTTGTATCGTTGTCAGTGTATTAACAGGGTCGATTTTAAAAAGTCTTGAGTCAAAGCTCCTGATGTCTCAATCCACTGACAGGCTGAATCTTATTAGTAAAAGATATAAAGACGCTTTGGAAGAGGAGATAAGCAATAAACTAAAAGTAGGTATTGCAGCCAATAAAACCGTTTTTAACGGATTATCCCTTAATCGCCAGGGGAGCATAGAGCTTCAGGCAGGTAAGGACGGTGCTGTCAGACACAGTGATGGTTATTCCGGGGCCTTTTTATCCAACCTGAATGAGCTGACAGAGGATATTAAGCATGTTTTTATGAGTACGGAAAATATATGGCAGTATACTGCGCCTGTTGTTACGGAATCTTTTTTTAATTTTTATATCATTACAAAAGATAACTTCCTCCGTATAACGCCTCCTGAGTGGGCCTTTGAAGCAGAGGCTGATCATAACTTTGTTTACGATATTTTTTATAGTGTCGCAGACAGCGAAAATAACCCGGAAAAACAACCGAAATGGACGCCTGTGTATTATGATTCCATATGGAAAAAATGGATGACAAGTCTGATTATTCCTCTATATAAAGATGATGTTTTTATTGGGATAACCGGCAGCGACTTCATCTTGGATGACCTTTTTAGCAAGATTAATAATCTTTCAAAAACAGAAGGGTGGGGTGAGGCCTTTTTATCCGATTCCATGGGAAACCTGATCGCCCACCCTGACTATATGAAAGTCATATTGGAAAAAAGCGCCAAAATGAATACGCAGCTCAAGTCTACAGATATATCGGACAGTGAGCTTTCCCATTTTATCAGTGATATTGGCAGAGGTTTGATAAAAGAAAACAGGATTATTCAATATAAAGAGCATGGCAAACCTCATTTTGCTGTCGTTCGCCCTATAAAAGAGATGGATTGGTATCTAACCGTTGCCGTAGAGGAAAACGATTTGATCGAGGTCTCTAATGTGATACATTGGACGATCTATATCACTGCCATACTGTTTGGATTGCTTCTGGCGATTACCTTAAAAATGAGTTTCAGGAAACTCATACTTCAACCTATCGATAAACTCGACAGGGCCGCCAAGTCTCTTACAAAGGGGGACTGGGATTATCCGATGGAAATAGAGAGTAATGACGAGTTCGGATCGCTGGCGGGCTCTTTTCAGGATATGGCCTCGCAATTGAAAAAGTCATTTCATGACATGGACGATTTAAATAAAAAACTGGAGAGCAAGGTGGTGGAGCGTACTGAGCAGATAAAAAGAAGTTTCGAAGTACAACACGTAATCAGCTCGGTTCTAAAACTCTCCTTTAAAAACCTCGAGCTTAGGGAATATCTGGAGCTTGCGCTGGATTTACTCTTTTCCGTACCATGGCTGTCAGCCAAATCCATAGGGTGCATCTTCCTCTTCGACCCCCATACAAACACCTTGAAAATGACGGTAAGAAGAAACTTTCCTCAGCAACTTCTCCAGCCCTGCAAGGAAGTTCCCCTTGGCAAATGTCTCTGCGGACTGGCCGCATCCAGCGGAGAGATGGTGTTTGCCGACAAGATCGATGAGCGCCATGAGATATTATATGAAGGCATCCCGCCGCATGGTCATTATTGTATTCCCATAAAAACCAAGGAAAAATTACTGGGGCTTCTGAATATCGATTTAAACGAGGGGCATGAGAGAAACCATGTGGAAGAGCAGTTTTTGCAGACCTTTGCCGATACATTGGCTACCATTATAGAAAGGTCACGGACCCATGAGAAACTTGAATTTATGGCCAACTACGATCCTTTAACAGCCCTTCCCAACCGCTCTTTACTTTTCGATCGTTTGAATCAGGCAATCAAGGAATCCCAGCGTTACGGAGATAAAATAACGATAATGTACATAGACCTGGATCGTTTTAAATGTGTTAACGATACATACGGACATGAAGTAGGAGATATGTTGTTAAAAACAACTGCCTCCAGGTTGTTGGAATGTGTAAGAGACACCGATACTGTCTCACGGGTGGGAGGCGACGAGTTCGTACTGGTTGTCACAAGAATGAAGGATTCAGAGAACAGCAAAAAAATTGCCAAGAAAATAATAGACTCCCTGTCCAAACCCTTAATAATCAACGACCACTCCTGTTCCATCATCGTGAGCATAGGCATGAGTTTTTTCCCTGAAGATGGTCATGATATGCAGATGCTCATAAAAAAGGCGGATACTGCCATGTATCATGCCAAAACATCGGGCGGTCATAATGTTATCGCTTATAACAATTCCATGGATAAAGAGTTAAGGGAGAGCAGTAAGCTTGAACAGGATATCCGGCATGCTCTGGCAAATGATGAGTTTGTATTGCATTATCAGCCGCAGATAAATCTCAGGACAGGTCTGATTACGGGCGCAGAAGCTCTTATCAGGTGGAATCACCCGATATTCGGCATGATCTATCCGGATAAGTTTATTTCCATCGCCGAATCGCTGGGCCTTATTGTACAAATTGGAGATTGGGTGCTACAGCAGGGGTGTTTGCAAAGCAAAATGTGGCAGCAGAACTACAGTCATACTCTGGTGCTTGCCGTTAATATATCGTATAATCAGTTTCAACAGTATAATTTCAGCGAAAGGGTGTCTCAGATATTATTCGAAACCGAATTGGATCCCCAATTGCTGGAACTGGAGCTGACGGAAAGCGTATCGATGCATAACATGGAGTCGACGATTTATATATTGAAAGAGTTGAACAGTATTGGTGTTAAACTTGCTATCGACGATTTCGGCACCGGGTATTCCTCCCTGAGCTATTTAAAGCATCTCCCATTTCATAAATTAAAGATCGATAAGTCTTTTATTAACGATATCAACCACAATAATGACGACCATGTCATTGCAAAGACAATCATAGATATGGCCCATAATCTTGGTCTGAAGGTGATTGCCGAGGGAGTGGAGACAAAAGAACAATTGGAGATATTAAAAAAGCTCGATTGCGATGAGGTACAGGGCTATCTCATTAGCAAACCTGTACGGGAAGAAGATTTCCTGAGTTTATTGCAGAGCAGATAATATTGAAAATTGTTTTGTGCAGATAAATCTTTTTAATTTTGAAATGTAGTGGTTTATTCGAATATTCTTAGGACAGGTTTCCGTGCAGTTAAGAATCGTTCTGCACTTCCAAAGACCGTCTGGCCTATTAATAATGCCTATTCTCTCTTTTAAAGCCTTGTCTCTTGAATCGAAGATGAAACGATAGGATTTCAGCAGGGCCGACGGTCCGGGGAATTTACTGTTGTGCCGGTGCGAGGGACATGCCGACGTACAGGAACCGCACATGATACATGTAATAGACTCCGATATATCTTCCACTTCCTCTTGACTTTGAAACCGTTCACGTTCCGGCGGCGTTTCGTCATTTATCAAAAAGGGGAGGATTCGTTCATTGAGCTCGAAAAAAAACGACATATCAGTCACCAAATCCCTGATTACGGGAAATGAGTGGAGAGGCTCGATGAAAATCTCTTTTTTCGACGTATCTATCAATGTTTGACAGGCCAGCCTGTTCTCTCCGTTAATTTTCATGGCGCAGGAACCACAAATTCCATGGGCGCAGGAGCGTCTGAATGTAAGAGCGCCGTCACGAGTGTTTTTAATGTGTATAAGCGCATCCAGTACTCGCATACCCTCTTGAGGGGCTATTTCAAATTTTTCGAAAAAAGAGTTTTCATCTTTTTCCGGGTTGTATCTTTTAATATGGAGAATCATTTTTGAAGTAATTTCGAGTGATGAGTAAAAATGCAGCCGCAGGTTTCAGTATTTATGAAGTTCACTTGAGACACTTAATCCTAAAAAAGGCAGTCAGCTGTCAGCGATCAGCCTTCAGCTAAAGAAATTCCTTAAAATAAGCATCACCTTACGGGTGAGTTTAATTTAAGCTGTAATCTGTTGTAATCAAAATGCTGACAGCTGATGGCTGACAGCTAAATGCTTTAGTTAATTATTATATCTACTCCAACCCCAGAAACTCGATTGCTTCAGCATCTATGGATAAAATATTAATAATTATTTCCTCATCGGAGTCCGTTTTTACCGCTTTGGCGTAGATATAACCGCATTTGTCGTCATTGGCGCATTCCTGAAAGCTCAACTTAATATTACTATAGAGATCTATTTTTTTCGATGTATGTATTATTGCGCTTTTTCTGGACATTTTTATAATCGTCCCCTCATGGCACTCTGTCTCGACATGCTTACCGTCAAGGAAATGAAAAAGTACGGGAACGTTATTAATCGTTTTGCAGTAGTCGTCGTCAGAACAGTTGATGGAAAGATCATGTTTGCCTTTAATTCCATTGATTTCATAAATTGTAACCGGATGACGCACTCCTTTCATTTCGACTTCTATTTGATTCTCAATGCTCAATATATCTCCGGTTTCCTGTTTCGTCCTCTCGGATATAAGAATCTGACCGCCTGTGGTGAACGATTCGATACGGCCTGCCAGGTTCACGCAACTGCCGACAACACCATATTTTGTACGTTTTTTTGAGCCGATGTTTCCTACGACGACATTACCTGTATTTATACCGATTCCCATTTCAATTTCAGGAAATCCCTTCGAAACATTCCATTGATTGACCTCTTTCATGGCGATCTGCATTTCGACTGCACAGGCAACAGCCCTTGTTGCATGGTCTTCCATGTATACAGGCGCTCCGAAAACGGCAAGTATGGCGTCTCCGATAAACTCGTCTATCGTTCCTTTGTACTTTAAAAGAATCTCTGTCATAGTGGCGAGATAGTTATTTAACATTTCAACCACTGTCTGAGGTTGAAGGCGTTCGGAAAGTGAAGTAAACCCCCTGAGGTCGGTCATCATAATTGTAACGGTTTGAGTCTCGCCTCCCATTTTAAGGCCGCCGGGACGCTCTATCAGACTGTTTACAACATCATCGGAAAGATATCTTCCAAAGGTTTCGCGGATAAAGCGATTACGAACTTCAAGATCCTTATTGAGCTTCTTTATTTTTTCCATGGCCTTTAGCGCATCTCTGAGTTCGATCAGTTCTGTTATGTCGCTGAAGACCGCTATAACACCGATATCCTTTTCATCGGTCTGAAGATAAGTCGTTGTTAATGAGAGGGTTTTAAGCTCCCTGCCGGTATTAAATGAGACGATTTGGTTATGATTTATGGAAGCTTCATATATTGCATCGAATATTGTCTGGTTGAAGGCGTCGTTTTCCTCATATTCAAAGAAAACTTCGCCATAATTTTTATCTATAATTTCGTGTCTGGATATTTCAAGGGTTTTCTCGGCTGCCGGATTAAAGGTTATGATACGACCGTCAAAATCGATTGTCATAACGCCGTCCTTCATATTTTCGAGTATATTTTTATAAATTAACGATTCCTGTTCCATAAACCACCTTACGGGATATTCTAAATTGGGCTGCCTGTGTACAAAAAATCTTTCTCGTCGGCTTGAAATTCAAACTTTGTCAAAAACAGTTTATCACATTTTTATATATAATGTCATTAATGCAATGTGTTTCTCTGTCCTGCGTGTCAGTGTTTTTCTATAATGAGTCTATGTAGAAAAACCCCTCGAAGGACGTTGCCCTGGTACAGAGAATTTCAAAGAAATTCCTTTGAAGTCTCCTCTCCCCCTTCAAAGGGCTTATCTTTACCCACATTTATTACCGGGTACCGGGGGTGGTCGAAGCAGATGAGGGGCAAGTTTAGACATGGTGATTTTCCACATTCCATATTTTACTCATCCCATCAGACCTTTACAATCAAGAATACAGGCGTAATAAGCCATGCACTGGGCGGACTGGCGATATCGGGCATGAACAGTCTTGAATTCCTTATGGTAAACGATACCTGTTCATGGAAGACTCTTGATCCTGCACAGAGTTGTATTGTAGAGATCGTCTTTGTACCTTCCACGGAAGGTGAAAAGAGCGCGAGTCTGGATGTAGTATCCGATGAGTCAACCATCAGCGTACCATTGTCAGGCGTCGGAGTAATCACAAGCAGCATCGATCTTACAGGAGAGTGGCAGTCCTTTGAAATGCAAAAAGTCGGAAGAGACAACTTGCAGGTAAAAGGTACTTTCCTTGTCAAGAATAACGGCCCCGAGTATTTCAGAGGTACCGTGAAACTGACAGGATACTTTTCAAATGATGACGTATACAGCTCCGATGATGTGTACAAGGCTCAGAAAAGTGTCAATGTAAAGGGACGTCAGGGAACCACCCTGAATGTCAACTTTACGGCGGCGGGACTTACGGGGAAATATCTGATCGTAGTCATTGATGCTGACAATATCGTAGCCGAATATGACGAGGATAATAATGTTGTAGTAAGTCCCATGATGAGATAGTACGCTGTTTTAATCAGGGCAGTACCGAAATATAGAGACGCCCGGCCCCGGCCGGGCGTCTCTATTCATATCTGCAATCAAATCCCTAACTATTGACATGCTTATAGCTATAGAAGCCCTGAGACCGGGGTGATACTGAAAAGTCAGCCTGCACCTTACTTCCGTAAAGGTATGCAATCATTTGATTTTAAATGATTTTTGATGGCGCCCCCTGCAAGATTCGAACTTGCGACACCAGGATTAGGAATCCTGTGCTCTATCCTACTGAGCTAAGGGGGCGTGCCTTATATTACAAGGGTTTCCGCACTCTTGTCAATGTCCCGCCTGCTTAAGTGTACACTTTTGTAATACTTGTCCAAAACATTAATACTTGGACGCAAGCTTTCGGTTGAATGATGTGAATACCGTATTGTCATAGAGATAGATTTATGCCCTAAAAGCTCCTTGACTTTAAATATATCATTGGCTCCTCCTTGCAGTATAATGGAGTCATCCCCATGCATCTATAGCGTATCATTGTTTTTCAACTCAGCAACTTTTTTTCAATGGCTTCAGCTCTCTATTCTGCTCTATAATATAAAGTTTAAGCTCTTGATCCTTTTCTGGAGTTTATCGACGGTTTTCTCTTGAAATCAAGAGAAACCCGTCAATCTCTTCATTCCACTGTTATCGTTATGCTGTCATAATATAATGTGTCGTCAAGGTATCCGTTCAAATTAAAATCCACCTTGAAATAAACAAGATACAGACCGGGAGACAACCCTGATATATTTAATATATCCATTGACGGAAAGCCGGTTAAATTACCGCTGTAACTCACTTCTGTCCCCGGCAACCATCTTCCTGCCCTTGTTAAGATGTCATAATAATAATAGTATGATCCGCTCTGGCTCACTATGTATATCCAGTGCTCTGCCTGTTGTCCTTTGTAACTTCCTGCATCAAGGGCCGCTGAAAGTGTGAGTGTGTCTGCCGAAGCCATGGTTATGGAAGTGTCGGAACCGTTAGCATTGATGTCCGGGGCCGGCGGGAGTTCGTTCCCCCTGGTTTGGGTTATTGTTGTTGTTTTTGGCTCCGATATGTTTTCATCCGTGTCTTTGGCGTATACGGATATCTCATAATCCCCTGTTACAGTATATCCGCTGTAGGTAAATGAGTAGGTTCCGCCTCCTCTGTTTGTGAGACTCACAGTGGGAAGATTGGTTACCGGCTCGCTCGGAGACGGGGGCTCATAGTTCGGCGGATCGATTACCGCCCATACCTCTGCTATGGTTCCTGCGGAGTTGACTCCTTCCACCGTGATTGTCGCATTGGTCATTCCCCCTGACAATGTCTGCGGATCCGATATGCTCTCTATTGTAGGTACGTCTATGCCGTGGATCGTGCCGATTCCGATTGTATACTCGCCAGCAATTATAATATCTTCCTTTTCGTTTGATACTCCGTTTCCGTTGGCATCGATTTCAGGATGCTGTTCACTGAAACTAAACTCCACAGCACCTTCGGCTGATACAAAGGAGTCATATAAATCTCCGCTGTGTTGGATCTCTGTCCAGAAGTAATAGGAAAAAGAGACGATTCCCTGACTTACAAAATTGGCATACTCGTCAGAGGCAGTACTGGTTATTACGATTCTTCTCTTTCCCTGTATGGGTAAAAGGAAATTTACAAAACTCCCGGACATACAGGCGTCATACACCACTATGATCTCTCCGGCCAGTCTTTTTTCGATTATATCAAGCCATGTATCCAGTTCCGCCGCATACAGCACCTCTCTCTCGTTTACCCAAAAGGTACCGTCATTTCCGTGGTCTACAAAATAAATTAAAATATTGCCCTCTTCAAATGAGGATTGAAAGAGTGCTTCTCTAATGGATTCCTTTGTGGCGCTTCCGTCGATGTCGTCAAATACTCCGTTTTTATCTACATCGATCCCCGTTTCTCCTGCTGTCAGGTATGTGATCTTTTCCTTTGCATATCCCTGGGATATCAGAGCCTTGTACGCCTTATCCGCATTCTTCTGAGTGGACTCCCACAGACTGTCGGTCGTCGAATAGGTACCCGCCACTATGATTGCCTTGTCAGGTACTGTTTCCGTTGTCGATCCCTCGACAAATACCGCGGTTACCTCTTTATCACTGTCCATTGTTACGGTACAGCCTGTTGTTCCGATGCACTCTCCTCCGGACCAGCCGCTAAAAAGTGAGCCTGAATCGGCTGTTGCCGTTAATGTGACTTCCGTGCCTTCATCGTATCCCTCTTTACAGTCATCTCCGCAATGTATCCCTGAAGGCGTACTCTCTATGATTCCGCTTCCTGTTCCCGATTTGGCGACTGTAAGTGAGTATATTCCGCCATGACCCGTTGGTTCACATTCGGACATGTATGCCAGGATCTCTGCTTCACTCAATACGTAGTTAAATACGCGTACTTCATCCATACTGCCTTTATAATCCTGGTCTGTTTCAAAGCAGCCCCCCACACAATCCTGCTCCCTTCCGAGCCAGAGCCCGCCGGGTTCTATTTCCAGAGTTCCCGTACTGATAATCTCCGCATTATCCAGTACTCCGTCTATATATATGTGCACTGTGCTTAATGCACTGTCCTTTATCATGGTCACATAGTGCCACTGGCCGTCGCTGATCCCTCTGGTGCTGAAAAATTTATTCCCCTGTATAATGGGTATCAGAAAATCGGTCTCATAAAAAAGCAGAAATTCATTGGAATCATCGTTGTTTGCTCCTGAAATGATTGCCCCCACATTATCGGTTGTCTTTACCCAGGCACTGAATGTCGTATCCGTTAATCCGTTCAGCACACCGTAGGGCAACTCCACTGAATCCTCGCTTCCCTTAAATTTCAGCCCGTATCCGCATGCTCCGTTGTCCATCCATTCAGCTCCGTTGATTGTGCCGTTGTATGCATTTCCCGAACTGTCACCGGCAGTTGTTCCTGCGCCTTCGTTAAAGTCCCAGTAGCCTCTCAGCGCAAAAGCTTCTGAGTTACCGTTTTGAGTTACGATAAATGTCTTGTCAGCTATTACCATTGCCCCTGTTCTGATTTTTATATCCGTATTTTCCGCTACGAAATATTTCACTTCACCGCTTCCCGTCAAGCTGCTGCCCGATGTTATGATTATCCAGGACTCGTTTGTAGAGGCTGCCCAGGTGCAGGTACTGTTCGATGCAGACACCGTTACGCTTCCTTTGCCTCCTGATGTATCAAAACTCCGGCTTGTCGGAGATATTGAATATGTACAGGCCGTACCGTCCTGTGTTACGGTAAATGTATGCCCGGCGATTGTCATTGTACCTGTTCGAGAGCTTGTGCTCGTATTCTCAGAGGCTGTGTAACTTACCGTTGAGCTCCCTGTACCACTACTACCTGATGTAATACTTATCCAACTGTCATTGCTTGAGGCGCTCCAGCTGCAGCCACTGTTTGCACTTACATTGACCGATCCCTCTCCTCCTGACGATGTAAATGATTGCGCTGTTGATGAGAGGTTGTATGAGCATGAGGTAAATGTTGCCGTTACAGTTGTATTTGATCCGATTGATATCGAGCAATCTCCGGTACCACTGCATCCGCCTCCTGACCAACTGTCAAAGGCTGAACCTGAATCCGGTGAAGCTGTAAGAGTTACCGATGTCCCGGAGCTATAGCTCTCGGAGCAATCCGCACCACAGTTTATACCGGAGGGTGAGCTTGTTACGGTACCTGATCCTGCACCGGATTTTAATACTGTTAAAGTGTATTGAGCTGTGGTACCGGTACCTGTTAATGCTACGTTTAATGTTGAGGTGTCCGGAGCATTTGAGGGGATATCAAGTGATGCACTTTTTGACCCGGCAGATGTTGGTGAAAACACTACATCGACAGTACAAGTTGATGATGTTGATACAGTTGTATTTGAGCAGTTGTCATTTTGTTTTGTAAACTCAGTGGCATTTGTACCGGTTGTCTCTATTGTACCTATAGCCAAATTAACATTGCCGGAGTTTGAGATAGTAAAACTTTGCGTATTAGAGCTGCTGCCTGCATCAATACTGCCAAAGTCGTATGAGGACGGCGTAATATCAAGTAACCAAGACAGTCCGCCTCGCACGCACCGGGCGTAGTTGCTGTTCGACTTATAGGAGATGCCGACGTGGCCATCGTAGAAGTCCACTCCCCACGCGTGAAAGGTGTAGAAGAGGTCGGTAAAGGAAGTGGACGACCAATAGTAGTCAGATTGCGTATTGGGAAAATAACTCTCATTTATCGATGGATTATACTCTTCATCATTTGTTATAGATTCCAGCTCCTTGATATTAGGCAGCCGCCAGTCACTGTACCCTGCAAGACTCAATCCCTCGCAATACTCTATAGCCTCTTCCCATTCCTTCTCAGTCCCGTCGTCCTCCTGCTGCCACATTAAGCCGGAATTGTTATCTGTCACTATTCCCGCACCGGAAATTACCAAATTATCAAATGACCAAGACTGTCCGCCTCGCACGCACCGCGTAGCCCCATTGAATGACTTAGGGTAGTCGGAGAGTCTACCATCGGAATCGTAGAAGTTCAGTTTCCACGCTTCAGAGTTGTTGATCGCGCTGGCAGTGGACGTCCAATAGTCATAAAGTCCTCCATTAACAAGTTGAAAATAACTCTCATCTATCATGGGACTATTCACTTCATAATCCACAATCGTGACAAGCTCCTTCTTTGACGGCAGACGCCAGTCAGTATAGCCGCCAAGAGAAAGGTTTCCACATACATCTGTTGTGTCAGGATTAAACTCATCATCATACGTACCTGAAGCTTCATACCAGTTATAGTAATCGTCAAACTCCTGTTGCCACATCAATTCGGTCACATTATCCGTAGTAGTTCCATCTCCATTGTCAGTATATGATGGAGGATTTATAGTGTAATCAGAATCTTCCCCAAAGGTATCGGTAAAAGATTGAGTTTGCCCCGTATCTGGCAGTGTCCAGGCTTTTGTTGTAATAGGCTGTATTAAAAATAAAAACAACAAATTAAACAGTATAAAACGTTCCATATTCTCTCCTTAATATGGTTAAAATTTATGATTTATTTGCTTCTAAAACATTCTATAGGATAAACAACAATTCTATTTCCTCTATTTTTTAGAGATATAGTTATTATTGGTAACCTTTCACAACCTTTTTTGGCCTTATCATATTGTTCCTTATTAATACAATCTCAGGTACTTTCCACTTACCTTCTCCTTGAATTTCCAGGCTACCCGGGATAATTCCATCAAGGTCAAGGATTGATTCTAACTAAAATATCGGATTATTATCAATATGGAGATTTGAGATAAGGGGGTAGCTTTGTTTACTAAGAGAGTAAACGTTTTGAGGTTGTCCAGGAGAAAGTCTAGCTGATAAGATACTACGGAAATTTTCATTTTATTGTAAACTATATAAACATTAAAAATGAATATTGGCTTGATCTGAATTCATTATCATGAGTACCGATGTTAAGGAGATGAACTGTATTGTCAGTCAGCTTAAAAACGATTCTCAGGTCATAAGTTAGAGAGCAGGGCATATTTGCCGTCAAGCTTTCCGTGGAGCCGATGAGTTTTAAGAGAAGAGTCAAAAGAATTGGCTGAAAGCTTGTTGTGCAGGTTCCTGAATGCTTCTTTGAGGGGTGGATTATTCTTTACTAACTTCCCGGCTTTCTTTAGAAAGGTTTTTCGGGCTTAATTGTCATCAACTGCGGTTTCAATCGCGGAAAGAAAATCATCTGCTGAATTGCAGTCAATATAATTACCATCCCGTTCAGCTTTAAGTGTTTCTTCAACAAAGGCTTCATGCTTACGCTGTTTTTCACGTTGAAAAGCAACAAAGGTCTTGATCTCACGAAGAGTATTGTCGGGCAGCCCGATCAGCATTTCGCTGATTTCGTCTATTTGTGCGGTGTCGGTTTCCATATGCTTATTATAACCTAAATTGAGCGGAAGAGGGATTGGGGAAATGAGGATTAAAGCAGTTTGACCGGAGTAGCAACTATGGCGGCCCGGGCTGCCAACATACCTGCTATTCAATTAAGGATATTGGCTTTTATCTTGGCCATTTCCAGCTTGAGGGTTGTTTCAAGCTCTTTTAAATACCGGTTTCGGTTGATCCAAAAAAATGCCAATCGCCAATCGTCAACAGAAAATCATCAATTAAAACAGACCCTTATAAGTGAAATTGCGTGCAAAAAAGCACCGAGATTTATTAACTTATGCCTTCTGCCTTATATCTTGAAACTTGTATGGTGATCGCTTGTCGGGTTCGGTTTGCCCTCTTTATTTTTTCAGATATGATTTTTATATCGCTATTTGTTAATATATGCATGCTCACGGAAAGCAGATGTAAAATAATTGTAACAACTTAGTCGCTTATAAATGAAATTGTGCGCAAAAAAACAACAAAATTTTTTAACCTATACCTTATAAATAATGAATAGTTTATAGAATAAAGCAACAAGGAGCTTCATAAGATCACGATTATTGTGTATCATAAAAGCCATGAGTAAAAAGGTACAGTTTATTCTACAGACAGCAACTCTCCTTGTTTTTGCAGGCCTTGAGATACTGCTGTTTATGAAGTATGATGCAACTGTGTATGTATGGATATTGGTCGTTCCGGTTATTCCTGTTTTTATTGTACTCTTCGGGTATCATACATGGAGGCGTATCTGCCCTTTGGCTTTTTTTTCCAAGATTTCTCAAAATATAAAATTCAAAAGAAGAAAGATTCCCAAATGGTTCGAAGAAAACTTTTTTGCTTTTCAGTTCTGGTTTCTCTTTGTCGCTTTTATACTCAGAGCCACAGTTTTGAATTCAAACACGCACTTTTTGGCAGGTTTTTTTATATTGGTGATCTTCCTGGCCTTTTTCACCGGAATTTTATATAGTGGCAAAAGCTGGTGCAACTTTCTCTGTCCTGTTTCAATCGTAGAGAAGATCTATTGTGTCTCAGGCAGTTATAGTTACGGCGCCTTTCAGACATCGAAGTGTGAAACATGTACGGCCTGCAAAAAAAACTGCCCCGATATAGATTTGGAAAACTCTCATTGGCGCGAGATGGGCGTCAACTCAAGAAGATTTACGGTATATGCTTTCCCGGGATTGGTTTTTTCATTCTACTTCTACAACTATCTCTATGCAGGAAGTTGGGATTACTACTACAGCGGCCTCTGGGCGGTTGAAGAAAATCTGCTGTATAAAATTAACGATCCCGGGTTTTTCTTTATGCCTTTTATCCCTAAATGGGCCGCCCTGGTTCTAACACAACTCTTTTTTTCCTTTTTTGGTTACTATCTGTTTTTATACTTTGAAAAAATGCTCCAAAACAGCACATCGACAAAAGGGTTTTCTCAAGGCGATATTACTCATATCGTATTTACTGTTGCAGCCTTTAGCGCTTTTAATATCTATTATATATTTGCAGGCGCCCCGTCTTACAGCAATTTCCCGGCTTGGTATGCTCTTTTCCATTTTATTGTTATAGTCATTTCAACGATTGTTTTATGGCATGAAATCCACAGAAAAGAGAAAAACTTTGTTCAGGACAGATTTGCAAAACAATATTTAAAGAAGCTGAAAAATGAAGAACCTCCGACCAGAGATCTCCAAGAGATATACTACACCTATGTTCTCAATGAAAAACAATATAATGTACGAATTCAAAAATATAAAGAGACAATGAAAGATTTATTAAGCAATGGTATTCTGGATCAGGATAATATCGTTATGCTTGAAAAAATGAGGGATCAAACAGGAATCGGTTCAACGGAACATAATAAAATAATCAATGAATTAAAGATCGAAGACAACGAACTCTTCACCGAAAGCAGTGATTTCTCCGTTGAAAAGAGACTTCAAATTAACTCATATAAAAAAGTACTGGAAAAAACGCTTCAAAATCCAAATGTATCGGCAGATGTTTTAAAGGGCATTAAAGATACTTATGAAATAGAAGATACAACGCACAAGGCAATCATCTCCGAGCTGACAGACTTGGATAGTGTTTTAAATTCGAAAATTAAACCAATAATAGATGAATTAGTTGAAAAATCGAAATATGTGCTGCAATTGCAGGCAAGCTCAAAGTACTCGATTAAGTATCTGCGCCATTTAATTAGATCGGATATCGTAAGATCTTTTAATGCACTTAAAACAACCCTTGCACTTATTGCAGATGAGAGGATTGTAAACAATCTGTATTCAATAATCAATAAAGACTTCGATGAGGAGACGCTGCATAAAACAATCGGAGGAGTTTTCAATGAAGATATCTCACGTTCCGTAGAAACGTTATTTCAAAATATATATAAAGCCGATAAAAACACCGGAGAAACCATAAACTATCACAAAGTTTTGAACAATCTACTAAGCAGTTATAAAAAAAACGAATATATCGTTGCAACCTCGCTGTACATTGCCGCAGAAATGAAAATTACGTTCGATTTTAGTTTTGACACTGTTCGAAGTTATTTGATCGAAGACGTTATAAATAAACTCTATGAAAACTCCAGCCGGCAGTCGAATACGACAATCATACAGCGACATATATATTTGCACAACATTAAGCTTTTCCAAACGCTGGACGAGACGGAACTCGACTCCCTGGCTAAGGCCATGGAGGAGGTAAGATTTTCAAAAAACGAGACTCTCGTCAAAAGTGGCGACATTGGTGACTCTCTGTATATAATAATCGAAGGATCGGCGGATATCATTATTACCTCAAAAGACGGCAGCGATGAAAGAATCTCTACCGTTAAAGAGGGAGATGTTATAGGAGAAATTTCGGTAGTATGTGATATACCGAGAACAGCTTCCGTTGTTGCAGGCGCCAACTTGTTGACTATTAAATTATCTGGAAATTCTTTTAAAAATATTTTGTATACAAACCCTGAACTCTCCCTTTTGGTTATGCAGGGTATTACAAAAAGGTTATTGGAACGTTAAACTCAATACCATTAACTTAAGGTGCTTCGCTCCTTAAAAAACATTTAGTTGTCAGCAGTCAGTTAAGAAAACAGTCTTTACCATCTCTTTCTGCCCGGGAGCCTACTGTCTCCGTCGAATCGTATCCTTCTCTCCTTTGCATAATTTCTTATAATAAAGGAGGCGGAACTCAGCCTTTGCAATCTCATGTTTCTCTCTCTTATTAATTTTGTATCGTTATACGGGAATTTCTGAGACCTTAACTCTGCCGAGTATTTATTGATTTCATCGAGAAAGGGCTTTAACTGATCGTTTTTAACGGACTTAAGAAAGATAGGGTTTATTGTTATGTATCCTTCGCCTACGTCTTTGATAATCGCTTTTAGACTTTTCCCCCTGAAATCGGTCATGCTTTACTCCGGGACAATACTCTTCTCATCCTCAGGTTTTCTCTCTTTGTAAAAGAGAACCGATGCCAGAATGCCAAGCTCGTAGAGGACAATTATGGGGCCGGCCATCAGAGTCTGATTAAAAGCATCAGGCGTAGGTGTCAACATGGCGGCTGCGACAAATGCCATAATAATTGCGTATTTTCTGTTTTTTCTCAGCTTTGCAGGAGTTACTACACCGATCTTGGTCAGAAAAATCAGAGCTATCGGAAGCTCAAAAACCACGCCAAAGGCAAGTATGAATTTAAGAGTGAAATCCACGTAGCTGCCTACCGATATCATTGGCGTGAGAGAACCTGTCTTGTAAGTAAGCAAAAAACCCATTGCAAAGGGTAGAACTAAAATAAAACAAAAAAAGGCGCCGATCATAAAGAGTGAAGTACCGGCAAATATAAATGGAAGAAAATATTTCCTCTCATGTTGCAACAATCCAGGGGCCGTAAATTGCCAAATCTGGTATAAAATGACAGGGATACAAATAGCGAGGGCTGTCATCAAAGATATTTTAAGGTGCATCCAGAACGCCTCGGCAGGGGCTAGAAAAACCAGGGATGTCTGCTCTACATTTTTAGGGACGAACTGTACAAAAGGGGGGTCAAGAGAAAAGAATATATCCTCCTTCATTGGCAGGGTGATTGCTTCGAATATGTATTCTGAAAAGTGAAATGTACAGAGGAATATGACAAAAACAGATGCAATGGATATAAGGATTCTCCGTCTCAGCTCGCCGAGATGCTCGGTAAAGGGCATCTGTTTTTCATTGTCCATATGCTGTTTAACTTTAACCTGAAAATTGATTCAAAGGGATTCAAAATATTTTATAGCAAAGCGTTCTATTGTGCTTTTAAGAGATGACTGCGATGCAGGTTCATTCCTCTTCTTTAGGAGATAAGGGCTGTTTCTTTGTATCCTTGTCCTGCTCACCGGTAGTAAGGACACTCTCTTTTGTGCTCAATATTTCGTCCTTTACGGCAAGGTACTCACTTTTGACAGGATTCTGTATATCCTTTATTTCGGAGTCCATATAAGCCCTTAGCCCGTGAAAGGCCCGTCTGAACTCGGCCATGCCCTTTCCAAGGGTTCTCCCGAATTCAGGGAGTTTTTTAGGACCCAACACAAGCAGGGACACAACAAAAATGAGAACCAATTCCTGAAAACCCAGATCGAACATGCTATCACTCTTCCTGCTCGTAAATTCTCTTGACTTCCGCCTTCTTTTCAGGATAGGTGAATGTGAAGGATAGAAAGAGTCTCAATTCGGGAGACCGGTTTTTAAAGTCATAGCCAAGTCCAAAATTTGTATAGAGGAAATCGGCAGGTCTGTATCTGTAGCCGATTCTTCCCTCTATGGAATCAACATTACTGGTGAAATGGCTGTTCTTAATCAGAACTTCTCCCAACAAATTGAGATTATGAGTTGCTGACAGATCGAATCCCAGCCTGAGATCGAGCTCTTCGTGGAGATCGCTGTTTTCTGTATCATGATAAAAAATATTGAGATGTGTCATAAAGGGTCCGATTTTCTTGGAGGTGATAATGCCGATTCCATAACGGCCGTCCATCGATATCTCCTCTTTTCCAATGGAAGGAGAATAGGTCAACAAATACGCCAGCTCCGGAGTGTATGTGTTTTCTTTAATAAATCTGTGTTTAAGCCCCAGAGATATATCCTCGAAACCGGCGCCTGCCTCATCGGAATCCATACGATAGGGTATTGTCATGTCCAGCTCGAAATTTTCCGCCGGACCGTAGGAAAAGGCGGACGATAATCTGTAAAAGTCCGGATCTATGGACTTTTCCACTTCAATGGCATAGGAAAGAGTACCTGTCGCTCTTGGTCTTGTCGAAAACGTAGAAAACACGCCGTCAGGTTGAATCGGCTGAAGACCTTTCACATCAAACGCCATCAAAGGAGCGCCCCAAAACATACAGATAACGGATACTGCCATGATTGTCCCAAGAGCTCTCATGAGGTAAAAATAACAGAAAAAGGCGCAACCTGTCAACGATTCCGATTCTGTGGATAGAAAGGTTCATGGCAGAGCGTTAATTCGCTCTGCCCGTTATAAACATTTTCTTAGGGCTATTCGTTAGTATTCGCGGTCCACATCTCTCGTTGTCACGTAGATCAATCCCTGTCCGGGATTTAAATCGTATGAAAAAGGCTCCGGTATAAACTCCATCGGATATTCCGGTGAGACATCGGAAAGAGGTGAGCCTGCCTGTATAAAATGACTCAGGCTTTCTATGTACACATTTTGCTTATTATGGATATCTTTGTTATAAATAAGAAGAGCCTCCTCCTTTGATCGTGTAGAGCCCTTCCAGAAGATGACGACATTGGGATTGTGGCAGCAATACAGTCTCTGTGTAGGGGAGTCTTCATGGAAGATGGAATATTGTCCCTTTATATCGTTTACTTTCTTTATGAAACCTGTCAGATCGTTACCTGTGTCCTCCCAATCCTCCGGTCTTGATTTCACGACATGGAGACTTCTCCGAAAACCATACTCAAACCCGATAGGCATCATAACTCCGCCGGAAAAAAGAGCTGTAAAGAGATATCTCAGTTTGAGAGCATTGATGTTCCCGTGATACTCCTCGCACAGGCGTATGGTATCGTGACTTTCGGGAAATCCGATAGAGGGAGCGATACTTCTTGTGAGCTCATAATTCTCCATGAGCCAGTGTCCTTCGAAATCCCACCATTTGCTGCTGTTGAAGATATAATCAAAACCTGCTTCAGCGGTCCTTCTCGTCTGATCGGCCGTACATCCCAGCGTCTCTGCGAAAAAGAGTATATCCGGATTCTTATGTTTTGTATCTTTAATCAGCCTCTCCCAGAGATTTCTCGGTAACTGATAGGCCGCGTCGCAGCGAAAACCGGAAAAACCACAGTCAACCAAAAAATCGACGATGCTTTTAAAAAATTTATAAAGACCTTCCGGATCGTTCGTATGTCTGTGATTGAATTTCGCAAGATCTCCCCACACTACTTTATGACCGTTCTCCATGCAAAAGGGGTGTGCAACCTGTCCGTTTTCCCACTCGAACCACTGGGGGCTGTCCTTTACATAGGCCGAGTCAACGGCGCAGTGGTTTATAACAAGATCGACCATGACTTTAAGACCCAGCTTATCGGCATGGTTGAGCATCTTTTTTATCTGGGTTTTGGGATCGTCTTTGCTTTCTTCATTGATCATTAATTGGTGAAAGGCGAAGTAATCCTTAATCGAGTAGAGGCTTCCCGAAAAACCGGGATACTGGATCGGGTTGACAAAAATCCAGTTAAATCCCATTTCCGCAGCCCTCTCCAAATGGCTGTCCCATTGATCGAACTTTCCTGCAAGAAGTGGAAACAGATTGTAAATAATCATTTTTTGCGGTTCACTCATTTAACTCCTCCTGTTTATAGTTTTTTGTAACTACTTAGGTGTATAGACTGAAGGCTGAAGAGAGTCTGGTTAATACATGCGCTATTGATAAAACATTAAGTTTTTTTATTGGCCGACGCACTTATGATTTTTTGCTTTTGCCTTCAGTCTTCAGCCTTGTACCTGAGAGTTACAGTTTTTTAATAGTTTTCTGAAAATCGTCCGTCTCCTGTGGCATGGGCATTAAAACCACAGAGCCGAGGGGCGGTATTAAAAGTGATAATGAATAGGGTTGTCCGTGCCATGACACTTCTTCTGCCTGTGCTCCTCCGCCGGGAAGGACATTACCGTTGCCTCCATATTCCTCTGCATCGCTGTTTAACAGCTCTCTGTAAAAAACAGGAAATGGCACACCGATCCTGTAACGATCACGAGGAAGGGGAGAAAAATTCAAAATAATGAGCACGCAGTTTCTGGGATCCTTTCCTTTTCTCAAATAGGCTATAATGTTTTCATCGGCGTTTTCCGAGTCTATCCACTCAAATCCGTTGTTTTTAAAGTCGACTTCAAAAAGACACCTTATGGATTTATACAGCCTGTTAAGATCTCTGATATAATTTTGAATACCTTTATGTTCTGCCTTTTCAAGAAGATGCCACTCCAGTCCGGCCATATGATTCCACTCACCCCATTGTCCGAACTCGCCTCCCATAAATAGCAGTTTCTTCCCGGGGTGGGTATACATAAAAGTATACAAAATACGGAGATTAGCGAATTTCTGACTGTCGTCGCCGGACATCTTTTTTAACAACGATCCCTTTAAATGCACTACTTCGTCATGGGAGAGAGAGAGAACAAAATTTTCGCTGAATGCGTAAAGTATCCCGAAGGTCAGATTTTTATGATGGTATTTTCTATGGACCGGGTCTTTGCTCATATAATATAAAGTATCGTGCATCCATCCCATATTCCACTTAAAACCAAAACCCAGGCCGCCATGTTCAAGGGGTTTCGTCACTCCCGGCCAGGATGTCGATTCCTCTGCAATCATCATTACACCGGGAATCTCTTTGTGAACAAGGTAATTTGTATGTTTCAGAAACTCTATGGCGTCCAGGTTTTCTCTGCCCCCGTATTTGTTGGGAATCCAGTCCCCTTCGGATCTGGAATAATCAAGATAGAGCATAGATGCTACGGCGTCTACTCTTAAACCGTCGAAATGATACTTTTCCAACCAAAAAAGAGCATTGGATATCAAGAAATTTTCGATCTCATGCCTTCCATAATTAAAAATCAGAGTTCCCCAGTCTCTGTGTTCGCCCTGTCTTGGATCGGAGTGTTCGTAAAGAGACGTTCCGTCGAACCAGGCAAGGGCAAAAGCGTCTTTGGGAAAGTGCGCGGTAACCCAGTCCAAAATCACTCCTATATCGTTTTGGTGACATCTGTCGATAAATTCCATAAGGTCCTCAGGCTTGCCGAATCTCGATGTGGGCGCATAAAAATTGGTTACCTGATAGCCCCATGAGGGATCGTAAGGATGCTCTGCAATGGGCATTAATTCTATATGTGTAAATCCCATATCCTTTACATAGGGGATGAGCCTGTCGGCAAGCTCTCTGTATGTTAAAAATCTATTGTCAGGACCCTTTTGCCACGATCCGGGGTGAACCTCATAGATCGAAACAGGTCTCTCCCAATTATTGGTTTTACTTCTTTTTTCTATCCATTCCGAATCTTTCCACTCATATTTCCCTGTTACATCCTGTACGATGCTCGCCGTATTGGGGGGGACTTCCGTATAAAAAGCGAAGGGATCGGTCTTGAGAAATATATCACCGTTTTGAGCCATAATTTCATACTTATAGAGATCGCCTTCGCAAAGTCCCGGCACGAATATCTCCCATATGCCGCCTGCCCCGAGAAGCCTCATTTGATGGCGTCTGCCGTCCCATTTATTAAAGGGACCGACAAGGCTCACTCGTTTTGCATTGGGCGCCCATACAGAGAAGTGGACTCCTTGGATATCTTTGTACGCTTTTTTATGGGCTCCAAATTTTTCGAAAATTCTGTAGTGATTTCCCTGGGCGAAGAGATGCCTGTCAAACTCACTCAGCATCACGTCCGTTACTGAATAGGGATCGTGAATTGTAAATGGGGCGCCCTCTTTCTCTACTGCATGCAAACGGTATTTCAGGTTACGGTAGCCGCCCGGAATGATTGACTCATATATACCTGTATCGTCGACTGAGGTCATCTCATATATAATATGATCTCTTATATCATCGATCACATACATATGCTCCGTATCGGGGATGAAAGCCCTTATCACCATGGAGTTAATTTTATCAAGGTAATGGATACCAAGAACGGAATGCGGATTTTTATGGCCGTACTTTATCAGACCTTTTTTATCTTCGCTTCTAAGCGATTCTTTGGGGTTGTAATCACGTACAAGCATGTGTATGGGGTTGAATTCTTCGCCCCTGCGATTGACTGCATTTACAAAGAGGTCCGACGCCAAAGAGTCGGTTCGTAAAGCATCTACGTGAAAAATATCTCTCCAGTAAGCGGCATTTGAAAGCAAAAAGGAGCTTACCTCATTTTGTTCGTAATTAAACTCAAAACCGCTCCTGTCTGAATGTCCCTCTTTTTCATATAAAGGCGTCCCGTCTAAAAAAGAGAGTTCCCGAGCTGTTCCCTTTATCGCCGAAGGAGGCCAATCTATGATGACTCCGATTCCCGCCAAATGACAACTGTCTACAAAAGCTTTAAAATCGTCGGGGCTTCCGTTGCGAGAGTTAATCGAATATATGCCGGCATGTATATCTATCGGTATTCCTGTTGGCGAAAGCGCTATATGGGTATAATTTTTTTCCTTAATGACAGGCAGGATTCTTTCTGTTATTTCACTAAATCTTTCAGGAGTAAATTCCTTTACGTTTTCAGCGGTTCCGCAGTTTTTCAGATCGAGATCGTAAACGGATAACGGGAGCTTCCAGCCGGTTATTCCGTTATTTTTGGATATCCATTCGCTGTCATTCCATTTATAATCCGATAGGTTGGATACAATAGCGGCAGTATTGGGACAGGGCTCGATAAGAAAAGCATACGGATCTGTCTTTAAAAAGACGTCTCCACCTTCGGTTTTAATCTCATATTTATAAAGGTCTCCTTCGACCAGATCGGGAATGAATATCTCCCATATGCCCGAATCGCCAAGAAGTCTCATTTGATGACGTCTGCCGTCCCATCTGTTGAAGGATCCCACGACACTCACCCTGGAAGCGCCGGGAGCCCACAGGGAAAAGTTGACTCCCCTTACGTTGGTGTAAGTATATAGGTGGGAACCCAGTTTCCTGTAAATATCGAAGCAATCTCCCCTTTTAAAGGTCTCGATATCTTTATCTGAAAACAAAGAATCCGTAAAGGCATAGGGATCATTAACGGAATAACTGCCGCCTCCCTCTTCTTCTACTTCGAATTTATATTTCACATCCCCTTTATAACCGTCGAGAACAGCCTCGAACAGACCTTCTTCATGCACTCTTTTCATCGGGTATTTTGTAACGGTCTTCTCTTTATCCCCCATAAGGACAGTGATAGTCTCTGCATAAGGAATAAATGCCCGTATAAACAGGGAGTTGTCAGAGCTGTTATAATGATGTCCCAGAACACTATGAGGCGATGTAAGCCTTGCCTTTACTATATCCTGAATAAGGTCGTCATTAATTTTACTCGTCACATTACACTCCTTTTTATAAGCTTTTTTATTCCAGGTGTATTTGTTTTTGAAGTTCCCCAAGGATGGAGAGGATAGTATAGCAGATAGAGGCTGTTAAATAAAATGACACGATTTTTTATATTCCATCTTTTGTGTCTTAACACTTTATACCTCTTTACTAAATTAATGTAAATTCTATATATTTAAGGGCACTTATTAATTCTGCCTGACCATATAAAAAAACAACTGAACTATGAAAAACAGAGGCTGAACAAAATGCCTGCTTTTTAAATCATCAGACGACATGCATAAAGAACAAACCATATCAGGGGACGAATATATATGTAAAGCTTTTTTTACAACATCCCACCTCATGCTTGCTTTATTGGACAGGGATTTTAATTTTATTAAGGTAAATAAGGCATTCGCGGAAGCCGATAACAGGAGTGAGGAGTCTTATGTCGGCAAGAATTTTTTCGACCTCTATCCTGACAAAGAGAGGGAGGCTGTTTTCAAAAAAAACGCAGCCAATGGTGACACATGCACCGATTATGAAAAGCCCTTCGTATATCCCGGAAAATCAGAGGACAAAGTCATCTATTGCGATTACAGTCTTCAGCCGGTTAACGATCCCGATAATAGAATAATCGGACTGTTCCTGTGTATGATAGATGTAACGAGACGCAAAAAAGCGTCTGACAGGATATTAGGAATAACAAAACAATTTCAGTCCGTTCTGGAAGATAACCCCATATCCATCAGTTTTAAAAACCTCCGCCACGAATACGATACTGTTAACGACACAAAGGCTGATTTTTTCGGTTTGCCCTCCAATGAGATTATTGGAAAAACCGATAGCCAGCTCATCGACTCCGACCTCTCGGTTCAAATCCGTACGAAAGAGGAGAGCGTAATAAAAACAGGGAAGCCGATCTGGACTGAAGAATGTTACATAGGGAATGGCGGAGAGAAGTCCTGTCAGTCAACCATGATTAAACCCTGGCGAAATGAAAACGATGAGATTATAGGTACGATCACTTTTGGCACAAACATTACAAAGCATAAGGAGTGGGAAGAGTATATCAGGAAACTTGCTCATTTCGATGAACTCACAGGGCTTCCCAACCGCACGCTTTTGATGGACAGATTAAAGGAGGCATTAAAAAGATGTCGTCGCGAGGAAGACAGGCTTGCCTTACTCTTTCTTGATCTTGACGGTTTTAAGGCAATCAACGATACAATGGGGCACAGTTCCGGAGACGAACTTCTGAAACTTGTAGCGGAAAGGCTGAAAAGGAGTGTACGCGAAACAGACACAGTAGCCAGACTTGGCGGCGATGAATTTATTATTTTACTGGAAGCTATTAATGACGACCATGATGCCGTACCTATTGCAGAAAAAATCCTGAAAGAAATAGGGAAGCCCTTTCTTATAAAAGATGAAAATAAATTTATATCTACAAGTATCGGGATTTCTCTATATCCCAAAAGCGCCGATAGCGAAGAGGAGCTTATTAAAAAAGCAGACATCGCTATGTATGGAGCAAAAGAGAGCGGTCGTAATCGTTATAAATTTTTTGAATTCGAGATGGATGTACGTGTAAATCTGAGACTTAAAACCGAGGAAAAGCTGCGACAGGCTCTTGAAAACGATGAATTCGAACTCTTTTATCAGCCCCAAATCAGCGTGCCCGCCTTTTTTCCGGATCATTCGGTGATTATTTACAACAGGGAAAACAGAGATTTTTACGCCCTCCATCCTCAGAGAGCCAGAGACTTTGCAACTTTGATAAAAATGCCGCAGGAAGCTTTTTTTGGAGAGTATTTTTTAGGAGATATGAACCTGAAGCAGGTATACCATCTTCCTCCTGAACTGATAAATGAAGCACACTTCAAAGGAATGGTTTCAAACTTCAAGGAGCTGAGTTTCTTCGAAGGTAAGGCTGTCGCCCCCCATGGAAATTCAGGGATGGATAAATACTCCAATAACCCTGCAAAAACAGTATGCGTAGAAGCGTTAATAAGATGGAGGCAGTCGGATAAAAACAACAACGAGAAGATTGAGTATCTCTCTCCCAAGGAATTCATCCTTATAGCAGAGGACAGCGGACTTATCGTGCCGATTAGCGAGTGGGTGCTTAAAACGGCGTGCAGGCAAAACAAAATCTGGCAGGACATGGGACTGCCTCCAATCATTATCGCTGTAAATATATCGGGTAGACATTTCAGAAGCAAACGGTTGATAGACAGTGTGAGCACTGCCTTAACCGCCTCAGAGCTGCGACCGGGGTTTTTAAAGCTTGAGCTTACGGAAAATATCGCCAGACCGGAGGAGGGAAAGGAAAATGATCAGTTTATTGTCAAGCTGCGGGAGTTAAATTCTATGGGAGTGAAGCTCTCTATCGATGACTTCGGTACAGCATACTCTTCTCTCAGATCTCTTGCCGACTTACGAGGCAAAAAGTTGATATCCGAGTTAAAAATAGCCCAGGAATTTATAAAAGATATTACGATAGACGATGGCCTGAAAAATATTGTGCGTACAATTATCGAGATGGGGCGCGCACTTCAGATGAAAATAGTCGCCGAAGGCGTTGAGACGCAAAATCAGCTCGAACTGTTGCGATTCATGGGATGCGAGACAGTGCAGGGATATTTATTCAGTATCCCTTTGCAGGCCGACAAATGTACGGAATATTTAAAAGAAGAGACCTTGAACGATGGGGACTGAGTTTAGGTCAGGGCTGTTAAATAGAACGCTCGAAAGTTTTTGACATTGAGATTTCAGATGTATAATAACGAAGTTCGATATTCGTTATTCCATATGCTCACTTCGCCTGTTCTATGGCCCTGATTTGATCGGGCGACGCCGTTATTCGAAGAAATATGCTTCTGTAAGCAATGGCGTGGGAACTGACATAGCCGCGCTTTTCCTTAAGTCTTATCTGTTCCGAAATATATCTGAGTTCATCGATTATTTGCTTCTCTACAGGCTTTAATACACCGCTCTTTTCGAGATTATCGGCAATATCTTTTGATGTCATTTTACCTGGTAATCCCTTGAATTTCCCAAGATCGAACAAAGCAAGCTCAACATCTATCCACGACTCTACGATAGCCGCCTGAGGCGATATTTGGGTAAGCTTTGTGAATCTTCCTTCAGGAAGTTTACCCACGTGCTCGGATTCTTCATCATCCTCTCTAAGAAAAGGCACTTCAGTGGAATTTATAAGTTTTAGCAGCTCTTCAATTTTTTTTGGAATGTCGGTTGTCGAGTGTTGTCTGTCGAAATACTCGGTCGCTCTGTAAAGTAATGACCTTATTTCTCTTTTCAGCAAGAATATCAATGCAAGAAAAATTAAAGGAAATGTCAGAAATTTTCCGAATATGGCGGCATAGTCCATATAGACAAAACTCCTTTTAAAAAAATCAGGTCGGCGAAAATAAGCCGAAAATAATTCTGTTATTTTAGCTTATTTTCTCAATATAAATAAACAGTAACTATTTTTCACCGGAATTTGCTGGTCTGGGATAAGGGGATGGTTTGTTCGATTGGAATGGTCTTTGTCCTGGGGTTGGCGAGGATAAAATGATAGATATAATCTTAAAAACAGCAGTCAGCTATCAGCGGTTAGCCTTCAGCCAGGGAATACATTGATGTTATGCCAATAATAAGCTTCGCCTTATGGATGAATGTGTTTTAACTGTAAAGTGTTACAATTAAAAAGCTGATAGCTGACTGCTAAATGCTTTTTTTAAGATCATTATAATCTCTTTTACAGTGACTACTCCAGTACCTCAAAGGCGTCTATAGTAATATAAGTACTTTTGGAGACCTCCTTTTTTGTCCCCGTTACTTCTATCCTGATTGTGTGCCAAGCGAGATCCAGTCCGCTTATTACTGTAGACGATCCGTATTGAAACTCCTCGGAATAGAGGTCGATTGTGTCGTGCAATATGTTGTCTATATAGATATTCGCAATACCGGTCAAGTCAGCCTTTGTGTAAATCCAGATAATATCGGTCCCGTAAAACCTTAATCCGGCCCATGCGCCAGCTTCATCCGAGTATTTCAGCGAACCTCCGCTGCAAGCGTCGCAGGAGATGTTCTTCCAGGAACCGACATAAGAAATATCCTCACTGTATTCTTCGATAATCATTTTATTCGATATCTTTTTCAATAAAAGGTTACCGTTATTATCATAAGTGTAAGTAATGACCTTGTCGCCATAATCGGCTCTGATTAATCTACCTGCATTGTCGTAAGAGTAGTTGACTTCCGCTGTTATGGCAGTTATCGGAACCGTTAATATCAGAATCGTAACGAAACAGAGAAAAAGTGAATATCTCATTTTGACCTCCTGAATATAAAATATTTTTGAATACAAGACCTGTGGAAATAAGCTCCTGGAAGGATCTCGTCTTAAAACGGAGAGAGCATGGCCCCGTAAACGCCTTTCATCATCTTATGCCATTCATAATAAGCGCCCCCTGCTCTGTAGCCAATACCCTCCGATTGATCGAAGACATTGATTCCAACCTGTTCTCTGCTATCGCCGCCGGCCAAAGCGCTTACATAGTATCCTTCATAATTCTCTGCAAATGCAGATTGTGCATGTAAAAAATATGTTTGGATAATAAATACAATAAAAAGAACGATGAAAAGCCTGTAATTCGTTTTGTTCATTTTTAGAACCTCCATTGTAACAACTCAGGTATTTAGGCTGAAGACTGAAGTAAAAATTCAAATGAATTTTGTGCGTTGATCAATAAAAATGTTACAGTTTTATAAATAACCTATGCTTTACCTGACAATCTTCAGCCTTCAGTCTATACACCTTGTAGTAGTTAGAATAAGAGTAATATAAAATTCGACGCAGTTCCATGACTTATGTCACAGTACACTGGCTAAAAGTGAAGGAATCGATAATATTGCAGCCAAACCTTTTCACTCTCTGATAATGCTGCGTTTTTCGTAAAACCCTCCTTTTACATTTATACAGGGGAAAATTACAGAGTCTCGTCCTGCCAACGTTCCCGGACTGGTAACCGAATTACAACCTGTATTTACATTATCGCCGAGAATCGCGCCGAATTTTCTCATGCCTGTTTTATAAACAGCCCCTTTTATTCTGAGGGTTATCTCTTGTTTCATAAACGTAAGATTTGCAATTTTAGTTCCGGCGCCGAGGTTGACATTATTTCCCAGTATACTGTCCCCTATATAGGCAAAATGCCCGGCCTTTGCATCATCTAGCATTATAGCGTTCTTCATCTCAGTGGTGTGTCCTGCTACGCATTTATTCCCGATGATACATCCCCCTCGGATATAGGCGCCCTGGCGTATCTCGCAGTTGTCGCCAATGATAGTCGGTTCTTTAATCATTGCTCCGGGCTCCACTATACTGCCCCGGCCTATATATATTCTACTGCCTGCAAAGGCCGAACCTTTACAGATAAGAGAAGCTCCCTTTAATTCCTCTCCTTTATAATAAATTTTCAGTTCTCCCTTTAGTGCGTCACCTAAATGAAAATCGAAATCTTCATATATAATCGAATCGTCATATAGCACACAGGTTTCCGGTATTGTTAGCAGGCCCTTGCCGGCGCCTGAAAAGAGGTTTGGCCTAAGTGTATCGCCTATGTATTGTTTTAACTTACCCAAAGCTTCCCAAACAAAATCGGAACCGGCAAAAATCTCCTTGTGAACGAAGTTGCTAAAGTCAAAAAAATCATTGGGTTTGAGCATCGTTTTCACCTCGTTTTTTGTAATTAGGACTGAAGAAAATATAGTGCAGTATTAAGGTTATACTGTTTCCGTTTTTGAGAGTCTCTGTAATGGTGTCAGTAGAGCTTTCAGTGCTTTTTCAGCATCCGCTTTTGTTACATCAGCCTCTGTCGAGATTCTGTCAACAAGCTCTGCCTTAGTCATAATTCCTCCATAAAAATTATCATATAGAAAAGGTTTGTTCTGTCAGGATGGGTTGTGAAAAATGCAGTATAGCATAATATTTTATTTTGAGGCCACCGTCGTGGCTATAGATAGTGTCTGAATTACAGCTAACAAACTAAAGCCGTATAATAATGTATTTTAATCTTTGGACTACATATTCAGAGATTGTCAGTCTTATAAGTATTCTATAGCAAATATATTGTTAGAGAGTTTTTTGTGAAAGATTGATTTGCTCTGGTTCTTAGGTTTCATTAGAAGCACCTTAAAACACAGTTTTGTAACTCATCTGCTTGAAGCAGGCACTAACTGAGCACTAACCTTCGCCATATGTTACCCCACCTTAATAACACACAAATTCATAGGGTATTGTCCATCGAAAAATAGGACTGCCATCATCATATCCGGCAAAGATATACTTCACATGAAAGTCATAACAAGCTCCACCTGATAAACCAGGCCGCCTCTGTGCCGGCAAATAGATATTGAGATCCTCGGTAAGCGTAGCATCAATGCACTCTTCGCCGCTGCCGGATGTCTTGCCATACCGGGTGAGTTTATAATATCGGTATCCCTCCAAAAGCCCGAAAAACTCCAAATCCGCCCATATATACACAGCTCCAAAGAGACCCTCTTTGTCTACGAAAAGCACCGGTATATGTATATTGTTGTTTTCATCCTGTTCGGCTTCGGCACAGACGGAACAACCGTTACTGAACACAAACGGGCATGTCAGAGTCTGCGTGTTACATTCATCCCACATGTCTATCACCCCGTCAAGGTCAGAATCAGCGCATGTCCCGGCGGGGTTAATGTCGGTATAACATTCATCAGATGCGCGTGGGCAACCATTGCTGTCAACTGTGGTCCCAATTCTTGAATCAGGGCATTCATCCCATTCATCTATTACACCGTCCTTGTCTGTATCCGACAAATTGACGCTGCTTTCCACAAAAGATGAAAATAGCCTTTCAGACAGCAACTTAAGAATAGCGATATAAAAATTATATCCGCGGATTTTCCGGTTGAATGTTTTGCAGCTTCCTGGAAGAAGGGCTCTTTTTAAAAAACGATATTTCACGCTGCTTTAACTTTTATATCAGTCGACGCCCGGTTTAAGAGACTGTACACTATATTGTATAGTATACATATGGAAAAATAGGGAAAAGGGGGAAAAGACATTCCCCCCCCCAAGGCGCCAGAAACATAAGGCTGGTGCTGAAGGCTGACCGCTGATAGCTGACTGCTGTTTTTTAAGGATAATTTAAACAGCAAAGAATAAGAACAATTAAGTTTTCACCCTGTCACCAGTAATTCCCCAAGTAATCGGCTGTCTGATAGTTTTGTTTTCGGTGGATTCCCCCCGGGTTTGAAATGGTCTCCATTTGACGCCGGCCCCCCTATATAGGCCTAATTCTTACTCCATTCCTGGATTACTTTAGTGGTTTTAGGTAATGAAACATTACCATTTCCGTCTTTGGCGTATACACTTATTTCATAGGCGCCTGTAACCGAGAAATTTTCATAGACACCTTCATAACCTTCATCCACATTACCTGTAAGCTCAAATTCCGGCAATTCAATAAGAGGTTCATCCTTGGACAGAGAGTTAAAGTCAGGAGGCCTTATGACAGCCCACACCCTTGCAATCGTCCCTGTTGTAGTTACATTATCGGCATTTATAACTGCCGATAACTCCCCATAAAGAGTCTGGTTCGGAGAAACAGCGCCGATTATGGGTGCATCTCCTCCCAACATTATCCCGAATCCGAGCAGGTAATTATCAGCCACTATTCCGTCTGTCTTTTCATTGCCAATTCCATTGCCATTGTCATCCAATTGAGGAATTTGTTCCTTACAGGTGAACGAAATGGCATTGCCTGCATAATCAAAAGAGTCATTGACACTTGCTCCGTTTGAGACCTCCATCCAGAAGTAAGAGGAAAATGAAATATCACCATTGGAGAGAAAACAAGCTGCCTCATTGTCACCTGTACTTGCAATAACAATACGTTCCTTGCCAAGCTGTGGCGTCAATGCAGGGAGAAAGCCGGCTGACAGGCTTGCATCGTATATTACGGTTACTGTTCCGGAGATCAGGCTCTGAAGGTCATTAAGCCACAGGCCCAGCACTGAGGCATAAAGGTAATCAACACCGTTAATCTCAAAATATCCGTCTCCGCCCCGGCCTGTTAAGTATAGAACAAGGTCTTCCGTATCCACAGAGGCCCATTCCGTTAATACATACTCAAGGTTACTTAAATCAGGAGCAGCAGGCAGGACATTGACACCCGAAATGGCGACAGGACTTAATAAATAGATATCATTGTCATCATAGCCCTGAAAACTCAATGTCTCATATGCCATGCGGGTACTGTGCTCAACAGCACTCCAGAAGTCGCTTCCATATACGTCTCCCGCCACTATTACCGCCTTTCTGGTTAAATCAGAATCAACGGATATTGTTGTGAGTTCCGGTTGAGCCGTATTGCCTGCTCCGTCTATGGCGTAAATGGATATCTGGTAAGTGCCTGTAATATTAAAGCTGTTATATACTCCTTCATACCTGTTTTCGCCTGCATGAGTCAATTCAATTGTAGGGAGCTCAACAACCGGATTTTCAGAAGAACCTTGTGAGAAATATGGTGGTCTGATTATTGCCCAGACACGGGCAATTCCGTCTGAATCCGTTACGTTGTCAGCATAAATCAGAGCTGATGTCGTACCGCTTATCGTTTGTTCAGGAGATACGGACCCTATAATCGGCGCATCACCATAGATTTCCGTTCCACTGCCTATATATACACTTAACGCCAAACTACCATCATCAGGATCATTGCCCGTTCCGTTTCCATTGTCATCAATCATGGGATGTTGAAAATCCGTGGTAAGTGTCATTGCATCCCCGGCTGACTGATAAGCCTCCCAGACACTCAATCCGTTAAATATCTGAGTCCAGAAAAAATTGGAAAATGATATCGTTCCCTGGGCAATAAAATAGGCGCTCTCACCGGGCGATGTACTTGTTATCACAACTCTCTCTTGTCCTGTGAGGGTTGATATAAAAGTGCCTGATTCACAGGCGTCATATACTATCGTTATTGCGCCGGTGATGCTTCTTTGCATTTCATCGATCCAGGAAGCAAGTTCATCAGATGAGAGAGTCTCATTCTCATTCATACGAAAGGTGTCGACTCCTCCGTGATCTATCATATATAACACCACACTGTCGGCATCTGTCGCCCATTCTGTGATTGCTGTTTTTAGATTCATAATAGTAGAGTCAGCATCAATATCATCAAACAGGCCGTTACTGTCTAAATCAGCATTATTATCAGGATTAAGATAATAGATGTTTTCCTTTGTAAAGCCCTGATAAATAAGAGTGCGATAGGCATAATTGGCATTCAGGAGAGTTGAGTCCCATAAATTGTCACCGCTGAAAGCCCCTCCTCCGGCCACGATGACGGCCTTTATGTTGTCAGAAACCGCCGTCTCTTTAAAAACCTGAATTCGATTGCTGAAATACTCTGAAACATAGATCCTTCCGTTGTCATCCACTGCAATGTTACTTGGACCGTTTAGCTGATTAGGATCACTGCCCTGACTACCCAGCTTTGTTATAAATTCGCCGGTTTTGGAAAATTTCTGAATACGTGCATTATTCATTTCAGTGACATAGATATTGCCGCTCTTATCAACATCCAAACCATGTGGAAAATCGAATTGCCCGTCATCTGTACCGTATTCGCCTGTGACACCGACAAAAATCCCCTCTGAATTAAATCTCTGAATCCTGTTGTTTCCGGTATCAGCCACGGACACAATCCCGTCACTGTCAATGGCGATACCATTGGGATTGTTGAACTCCCCCTCTCCGCTGCCAAGTGATCCCCAACCGGTGACAAACAGACCGTCTCCGGTGAATTTCTGCACTCTGTGATTGTCAAAAAAAGTTACATCATTTTCAGTAACATATACGTTACCCTGATCATCTACAGCAATACCCCTGGGAGTGGAAAAACTGCCGGGTTCTTTTCCGAACTCTCCCCACTCCTTTATGAATACTCCTTCAGTGGTAAATTTCTGTATTCTGAAATTCGATGTATCTGTCACATAGACGTTGCCATCCGAATCCACTGCTGTATCGGATGGTGCAACAAACTCCCCCTGACCACTTCCGTAACTGCCCCAACTCAAAATAAATCTGCCGTCAGAGGAAAATTTCTGTATACGATGATTCTGCCAGTCAGTTACATACACATAACCCTCCTTATCAACAGATATGCCTAAGGGTCTGGCAAAGGAGCCGTTATCAACTCCGATGCTGCCCCACTTCGTAACAAATTCACCGTTAACAGTAAACTTTTGTATTCTGTTGTTGCCCATATCCGCCACATATATATATTTATCCTGATCAAAAGCGATATCAAAGGGCCAGTAAAATTCCCCGTCTCCGAATCCATAGTCCAACCACCCGCTGCCTCCGACACTTTTCAGAAACTTCCCGTCAGAGTTAAACACCTGGACACGATTATTGAATGAGTCGGCTATAAAAACAAAACCGTTATTGTTTACCTCTATGCCGGTAGGAAGCCAGAACTCCCCGTTTCCGCTTCCTTTGAAACCCCATTTGGTTACAAACAGGCCATTTCGAGTAAATTTTTGTATATTATTGTTTCCATAGTCTGTTACATATATATTTCCCTCTTTGTCAAGGTCTATGCCATAGGGCACACTGAATTCACCGTTACCTGTTCCATATCCGCCTGTTGCAGCCAGATATTCACCTTTATCCGTAAACTTAACAATACGACTGTTATTACTGTCAGCGACATATATAAATCCTGACTCATCGGATGTAATACCAAGAGGATTGTCAAGTTCACCATCCCCTGAACCGCTCTTTCCCCATAGAGCGACAAACTCCCCGTCAGGAGTAAATTTCTGGATACGATCATTGCCTGAATCTGCTACATAAATATATCCTTCCCGGTCCAGGGCGATCCCCTTTGGATTATCAAACATACCTTCATCTGCGCCTTCACTCCCCCATGTGGTTACAAACTGGCCGCTTGAATTGTATTTACTGATTCTGTGGTTCTGATTATCGGCAATATAGAGATTTCCATCATTATCCGACGCAATGGCATAGGGGAAAAAATACCATGGTTGATATAAAACAGGCCATAATCTATCATATGAATATTCTCCTCCGGAAGAGAGACACTGGTCAGGAGAGTAGAGAGAAAATATTACAAAAATTAATAATATTATAAAAAGACTTGCTTTACTTCCTCTGTTTAACATAATTTCACCTCATATTTTGTATTAGGGTGGTTTAGTAAAAAAAAAAGAGATGCCTGTCCGATGACAGGCATCTTCAAAATTAACAGCCTAATCAAGAGTTATTGCGTTGAACACACCTGTTGCGGAATCATCCTCATCTACTTGCTCGATGTCTCCTTCCCATTCAACAGTCATACCGGAATTTCCGCTTAAAGGTGTCTGTTTGGTACATGCAAAACAAAAGTTGTATTCTGCTCCGGACTTTAATCCTGTAAACTCATATGATCCTGAACATATATCCATTTCTTTTCCTGATGGAAGTGTAACCTCTATCTCTATCTCATATTCATTAACCCCATCTGCTTCAGCTTTATCCCTCCAAAACAGACTAAATGCAATATTATCTCCCCAGTCAAAGCTTGTTTGTTCTTCAGCATTAAAACAATAGTTATCAGAATCATTTGTATAATCCGATGTTATACCAAAAAAATCGGTAATCATACCATTTGAATCGTCACCATCACCTTCATCTTCATTTTCTCCTATGTATATCTTGTATATCTTATCATCACCAAAATCAGCATTCCAAAGATAAGTTCCATCATAGGCTAAGCCTTGAGGAGAAGAACCAGGAGAGTCAAAGGAATCAATAATATTACCACTTGTATCTAATTTATATATCTTACCATCATTAGAATCAGCATGCCAAAGATATGTCCCATCATAGGCTAATCCTTCAGGAACAGAGCCAGGAGAGTCAAATGAATCTATTTCATTACCATTTGTGTCTAATTTGTAAATCTTGTCAGCACCGGCATCAGTATGCCAAAGATATGTGCCATCAAAGGTTAAACCGTCAGGAGAAGAGTCTGGAGAATCAAAGGAATCAATTAAATTACCATTTGTATCTAATTTATATATCTTGTCGGCTGACCAATCAACATGCCAAAGATAAGTTCCATCATAGGCTAAGTCTCTAGAATAAGAACCAGGAGAGTCAAAGGAATCAATAATATTACCACTTGTATCTAATTTATATATCTTATCATCATTAGAATCAGCATTCCAAAGATATGTCCCATCAAAGGTTAAGCCTCTAGACCAAGGACCTGGAGAGTCAAAGGATTCTATTACATCTCCGACATTGTAATCTCCATCATCATCATTGCTGCCGTTATCTCCGTCATCTCCACTATCTGAATCATCTTCCTCTTCTTCTCCAGTGCCTGATAATGAAATGTTGACAGTGCTTTCATCAGGATCGTTTGACTCTATTTTAAAAGTTGCTGACTTTGAACCTTCCGAGTTAGGTGAAAACTTTACATAGATATAACAGTAACTTCCGGAAGAAACATCGCTGCTACAGGTAGATGAAGATACATAAAAATCACTACTATCAGCGCCTGTTATAGAATAACTAACCTCTAAGTCAACATCTCCGGTATTACTGACTTTTACGGATTTAGATGAAGAGGTGGCGCCTACTGTAACTGTACCGAAATTAAGACTCGTAGTGGATACTGATATGTCTGGTTCCAGTACCTCTTCTTCCTCTCCCGTTCCCTCTAAATCCACTTCTACCGTAGATGAATCAGGATCATCAGACTTTATATTAAGAGTTGCTGTTTTATCTCCCTTAGAGTCAGGTGAAAAACTAACCTTTACCTCACAAGATTCTCCCGGTTCTATATATCTGGAATCACAGGAAGAAGAGTCAGAAAATTCATCGTCGTTCGTTCCTGTTATGTAAGCATTATCTATAAATAACTCACCTTCACCATCATTTGTAATTGTTACAAACTTCGTAGATGATTTATCAACCGTTACAGTACCAAAGTCAAGCTTTGTCGGGGATACTGAAATGTCTGGGTCAGCACTTTCATAGGCATATTTGAGTTCTCCTGTGCCGTAGTCATAATAGCTCATATGAAGATTATCTTTCGAGTCTAAAGCGATTGAATGGTATCTCCCGTCGTCTTCATCTACTGCAACAGGTTCATTCCAATTACCTGAAACACCATCAACGCAGTAAAGGACTTTCTCTCCATAATGAAAATAGCAGATATGGACAATATTATTAGAGTCTAAGACGATTGCATTATATCTACCAGGCCCCTTGTTATCTTTTTCCTGAGCAATTGTTTCATAAACCCATGAGCCGGAAGCATTTGTAGTGTAATTTATGGAGTCCCAGTCATAATAATTATAGCTTATATGCGGATTATCCGAGGAATCTACAGCAATCCCGAGATCACGTGGATAAGAACCATAATCAAGGTCTTCACTAACCCATGAGCCTGAAGCATTTGTATGGTATACAAAAACATTGTATGAAGTAAGAAATCGCCTTGAAACCGCATGCGCATTGCCTTTTGAATCTACTGTAAGCACCGCGCTATCCGCGCTCTTTATTCCTTCCCATTCCCATTCTCCTGAAGTGTTTGTCATGTAATCTAAATACCCACTACCAAACCCTATATGTAGGTTGTTTGCAGAATCAATAGCCAATGAAACAAAACTAATTCCAACATCCTCGTAGATTGTTTCAATAGACCATGAACCTGACACGTTTGATGCATATTTTAAATTCTCATTCTCATTATCATCGTAAGCTATATGTATCTTGTCATTAGAATCAACAGCAATTGAACAAGGGTTTCCTACATCTTCAGAACTGTCTATTACAGAAGAATCCCATGAGCCTGACTTGTTGGTTGTATATTTAAGATTCTTGTTAGTCTCGTCATAATAGCAGATGTGTATCTTATCTGATGAGTCGATTGCTATTGATGAAGTAGTTCCAACTTTATCTTGTTCTATAATTTCAATTTTCCATGCGCCCTCCAACTGTGTAAATACGCCTATTACAAAAAAAAGAATTAGAACTCCTGTCTTGAAAAAGTACATGTCTTTCATAATGCTTCGTTTCTCCTTATAAAATTTTTTATTATCATAATAAGTTATTTATTAAAGCTTGGGTGATTGTTACAAGCTCCTTTTAACTACTTCTTCATTGTCACATTAACCAAAAAGCAACGTTTATCAATATAAGAACAGGCGGGACGCCTGTCCATGGTCGCTTCCCAATCATAATGTGACAAGTAGAACTACCCGTGCATATGAATTTAATGTGGTCATTCGTAAAAAGGCGGGTGTATTAGGATATCAGAAAATTTTTTGTTTGCTCAACTTAAAATTAGAGTTATAATGTAAGCTTATAATGCTCTAAACAGGCAAAATCATGAGGTGATTGTCTGTTTTGTCCTCAACATGCAGTCCATAACATTGGTTTTTCAAAATCCGCCGGATTTTTGGAAAAAACGGAAGATGTAATGTCTCAACAACATTTTTATAGATACCTAAACTCAATGTGGCGCTTCTTGTGACATAAAAGCTGTGAAAATAGAAACTTGTTTTATCCTATTCTTAGCTGCATTTCGGAAGATGGTGAGCTAAAAGTGTTTTCAGCCAAACCCAAATTGAATTGCCCAACCATTTTTTGTAGATTATCCGAGAGTTCGGCAAGACTATTTGCAGAGGTTGATATTTTTTCAAAACTACTCAGTGCCTGTGATGATATATTTGATATCTCATCTATGTCCAGGCTGTTTTGCTCTGAAACTGATGAAATCTCTTCAGTTGCTGAGGCTATCTGAGAGACCATGCCTTGAAGACTTTCTACGCTGTTTACGATGCTGCCCAGGGAATTGCCTGCTTGAGTTGAAAGCTCAACTCCTGTTTCAACCCTTGCCGTGCCTTCTGTCATCGAGTTTACAGCCTTTTCCACCTCGGTTTGAATGGCCTTGATCATAGTGCTTATCTCAGCCGTCGCCGTGCCGGTTCTTTCAGCCAGTTTTCTGACCTCATCGGCAACCACTGCAAAACCTCTGCCTTGCTCCCCCGCTCTGGCCGCTTCAATAGCAGCGTTAAGGGCTAAGAGATTGGTTTGGTCAGCTATGTCGTTAATAACATTTACTATTTCACCTATCTGTTTTGATCGCTCCCCGAGAGAGGATATTATTTGTGCTGACTCCTTGACTGTAGTGGCAATAGCCTCCACCTCAGTCACTGAATCCTGAACTACTTCTTTTCCCTCTTTTGCATTATTCGAGGTGTTGGATGCTGATTCTGCTATTTCCGAGGCGTTTTTTGCTATATCTAAGACTGATTGTGACATCTGAGTCGACGATGTGGCTAACTGCATCGCCTTTTCGGACTGACTGGACATATCGGATGTCATACTGATGGAACTGTCCTTCAGCTCTTGGCTGGCCCTGGCTACTTCTTTAGCCGAGTGCATGACATTGACAAGGGTTTCGTTAAGGCTTTTTTTCATATCATTCATAGCACTAAGCAGACCTTTGCCGCCGGCGTCAGTATCTGAGCTTACAGCCAAGTCACCGTTTGCTATCTTCTTTGCTATGTCAAGAACAAGGGCAGGCTCACCTCCCAGTTGTCCCATTAAGGAGCGTGTTATAAAGATCACTACAATAACACCGAGAATTATAGCTATCAATGTACCGAAGATTGAAATATTGGTCGTTTGACTTGCCATAGCATTCGCCTCCTTTGCCCTAACACTTAGCAGACCTGCCTCAATCCGTATAAACTCTCCAAGCATTCCTCTCAACTGATCCATATATTTCTTTCCCGTGCCTTTACCCATAAACTCAACGATATCGTCGATTGTAAACTCTACTTTATTCATCTCTCGCCGGGCGTCGATTTCAGGATTGGCGGCCTTTTCCATCCATGACTTGGCAACCTTCTCTATTTCATTTATATCCGAGACTGTAACCCCCAAATGTGAATTGCTACTTATATACTCCTGAAGTTCTGCAAGATGCTTGTTCAGTGATTCTTGCCCACCTCGATAAGGTTCGAGTGATTCCTCCAAACCTGTAAGCAGAAAACCACGCTGTCCGGTCTCCATATTCACCATATCCATTGTGGTTAAGGCGATGAGATATCTTCCCATGAGGTCGCCGGATTTTTCAAGCTTGCTGTCTATTCCTCCAAGCACGACTCTCAGACTGTCAAATATTTGTTTCCCAATAATTCTTGATCTCACCTTTTTGAAGTGATTTGCTGCATTTTCACCTTTTACGACTTCTCTCCTTTTCGATATGGCAGCGACTGAAAACTCTTTATCAAGAGTATTGGCAGTTTTTTGTATATTTTCCAGTCGGCTGACCTGGGCAGGGTTGTCACTCACTGTATTCTTAAGCTTGACGATTGCCTCATCAAAGGTTTTTTTGCCTCCATTGTAGGGCTCAAGGTACTCTTCTATTCCGGTTACTAAAAAGCCTCTTACTCCTGTCTCTTGGTCTACAAGAGAAGCAACAAGCTTCTCTGCCTCTCCGATCACTTTGTAAGTGTGCTCTACCCACTTTGAGTTGTTAATCAAAGAGTTCACGTTTTTGTAAACAACGGTTGATATAATAATCATTGCTACTAATATTACAGCATACCCAAATAAAAGTTTCGTTTTGAAATTTATATTACTAAAAGCCATTTAATCCTCCTTTAATTTTTAATTTTCACGAACCGTTAGTAAAAAAGTGAGTATTCAGTTAAGGGCGTTGTTTTCTTAAATCTTTGTATCAAGAGGGTGGTATGGACAAACTTGTTTGTCCGCGCCGCCCATGCTGAATTTTGGACGCTCTTTACTGAATGCTCACGAAATAAGCAGGTAACTACTCAGTATTTAGGCTAAAGACTGAAGCTGAAGCAAAAAATTAAATGACCTGTATAGTTCCGGTCATTTGACTTGATACTTAAATTGTCACTTTTAGGTTGTATATAAATGCTTGTAATTAAGCAGTTTCTACCAGGTTGTCAATATCTTTTTATTTGACCAGAACTATAGTCTTGGGAAATAAAAAGTATACAATATCGTCCTATTCACGATCAAGTAAAGCCCGTCAATACCAATACCGACTTGCTTAAGGCGCTCAGACCCGGTGCATGTCCCGATCTTTTATGTGCTCAATTTGATATCATATTTATCTAAAAAAAAGCATTTAGCAGTCAGCCATCAGCTCTCAGCTTTCTAATTGCAATACTTTATGGTTCAAAACACATTCACACATAAGGTGAAATTTATTATTGGAATAACATCAATACTTTCCATGGCTGAAGGCTGACCGCTGATAGCTGACTGCTGTTTTTAGTTTATTCCTCCAAAATACTGTATTATCTCCTCATACTATATTTCTTTTCCTATTCTCAGCCTGCCAAAGGCCGGAGATATCCAGTTTTATATTTTTAGAAAAGAGTGTTATAATTTTGTTTACTACTCAGTACTTAGCTTAAGGCTGAAGCAATATATCAAATGACTTGTGAATGTCAACCCAATACAATTTAATTAAGGTGCTTTGCTCCTTAAGTTAATAACATTGAAAGTCAGCCAATAAAAAATTCAAAGTGTATCGATGAAAAAAAACGGATTTACTCTTTTAGAGGTGTTGATATCTATTGCAATTATCGGGGGACTGCTCTATACCGTTATTTATACGATTACCAATCATCTTGCCATTCTTGAACGTCATAAAACCATTACAGTGGCTGTAATGCTGGCAAGGGAGAAGTATTACACTATTATGGGAAGCGTTATGACAGAGAGTAAAGGACATTTCGAGGAACCCTATGGAGCATTTCGTTACGACATAAAAGAGACCGGAGCTTCGATCGAAGGGACTTCGGTTGTTGAAGTCATTGTGCAAGGAGAAGGGGAGGAGGTGACTATAAAGGGTTACAAGAGGAGGGGGATTTCTAACTATAATGGCGATGAAGAGTAATCGAAACGTTGCTTATATGAAAAAGAGAGATTGTCAAGGTTTTACTCTTCTTGAAATACTGATTTCCATCTCTCTGTTCTCATTTATATTAACGGCCTTGTACAGCGTATTGTCCATGTCTGACAAAGCAATAAGCGGAAATGACGACTACATGCTCAGGCTTCAGGCAGCCAGAGAGGTGCTTAATACCATGAGAATGGAAATTGAATCGACCTTTTATAAACCTGCCGGTAATATTACTCGTTTTAAGGTCATTGACAGAGACGAATACGGATTGCAAAGATCGTCCCTTCATTTCACGACGATAGGAGGCCCCGGCGCCGGTCTGAGGGATGTTTCATATTTCATTGAAAACGATTCAGGCAAGGCAGTGCTGAAAAAAAAAATCAGCCGGGTATTTTTAGATTCCGAGCCTGTGGAAGTCGACGTGTTGGAAGAGGTAGAGGAATTTTCAATTGATATGTTAAAGAAGGCCGGAAGTGTAAAGACCTGGGATACTAAGCTAACCAATGAAATTCCCGATTCTCTTAAAATCACTTTAACGTTTTTGCTTAAAGGAAAAAGTCTTACTTTATATGAGAGTGTATTTCCAAAGATAGACGACAGGTAGCTGCTTGTGTCAATGAGGAGGTTTTTGTTAATCGTTTAAATGTATTGTCAATATCTTCATGTAAATTCCAAAAGGTTAAACAATCGCCCGTTAATTAAGCACGACAGCGGTTATATTCTTATTCTGACTCTTATGATCGTGGGATTGCTCACAGCGATGACCGTTGTCTTTATGTATGACGTTTTTGTAGGAACAAATGCTCTCTATAATTACAGAGACGGTATGAGATTGTCTGTCGAGGCCGAGTCGGGCGTATTTCTGGCTGTTGATTTTATCGGAGATTATCTGTCCGGCGTCAAATATACGGATCTCGATAAATATCTGTTAGATTCCCGAGGATATACAGGCATTACTGACGACAGTGCGAATTCCGAAGACATCATGACAATAACGATTTCCGATGAGCAGGCGAAATTCAATATTAATACCATCGTTTATGAAAATGGTCTTCCCAATCGCAGCGCCATTTTTTCGTTACAAGCACTTCTTAAAGAACTGACATTAAATGAGGAAATTGCCTATTATATTGCAGACTGGATAGACCCTGACGACATATCCCGTTTCAGAGATTCCGAAGGGTATGTAAAAAATGACTATCTCTATACATTGGACGAGCTCATGTATATCAAAGGGATCGACTCCGAAATATTTAAAAGCCTCTCTTCCTATGTTACTGTTTACGGAGATGGCATGATAAATATCAATACAGCTCCAATGCCCGTGCTTGCAAGCATCTCTTATGAAAACGATAGTAAGGAGATGACAACACTTGGTTCCGAGAGGAGCGAAAAAATTCTTGCATACAGGGAGTATACTCCTTTTAATGCGTCATATGATATTATTAAGGTCGCAGACATGGAGGGTGTAGGGGCAAAGCTCATTGGTAATATAACAGTGAAAAGCTCCTGTTTCAATATTGTATCCACTACTTCTTTCAGAGAGCTGAAGAGGGTCATTTCCTCTACAGTACTCCTTGAGTCAGGAGAATCGAGAATACTTTACTGGAAAGAGCTGTGATGAAGGTTTGTTTTATCGATGTAAGAAAAAATTACGTTCTTTTTCATTTTTTTAATAAAAAAGCATCTCGATTCGATCTCACTGAGTCGGCCCGAATCGAGACGGAAGGCGATTACAGGCTGCCTGACACGGTTTCTCTCCCTGTTGCTGACAAATATTATCTCGGCATACCGGTGAGCCTACTGAATTTTAGAATATTGGAGATGCCTTTTTGTGACAGAGAGAAGTTAAAAGCAACCATTCCTTATGAACTTGGCGGGATCATATCCAGACCTGTAGATTCTGTTGTATATGACTGCGCCGTTACAAATGAGATGTCTTCTTCAGGTAAATACCAGGTTTTTGTCTTTTTTATGGACAGGAAGGTATTAAAGGATTTTTTGAATGGTTGTCAGCGCCTTTCGATCGATCCTGTTGCCGTAACATCTCTCGATGTGAGAGCCGGTTTAGAGAGGCTCGGTATCGACAATATAGTCAATGGCGAGATCGAGCTTTCCGAAAAGGAATCGATCCCATATATTATCGATGAGATGACATCGCCTGTTGCAAATCTCAGGTCAGGCGATCTTGCTTACGGGGGAGATGCAGCAAAGGGGAGAAAGTGGTTCATTTCGGCGACCCTCTTATTTTATATGACAATTATTACAATTTCTCTTTATGCAGGGTATAATATTTTATCTGCAGAAAAAATGAGGGACTCCATAAAAAGCTCAATGGCTGACTCGTATAAAGAAATATTTCACAGCAGCAATGTAAAAGGTAAAACACTCTATCTCCTTAAGTCGGCTCTAAAAACGGCAAGAGAGGAGGAGGTTCTTTTTACAGGCATAAAACCTCTGGATTTTTTTAAGGCTCTCTCTTTTATTAATGATTTTGGAGCTGTTGTTTTTGAAATCGAGATAAAAAACGACCTGGTAGTTATCAGGGGCGAAGCCGACAGTATGAGCGATGTCGAGCATATAAGCAGCGGGTTAAGGAAAATTTCCAAAAACATACGAGTTCTCGAAACAGGAAGTTCCGCCGCCGGGGGGATCGTTTTCGCCATATCGATGTCCCTGCCTGAAGGGTAATAATAAATATAGAAACTATTCGGACAGGATTGGACGATAAACAATAATTCAGTATAAATATAACATAATGAATAAAAGAGTTATCATCGTAATTACATTGGTCCTCTCTCTGGCCCTTCCTCTTGTTTTGCTGAATGAGCTTTCCAAAAAGAGAGATGCCTTGTATAAAGCGGAATCAGGTTACAACAAGTTCTCGGATCTGATAGGAGAGTATGTAATAACAAAGGAAGCATCGGAAGAGTATAAAAGCAAGATAGATATAAGTAATTATAAGGGAGCACTCCATGTGATAGAGGAAATAACAAAATCTCTCGCGATAAAGGAGAAAGTATCGTCTTTAAAGCCCGGCGATCAGAAGAGAGTGGGTGATTATATAGAGGAAACTGCATTTTTAAGGATAGATAACCTCGATTTAAACAGTATTGTCGGTTTACTCTACAAAATCGATACTTTGCCTGCATGTCTGTTAATAAAAACTTTTAAGTTGAAGAAAGACTTTGAAGCTCAGAACAGTTTTGACCTGTCAATGGATATCTCTTTTATAAAGCGCACCGAATGAGTGTGGGGATCGGTAAAACTAAAAAAAGCAGTCAACTGTCAGCCTTCAGCTATCAGCTTCTTACATAGCAACATTTCAATGTCATTAACTTAAAGGGTGAAGCTTATTATTGGCATAACATCAATTCTTTCTTTAGCTGAAGGCTGACAGTTGACTGCTTTTTTTAGATTAATTACTTCTTCCAATACCCTGCTCATAAAGTATATTGATTACGATTTTGATGACAAGACGTCCTTTGCTGAATACTCGCTCATAGAAAGGAGGAGCCCTTGAGATTTATCGATACTGATTTACCTGGAGTGAAAGTAATCGAACCGGTTGTATTTAGAGACAGAAGAGGTTTCTTTTTGGAAACTTACAATCAATCAAAATATATGGAGAAAAATCTGAATGAGACCTTTTTGCAGTGCAACCACTCTTTTTCAAAAAAAAACGTTCTTCGTGGCCTTCATTATCAACTTAAAAACCCCCAGGGTAAGCTGGTTTATGTTCTTAAGGGAAAGATTTTCGATGTGGCGGTAAATATAATGAGAGGTTCTCCTCACTTTGGCCGATGGACAGGCGTGATTCTCTCTTCAGGAAATAAAAAACAGGTTTATATACCGAAAGGCTTTGCCCACGGCTTTGCCGTTTTAAGCAATGAAGCTCATGTAATTTATATATGCACCGATATTTACAACCCTGACGATGAATACGGAATTCTCTGGTCAGACCCCGATATAGGCATCCGGTGGCAAATCGAAAATCCCCTTCTTTCTCCTAAAGACAGCCAATATCTTTCACTAAAAGATATGTACCCGAAACTGCCGGAATATCGTACCACCCAATCTCAAGAAAAATAATTGGGGATATTATCGATTATTAGTCATTTTTTCTAATTTTTTTGCGACCAACAGAAAATTTAGTTGCGTGCCTTCAGTCTTCAGCCTAATACCTAATGAGCGCCTAATTTTACAACGGTTTAACAGGATAATTTTTTATCGAAATGAGGTAAAATATCATTTTGAGATGTGCAGTTATCGATTGCATATAAGGGGCGGATAAAAAAACCTGGTGTTTTTGACGCTCGGATTTATAAAAAGGAGTTTTTGAATATGGCTCAAAGGATACCGGAAAGAAAAGATATACCTGATGAACATAAATGGAATCTCGACAGTTTGTTCTCCTCTGACACTTTGTGGGATGAGGTGTTTTCCGAAGTGGAGAGAAAACTTGATTCCTATGCAGGATATAAAGGAAGGCTAGGCGAATCGGCAGCTCTGTTTAAGGAAGCAATGGAATTTCATTTGTCGCTTATTCGTAAAATAGAAGGGCTCTATGGTTTCGCTCATTTAAAAAACGATGAAGATAAATCGGATCAGAAGTATTCCGGCATGTATCAAAGGGCTCTTAATCTCTATACTCGGGCATCGGAGGTGTCGAGTTTTATTACCCCTGAAATACAATCTGTTCCGGATGATATGATAAAATCCTTTATCGAAGAGGAGAGTTTAAGGGAATATGCCTTCTTCCTTGAAAAAGTGTTGCGATATAAACCTCATACGCGCAGCGAAGAGGTTGAGAGAATTTTATCAATGAGCAAAGAGGTGGCTGATGCCCCTTCTCAGGTTTTTTCTCAACTGGACAACGTAGATATGAGATTTGGAACGATATCGGATAACAGGGGAGAGGAAATCGAATTAAGCCATGGTAATTTTAGCACCTTTTTAATAAACCCGAACCGGGAGGTCAGAAAGGAGGCTTTTTTTCAATACTACAAATCATATGAGAATCATAAACATACGATTGCCGCGACTCTGTCTCATTCAGTGCGAAAGGATATTTTTTACTCCAGAGTAAGGGGGTTTGAGAGCTCTTTGTCTGCTGCATTGTTTGGCGATAATATTTCGGAATCGGTTTATAATAATTTGATTGAAAGGGTTAAGCAAAACCTTGGTCCTTTATTTAAATATTTAGATTTCAGGCAAAAGGCTCTGGGGCTTGACGATCTTCATTTCTACGATACCTATGTTCCCATAATAGGGGAAATAGAGTTTCATATGTCCTATGATGAGGCAGTCGATATATGTGTGACGGCACTGTCTCCTCTCGGTAGCGAGTATACCTCCATATTGGAAGAAGGACTTAAAGGAGGCTGGGTGGACCGCTATGAAAACAGAGGCAAAAGAAGCGGCGCTTACAGTTCGGGTACCTACGACTCTCAACCCTATATTTTAATGAATTACGAGGAGAATAATATCAACAGCCTCTTTACATTGATTCACGAGGCCGGTCATTCGATGCACTCCTACTACTCCAACGGGCATCAGCCCTATATCGATCACAGCTACACAATTTTTGTCGCAGAGGTGGCGTCCACTTTTAACGAGAATTTATTAAGCAGGTATCTCCTTTCTATTTACAAAGACAATCCCAGGATGGAGGCTTATATTGTAAACAGAGAGATAGATAATATAAGAGGAACTCTTTTCAGGCAAACCATGTTCGCTGAATTCGAAAAGGTAATTCACGAAACAGCCGAGTCAAACACACCTCTGACTCTTGAGACGTTAACGACGACATACAGAGAACTTCTGGATGTTTACTTTGGCGAAAGTATGGTGATTGACAATGTGCTTGCCCTGGAGTGTCTCAGAATACCTCACTTTTATACATCCTATTATGTGTATAAGTATGCAACGGGCATCTCTGCAGCCATAGCCCTTGCCGGCGGAGTGGCCGAAGGAGATGCATCGGCTCGGGACAACTATTTAAATTTCCTGAAGCTTGGCGGAAGTAAGTTTCCTCTCGATGAGCTGATCGAGGCAGGCATCGATTTGAGCTCTCCTGCACCGGTGGAAAGCTGTATCTCTTATTTCGGAAACCTTGTAGACCGTTTGATCGTCGATTTTTCCCGATTGTAATTGAACTTCAGGAGAGAGGAAGTAGGCGGGAGCTGCAGATTCTCCCGCCTTTTGATAAAAGATAGATTGTAATTTATAAAAATAAAATTGATATAAGATAACAAATACCAATGAATATGCCATTTGAGGTTTTTTATGTGGGGATGGGTAAAGCTGCCTTTACCCATCTCCCAAGGGATTATTGTAACAGTGCTAAAACGTTTTGAGGCAATGTATTGGCCTGGGCCAATACGGACACACCTGCCTGCTGTAGTATCAGTTGCTTTGTGAGATTTGCAGTTTCCACTGCAAAGTCGGCATCGCTGATTCTGGATCTTGCGGCTTCGGTTGTTTCCACAATGTTGTCCAGATTTCTGATAGCAGCCTGAAATCTGTTGGCCAGGGCGCCGAGATTGGCCTTTTCGTTAAGCAGAGTATTCAACGCTCCGTCCAGTATGTTCATCGTCGTCTGCATTGTGGCAGCTACTGTTGACAATGCATAGGTCTGCCCTGTCTGAAGTGTATTGAGATAGTTACTGCCACTGCCCAACTGATCGATGTCCATATTGGAGATATTAACGCTTATTCCCGTGTCACTGGCCTTATAACTGATGTGTATTGTCTGGTTATAACCGCCTGTTGCATCGAGAATGGAAATGTCGTTAAATCTCGTCTGCGTCGATATTCTGCTTATCTCGGTTACAAGAGCGTTTACTTCGGCCTGCATGAAGCTGATGTCCGATGCTGAGTACTGACCGCTTCTGGCCTGTACTGCAAGTTCTCTGACTCTCTGGATGTTGTTTATGATTTCATCCATTGCGCCTTCGGCGGTCTGTACAACGGACAAACCGTCATTGGCGTTTCGAACCGCTACGTTCAGACCTCTGATCTGAGAGGTCATCCTTGTGGCGATTGCAAGACCCGCCGCATCGTCCTTGGCCGAATTGATTCTCAAACCGGAGGACAATCTTTGCATTGCCGACTCAAGAGGCGCCTGTGTTTTACGCAGATTCCTCTGTGCGTTAATAGACATGACGTTCGTATTGATTACAAATCCCATGACTTACCTCCTTGTGTAATGGTTTTTAAAGATAGCTTTTAGCCATTCTTTTTAAGTAGATTAAAATATCCCTCCTGTTCATAGTTTTAAAAGACCTCCTTTAATATATTTTTTAGATAAACTCTGTAAATTCTTTTCAAACTTGCACGATCTCCGGTTAATGGTTGACTGATGTAATTTATAGCCTTCCTCCTTCCTGCCCATATTCATCAACCGCAAACCATAAATCGCGAACGGTTGTAATGAAACATAGTGCAGTGGCGGAACGGGTAAAGCGTTCTTTGCCCGTTCCATATAAATTTCCTATTACTGCAATAAAGCCAAAACGTTCTGAGGCAGCGTATTGGCCTGGGCCAGTACTGACACACCTGCCTGCTGCAGTATCAACTGTTTCGTGAGATTCGCCGTTTCCACTGCAAAGTCTGCGTCTTTGATTCTGGACCTGGCCGATTCGGTTGTTTCCACAATATTGTCGAGATTTCTGATGGCAGCCTGAAATCTGTTGGCCAGAGCACCGAGGTTCGCTTTTTCGTTGAGCAACGTATTAAGCGAGTCGTCGAGTACATTCATGGTTACCTGCATATTTGCGGCTACCGTAGACAGGGCGTAGGTCTGCCCGGTCTGAAGAGTGTTGAGATAGGTTGTGCCGCTGCCAAGCTGATCGATGTCGGTATTCGCTATATTGATGGCGATGCCGGTGTCGCTGGCCTTATAACTGATATGGACTGTCTCGGAGTAACCGCCTGTTGCGTCCAAAATGGCTATGTTATTAAATCTTGTCTGATTGGAAATTCTGCTGATTTCCGTAACCAGGGCGTTTACTTCAGTCTGCATGAAGCTAATGTCCGAGGCGGAGTATTGACCGCTCTTTGCCTGAACGGCGAGCTCTCTTATTCTCTGGATGTTGTTGATAACCTCATCCATAGCGCCCTCTGCGGTCTGCACGATAGAGAGACCGTCGTTTGCGTTTCGAACCGCCACATTCAGACCTCTGATCTGAGATGTCATTCTTGTGGAAATGGCCAGCCCTGCGGCGTCGTCTTTGGCGGAGTTTATTCTCAGACCTGAAGAGAGCCTCTGCATAGCTGTTTCCAGGGGAGCCTGTGTTTTACGCAGGTTCCTCTGAGCGTTGATGGACATTACATTTGTATTGATTACAAATCCCATGACTTACCTCCATGTAGGGTAACACTGTTTTTTGATAACATCTTGCTATCTTTTTGGTTAAACAAAATGTCCTTATCGTTCATATATGTGAATAAAGACCTCCTTCCGTTTTATTTTGTATAAGCTATATATAAGGTTCAAAAATTACCTCCTTTAATGAATACCGATTTTAGTTGTAGATTTATGTGGATAAACAGTAATAATAAAGAATTCTGTTGTGATCTGTTTCTCTATAAAATCAAAGCTCCTTACTGTACTCCCTCTTAAAAAAAGGGGGAAATAGTGTTGTTTACAATTGTAAGTACTCAGTTACAGGATGTGACCTTTAGAAAGTCTCGACTTATCGAGAACTTACACTTTTTCTCTATAATAAGGACTTTAATGAGTGCGTACCTGACAACTAAGATGTCGATGCGTGATTTAACATCATGTCATTACATAGGGTATAGACCTCCTTTGCATTCTAAATATCTAAATATTTGTTATATGTAATTCGATTGTATAATCGATATAATATATTTATAGGAATTTCAAAAAAATTCCTTTTAAGTCTCCTCTCCCCTTGAGGGGAGAGGGAGTAAGAAAAAGTCGCTGCTTAAGCAGCGTTGTTTTCCTACTGCCCTCTGTTTCTCAAAATGAGAAATGATTGCAGCAAGTGGTAAAGGCGTTATAGTTACCGGAACGTTAGTGCTTCCTGCCTTCACCCCTCTCCTTACTCCTCTCCCCCCAAGGGAAGAGGATATGTAAGGAGAATTTCCCGGAAATTCCTGTATGTCAAATTCGATTGAACATAAAAGTGTAAATCGATTACGCTCTAATCTTTATGCCTCATGCCTTTCCCCTCTACTGAAGCAGTGACAAAACATTTTGAGGCAACGTATTGGCCTGGGCCAGTACGGACACGCCTGCCTGTTGCAGTATCAACTGCTTTGTGAGATTCGCTGTTTCTATAGCAAAATCTGCGTCTTTGATTCTCGATCTTGCCGCTTCCGTTGTCTCTACAATATTGTCGAGATTTCTGATGGCAGCCTGAAATCTGTTAGCCAGAGCACCGAGATTGGCTTTCTCGGTAAGCAGCGTATTGAGCGAATCGTCGAGTACATTCATGGTGATCTGCATATTGGCGGCTATTGTCGACAGGGCGTAAGCCTGCCCGGTTTGAAGCGTGTTGAGATAGGTTGTACCGCTGCCAAGCTGATCGATGTCGGTATTCGCTATGTTGATGGCGATACCGGTGTCACTGGCCTTAAAGCTGACATGGATCGTCTCGGAGTAACCGCCTGAAGCATCCAGAAGAGCTACATTGTTAAATCTTGTCTGATTGGAAATTCTGCTGATTTCCGTAACCAGGGCGTTTACCTCGGTCTGCATGAAGCTGATGTCCGATGCGGAGTATTGACCGCTCTTTGCCTGAACGGCGAGCTCTCTTATTCTCTGGATATTGTTGATAACCTCGTCCATGGCGCCTTCTGCGGTTTGCACGATAGAGAGACCATCGTTTGCGTTTCTGACCGCTACATTCAAACCTCTGATCTGAGAGGTCATTCTTGTGGAAATGGCCAGTCCCGCAGCATCGTCTTTTGCCGAATTTATTCTGAGACCTGAAGAGAGTCTCTGCATGGCGGTTTCCAATGGCGCCTGTGTTTTACGCAGGTTTCTCTGAGCATTGATTGACATAACATTTGTGTTAATTACAAATCCCATGACTTACCTCCTTGGCGGCTGTAAATTTATAGACAACATCCCGCTGTCTTTTATAAAAGATAAAATATCTTTTCATTCTGTTAATAGATGCCGATTTTAGCTGTCATTTATTCCGAATAAACTCGGATTTATTAAAAATATTTGTTATGATCAGTGTCTGTTGATAAAAAAAGCCTAAAAAAAGAGCATTTAGCTGTCAGCCATCAGCAATCTGCTTTTAAATTGCAACGCTTTACGGTTCAGAACACATGTACCCATAAAGTGAAGCTTATTATCTGCATAACATCAATACTTTCACGGCCTGAAGGCTGACCACCGGTAGCTGACTGCTGTTTTTTAGCTTTAATTACAATCACTTCAGAAATCCTTATCCCGGCGTAGCATAAATTTGACACCCCTTCTTTTAAAAATAAAACCAAAGGATACTGTCATTCCGGTGAAAACCGAAATCCAGGGTCTGAAATAAGGGGTCGGTTTTTGTTTTGTTGTTTAAAACACGCCTGGATTCCGGCTTCCGCCGGAATGACGATGCGCTTTTTTTTTAGATTCATACTCCTTATTTCTGCTTTATACCGGATGTTCGCGATTTTTTACCTCAATTTGTTAAGAATTTACCTCCTGTATCTTTAAGTTAAGCTGCTTAAGCAGCATTGCTTTTTTACTGCCTCTGTCTCTCAAAATGAGAGACGATTGCCGTTCCCAGTAGAACATGACAATTATTGAAACGTGAATGCTTCTCCGTCTTCACTCCTCACCTCTCCCCTCAAAAGGAGAGGTGAGGGGTGAAGGCGGTGATGCGTTACCTTATCGAGTACCATACCGCACTCCCTCACCCCAACCCTCTCCCCCTTCAAAGGGGGAGAGGGAGTAAGAGATAGATCGCTGCTTTTGCAGCTTAACCTGAAAAATGGTTTATGTTTTAATCCTAAAGCCTTATGCCTTCCCCACTACTGAAGCAGTGACAATACATTTTGAGGCAATGTATTGGCCTGAGCGAGTACAGACACGCCTGCCTGTTGTAGTATCAACTGCTTGGTGAGATTCGCTGTTTCCACAGCGAAGTCTGCATCTTTGATTCTCGATCTTGCCGCTTCGGTGGTTTCCACGATATTGTCGAGATTTCTGATGGCAGCCTGAAATCTGTTGGCCAGAGCACCGAGATTAGCCTTTTCCGTAAGCAGTGTATTTAGCGAATCGTCGAGCACATTCATGGTTATCTGCATATTTGCGGCTATTGTCGACAGGGCGTAGGCCTGGCCTGTCTGCAAAGTGTTGAGATAGGTTGTGCCGCTGCCCAACTGATCGATGTCCATGTTGGCCATGTTTATGGTGATACCGCTGTCACTGGCCTTATAACTGACATGGATCGTCTCTGAGTAACCGCCTGAAGCGTCCAGAAGAGCTACATTGTTAAATCTTGTCTGATTGGAAATTCTGCTGATTTCCGTAACCAGGGCGTTCACCTCGGTCTGCATGAAGCTGATGTCCGATGCGGAGTACTGACCGCTCTTTGCCTGCACGGCCAGCTCCCTCACTCTCTGTATGTTGTTGATGATCTCGTCCATAGCTCCTTCAGCGGTCTGCACGATAGAGAGACCATCGTTTGCGTTTCTGACAGCCACATTGAGACCCCTGATCTGCGAGGTCATTCTTGTGGAGATGGCCAGTCCTGCGGCATCGTCTTTTGCCGAATTTATTCTGAGACCTGAAGAGAGTCTCTGCATCGCAGTTTCCAGAGGGGCCTGTGTTTTACGCAGGTTCCTCTGAGCATTGATTGACATTACATTTGTGTTAATTACAAATCCCATAACTTACCTCCATGGCAGTTTAAATTTTACAGACAACATCCCGCTGTCTTTTATAAAAGATAAAATATCTTTTCTTAATCGTTACAGATTCTGATTCGATAAATGCATGTTTATAAAGAATGCTCCTTAATGTCTTCTCCCTTAAAAAAGGGGAACAGAGGGTGTTTTAAAAAACCGTCTTTTGCATCTGCCCTGTATTTACTTATAGCTGCTCAGGCAGCGTTATTGTCTTTACTGTCCCTGTCTCTCTAAAAGAGAGATCGTTACCGTGATGTACAAAAGTGTACAGTCAGCGTAATGTCGATACTCCTCCGTCTTTTTCTCTCTTACTCTTCTCTCCATAAGGAGAGAAAAGTGATGGTTGGGTAAGGGCAAAGATGCGATTCCTTATCAGGTGCCATACCGCACCCCCCTCACCCCAACCCTCTCCCCCTTCGAAGGGGGAGAGGGAGTAAGAGAAATGTCGCTGCTTAAACAGCAGAATTTGTAAAACTCAATTCCTCAATTCCTCAATTCCTCAATCCCTCAATCCCTCAATCCAAAATCATCTGTTTACTGAAGTAGTGACAAAACATTTTGAGGTAAGGTATTGGCCTGAGCCAGTACGGACACGCCTGCCTGCTGCAGTATCAACTGTTTTGTGAGATTCGCCGTTTCTATGGCCAGGTCTGCATCGAGTATTCTCGACCTTGCCGCCTCTGTCGTTTCTATAATGTTATCGAGGTTCCTTATGGAAGCCAGGAATCTGTTTGCCGATGCTCCCAGGCTCGCTTTTTCCGTGAGCAATGTATTTAGAGAGCCATCGAGTATATTCACTGTTATCTGCATTGTACTTGCTACTGTGGATAGTGCATATGCCTGACCTGTTTCCAGTTGGTTCAAAGTATTCGTTCCGTTTCCAATGCTGTCTGTATCTATATTTGCAACGCTGATGTTAATCCCTGTATCACTGGCTTTATAGCTGATGTGAATTGTCTGGGAATAACCTCCGGTTACATTCAGAATGTCTCTGTCGTTAAATTTTGTCTGGTTGGCTATTCTGCTGTTTTCCAATACCAATGCGTTTACCTCGGCCTGCATAAACCCGATGTCCGATGCGGAGTATTGACCGCTTTTCGCCTGTATGGCAAGCTCTCTTATTCTTTGAATATTATTTATTATTTCGTCCATGGCGCCTTCTGCGGTTTGTACGATAGAGAGGCCGTCATTTGCATTTCTTACAGCTACGTGCAGTCCCCTGATCTGCGATGTCATTCTTGTTGCGATTGCCAACCCTGCTGCATCGTCCTTTGCCGAGTTGATCCTTAGTCCCGATGACAACCTCTGCATTGCCGTTTCCAATGGCGCCTGCGTTCTTCTTAAATTCCTTTGCGAGTTTAAAGACATAACGTTTGTATTAATTACGAATCCCATTTTTTACCTCCATGTAAAAATAGTTTTTCCGATAGCATCCGGCTATCGTGGTTTTATATTATTCCCGGCTCTACGAACATTCATTGTCGGCAGCCGGCCTGTGGTATCTGGTAAAATGGCGCTAAAAAAAGATGGATTTTCATCTCTTTGCGACTCACAGGTATGTTTCACCTTAGAGATGTCGCTCTTTTTCCACCGAGCTTCCGACTCGTTGCGATCGGACACTGATCCCGGATAAAGCCACTTTCCTTGGCTGCATTTAGGGCAGCTGAGTCGATCAGCTCTTCCTGAGCCAATCAAAAAGAGAGCTTTATCGGCAGATCAATTGAACATATCTGCACTTGTCAGACAAAATGCGCCGTAGTCATTCACTTATAGGCTGATAACTCACTCTTTTTATCGACATTCCTATAGATACATCCGTTGTAAACACTCAGACAGTCAGGTCAGTGTTAAAACGATTCCATTAACAGAATCACAGAACCAATGGCTTCAAGCGTCATGAGTCAGTTTGTTTACATTTAGATTTCTCTGTCAGCTATAGGGCTTTCCTCTATTCAACATAATAGTCGCCATCCAGCCCGCCAATATCGATTCTTTTTTTTGTAACTCCGGTTCCGTTACAATCTCTCTTTCAACTAGTTCATAAATACTTCTCCTCTATTAATATTTTTTTTGTAACTATTCAGGTATTTAGGCTGAAGCAAAAAATCAATTGACTTGTGAGTGTTGTCAATAAAACATGTAAAGTTTTATTGATACACATGTTTTAGCTAATAGTTTTCAGTCTATACACCTAAGTAGTTACAATATCTTGATAAATTGAGGTGCTCATTTCAAAGACTCCCGTATTTCTTAGTGTGTAAGGGAGCTCTCTCTTTATATGCCTCTTGCCTAAACTTATTGCGATATTATTTAATAATTAGTTTCAGCCAAAAAGAACAGGAGTCAGAATTGTGTGATAGAAAGTAGTATCTCTGAATACTCCTTTTTCTCTTGGAAGCTCTCGCCAATTTTCCTGGGTCTTATATCCTCCTGTATTACTGTAGTTCCAATTCAAGTCTGAAATCCAAAAACTTCATAAAGATTGTTAATATTCCATTGTCAGCGAATTATCTTTTCTCTGGTAGTAGAAATTAAAATTTATTATTTTTATGGTTTTATAAAAACTCATTATTGTTCCTCTTTATAAGAAGAATATAGTCAGGGACATTGGTTTATATGCGAACACTATCATGCCTGTTCAGCAGACCTCCCGTGATTTATCGTAGCTCCATGCTATTAAGTCCCTCTTTGTGAGGGATTTAGGGTGTGTTATTCCCCTGTTTATATGACGAAATTCTTCTTTGCATTCTCATACACTTATATAGCCTTATTATCATGCTTTTGTTACTACATCCTTCTGCTTATTAAAAGTCATAAATAAATACTCTCTCCCAATTCATATATCCTCTCCGACTGTAAAGACACCAAGTGAATTGTTGACATTCGACACTTCCTTCCCTTGTAAATTATCTTTGTACTTTTATTACTATTCAGTGATCAGTAGTCAGAATTGGAAACGTCAAAACCACTTCACAAAGACTTCAGTCAATCAAAATCGCCACAAGATTAGCCTTTACATATTTTTTATTCTATATTCCGACTCCTGCTCCTGAACTCAGAATACCTGCAACGGTTACATACATTTTTATTCTTCATATCCCCTTTAAATTCACTTGCGAAGTATAGGGTTGACACACTGTCAGTCTCGATACAGTCGTGCAAATAGAATTCATTACAGTATCTCTCCAACCGCATTTGTAGTCATTTGTCTTTGTCCATTACTAGTAAGTGTAGTAATCAAAGAAGTTGCAATATTTCTTCAACTTATTCCTTTTGCCTGTTATCTTCTTTGGACACTCCTTTTGCAGGAATCTCATCGTTTCTTCTGTTCCGCTTCATATAGATCCCCTCTATACTCAGGGTACAGTTCTAAAGAGGGAGTGATCTTTACCGCTCTTTTTGTGGGTAGCGACATACAACTGTACCCCTCTATATCTGCATACAGCATTACCTGCTCCTGTACAGGCTTTTGGTTTTCTTTGCCTGTTCACATTGATTCTCACCATAGTCAGGTCAAAATGACCTGACCGGATTACTGCCTTTATAAAGAACGATTCTATTGAAGCAGTGACAGTACGTTTTGAGGCATTGTGTTTGCCTGCGCCAGTACGGATACGCCTGCCTGTTGCAGAATCAATTGCTTTGTCAGATTCGCCGTCTCTATTGCCAGATCGGCATCCAGTATTCTCGATCTTGCAGCCTCTGTTGTCTCTATGACATTGTCCAGATTCCTGACTGTGGCTAAAAACCTGTTCGCCGCTGCTCCGAGATTCGCCTTCTCCGTCAGTATTGTGTTCAATGCGCCGTCCAGTATCTGCACCGTCGTATTCATGGAACTTGACACGGTTGACAGTGCATAGGTCTGACCGGTTTGCAAAAGGTTCAGAGTATTTGTACCGCTTCCCAACTGATCGATGTCTATATTGGCTATGTTGATATCGATACCGGGATCGCTTGCTTTGTAACTGACATGAATTGTCCTTGAATATCCGCCTGTGGAATCGAGCATGGATATGTCATTGAATTTGGACTGCTGCGCTATTCTGCCGACTTCACTTACCAGAGCGTTTACTTCGGCCTGCATAAAACCAATGTCCGAAGACGAGTATTGTCCGCTCTTGGCCTGTATGGCAAGCTCTCTTATCCTCTGGATATTGTTGACAATCTCGTCCATTGCGCCTTCCGCTGTCTGTACGATGGAAAGACCGTCATTTGAGTTCCTGATGGCAACGTGAAGTCCCCTGATCTGAGAAGTCATTCTCGTGGCAATGGCCAGACCTGCGGCGTCGTCTTTTGCCGAGTTGATTCTAA
>JAREWP010000093.1 GCA_029001845.1 Candidatus Magnetocorallium paracelense | reverse complement strand
GAACCGTTCCTGTGAAAGGTCACCTGTAACTATATGAATCCGCTCCTCAAACCCTTCCAATGACAGGTTAAAGGTGTTGGCATTATCTTTGAGTCGATTTAATCCCTCTTTGTCATCTTCAGCGCGCACCAGACAATGAATATGAAAGAATGTATTGTTCAGCAGACTTTTTAAGAGATATATCCCTAAGAAACCTGTACCGCCCGTTAGTAATACATGCTCTTTTTCCCGATTACTCCTCTTTTTAGGCTCTGCCGCCTGAGATTGAATTTGCTCAGCCAGGTCCTGAGGCAATTTGGAATCTCTCATTACCTCTTCATTATTGAAATAGTCATCTCTGGTAAAGCTTCCTTTGATCCGGTAGGTATCGATTTCTCTTGCAAGGGTGCGGATGCTGCTGTCTTCTAAAAACAACTGAAATGGCACAGGCGTGGCAAAATTTTCTTTTAACCTGCTCAGTATCTCAACAGCTTCTATAGAACTGCCGCCCAGTGCAAAGAAGCCGGCAGTCACACTAATTTGTTCGGTTTTTAATACTCTTTTCCAGAGCTCTGACAATGACTGCTCTGTTTCTGTCTCAGCTTCGACATGGACAATATCGTCAGGACCGGAAGGTTGGTTGCAACGTATTGGGAAGTTCTTCTCAATGGTGGTAATATCAGCCGCTTCCAGCCAGTTTTGAATACATTCCTCTTTTATATTCGTTGTGACCCCGTGTTGTTGAATTTCCTCTTTGAAATCATTGAGAGAGGCTTTTTTGTTTTTATCAGTTTTGTCATCATATTCCGACTCCTTGCCATCAAAAGAGATATCTATTAGCGACTTTGTCTCAAACCAGTATATTGTCCGGTTTTCATTTATGATTTTCCTGCTATGAAGACTCTCTAAAAACTTCAGAACAGGTTGATTCTTTGGAGAAGGATTATAATGGATGTCAATTACAGGTACATACGCCTCTTCCATAATGGTCGCTAACTGTGACAGCATCTCATGCTCAACTCCACGGCCCAATACCCTGCAACTGACCATGAACGAATCAACCACTGCAACCTCTTTTGTAAAGGAAACAAATAAGGCGCCCACAATGCCGTAATCTCCAAACCGATCTGTTACATCCATCAGATAGACAGCGTTACCATCTTTTGAGATAAATGTTTTAACATCAGCCTCACTTCTGCGGATGGTGGTTGTGTTAAATTGGTTTGTCCTCAGGGTTAATTCACTGATTCTGGCAGTATTTCCCGGTTTGACAGGAGAGAAATCGGTTTTAAGGTTTAGATTCTTTATAAATTCTCTATAGGAAGGAGCAGAGGCTCTGACTTCTTCGCGTTTGACATTTTGCTGATAAAAGAGTGTCCTGTTTTGATCGAAAGAACCTTTTGACTTTGGTTCATCAAAAAACCAGATATGATCGGTAAACTTTTTGATCTCCTCTGAATCCTGTGGGAATCGGAGGCACAATACTTCAGGACACATGGACGACACTTCGGCGATCTCTACCGGATTGTCATCAATAAAGATAAAGCTATCCATTCCTAAGTTGAGTTGTCCGGCCAATGCCTTGATGCTTTGGGATTTGGCATCGTGATTGACTTTCCATGCCGCGAAGTGCTCTTTTGATAAAATGAAGTCCTCCCTTTTATTGAACAAGGCTGTTACATCTGATTCTATATTCTTACTGCATAAGCATAAGAGCACACCTCTTTTTTGGAGGTGTAAGAGCTTTTGTTGCAATGCTTGTCTCTCATGACCAATTGAAACACTGTCGATACCATCTTCACCGACCACACCTTCCCATAACGTATTATCACCATCCAGTACAATCACTTTGTAAGGCAGATTCCACAGGCCAAAACAATAGCGGGCAATCATGGTTCCCATGGCGGAAAACCAGGAATCCCGATAGGGAATCGCTGCAAGTGAATCTCCTGCGGGATTATGGATATCGGTTATTGGGTAGTAATATTGTATGTCCTCAGACAGCAGGCATATGACTTTCCCGTTGTCACGAAAATGTTCGACAACCCTGTGTTTTGTTCTCTCAAGCAAATCCTCTCCGGTTTTTTCTATTACATCTCTATGTTCAGGACATATGAGCAGCACATAAGGAGTATCACCTTTTGCTAAGGCGGCTTCAAATATATTGATAAATTCAGACAAGGTTTCCGTTAAATGGTTTTCAGCGTCTTTAGCAATATAATGTTCTGCGTCAAGCTCCTTTTTAATCCAGTCCGAGAAGCGCAATAACATAATATTCAGACCGTGATGATTGCTTCTTAAAAGAGTATCCGGACTTAGTAGCTCCTGAAAAACCTGATTAAAATCGGCAAAAGATATTCTGCTGTTAATCCCCAATGTTCCCATCCAGTATTCCAGACTGTTTTGGAGCGGTTCCGAGGTAAATGTGGCGGCAATAGATAGTTGTTTCTTTCGATTAAATTTTAATATATCAAAAACAGTATCTATGGTTGATTCATGTGACCCCGCTATCCATTTAAGAATCATTTCGAACTGCCTGGCAAACATTTCAATCGTCTCTATGTCAAAGAGATTGGAGCCATATTCGATATTCACAAGACTTCTGTCCGGTTCATCCATCATTGTAAAGGCCATATCAAAATCTAAAAACACACGTTCCGTAGTAATATAACTTGCCTCACTGTCAAATAGAGTGCTTGCGCCACTATCTATTTTTAAATAGCTGAACATTACCTGAACCGGTGGGATCAGCCTGTTATTACTATTGCCTCGTAACCACCTGGAAGTTTGGGAAAGTCCTAACAGATTTTTTTGGCTTTCCCGTATATTTGTAGACACCTGTTCCAATAGTTCGTCAATGGTGGTCTCATTACCAAGTGTCTGTACAGTATAAGAAACAATGGCAAAGCAGCCAAAAATCGACTGCCACTCCATTTGTTCTCTGTTGTGCCTTGGTACGCCCACAACAATACGCTTCTGCTCTGTTAACACGTAGAGGAGTGTGGTCAATCCGGTGAGGTATAATGTAAATGGCGTAAGCCCATGGGTTTTACAAAAGTTCTGTAGAGTATTTCTTGTCTCAGGGCTTAGTTCAACACTAAAACCGGCTGCATTATTCTTAATTTTACGCTCATAAAGGGTTTTTAATGGGAATGAGAGTGGTTCTATAGGGTGTTCTCCCAATGCCTGCCAATAGTTTTTCTTTTCTTCATAGGCGGCTGATTGCTTCTCCTGTTGCTCTGTATACACATAATCCATATAACGATAGGAAAGGGACTCCAAAGGATTGGGGGTTCCTTTGATATAAGCCTGATAAAGATGAGAGAGTTCTTTGAAGAAAATTTGGACAGACCAGAAATCAGAAATAATATGGTGTGTATGAATGAGCATATAAGTCCTGTTTTTATGATAAACAATGGCCAATTTCCATAAGTAATTGTTATCTATATCCAATGGTGCTCCGGAAAGTCTATTGATTTCCTCTTCAGCGCTTTCATGATCATCCAGGGTTTTAAATAATAGAGGCGGTTTGATGGAGGGAAGGATTATTTGTGCAACACTGCCTTCAATTTCTTTAAAGATGGTGCGTAATGCTTCGTGGCGGTGTATGATCACTGAGACAGCATTCTCGATGATTTCCCTGTCAAGTCGTGTTTCAACCATGAGAGCAAAGGGAAGGAGTAAGCTTTCACCATGCTCTTTCAGGTCAATCATTTGATGACTTGTCCAATAACGCAACTGCTCTTCCGAAAGATCATAATGCTGTTTTAACGGGGCCTTTGGCAGTAATGGCCTTTGATCATCTCTAACCTTAAATCGTGATCGCTTATTTGAAACCTCCGGATTTCTCTGTAACCTGGTTTGATTCAGACTGTCATTATAATATGCTTCTATTCTTTCTCTTTCTTCTTTATACAAATAGGTTGTGAAAGAACCTATGCTGGAATATTCAAAGACAAGAGCCGGGGTCAGATTTAACCGATACAAGCTATTTACTTTATTTACAAATTCAGTCAATGTAATTGAGTCAAAGCCGAATTTACTCATATCTTTATCAACGTCGATGTCGCTTTCTTTCATTTTCAAAATATCAGATGTAATCTTAGACAGCTCTTTTTCTATTTTATAAAAGAGATCGGACTTATCGGTACTGGAGATATAAGAAGTCTCCCTTTGAGTTGTTTGCGGAACTCTCCGATTAATCGCTCTCTTTATTTTTGAAGCATATCCTTGTATGACCATAAAATTGTTCTCATCGAGAGAGAGTCCCTTTTCAAATGCATATTTTCCGGATTTTGTACTAAGGAGATCGATTCCCAAGCTGGTTCTAAGCAGCTTTTCCGTTTCCTCATCCACTTTCATCCCACCCTCTTTCCAAAGGGGCCAGTTTATGGAAAGGGTTTTGCCGGAGCGTTTGCCTTCATTCGCCAGGAATTGGCGAAAATTCGCAAAATTATCCATAAAGGCATTGGCGTAAGCATAATCACATTGCCCCATATTCCCCATTGCTCCCGCACCTGAAGAAAATAGGAGAAAAAAGTCCAATTTTTCATATTTTAAAGCTTCATCGAGGCAGATCGTTCCATTTATTTTCGGAAACAGTACCGCGTTCATCTCCTCTTCTGTTTTTTTCAGGATAAAAGAATCCTTTATAACTCCTGCAGCATGGATCACACCGTCTATTTTGCTGAAATGAAGTTTTGTATCTTTTATTACCCTTTGAATATCCTCTTCTTTTGCTATATCCGATTTGATATATATAACCTTTGCACCTGAGTTCCTTATTTGATCAAGCCTTGCTTCCTTTTCAGCAGTCAAATCGGAACGACCTGTCAACACTAAATTCGCTTTGAATTTATCTGCTAAATAGTCGGAAAATATAAATCCCAGTCCACCGGAGCCTCCGGTAATCAGGTAAGTCCCGTTTTGCTTAAGCAACAACTGGTTTGTAGTCTCTTTTTCTATGTCAAACTCCTCAAGATTCTTTATAAATCTTTGATCATTTTTATATCGAACTTCCATAGAGCCGTCTTCAGCTTCAAACTCGTCTGTTATTTTTTTCAGAAGGGTAGGGTGGTTGGAAAGATTTTCAGCTATTTCTACTGTTTTATAGAAAAATTTTGGATTCTCCATATGGGCAGTCTTTGCAAATCCGCTTATCGCCCTGTTCAGAGAGATGTCAAATCCTCGATGATCAGCCTCTGGTTCGTGATAAAGATATAAAAGACGGATCATATCTTTTGGTTTCCCTGCCATTAAGGCCTGAGTTAAATAGAGGAGGGAGTGAACTCCGAAAGAAAGGCTTTTATCCAAATCCTGAGAATTGTCAACTTTTGACCAAAGGTAGACGATCCTGTTCGGGGATATCTCTTTTTCATAAAGAGATGTTATAAGTGTGGTGTAATCGTCTCTGTTTTTCGGATTTATTTCATACTTTAATTCTGTGTGTTTATACTTATTTCCGGGTGTTATTAGAATTACTTTTTCATATCCGGGCTGATTAGCATATTCGTTATATAAATCTTCATCTCTGTCAAATATTAGAGTATGTTCCAAACCTGACTTCTCACTTCTGGCTTCTGGCTCCTGACTCCTGATATCCGATTTTTCCCATACAGTTTTAAAATAGAGTGTCTTCGAGGTTTCCGTAGATGATTTAGCAGCGCCGAAGCCGGAAATCTCTCTTGTGTTGAGATCATGCATATAAACAAGCAGATTTCCCGATAGATCAATGATTTGAATATCAAAGGTCCGGATATTTCCTGTTTTTACCTGCTTTACATAGGCGTAGCATTCACGGGACAGAGGATTGATGATTTCAATTTCTTCTAATGAAAACGGCGCAAACAGACTATTTGTATTCTCAATCGTGAATGACGCCGTCGTTTGTACTGCTCCATCCATCAAAGCGGGGTGGAGCGCATAGTCATCAAAATTATCATTTAAATGGTCGGGAAGTTGAATCAGAGAGATTGCTTCATTATCACTGTACAATATTTCTTTGATTCCCTGAAGACCTTTTCCAAGGATAAACCCTTTGTCTTTAAATAACTCAAAGAATTTTTCACCTCTTATTTTCCTGTCACATCTGCTTTTGATTGCACCTATATCGATGATTTCCGTTTCAGTCCGCTCATCATCTTCCGGGTGCAGTTTACCCTGACTGCAGATAACTCTTTCTCCGGTATCACCTTTCATTGAAACTTCATATGCAATTTCATCGTCATCAGGATGAAGACGGATATCGACTTCCCGCTCCTTTTCCTCTACCACAACAGGCTGTAACCAGACGATATTTTTCATTCTTCGAATCGTTCCTGCTTTGGCAAGTTCACCTGCCGCCCTTACCATCTCTATATAAGCGACACCGGGAAGTACTTTTCTGCCTAAAAAGATATGATCGGAGAGATAAAACTCTGTGCCGGTAAACCAGGTCGTGAATTTTTGTTCCTGAAGGGTTGAGCTGTTTTCGCTGATTAAAGGGTGTAGAGATCTTGTCCCATAAGCTGATGTATACTCCGGTCTCGAACTTTTAGACATCCAATACCGCTCTTTTGCAAATGGATAAGCCGGTAAGGATATGCGATTCGGTTTTGCGTCCGGATAGAGCAAGGCCCAATCTATTTCTACGCCTGATACCCAGAGATGAGCTAATTTGGACAACTGTTTGTCTTCCATAAGGATTCTTAAAAATTCTTTTCCTGCTCTTCCTTCAATTAAAAGCTCGGATTCTCTCTTATCCTTTTGCGAGCTGCCCATGTATAAACCATTCCGCCGCTCCGTATTGCCATTTATGTAATCCCTTAATTTCGAAACAAGCTCTTCTTTGGTCTCCACTAAAACAGCGAGACGCTCTTCCATTGCTTCTCTGCCTGTCAGGAGTGTATAGGAAATATCCGCTAAACAAGCTGATTCGGAAACACTTAAAAATTCAACCAGATTTTGAGCATATCTCTTTAGGCGGTCTTCATTTCTTGCCGACAAAACAACAATAGATGATTCATATTCACTGATCCGGTCTGTTGATCTGTGAGATTCGTCACCAGCCCTGCCATTATAGGCTTCGACAACCATATGGGCATAGGCCCCGCCAAAGCCGAAACTACTGATCCCGGCCCTTAGTGGTAATGGATTCCCGTGAGCATCCGTCTTTGATGTCCATTCCACAGGGCCTTGATTGATATAAAAGGGTGAGCCCTCTATCTCGATATAGGGATTGATCTCTTTAAAATCAGGCATAGCCGGGATTGTTCTATGTTTCATCGATAGCAGTACCTTCACAAGCCCTGCAATACCGGCAGCCCCTTCTCCATGACCGATGTGGGCCTTCACCGATCCCAATGCGCAAAAATTTTCCTTTTGAGTGAATTTTCCGAATGCCTTTTTTAATGCATTCACCTCAACGGGATCTCCCAGTTTCGTCCCTGTTCCATGGGCTTCGATGTAGCTTAATGTCTCAGGCGAGATATTCCCATCCTTCCAGACTTCTGTTAAGACATTGACTTCTCCATCTACGCTTGGGGCTGTAATGGAAGGGGTGTATCCGCCATGGGTGACGGCAGACCCTTTTATGATTCCATATATATGATCACCATCGGTTATGGCCTTGCTCAGGGGTTTCAGGAGCACGGAGGCAACGGCCTCACCGGGGACATACCCATCGGCCCGCTTGTCAAAGGTATGGCACCTTCCTGTGGGGGATAAGGCCCCTATGCTGCAAAAATAACGATAATGCCGTGAACTCAGGAGTAGATTGACCCCGGCGGCAAATGCCATTTCACACTCTCCGTTTTGTATGGCCTTACATGCCAGATGTACGCTGTAGAGGGAAGACGAGCAGGCCGTATCCACGGAGAGGCTCGGACCGGTCAGATTAAAGTGGAAAGAGGGACGATTGGACAGCATGGTGGCCGCATTACCCGTGCCGTCATGGGCCTGTACCTCTTTATCCATTCTCGCCATCTCATCCCAGTAATCATGAGAACATACCCCCACATAGATCCCTGTCTTTGATCCCTTTATAGAGGTGATATACCCGGCGTCTTCAGCAGTATGGTATAAGACCTGCAGGAGGTGACGGAGTTGAGGGTCCATAAGTTCCGCCTCTTTGGGGGAAATATTAAAGAAAGGGGCATCGAATTTATCCACATCATCGATAAAACTGCCCCATTTGCAGTACATCCTGTCCGATTCCTGATTCGGTGCAAACCAAGGTCTGTAATCAAAATGGTCAGGGGGGATCTCTTTTATCAGGTCTGTCTGTTGGTACAGATGATCCCAGAATGTGTTGAGATTTGGAGATTCTCCAAACAAACCGGCCATTCCGATAATTGCGATAGTCTCTCTTTTTCCATGACTTGATGTGTCCTGCCTTAAGGCGGGATTAAAGATATTGGATCTCGGGATCCCATATTCACTCTTCTTTGACAGGGAGGATTGGGTTGGCTCTTTATATATTCTTTCTTTCTGAGTAATATGATCCTGGATTTTATTAAAAAAGTATCTTTCCCATATATCCTTATATTCTGTTGCAAAGAACCGGGCCAGACTATCTATGTTCTGGTACTCGAAAAACAGGGTAGGATAAAGCTCTATTCCCAGCTCTTGTTCAAAGCGATTTACAAAACCTATGAGTTGATGGGAGTCAATGCCCATGTCCATAAAGTTTTCATGCACTGAGATATGATCTACAGAAACATTGATGAGATGGCTGATCTGTTTCTTTAAGAAATCTTCAATGTATGGGATAAGGCTATTCGGGCTCTCTTGTATCCTGACAGGTTTCGGTGTTATCTCGTTTTCAAGAGGATATCCTAACCAATATTGCCTTCTGTTAAATTGTGTTAAAGGAAGGGGCCGCCTTTTAGGAACGATCTCATTTGGGCCCTCTTCGAGTATGAGATGGCAGTTTGTGCCTCCAAAGCCAAAGGAAGAGATTGCTCCGCGTCTCACTCCATCCAGGGGAGTCCAGGGGATAAGCTTTGTATTAGGAGTAAAGGGTGATTCATCAAATCCGAATCTGGGATGGGGGTTGTCACAGTGAATGGTGGGTGGAATCTGTTTGTGATTCATGGATAATAATATCTTAATAAGACCTGTAATTCCCGCGGCGGTCATGGTATGGCCCAGGTTCGATTTCACTGACCCCAGGGCGCAGTAACCTGTCTTTTGGGTGTATTTACGGTAGACCTCGGTGGCGGCCTTGATCTCAATAGGGTCACCCAGCAATGTCCCTGTACCATGGGCCTCAAGACAGGTAATGGTTTCAGGATTGATGCGGCTCTTATCCAGCGCGGCCTGAATTACCTCTTTCTGAGCTTCCTGATTGGGCACTGTGAGTCCCATTGTCTTACCGTCATTATTCACTGCCGATCCTAAGATAAGACCGTGAATCATGTCATCATCCTCTAACGCCTTTTCATACTCCTTTAAAAGAACGAGACCGGCGCCCTCTCCAAGGACAAAACCATTGGCCCTCTCATCAAAAACATAGCTCTTACCATCGTCTGACAGTACTTTGGCCTTACTAAAATTAATATGGCCGAAGGGATCGATGATCAAATAAATACCACCTGCAACAGCCATGTCTGCTTCTCCGTTGATAATACTCTGACAGGCTTCGTGAACAGCGACGAGTGAGGAAGAACAGGCTGTGTCAATGGTCTGGGAATTGCCTTTGAGGTTATAAAAATCGGATATCCGGGCTGCTATCATATTGGTGATATTATTAACAACCGTGTGCTGTACCGCTGTTTGGGGGATCAGGTGACAGCCGTTGCGAATATAGTGATTGTTTGCAGCACCGATGAAAATGCTTGTACGGGTATTGGACAGGGATTTGAGATTAAATCCGCCGCGATCAAAGAGTTCCTGAGAGAGTTCAAGCATGATCCGCTGCTGAGGGTCAAGGGTGAGGGCCTCTTCATCACGAATGCCGAACCAGGCGGCGTCAAAGCCGGCAATATCATCCAAAAAACCGCCATGATTGGTGTATGTTTTGTCAGGCTCATCTTTATTTGTACTGAAAAAAACCTGAGGGTCCCAGCGCCATGGATCTACTTCCCGGATTAAATCCCTGCCTGCAGCCAGATTCTCCCAAAAGGTTTCAATATCAGGGGATTCTGGAAGACGGCAAGCCATGCTGATGACGGCTATCTTTCTATGTTCTGATTCTTGTTTTATTGGCATAAATCGCTTTCTATGCCTGGTTGTTTTTTGTGTAATGGTTGAATTTTCAGGAAAAATTTCAGGTGGGATGATAACCTTCTGACTCCTGACTTCTGACTCCTGACTTCTCATCTTATTTTTCACAAGATAAGCGGCAAGGCTCTTAATTGTAGGATGCTCCAACACTATGTTCGGACTAATTGGTTGCCCGTATTTTGTCTCTAAAGTATCCAGCATTTTAATCATCAGAATGGAGTCTAATCCATATTCAGAAAATTCAGCCTCTCGATCCAGATATTCCCTTTTGACCTTAAGAAGGTCTGTGGAGAGGTTGATCAACTCTTCTTCTATTTCAGCCTGGAGGTCCGGATTGTCAAAATTTTCCATCTCCTTATTAGCTGATGGTTCCAAACCAATATATTGGCATATCTTTTTTACATTTCCATAACAGACAATATACTGGGATTGCCTTTCCAAAAGGTTCCATGAGGCAAGTATCTTTGTAAATGCGGTAACACCCAATGATGTGGGTAATGGCGACAGGCCTGTCAGGTTGTAAATCCATTCCTTTGAACTTTCATCTATCTCCATTCCACCCTCTTTCCAAAGGGGCCAATTGATAGAGATATATCGGGTTCCATGATTACTCTCCATGCTGTTTTTGTATGCGCTAAAGCCATCAAGGAAGGCGTTTGCACCCCCATAATCAGCCTGGCCCATATTACCCATAACACCTGCAATGGATGAGAAGAAGAGGATAAAATCGGGTTTCTCACTCTCTTTAAGGGCCTGGTCAATATTCCAGGTCCCATAAACCTTAGGCGCCATGACGGCGTGGATTTCATCTTCACTCTTTTTGAGGATAAAATTGTCTTTAATCACCCCTGCGCTATGGATAATACCGTTAATATGACCATACTTTTCTTCAATTGTCTTAATGGTCTTAATTACGGATTCCGGATCACTTACATCACATGGGATGTATTCGACAACAGCGCCGATGTTTTGTAAATCTACCGGTTCTGTTTCATCCGACTCTCTACGACCGCTTAAAATCAGGGTAATATCTCCTCTCTTCCCGAACTCCCTTGTCAATATCCTGCCCAGGCCGCCCAAACCACCGGTTATCCAGTATACGCCGCCCCTTTTGAGACTCTCTTTCAGGGGGGATGATGAAAGATTGGTCTCTACCAGTCCTTTGACCTGGCGATTGAGGTTTTCTTTAAGGTAACGAACTTCTCTGTCTTCTGTTGTTTGGGATTCCTGTTCAATGATAGGTACTATCTGTTCCGTAGTCAGTTCCGGGAGTTGAACGATTTTACCCTGTATCTTCGGATTTTCAAGTCTTGCTGTCTTAAGTAATCCGCTGATAGGGGCATAACAGTACTCCGGTACATTAGCTGACGTTACAACCAAAATCGTCTGTACTTTTTCAGGTTTTTGTTCCATTAGGCCCTTTATGTGAAAAAAGCAGTCCTTAAATGCCTTTATGATTTCCTTGGGGCCATTCATTTCTGTAAATGATATTTGGCTTTTGGGATTGAGTTTTTCTTTTAATGTCCGGTTTACATCTTCATTCCAATCAATGAGAAAAAGATGAACATCTCCATCTTGTTCCTGGCCTATATTACCAATATCCTGATTCCGCCATTGGGGGGCCGCGAACAACAACCCCTCTTCTTTTGAGTTTTCCGTACTCAGCCTCAACTGCCTGGATGTGAGCTCTTTTATCGTCACCAGCGTCTCTCCACGGTCATTTAGTAATGTCATGTCATATTTTGCAATTTCATTGATAGAGCTATTATTGCTGTAGGTCACATAAACATAAGTTCTACCCTTAAGCGGTCTGAATATCTCCGCTTCTTTAAGCGCAAAAGGTACATAAGGGGCTGTTGTTTCTTTTAATCTGTCAAGAGCCAGGCCTATACCGGCCTGGAAAGCGCTGTCCAATATACCAGGGTGAAGATAAAAGTCAGGGGACTCAAATTCTTCCGCTATCTCTATCTTTGCTAACACCTCCCGGTCATTGTAATGAAGTTCGGAAATCCCCTGAAAACCCGGGCCATAGTTAAGGCCAAGACTCCTGAAGGTCCGGTAACAGGTTTCATAACTCAGTTGTTTGACGCACCGCTTCCTTATCCCCTGTATGTCCTGAATCGGTGGTTTTGTAAGGGCTTCTCCAAGTATAACCTTACCCTGGCTGTGGACGGTTACGGCCTTATCCGAACCTGATTCTGTCGTCACTTCATAGACAATGTTGTCTCCTTCCGGAAAAAGGGTTATCTTCACTGACTGGGGCCTGGTATTGACCTTGATTGGACTGGCCCAAAAAATATCTTTGAGTTTGAGGACTTTTCCGTTGTTAATGGCCCTTTGAGCGGCTGCCAGAGCCATTTCCGGATATGCCGCCCCTGGTAAGACCTTCTCATGTAAGACCTGATGGTCTTTTAGAAAAAATTCGGCGCCATTGAAGGTTGAGGTGAATTGCTGCTGTTCCAGGGTTGAGGTGTTTTCATGGATAAGGGGATGGATAGGGTTAATCCCTGATTGTATTGCAGTGATCTTTTTATTGTTGGTCTCTGGTATCCAGTATCGTTGTTTGGCAAAGGGATAGGTGGGAAGGGAAATTCTTCCTGGTTTGTCTTCCCCGTAAAGGAGGTTCCAGTCAAGGTTTAATCCCCTTACCCAGAGTTCGGCCAGTTTGTTTACCTTGCCTTTGGCGATCCATTTCTGAACCATTTCCTGAGTATCCTCATCTGCAGTCAATAGGGCAACACTATCGTGCCCGCTCTTCACCTCACTCCGGAAGAAATCCGGTATCTCTTGTTCTCCATTAAGGTATTGGGCGACCCTTTCCGTGAGTTCATCCATATCTTTGACAATAAAGGCCAAACGGCTGTTCATTGCTTCCCTGCCTGCCTGGAGTGTATAGGCCACATTCGCCAGCTCTTTATCTTTGTTCTGATTAAGATCATTAAATAAGTGTTGGGCGTAAATTTTCAATTGGGTCCTGTTTTTTGCCGATAAGGGAATCACTATATTTTGGGATATCGGCTTAGGGCTGGGTTTCTCTGTTTCTATATATTCTTCAACCACTATATGGGCATAAGCACCACCAAAACCAAAACTACTGACACCGGCTCTTTTGGGTACGGGATTTCCCCGGCTGTCTTTCATGTCAGGCCATTCTGTTTTTTGTTTGGCAATATAAAACGGCGTATTATAGATATCTATATATGGATTGATGGTGTCACAGTGTAAAGTGGGAGGGATTACATTATTCCTTATGGACAGTATCACCTTAAGTATGCCTGCAATACCGGCGGCAGTCTCCAAGTGACCGATGTTGCTCTTTACGGAACCTACTCCGCAATATGGTTTTTCAGGAACTTTTAGATTATACTTCTCATAAAGAGATTTAAACGCCATCTTTAATCCATTAATCTCTATAGGATCCCCTAAGGATGTTCCTGTACCATGGGCTTCTATGTATGCAACCGTATCGGGTGATATATCCGCCTCTTCATAAGTCGCCTTTAACAGCTCTGCCTGTGCCTTTGGATTCGGCGCCGTAAGAGAGCTTACATGCCCTCCGTGACTTGTTCTGCTTCCTCTAATCACCGCGTAAATCGTATCTCCATCCCGTTTTGCCCGACTTAGGGGCTTAAGCATGATTGCCCCAACCCCCTCTCCCCTCACATACCCGTTGGCCTTGTCTGAGAAGGTTTTACAACGTCCGTCTTCACAGAGCATTCCCGCCTTGCTGAAACCGATATGGAGTTTAGGGTTGACTATGGCGCTTACACCGCCGGCAATGGCCTGGGTGCAGTCACCATTACTAATCGATCTTAGGGCCCGATGAATCGCCACCAATGAGCTGGAGCATGCAGTTGAGACCGACTCACTGGGGCCGTGGAAGTCCAATAAAAATGAGATTCTGTTGACCACCATGGAAGGCGCGATCCCGGTTGTGGTGTATGCCTCGGTCTGTATATTGTTTTGTGTCATTAAATCATTGTAGTCAAATGTTTCTACTCCCACAAAGAGACCGGTTTGGGTTCCCCGGAGACTCCCCGGGTTATAGCCTGCCTGTTCGATGGTATGCCAGACGCACTGGAGGAAGAGCCGCTGCTGGGGATCCATGAACTCGGCTTCTCTGGGGGAAATATTGAAAAATAAAGGGTCAAATTTATCGACATCCTTCATAAATCCACCCCATTTTACGTTTGTCCTGCCATCTTCCTTAACAGGGTCTCCATAATAATCCCTCCAGTCCCAACGCTCTTTGGGTATCTCTGTTATACAGTCTTTGCCGCTGATCAGATTTTCCCAGAATTGTTCCAGATTTTCCGCTTCAGGAAGGGTTCCCGCCATTCCTACTATGGCTATGGGTTCTCTTTGAGCCTCTTTCTGAAAAGGCTCCTTTATTTGGGAATGAGTCATAAAGCGCTTACGCCCTGTAATCAAAGGATTCATTTCATCAGACGCTTGGGAAAGAGGCGCCATTGACCTTACTTGAGTCGGTATCTCTTCATTATCTCCATTTATTCCGTATCTTTCTCGGAGTTTCGGTTTATGTTCCGTAATCAGATGGTGAATCAAAGAGGCAAGGGTGTTGTGCTCAAAAAAGAGGGTCGGCATGAGCCTTAGATTAAAAGTCTTGTTCATCCTATTGATCAGTTTTGTCACCATTATGGAATCAAAACCATAAGTACTCATATCTTTTGTGATATCCAGCTTTTCAAGCTCGATTTTCAGCAGATTGCTTACCAGTCCGGTAAGCTCCGGTGTGAGTCTCTCTTTGAGGGCCTGGTCAGAGGCATTATTTAAGGGGGTGTGATCCGGTTTGGGTATGGTCTCTATTGGGGATTGGATCGATAATTCCGGCCCCTCGTGAGGGCGGGTTTGAAACCCGCCCCTACTTGTTTGTCTGAAGGTCATCTCTTTGAAACTCACCAATGTTTCTCCCAAGGGGGTCAGTAATGAAATGTTGAATTTTGCCATCTCATTGGTTGAGTCCTTATTGAGATAGGTTCCGTGAATGTAAAAAGTCCCCTCCTGAAGAGGTGTTTTAAATATCTCTACCTCTTTAAGTACAAAAGGAAAGTAAGGCGCCCCCTCTTCCACCTGATCAAGAATGAGGGCCATACTTGCCTGAAAGGCATTGTCCAAAATACCGGGGTGAAGATAAAATCCGGAGCCCTGTAATTCCGGTATCTCTAGTTTTGCCAGAACCTCTTGAGGATTATAATGGTACTGAGAGATACCCTGAAAACTTGCGCCAAGGTTAAAACCTATCGTTCTAAAAGTCTTCCGATAGAAGGTTTCAGGATCACGTTGTCCGGCACACCGGTCTTTGATGGCTTGAATCTCCTGTATGGGTGGTGCTGCCGGAGGTTCGCCCATGATGACCATACCCTGGCTGTGGAGAATTACGGCTTTTTCATCCCCGTTGTCTCCTGACTCCTCTGATGTCACTTCAAAGGCAATGCCTTCAGTTTCCGGGTAAAGGCTGATATTGACTACCTGAGGGGCGGCCTTGGCCTTTATAGGGATAGCCCAGACAATATCTCTGAGTTTATTCGCTTTTATGTTGTTACCGGCCTTCAGAGTGGCGGCCAGGGCCATTTCCAGATAGACCACTCCGGGTAAGACCTTTTCATTTAAGACCACATGGTCTTTAAGATAGAATTCTTCGCCCGTAAAGATTGAGGTGAATTGTTGTTGTTCGAAAGTAGAAGTGTTTTCATGGATAAGGGGATGGCTCCGGCTTATCCCTGATTGTGTTGAGAGCATTTTGGAGGTGGTTTCTTCTATCCAGTACCGCTCCCTGGCAAAGGGATAGGTGGGAAGGGATATTTTTTTGGGTTTTACATCTCCATAGAACAGATTCCAATCCACATTTAGACCTTTAACCCAAAGTTCAGCCGGTTTACTTATTTTACCTTTGAGTATCCATTTACGGATAGACTCTTTAATATCTTCATCACCTGTAAAGGTTGTCAGCACATCTTTATCGGTCTTAACCTCACCCTCCAGGAAATCGGGTATATTCTGTTCTCCGTCAAGGTATCGGGATATCTTCTCTTTTACCTGATCGAGATCTTGCGCCTTGAAGGCGATTCTATGGGGCATGGCCTTTCTTCCTGTCTGGAGCGTATATGCCATCTCTATAAGATCAGGTTCATAGGTGGTAATGTAGTTCAGTATGGTACGGGCAATGGTATGTAGCCGGTTTTTATCTTCAGCCGAGAGAAGGATGATAACAGGTACGGATTTCTGATCTGTTATAGAATTATCCGTTAAATGTTCCTCAATAACCACATGGGCATTCGTACCGCTGTATCCGAAGGAACTGACACAGGCGAGGCGGGGTGTATTGTCTATCTTTTCCCATTTGACGATTTCACGGTTCAGGTAAAAGGGGCTTTCTTTAAAATCAATATGTTCATTTTCAACATTACAATGGATTGTGGGTGGTATAACCTGATATTTCAAACTCAGGAGGGCCTTTATCAAACCCGCCACACCTGCCGCCATTGTAGTATGACCAATATTGCTTTTAACGGAACCGATGGCGCAATACCGTTTTTTCTTTGTGTACTCTCTGAAGGCATCGGTCAATCCCTTTATCTCAATGGGATCACCCAGTTTGGTCCCTGTTCCATGGGCCTCTACGTAACGGATGTTCTCAGGATTGATATTGAATTCTTTATACACATGGAGTTCAAGTGCTGTCTGGGCCTCGGCGCTTGGGGCCGTAATACCGTTTGTGTGACCATCCTGATTCGTTCCCCATCCTTTGATAACACCATAAATATGGTCATTGTCCTCTATCGCTTTTTTCAAAGGTTTTAAGAGAACAATTCCCACCCCTTCGGACAATGCAATACCGTCTGCGTTATTGCTGAATGCCTTACACCGTCCGTCTTTTGACAGCATGCCTGCCTGGCTTGTCTGAATATGGAGAATGGGTGAATGCATTAATGAAACGCCCCCGGCCAGGGCCGTGTCACATTCATTGGCCATAATACTCCGACAGGCCATGATAATCGCCACCAGAGAAGAAGAGCAGGCTGTATCAATACTAATGGCAGGGCCTTTCAGATCCAGAAAATAGGAGATTCTCCCTGCCAGAATGGATGGGGCCAGACCTGTAAAGGCAAGGCTTGTATTTGCCGCGTCATTGAAGCTGTTACGCTCTATGTAATCTCCCATGACCGAGCCTATAAATACACCGCATCTCTTTTTTGATAAGTAAGCCGGATCATATCCCGCGTCTTCAATGGTATGGTATGCCTCTTCCAGGAGCAAACGCTGTTGGGGGTCCATAACTTCAGCTTCACCGGGGGATATACCGAAATAAAGCGGATCAAATTTATCCACATCCTTAAGAAAGCCTCCCCACTTGCTGTATGACTTATTCGGGGTATCAGGTTCGGGATGGTAATAAGGATCAATGTCCCACCGCTCTTTTGGTACTTCCGTGATTTCATCTCTTCCATCACAGATATTCCGCCAGAATTGCCTCACATTGTCCGCACCGGGGAATCGCGCCGATATACCGATAACAGCGATATCGCTTTCCTTTTGTGGTAAGACAATATTGGTGTGTGGTTCTGTTTTATCAGGTTTGTCCGAAAGGGGTGTACCGGCTGCTTCTGTGGATATGGATAATCCCTCCAATGCCTCCCTGGCCTCTTGCCCGGTTATGATATCACTTACATAATCCTGAAAAATTTGTTCCGCTTTATCTGCTTTTGTATTGCTATTCATAAGTTATTACTCTCTGTGACAGGTTTTTGCGACCTTCTGAAAATGATTGGAGATCAAAAGCTGCCTTTTAGCCGCAAGTGCGCATCTTCCATACATCATATCTCATCCTCCATGATCTGAATTTTTCTCATAAATTTCCCTTTTCCACTCAACTACATTCCTCTTCTCAGTACTAAAATTAATCCCCATAAGATAAACATTTTTTCTCCCCCCTACATATGGTCCGGTATAATCCTTGTCTTTTATCTGTTTTATCCCAATTTCCGGACTCTGATTACACTTAAACTCTACTATATAGATCTTGTCCCAAAACTCTATGACCATATCGATCCTTCCCTCTGCGGTAAGAACTTCACTCCTGGCCTGCATACCGGCGCCACACATCATTAGATAAAAGAGGCTGTGAAAATATGCCTCATCCTTATTTTCACACAACACATAGGGAATACTTCCATAGATCGATTTAAGAGCCTCAAAAAACTCGTCATACTTTTCCTTATGGAGAAGGTTCCTTAATGACAGGATCTTTTCATGAGTATGGGTACTCTCAAACTCCTTTATTGTGTTGGCCAACATATTAACAAAAGATGATTTAACCTCAAAATTAGGATAAGTAAGGGTGTACTTTAATTCATCTTCATCATAATCCACTATGGTTAAATAGCCTGTCTGGAACAGTAGGGGCTGGATCTCCAGGTTATCTATATCATATACACTGAATCGATCACTACTAACCTTCAACTCCTCATATTCTGTCAGATTATAGACTTTTTCCTTTAAAAGATTTATTAAAAAGGATGAAGACCCTGACTCAAACCAGTAGTTTTTAAATGATCTCCTCATTAGTATATTTAATATTGAAAACGGATTATATACCTTTACATCTTTTTCTGAAAATCTGTATCCATTGTACCATGTAATAAGTCTGTCTAAAATCTTCTCATAATCTGACTTATATTCCTCTGCAAGGTCCCTTATCCAGGGTTCAAAGTATTCAATTAACTCCCCATGAGTGTAACCAACCAGGTCATTGTACTGTTTGTCCATTGTCAGGTCATAGAGGTTATTCAGTTCGGAAAATATGGATACTTTACTAAATTTTGAGACGCCTGTGATAAATACAAACCTGAGAACCGGTGTTATATCTGCTCCCTTAAGCACTCCATAGAATGCCTTTAATAAATCCCTGTTTGCCTTTCCAATTTCCAGCTTCTCCTTTCCCTGCCCTATAAAATCTATCATTGGCTTATCATACTCATCTACTAATATCACTACATCATGACCTGTTTTTTCTTTCAATCCCCTTATCAGTTCTCTAAATCTTTCCACTAATAATGGATTTGCCAATTTAATACCATTATCTTTGGCAGAAAGGTCAATAGCTGATAAAAGACCTGCCTTTAGCTCCTCATAAGATCCGTGGGATATGCTATTAAAATCAAAAATCACAACCGGATGTTCAGTCCATTCCCAATTTCCATGCCTGTCTATCCATAATCCTTTGAACAACTCTTTTTGGGCCTGAAATAATGCCTTAAAAGTAGAGATCAGGAGAGATTTTCCAAATCGTCTGGGCCTGGACAGGAAGTAAAGGCCATCCCTTTTAACAAGTTTATATACATGCTCTGTCTTATCAACATATAGATATCCGCCCCGGATCAATTTCAAAAAAGAACTATGGGATGTCTGTAGGGCCATTCTTTCTTTAGACCATTGATCAATACCCCCTTCTGTAATCTCTTTTATAGGGATAGAATCTCCACATATGGGACATATGATCCTATCCTTTCCCATGGCTATAAGTTTTTTTATTAATGTTTCAGGAATTTCTTCTCCACAATGACTATACAGAGTCATTTAAATTGACCTCCCTTATATATATGTATAAAGGTTAAAATTTTAATATTCCGGGATTATTAGCGATACCATGTCAAATGTAAAGACCTGACACTTAAAAATTGCCCAATTCTTTTGGCAGCGTATTCACCTCAAACAGGGTGAGCAACTCATTTAACTGCTCTTCATTCGTATACAATACACCCCTATCTTTCATATATAACTCAGCCTCAGGCGTAAAGCCGCTCCTGCTAAAAAACCAGAGCACCGTATTTTCTCTCTTAAACTCCTTCTTTGCAATCTCTGCCTTATTCTCGACAAACTCCTTTACCATATCAAGACCCACCCGATCCTTTAAATACTTACACTCTCCAAACCACTGCTCAAAGTCCTTCGCCCCGATGAGATCTACCTGAGCCTTTCCAATGTCTTCATACTTTACATGACACCCGTCTACATATAAAAATTTAGGGAGTATCACCTTTTGATCAATATTAAAATACCTATTACCATCTAACTCGTTAAAATTCCACTTCGTCATCATAAAGAGTATATATATCTCTACAGTAATCCCCTTATAATAGTTATACTGACCAATATAGCTATCCAGTAGATCAGCCTTTTTCTTGTACTTTTCAAATTTATCGAAAGCTGCCTCATTCGCCTTCTTTCCTTCCACCTCGATCTCACACCATACCTGTATAAATTCATTCATGATAGGGTCACGTATCTTATAGAATAGGGTCCCCCAAATGCCGGACTCCTCCAACAGGTCCGCCCTTGCCATTAATGAGAGCATCTCCCTTACCTCATTAAAGCTTACCTTCAATTCAGCGGCGATCTTTTCGATGGTCATAGAATTGATGGTTTCATACCTGGCTGCATGGTAGAGAATCAGTTTACCGATCCCCTGTCGATTTAATTGATTGATAAACTTTTGGACCTGAATCTCAAGCTCTCTCCATATCGTCCCCCTTGTCAGGTCTGTTATATGGGCCTTATCCAGATCTTCCGGGTTATCCAGATTGATACCCTGTATATGAGCCTGCTTGACCACAGCTTCAATATAAAAGGGATTTCCACCACATCTTACAGCCAGCTCAGAGGCCATCTCCTGGCATACCTCTATTTCATATCGCTTACACCACTTATAAACAAGCTCTTTGGCGAAATATTCCTCCATACCCCTTATATATACAGGACTGAATCGGCCAAATAAAGGTCCTTTTCTGACAATATCATATAAGATAAGGGTCATTGTTGATCCTGTTATGATATGAGGGCATATACGGGAGTCAATAGCATCCTGGTGGCTTCCGATGCAGTTGGCCTTTTTACCATCGCTGTTATATATACTGAAACCCTCTTGAAACTCATCAATCAACACGATCATGGGCTCTTCGTCATAATCCGTAACTGTCCTTGGGGCCTCTATCGCCATTGTTAGCATGCTATTTTCATTACCTTCTTTCATTTGATTGACAAACCGCCTGATAAGAGTTTTTATACCCTTAGAACCCTTCTCCATGCCATAGTCTAATAAGGCAGAGAACCTGGTATCCAGAAACTCTTCATATTTATCTTTATTTTTAAAAGCAAAGTATTGCTTCAAAAAATTTTCCAGATAATCCTTGCTGAAATCAGGATTAATCAGATTCTTCTTTTCATAAGTCCAGAAGATCGGGATCACATCATCTTGATTAAAAAAGAGCATATTATAGACTCTTTTAAACAGCTCCGTCTTACCCAATCGTCTTAGCCCTAAAAAGGCTGCTGACATCCCTCTCTTTTTTATTGCATGGATATGATAATTATATAGAAAATCAAGCCAGTACTCTCTATCTGTAAAAATATCATCATCTATTGTCTTTATTATCCATTTATCCATCTTACCTCCGAACATTTTAAGCTGAAAAGCTGTAGAGCCCTTACAAAAAAAATTTTTTTCACATCGCGCCTTTATCAACTATATTGGTAAGTTCTCAAAAAGTTGAGGTCTTTGAAAAAGACCCCCTTCACCCTAACCCTCTCCCCCAGGGGAGAGGGGATCTTTTTTCTTTAAAACCTCCTCTCCCCTGGGGGAGAGGATTGAGGTGAGGGGGAGAATTACCTCAACTTTTTGAGATGTTGCCCATATTGCTTTCCAAAAAAATTTTAAAAGGGTAAAAGTTTAAAAGGACAAAGTTTAAGACCTCGAAAAGGCAAGGCGAAACCCAAGAAAGGTTGATCCGAATGCCGGGCACGTTCCCGTCACGAAACGCCGAACGGCAGCAGGACGCGTCGTAGTTCCAGCCGCCACCGCGAACAACACGGATCGAGCCCGATTCAGGCCCGACAGGATCGCTTACACTGCCTGCGGGATAATCCCCATACCGATCCTCCACCCACTCCCACACATTCCCATGCATGTCGTACAACCCCCAATTGTTTGCTTTTAAGCTTCCCACAGGAATCGTTTTCCTGCGATACTCTCCTTTAGGACAGCCTTCCAAAGGATGATTACCACTGTAATTGGCGTCATCTGTGGACAGACACTTTCCAAAGGCAAAGGGCGTATCCGTACCGGCTCTGGCCGCGTATTCCCATTCCGCCTCTGTGGGAAGTCTGTATTTGCCGTCACTGCCATTCAATTCATTCAGCTTCTTTATAAAATCATTGACGTCATTCCAGGATACCGTCTCTACGGGGCAATCATCTCCACACTCTTTAAAATTTGAAGGATTGTCCCCCATTACCGCCTTCCACTGGCCCTGTGTCACCTGCGTTGTCTGCATATAAAAACCCTTTATCAACGTCACCTTATGGAGGATTTCATCATTTCTTCTTCCGGGCTCATCGGAAGGGCTGCCCATATTGAACTCACCGGGGGGAATATAGGCAAAGGTAAAAACCTGTTTTTTTATCTCTTTTTCTAAAATCGCCCCGGCTTTAATTTCAGACCCTGTTGATTGAATATCTACATCCTGCTTTTCAACCAAATCCACCTTTTTCCATATCTCTCTTTCCCTTTCCTTCAATCTCTCCTCATGCTCTTTTAAGGATATATGGTCTCTAAAACGTCCTTGCAGAGCTTTATACGCCTTTGTCCTCTTTGTAATCTCTCCTTTTAATTCAAATATTTCTCCCTCAGCCAGCTTAACTTTTTCATTGAGCCTTTTATTCTCCCTTTTCAACATCAGGATATCAACACCGCCGAGGTTTTTTATCACCTCTTCCGATGACTCTGTTAATTGTATGGTCCTTAAAAACGGTGGTAGAGAAGATTTATCAAAATCCTTTGTTTTAAATAATACCAGCCTTCGTTTTCTCCTGGATGGTAAGTAGCATTCATTGAAAAATGTTACGTATTCTATTCTTACCCATTCGGAGAGCATGGCCTTGTCCGTGCAAAACAAAAGAAAATGCCTGCTCTTCACCAAGGCGCTCTGAATCACTTCGAAAAAGGATTGGCCAACATTTTCTTTTAGTGTCTCATCGGACCAGAATACACGTAATCCGCTCAGACTCATCTCCTGCCAAAGCGGTTTAACCAACTCTTCATCCTTGCCGGCAAAACATAAAAATACATCGTATTCGAATAAATCTTCCATGGTAAGGGATAACCTCGTATAGAAATGAGACCGCTGCCACCTTCGAATCCTTCAGCAGGACCTACCGGTCGCAGCGGTCTGTCTCTCTTCGTCCGGGTGCGCCCCGGCGCGGGATAAAGGCACAGGATATATGGCGGAAGTCCCTCTTTTTTGGCTTTTTCATTCCGCCATTCTCTTAGCAGATTAAACAAAGGTGTGCTTGCTTCAGTTAGAAGAGAGCGGTAATAGTCTTTCTTTTCTTCAAATTGTTTCTCTCGAACATTAGCTGAATCTACCTTACCCGGAAAAGACTTATATACTGCAATGACACTCCAATAGGGCACATTATCTCTTACGAAGAATTGAGAGTTTAGAGAAAGAATCGCTTTGTCAGCTAAAAAGGCACGGATAACTTCATCATCAAACCCCTCTGCCTCATCATTAAATCGCAATGTAAACACCTTTATTTGTAGCATCAACAATAACACCTTTCAAAAAAAAATTTTTTCCACATCGTGCCTTTATTAACTATTTTGCTTTCCAAAAAAAATTTAAAAGGGTAAAAGTCTAAAAGGACAAAGTTTAAGACCTCGAAAAGGCAAGGCGAAACCCAAGAAAGCCGTCCCGATCGCCGGGCTCGCCCCCGCTACGATTCGCCGATCGGCAGTAGGACGCGTCGTAGAGCCAGCCGCCACCGCGAATAACACGGAACGAGCCCTCTTCAGGACCGATAGGATCAACTGTACTACCCGATTGGTAATCTCCGTAGCAATCCTCTACCCACTCCCACACATTTCCCGCCATGTCTATCACTCCCTCCGGGGAAATGCTTTCCGGAAATATTTCCACCGGTGTTGCATGTCCCACATTTCCACCATAGTTCATTGTCTCCTTATCGGGCTCTTTGTCTCCCCACGGCCATTTCCTGTACTCCTCTCCTGGCCCCCGCGCCGCTCTCTCCCACTCCGCCTCTGTCGCCAAACGTTTCCCTGCCCATTCCGCGTATGCCTTTGCCTCATACCAGCTTACACTTACCACCGGTCTTGTGGGATGCCCTAATTGCTCCTGCCAATTTTCCGGTTCTTTGTACTCACCAAATCCCCCGAATTTCCAGTACTTCTCCTCCTCATAACCTCCTCCATCCATAAATCCTTTGTACTGATTCACCGTCACCGGATACTTCCCTATCCAATACTCCGATAAGCTCACCTCGTGTACCGGTGATTCATCCCAAATTGTATCAGCATCTCCATCATAATTCCTCCCCTTCGGATCTTCTCTCTGCGCCCCCATCCAAAACTTCCCTCCCCGTATCCTCACCCACAACTCCTTCTCCCTGTCAAACCTCGGATCTCCCACTCTCCCCAACGCGTCCGCAGCCTCCTCTCTTATCTTTACCGGGATACTCCTGAACACCTCTTTATCGAATATCCCCATTACACTCTTTATTATCTCCCTGTATTCCGGATTCAACGGCTCATAATTATAGGGCGACAGATCTTGTACGACTCCCCCCAGCAACGCGCAGACCTTCGCTTTCTCCGCCAGCTTTTCATTTCCCCTTTCCTTCGGCGCTCTCTCTATTATCCGGTCTATAAGATTATTGATCCTCTCGTCCCCCTGCTTATACAACACTCCTCCAAGCAGCATCACCACCTCTCTCCACTCACTCCTGTACAAGCTCTCTTCATGAAACAACACCTTTTCCTGATTATCATCCGATATTCCTCCTATCTCATAGGCCGCCAGATACTCCTGAAAACTCAGGTGCCAGAATTCCACCCTTAATTCACGCTCCACTATTACACCACTGTCCACCATCTCCCTTTGCAAAAATTCCTCCGCATTCTCTATCCTCTCTGTTTCCACAACCTCCTTAAACTCTCCGGCAATCCTCTCTCCCGCCCATCTTATCCCCACCTGTTTCTGTCTCCCTCCTTCATGGGTAAACATGGCCAGAGCCAATTTCTGCAGCAGCTTTCTGCACCTCTCCGCCTTTATCCTCCCTTCCTTATCCTCCCTTGACCTGAACAGCCACGTCAATACCGATTCGTACAGCTCCGCTCTCTGCTCCGGAAGCCTGTTTTCATTCCAGTGCACCACTGCCAGAGCCGTTAGCATTACCGGCGTCTTTGCCATTATACTTATCTGTCTGTGATCCAACGCCTCTTTAAGCTCCTTTTTGTACTCCCTCCCTTTATTCGGTGCTTCTCCATAAAGGATCGCACACCAACGATTCAAAAACTCCTCTTTCCCTCTGCCATCTAAAGGCGCTATCTCCACCATCTCAAATTCCCCGGGCGCTACGTCTCCATCCGCCAAAGCCGCCGGTCTGCTTGTCATCGCCAATCTGCACTTCGGCCAGGCCCTTAACAAATTCTCCGCCAATCGGCTCAAATAAAGCCGCACATGCCGGTCCGGGGCCTCGTCCAGTCCGTCCAGCATTATCAGGCAGCGTCCTTCCTTTAACTCCTTTTCTAACATCTCCCCTGTTACCTTCCAGTTAAACTCGTCACTCAAATCCTCAAGGTAGTGAAGCAGCCATTTCGGACTGTCTGTTTCTACAGGGCAGGGAAATCCAGGCCTGTCTTTACAAGTGCTTATGTAGCGACTTAGAGAGCCTAGCCTTATTAATAAGGGCAAAGGATTATATTCGGTAAACAGGCCCATTGAACCGGTCGAATCCCCTAGCAGTCTCCTGCACAGTTTATTCGCTATCAGCCTCAAGAATGTCGTCTTTCCTGAACCGGGATCTCCCTTTATAAACAGCTTTTCACTTTTCAACGCCTCCTCTAACAATTGATCCCCTTCATTAAACCTTTCCTTTACTAAATTACTGGCCGGCCTTAATCCGTAACGGGTACGCAATGGTATATAGAGTTCCTCTATGGGAAACTGATGGATCTTTCCCTTTCCCGTCACCAGACCTCTTATGTCTATATGCATGGTTTCCTGTTTTAAATATTTCAGGTAGGCTGTAAAATCGGTTATAGGTGCACGGTCTGTGCCATATTTCGGCGGGAACCATTCCTGCAGCAGCTTGAACAGGTGTTCTCCAAGCAGGTTTGAAAATGCCTCGGCATTCTCATACTCCATGACAAGACCTTTTTGTTCCTTCCAAAACTTCTCTTTAAATTCCATTACTTTAGTCCATTGCTTCATTTCAGACATATCTTTCGGCGTATAAGGCGTTTGATTAAAATAAAACAGAATGCGGGGCCTGCCATGTTTCCGCCAATTCTCAAAGGCATTGTTAAACTCTTCCTCTGTCCCTGATTCTGTCTTACCCGTGGGAGTCCCGAACCTCTTCCACAATATGCCCACAAAAATATCGTAATCCCCTAACTGATCATTGATAACCCCCTGAGGCCTGCCCATATCGGGTACAATGTGGGTCTTCCAGTCCAATACCTCCAGGACAACAGCAAGGCTGTTATTAATCATACGGTTTAGCCGGGCCGCTGCCTCTTTAACTCTGGCCCGCTCATTCTCTACATCCCCTGGTGAGGAGACAAAAATTGTTATTTTTTTAAGCTCTTTGTTTTTCAATTCAACAGTCATAACCTTCTCTCATCGTTTTTTCTGATTATAACGGATTTTGGGGAGGGGCCATAACAGTACAGGAGTTAAGCAAAGGATTGGGTAGTCCCAAAGCACGATGGTTTTAAGAGAGAGAAATCGTCATTCCTGCACTCTTTTAGGCAGGAATCCAGAGTTCGGTAAAAAGAAATCGTGTAATGAAAATGAACGGTATTAGAAACCGCTGGATTCCCGCCTAAGGGATTGCGGGAATGACGATTTGTTGTGTATGAATTCGTACGACTCTAAGACGAATGAATCCTTAGCTTAATGCCTATGGGCTGTAATACCTGCCTCCTCAAATTCCGTTATAATCAGTTTTTTTCTTTATAGCCTGGTAAGTTCTCAAAAAGCTGAGGTAAATAATTTGTCATTTCGAACGTAGCGGAGCGGAGAGAGAAATCTTCACCCTTCGGATCAATACGACCGGTGAAGATTTCTCCCTTTGGTCGAAATGACAGATCAGGCTTGACATGACACTATCAGCTTTTTGAGGTCTAATTTACTAAGTTTAAAGAAGAATGGTAATAGTCCACTGTCTATAAGCTTCAAACAGCTTACTGACTTCCTCTATGTTTATCTTTCTGAAAAGGATAAAAAGGCTTTAGGATTTTGTTCAGCGATCCTTAACAGCGACCTTGCCGACCCTTTGGGTATCCTTCTTCCCTGCTCCCAATCCTGGAGTGTTCTTACGCTTACCCCCATCAGGTCCGCGAACGCTGCCTGCGTCAAATTGAGCTTTTCCCTGATCCTCCTTGGAGGCAAAGGGTCGGACAGATGTATTGTTTTTAAATGGGTTTTTCCATTTTTAAAATCCTTTATTTCCTTTAGTCCCTCTAATATTTCCAATCCAATATCTCTGTCAGCCATTTCTAATCTCCTCAGCTATTTTTTTAAGAATATGAGAAGGGATATTCTCTTTTTGGTTTTTAGAATAAACGGTTAGCATCCATATCTCATTTCTCGCACTCTTCCAATAATACACCACGCGAATTCCTCCTCTCTTTCCTCTCCCTTTAGCAGACCATCGTAATTTTCTCACACCTCCGGAAGAAGGGACAACCTTTCCTGAATAAGGGTCTTCCGCAAGAAAATTTTGTAAGTCTGCATATTCATCTTCTGATAAGTATTCATGAATATAATTTGAGAATACAGAAGTCTCAATAAACAGCATATAAATTATTATACGGCATTGCCGTACAAAACGTCAAAAAAGTTGTATAGATATCTATAGTTCTACATGTAAGACGAATTTGTCTTTTTCTATTATCGCTGTAAATTCATTATGCATATAATCCCTCCTGTATTGAGGTTCAATCAAAGTTGATGTCAATGTGTAACCTTTAAACATTATAGTGAAAATAGTAAATTCTCAATAAGTTGAGGATAAACGCTCATGACCTTTCGGGTCACCACAATTTTGTGATTGCTCATCCATCATGCCCTTACAGAGTGTCATTTCGAACGTAGCGAAGGGTCGAGAGAAATCTTCCACAGTAGGATCAATCCCATCGGGGAAGATTTCTCCCGTTGGTCGAAATGACACTTTGCGGCTTGGGATATGCCTAAACTTATAGAGAACTTATTTCATTTTTACTCAACATCCTATGCCCTAAGGGTTGACTCAAAAATAAATTCGCATTAAAAGGTGACACCTTCACATCATCTTTGATTGCACTTCAATCGCAAAATCCTCAACATAGCGCTGCTATGCCTGCGGTTTTGCTCATTCAGTGCAACCAAATATAATGCAAATCTGTCTCTTTTAATTACGAATTTATTTTTGAGTCAACCCTTAAGGTTTTTTTTATCAATATAGGCCTTAGCATTTTCTAAAATATCTATTAATACTTCCGTCCATTGTAAAACTTCATCAAAGATTTCGGTGATATCTCTCATTGAATATTCATGAGCGATTTCATTTCTCAATTCCCTTATATGTTGTAGCTCATCAGAGCTTTTAATGATACCGAGTTTTTCCGATAAATTGGCTCTATCGATAAAGCTTCCGGGGTATTCTTTCAATAAGATAAACAGGGCTGTTAATATCTTTTGGGTAAAAATATCGGATGTTCGGGCAAAGCGCGCTGTTAAAGATTCAATACTTTCCAATTCATCTTTATCTGTGCAGTCTTATAAATCTGTGTTCTGTTTTTTTTGGTGACCGCTATGCCGGGTTAGGATCTCTTGAATCTCTAATTGAATCTAATATATCCTGTGTTGTTGCTTTTGTTTTAATACCCGGAACATCAAAAAGTGATTTTGTTTCTTTCTTTTTTGATGTCAGTGAAAACATAGCTCCATCATTTCTTCTAATTTCAACCTCTTCTTCTTGAGCTATAATTAATAGTTTTGATAAGTTTTGGCAAGCTTCGGAATCTGTAAATGTCTTCATTTTTGCCCTACCTCCAATACTTTAATGTTCAGTTCGATAGCTACTTGCTTCATTCTTTTATCTAGTGCGATCAGTGGAAATGAAAAAGTCTCGGCGCATTGCAAGAAATAAGCATCATAAGCAGAAAGATTAAATTCAAGTGCTATTGTTAAAGCTTTTTGTATATCAACAGATACAAGTTTTACAAGTATTTGATTGGCTATTTCAAATGCCGGCAATGCTTCATTATGCGTTATTTGTTTCCGTTTTACCATTGCTGTAAAAGCATTTCCGATTTCATAGGGCAATATTTCCGGAGCTATTGCACAAACATCGGATGTCATCCGGATGATTTCATCCTTTTCCGGTTCATCAAGAGCTACAGCTAAAAATATATTTGTATCTGTAATAATGTCTATCATACAGTCTTTTAAAACTATAAATAGTTTACTCTTTAGCCTCTCTAAATGTTTTCAGAGATATCTCCTTTAACAAATAGTTTTGCAGCCTCTTTTGGAGAAACTTTCATAGATTTACAACTCTTCAGTAAATTATCGATCTCATCTCCATTGCTACTTTCATGCTTTTCGAATGGCCTGTCAATCATTATATCCGGGTTTTTCATTCCCGATTCAGGATTAAAAGCGGCTATGTCCAGGGACTCTATATGTCTTATTAAAGACGATACATCAGGGTAATCATATATATCGGTTACTTTAAGGCTTATTATATGAAATCTTTCATTTATTTTCTGGATAATTTCCACCGCGCTTATGGAGTCCACTCCCAACTCAAGAAAGGGCATATCCCTGTCTATATCGTCCCTGTCAATATGGAGCAGATCGGATAGGATATTGATCACCTCGGTTTCAATATCCATGGCTGGTCTTTTTACAGGTTTCAAGGCCGGCTCCATGGCCAGAGGATTGTTCCCTGTGACGGAAGTATCATCGATATTGAAGGCATTATCTGTTGCGGCCATATCTTGAAGTGGTTTTAATCTCATCTTTTTATTATTTGAGTCCTTTGATTCTTCCGGTAAACAGATATCTTTCGGATCTTTCAGTTTCAGCGGCTTTTTCCCGTTTCCTGATTCTCCTTTACCCATAGCCGAAACCTTCTGAAAATGGCTCTCAATGTTCCTCTTCACCTCAGGTAAAGAGAATGTCTCTGCATGCATGGCGGCCTCTTTTTCAATAACAGATTGGAGTTGTTCCAGGATACGCCCTGAAAGTTCCTTCTTCAGAACCTCTAATGATTTCCCCGGTTTTTCAATCAACTCTTTTGCCACATTCAATGCTTCGTTAAGCACCATCTCCTGATTACAAAACAGGACGGTTCCCCCGCGTCTCTCCAGCTCTTCCCCTCTATAGGATCGAGATGTAAACATCATTTCCGTGGCCAGGCTTTTACCAAACCTCTGTTCCAGAATATAGGTCGCCCCAAGACCCGGTGTAAAGCCATAACTCATAAAATTTGCACTATAGACACCCTCTCTTGCCATGATAATCATATCACCAAATAGGCCGAATACCAAACCGCCTCCCGACGCATGGCCTTGCATGGCCACAATAACAGGGACTTTCAATTCCAACAGTCCCTTGTAAAAGAATGCAAAGCTTGTAAACTCGATCTCTCGCCTTGATAATTTTGTTAACTCCTTTTGATCCCCTCCCATGGCGAATACCTTATCATAGCCGGTGAGAACAATCACCTTTATATCCTTGTTTCCCTTTAATTCCTGAAAGGCCTGTTGGAGTCCGTAAACCAGATTTTCCGTAAATGTATTGGTCCCCTCCCTGTCCTGCATTACGACCACTCCGATATGATTATTGATAATCCGGACAAGAACCTCATCACCTCGATAATCTTCAGGCTTAGCGATCAATTCCGTTGATCTTTCCCGGACGTTTTTTGACTCTTCCTGATCTGTAATGGAGGAAACATTTTTTTCCTCTTTCTTCGCCTTTTGGGACTTCCTGTAACTGTCAAACCAGTAACGTTTCTTTTCAAATGGATAGACTGGGAGGGCTATTCTCTGTGGCTTTACTTCTCCATAGAGGAGATTCCAGTCGATATTTAATCCTTTGACCCAGAAATCTGCAAGTTTGCCGATTTTATCTTTGGCAATCCATTTATGAATCATCTCCCTGGCGTCTTCATCCATAGTCAGGGTTGCAACGCCATCGTGATTGATCTTAACTTCCCCCTTTCGGAAATATTCTATCTCTTCTTCTCCCTTAAGATATTGGTCGAGTTTTTCCTTAAGTTCACCGACATCTTTGACCAAAAAGGCTATACGGCTGTTCATTGCCTCCCTGCCTGTCTGGAGGGTGTAGGCTATATGAGCCAGGTCTTTATCTTTTTTCTGATTCAGATCATCAGTGAGGAGTTGGGCGTAACTTTTTAATTGGATCCTGTTTTTTGCCGACAAGGGAATCACCACCTTTTGGGATACTCCCTGATTTTCCGGTTTTTCTGTTTCTAAAAATTCTTCAACCACTACATGGGCATAGGCGCCGCCAAAACCGAAACTACTGACACCTGCCCTTCTCGGTACGGGATTTCCATAGTTGTCTGTAAGGCTTTTCCATTCTCCTTTTTCCATGGCAATGTAAAATGGTGTGTTATGAAGATTTATATAGGGATTGATGGTGTCACAATGCAGCGTAGGGGGAATTGCTTTATGCCTTATTGCCAGGATCACCTTTAGCAGCCCTGCAATACCCGCCGCAGTCTCCAAATGGCCGATGTTGCTCTTTACGGAACCGATTCCGCAATGCGGTTTTTCAGGTTCCTTGAGATGATACTTTTCATAAAGAGATGTAAAGGCCGTTTTTAAGCCGTTAATCTCTACGGGATCACCCAGTTCTGTGCCTGTGCCATGGGTCTCTATGTAGGTGATGGTATCAGGGGAAATATTGGCCTCTTCATAAGCGGCCTTTATCAGTTCCGCCTGGGCATTGGGATTAGGCGCAGTAAGAGAGTTTACATGACCGCCGTGATTTGTTCTAGTCCCCCTGATTACGGCGTAAATCCTATCTCCATCCTGTATAGCCTGGTTTAAGGGTTTGAGCAGAATCGCCCCCACCCCTTCTCCCCTTACATATCCATCGGCCTTATCGGAGAAGGTCTTGCAGCGCCCGTCTTCAGAGAGCATTCCCGCTTTGCTGAAACTTATATGAAACTCAGGTGAAAGAATGGCATTGACTCCCCCTGCAATGGCCTGAGCGCACTCCCCCGTATGAATGGCCCTCACTGCCCGGTGAATGGCGACCAATGAGCTGGAACAGGCTGTTGAGACCGGCTCGCTGGGTCCATGAAAGCCCAATAAGAATGAGATTCGATTGGCTGCCATGGATGGTACAACGCCTGTTGCCGTGTATGCCTCGGTCTTTATGCGATTTTTTGTTATGAGATCGTGATAGTCTTGTCCTTCCACTCCCACGAAGAGGCCGGTTTGGGTGCCCCGGAGACTCATTGGGTTGTAACCGGCATGTTCTATGGCATGCCAGACGCATTGGAGGAAGAGCCGCTGCTGGGGGTCCATCAGCTCGGCTTCCCTTGGGGAGATATTGAAAAAGGCGGGATCGAATTTATCGATATCCTTTATAAATCCGCCCCATTTGACGTTTGTCTTCCCCTCTTCCCTGTTTGGGTCTCCGTAACAGGCCTTCCAGTCCCAACGGTCTTTGGGTATCTCGGTTATACACTCTTTACCCTGGATTAGATTTTCCCAAAATTGGTCCAGATTTTCCGCTTCAGGAAGGATTCCCGCCATTCCAATGACAGCTATGGGCTCTTTCCTATTCGGTCTCTCCATTTGGAGAGGAGCCATAAACCGTTGACCTCTGCTAATTATTTGATTAATTGCATTATTCGGCATATGATCGTCCGGTGTCATGTCGATCTTGTGAGCCTCTGTATCTTCCTTATCTCTGTTTATTCCATATTTATCCTGAAGCGCCGCTCCATGTTCCTTTATCAGGTAGTTTATCAAACCTTCAAGAGTGTTATACTCAAAAAAGATGGTCGGCATAAGACTTATATCGAATATTTTCTTAATTCTATTGATAAATTCCGTAATCAGTATGGAATCAAAGCCATAATCACTGATATCATCGGTTATATCCAGTTCTTCAGGTTTGATCATTATGAGATTGCTTACGATTCCCGTCAGTTCCGGTCTAAGCCTCTCTTTGAGTACCTCCTCCGGGGCATTCCCATTGTTTCTGTCCGATTTGAATAAAGGTTGATTCAATAGTTTTTTCCTTAATAATCGGGATTGACCTTCGGCAACCACTATCCGGTTATATGGGCCGTTTAGCGCCGATTGAAACCCCGCATATCCCTTTTCTGTTGTTAAAGGTACGATGCCCAAAGTCTGCTTCAACATCTCTTCAGTCCGGCTTTCGACTTCCATGCCCCCTTCTTTCCAAAGGGGCCAGTTTATGGAGACCATTTTCTTCCGGTTGACCCGGCTTTCAGTATCGGCAAAGGCATCAAGGAAGGCATTGGCCCCTGCGTAATCCGCCTGCCCCGGATTGCCCTTTATCCCTGCAATGGATGAAAAGAAAACCATAAAATCGACTTCTTCCCCTGAGACGGCCTGAGTTATGTTCCAGGCGCCGTAAATCTTGGGCGCCATGACTTCATCAATTTCGGTCTCACTCTTATTATGGATATAGTTGTCTTTTATTACACCGGCGCTATGGATAATACCCGTGAGTTTATGATGGTTTTCCATGATGGTTCTGACTGTCCCGATGACTGAGTCCCGGTCGGTTACATCACATCTAACGTACTCAACCGTACTTTGGTGATCTTTGGCCTCTCTCTGTAATTCTTCCAGTTCTCTTTGACTCATTTCATCGAGTTCTCTCCGGTTACTGAGAATGATCGTACTATTTTCCGCTTTGGCAAACTCTCCGGCAAACAACCGGCCCAAGCCCCCTAAACCACCGGTTATCCAGTATACGCCGCCTGATTTGAGCGGACTTATCGGTCCGGCTGGAGGGTGCTCTATTTCTATTAGTCTTTTGACCTGGCGTTGGGTATCCTCTTTAAGGTAACGAACTTCCATATCCTCTGTTGTTTGCGTCTCCTGTTCAATGATAGCCGCTGTCTGTTCAGGTGTCAGTTCCGGGAGTTGAATGACTTTTCCCTGTAGCTTTGTGTGCTCAAGCGTTGCCGTCTTAAGTAACCCTGTAAGAGGGGCGTAACAGTATTCCGGAATATCCGTTGACGGTATAACAATAATGGTTTGAAGTGTAGAAGGTTTACTCTCTATTATGCCCTTTATATGCAGGAAAGAGACCTTAAATGCCTCCAGGATCTCTTCAGGAGTGTTTATTGTCGTTAGTGATAACTCGGTTTTTGGGGCGAGTCTTTCTTTTAATGTATGGGCCATCTCTTCACTCTGGCCGATCAGGATCATATGAAGCTCTTTATCTTGCGAAGCTGAGTCTGTCGTCCCGGTAATACTCTGATTTTTCCATTCAGGCGTGGCGTATAATAAGCCATACTCATTTAAGTGTTTTGCCTGTTCCCGCCGGCCAGCCCGTCCCACCCTCATCTGCCGGATAGCAAGCTCTTTTAGACTCACCACTGTTTCTCCCTGGTGATTTAGTAGTGAAATGTCATATTTTACCATCTCATCGAGCAGGCTGTTATTGCTAAAGGTTACATGAACATAAATGGTGTCAGGAAGAGGTATTTCAAAAATCTCCAGTTCTTTAAGTTCAAAAGGCAGATAAGGGGTGGATGTTCCTTTTAAAGTTTCAAAGATCAGGCACAGACTCGCCTGCAATGCACTGTCCAGAACGCCGGGATGGAGATAAAATCCGGAATTTGATTCATCTAATCCCGGTATCTCTATTTTTGCCAGGACCTCCTGATTGTTGTAATAGAGTTCGGAGATTCCCTGAAAGGCGGGACCATAGAGAAGACCAAAACTCTGAAAGGTCCGGTAGCATATTTGAGGAGTCAATTGTTCGGTACACCGCTCCTTGATGGCCTGAATATCCAGGACAGTGGGAATTGACCGGACCGGGTCTATGATTATCTTACCCTGATTATGAACAATCAGGGATTCATCCGGATCGGCTTCCGGGTCTTCTGTTCTCACTTCGTATGCAATGCTGTCTGTTTCCGGGAAAAGGTTTATCTTCACTTCCCTGGGCCCGGTATTGACCTTGACAGGCGCGGCCCAGATAATATCCTTGAGTTTACAGGTTTTCCAGTCATCCGTCTCCACGGCCTTTATGGCGGCTGCCAGGGCTATTTCCAAATATGCCACCCCTGGTAAAACCTTTTCATTTAAGATCTGGTGATCTCTGAGAAAGAATTCTTCGCCGGTAAAGGTTGAGGTGAATTGCTGCCGTTGTAACGTTGAGGTGTTTTCATGGAGAAGCGGATGAATCGGGGTAATCCCTGATTGTATGGTTGCGATCTTTCGGCCTGTATCCGGTATCCAGTATCTCTGTTTAGCAAAGGGATAGGCGGGAAGTGAAATTCTCCTGGGTTTATCTTCCCCATAAAGGAGGTTCCAGTCAATGTCCAATCCTTTTACCCAGAGTTCGGCCAGTTTACTGACCTTACCTTTTGATATCCATTTCCGAATCATCTCCTGCGTATCCTCGTCTTCTTCCAATATTGTGACACGATCGTGATTGAGCTTTACCTCACCTTCCCATAAACCGGCTGCCTCGCCTTGTCCGTTAATATATTCGGATATCTTTTCTTTTACATCATCCATCTCTTTCGCCTTAAAGGCAATTCTATGGGCCATGGCCTTTCTCCCTACCTGGAGAGTATAGGCCATGTCTGAAATATCCGGTTTGTGTAAGGTGATGTGGCTCAACAGGTTTTCCCCGACTCTCCTGAGCTGCTCTTTATCTCTTGCGGAAAGGAGTATGATAATTGGCGTAGATATTTGGTCTCTGCTTTTTATTGAATGATCCGGCAGGTGTTCCCCAAGCACCACATGGGCATTGGTGCCGCTGAACCCAAAGGAACTGACACAGGCGAGTCCGGCGGTATTGTCGGTTTTTTCCCATTTCCCGATCTCACGGTTCAGATAAAAAGGGCTTTCCTTAAAATCGATATGTTCATTTTCAACATCGCAATGGATCGTCGGTGGTATCACTCGATATTTCAGACTAAGGAGCGCTTTTATCAAGCCTGCCACACCTGCCGCCATGGTGGTATGACCGATATTGCTCTTCACCGAACCTATGGCGCAGTACCCTTTTTTCTTCGTATACTCCCTAAAGGCATCGCTTAACCCTCTAATCTCAATGGGATCACCCAGTTTGGTGCCTGTCCCGTGGGCCTCTGCGTAGCGGATGTGCTCAGGATTGATATTGAATTCCTTATAAATATGACGTTCGAGTTCTGTCTGTGCCTCAGGGTTTGGGGCTGTAATTCCGTTTGTATGACCATCCTGATTCGTACCCCATCCCTTGATAACTCCATAAATATGATCATTGTCCTCTATTGCCTTTTTATAGGGTTTCAAAAGGATAATTCCCACCCCTTCGGATAAAACAATGCCATCTGCGCTGTTACTGAAGGGCTTGCACCGCCCGTCTTTTGACAACATACCTGCCTGGCTTGCCTGGATATGGAGAAGGGGAGAGTGCATCAATGATATCCCTCCGGCCAGGGCAGTGTCACATTCATTGCTCACAATACTCCGGCAGGCCATACTAATGGCGGCGAGAGAGGAAGAGCAGGCTGTGTCGATACTAATGGCCGGGCCTTTCAAATCCAGAAAGTAGGAGATTCTCCCTGCCAGTACGGACAGGTTCAGACCGGTAAAGGCAAAGCCGGTATATACGTTATTATCGGGCTTATTGCGTCCCAAATAATCTCCCATGGCTGCGCCTATAAATACGCCGCATTTCCCCTTTGACAAGTAAACCGGGTCGTATCCGGCGTCTTCGATGGTATGATATGCCTCTTCCAGAAGTATGCGCTGTTGGGGGTCCATCACTTCAGCCTCTTTGGGAGAAATACCGAAAAACAACGGGTCGAACTTGTCCACATCCTTCAGAAAACCTCCCCATTTACTGTATGACTTATCAGGCCTGTCAGGGTCAGGATGAAAGTAAGGCCCAATGTCCCACCGGTCTTTGGGTACTTCCCTTATTTCATCTCTTTTGTCACAGATATTCCGCCAGAATTGCTCAACATTGTCAGCGCCGGGGAATCGCGCCGATATACCGATCACAGCTATATCGGTTTCCTTTTTCGGAAAGTAGAGATTGGAGTATGGTTCTATTGTAAGAGGTTTATTACCGGTGGTATTCATAGAAGAAAATAACAGAGGCTCCGGGGTCTCTCTGATCTCTTTTTCATCGATATGCATCCTGTGGGATTCAACTTTTACATCATAATCAACAATATCCAGGGTCATCAGGTAATTTGTCAGGGATGATATATCGGGATGATTATATATGTCCGTCACTCTAAGGTTTGTTATATGAAACTTTTCATTAATGTCCTGTGTAATTTCGACTGCGCTTATGGAGTCCACTCCCAATTCAAGAAACGGCATATCCGGGTCTATTTCTTCCCTGTTAATATGGAGGCGGGATGATACGATATTGATCACTTCACTACGAATATGGAGGGCTGATTTTTTTACAGGCCTGAAAGGCGTTGGTTCCATGGTCTCAGGATTTGTGTTATCCCCCGCTGTCTCAGGAGAATTTTCTAAAGAATTATTTGTTGTCGATCGTTCCTGAAGCGGTTTTAACCTCATCTTTCTATTATTTATCTCCGAAGTTTTTGCCGGTAAATAAATATCTTCCCGATCTTTAAGCTTTAGCTTATTATTCACATTCCCGGCTTTGCCTATGACCGAGACTTTTTGAAAATGGCTCTCTATGTTCTTCCGGACCTCCGGTAAAGAGAATGTATGCTCATGCATGACAACCTCTTTTTCAATAATAGACGGGAGTTGTTCCAGAATACGTCCGGAAAGTTCCTTTTTTAGTACTTCCAATGATTTCCCAGGTTTTTCAACCATGTTTTTCGCCATATTCAATGCTTCATTCAGCACAGCCTCGTGATTACAAAACAAAACAGATCCTCCGCGCCTTTCCAGGTCTGCGCCTCGATAGGATTTCGAGGTAAACATCATCTCTGTGGCCAGACTTTTACCGAATCTCTGTTCCAGAATATAGGTCGTACCAAGACCCGGCGTAAATCCATAGCCCATAAAGTTGGCGCTGTAAACACCCTCCCTTGCCATAATAATGATATCACCGAAAAGGCCGAATACCAGGCCGCCTCCCGAGGCATGGCCCTGCATGGCAACTATAACAGGCGCCCTGGTTTCCAATAATCCCCGGTAAAAGAATTTAAAACTTGTAAAGTTAATTTCCTGTCTTGATAATCTCGTTAAATCCTTTTGACTCCCTCCCATGGCAAAGACCTTATCGTAGCCGGTCAGGACAATCACCTTTATATCCCTGTTCCGGTTTAATTCCTGAAAGGCCTGTTGGAGTCCATAAACCAGATTCTCTGTAAAGGTATTGCTCCCTTCCCTGTCCTGCATGATCACCAATCCCGTATGATTGTCTATGATACGGACGATAACCTCATCGCCTCGATAACTTTCAGGTTTCTGAAGCATCTCTATCGATTGTTCCGGTATATCTTTCGATTCTTCCTTATCCGAAATTGAAGAGGTATTTTTCCCCTCTCTCTCAGCCTCTTTTAATTTAATGTAATCATCGAACCAGTAACGTTTCTTTTCAAATGGATAGACAGGGAGGGATACTCTTCTCGGTTTAACCTCTCCGTAAAGGAGGTTCCAGTCTATTTCAATTCCTGTAACCCAAAGGCGGGCCAATTTCGAAAGGTTTCTCTCTTTTATTATGATTTCAAGAAATGCCTCTCCCGCGTTTCCATTCAGCAATAGATCGGATGTTCCTTTATCTGTTTTTACATTGCCTGAATACAAATCCTCTATCCCTGACTTGCTCTTTCTGTAATCTGTCAGCTTTGTAATAAGCTGATTTTTGCTGTCAACGATAAGGGCAAGACGCTCCTCCATTGCTTCTCTGCCTGTTTGCAAAGTATAAGAGATATCTTCCAGAGTTACGTCGCCTGCCATGTCGAGTTCTAAACAATCCGAAAATTTTCTTATATATTCATGTAACCTCTCTTTTGTTTTGGCGGACAATACAATTATAGAAGGTTTTATAGAGGATACCTTAAGATCCGAATGATCCCTCTCATACTCCTCGATAATCACATGGGCGTTTGCGCCGCCCGCGCCAAAGGAGCTGATCCCCGCGCGTCTGGGATATGGACGTCCCTCTATTTCAGGTTTTTTCCACTCTGTAAGATTCTGTTGAACAAAAAAGGGTGTTTTACTGAAATCTATGTGAGAATTCGGAGAAGAAGAGTGGATCGACGGGACCAGGGTCTTGTGTTTCATCTGGAGCAATACCTTTGTCACCCCCGCAACCCCGGCTGCCGCGATGAGATGGCCGATATTTGACTTGATCGATCCGATTGGGCAGTATTGTGTCTTATCCGTATATTTCCTGAAGGCCTTTGTGAGTCCTTCCACCTCTATAGGATCTCCAAGTGTTGTGCCTGTTCCGTGAGTTTCGATATAGCTGATGGTAACAGGGTCTGTCTTTGCATCTTCCAGTGCATTTATAACCAGTGATGCCTGCCGCGCCGGATCGGGTACTGTATACCCACTGGTCTTCCCGCCTGAATTCATGGCTGTTCCCTTGATAACTCCATAGATATGATCTCTATCTTTAATCGCTTTTAACAGGGGTTTTAACAGGATAAGAGCCACACCCTCACTATCGACAAAGCCACCCTCACCTTGTCCAAAGGGATGGCACTCCTTTCCGGGTAACAGCATACTCTTTTGGCAGAATTGAATTACCCTGTTGGGGTGCAGTGTTAAACTGACACCCCCTGCTATAGCCACATCGGATTCCTTGTTTTTCAGGCTTTTCACCGCCATATGAATGGCGCTCAAAGAAGATGAGCAGGCGGTATCGATGGCGACACTGGGGCCGTGAAGATCAAAGAAATAGGATACCCTGTTGGGTACATCATAATTATCCGTATCAGGGCAGTAGGTCTCCTCTGATTTTAGTGATGCTTCCAATCCGCATAATCCATAGGTGTTGGTTGTAACGCCGATAAAGACGCCTGTATTTCTCGGAAGCGCAGCCCTGGTATATCCTGCGTCTTCAATGACAGCCCAGGCTGTTTCAAGGACAATCCGCTGTTGGGGGTCCATCAATTCCGCCTGTCGGGGTGAGATATGAAAAAAGGGGGCATCGAATTTGTCGTAGTCATCCAGAAAACCACCATACTTTGTATAGCTTTTGTCAGGTCTCTTACCTGTTTGATCATAGTATTTTCTGTAATCCCATCTGCTTTCAGGTACTTCTCTGATACAGGATTCTCCATTTTTAAGGTGGTCCCACAACGCATTGACATCTTCCGAAAGAGGAAAACGGCCGTTTAATCCGATAATGGCAATATCTTCTTCCTCCCGTTGAGATGGAGCAAAATCGTCATGGATACTTTTGTGACCGACTGGATAAATAGCACCTTGATCTTCCGCTGATTCCTCTCTCTGATTTTCTTTTTCTACAGGCATTTCTGTTTCGAAATCTCCAAGTTTTAATTTGAGTTCCCTTTCAAAGTTATTTATTACATATTCCGTTAACTTTTTCATGGTTGTGCACTCAAATAAAAGAGTATTGGGTATAGTTTCTCCAAACTCTTTTTTTAGGATCTCGATTATTTCTAAATTGACAAAGGAATCAACCCCATAATCATCCGAAAAAGATCCCTTATCATCAATCTCTTCAATCTTACAATGGAGTTGTTTGGCAAATATCTCTTTTAAATATCGGGATGTTTCCTTCGATATATCCGATAAAACGGTATGATCCGTTTTTTCTATCATTTTTGAAGTGATATGATCACCCTTTTTCGCCTGATCAGCTTTATGGACGGCTATCATAACGGTTTGTTCGTAATCCCTTTTACGCTTCAAGTCAAAACCGCGGACATCCTGGAATCCCGCTTGATGTAAAAGGCGCTTCCAGGTTTCGAAATCAGCAAGGGGAGAATTTTTTATTCGCAGATCATTATCCTGATACACCCACCAGCCATTGATCAATCCGGTCACGATAGTCCAAAAATCCTGAGCCCTGGTGATTTCATTTAAAATGAGTATACCTTCACTATTTTTTAAAAGCTCCTTTATATTTAAAAGGGTTTGTTCCAGATTTTTTGTTGCATGGAGAGTATTTGTGGCCAGGATAATATCAAATTCACTTTCCTCTAATCCCTGTTCAATTCCCTTCTTTTCAAGGTCGAACAGTTGAAATCTTAAGAATGGATATTTATCACCATAGCTCTTCCTGCCAAGATTGATAAATCCAAGGGATATATCGGTATAAACATATTCGATTCGATCTCCATAAGATTTTATTCCATCAAGGACAATCTCAGTCGTCCCTCCGATACCGGCGCCTAATTCAAGGATCTTTATCTTTTTATTTGTATCGCCTTTCAGTTTCTCCTTTATGATCGTCTCCAGACTTAATCTCACCTGATGATTATAATAGTCAGACAGCCTGTTTCCCTTATACACATGATTAAAGAGTTCCGTTTGCCCGCCGAGAAATAAGGCCTCCATATGGCTCTTTTTACCTGATATCACGTCAGGATATTGAATGACAGCAGACTCAAGCAGGTTTTGGAAAGGTTTAATCGCTATATATTTTTCATCAAGGGAAGACTTTAGGCCCTTAATCTTATCGATTACATCATCTTCCCTGATAAATTCTTTCGATATAACAACATTTTCTCCTTCCATCTCTATAATTTTCGAAACAGCGAGCATTTCATAAAGCGCCCGTGACAATTTTTTATATTTTCCAATAAACTTTATATCTTTTTTAGTCACCACATCGCCGTTTTTAAAGAACAGGGTATGAAAGAGGCGTAATCTGCCATAATCCTCTAACAGGGACATCCCTTCTTCCACCTGTTTCATATCCGATGCATTTTCCTCTATATAAGATTCAATGACCGACAAGATCTCCTTAATCACCAGGCTCTCATCTCTTTTTCCAATTGGATTCTCCAATTCTTTATGCTGTTTTTCCAAATATTGATCGATGAAATTTCGGGGGACACGACGAAAATGAATCTCCCTGATCTCCAGAATCTTGTTCCGCCCGTTATTATCGTATACATCCATATCGAGGATCATATCCTTATTGTCTAATATTCTGAGTTTTTCCCTGGAAATAAGAGCAAAGCATTCATCTGTAAGGGGGCCCGCCAGATGTAGAGATCCTATTGTTAAAGGAAGATATAAATATTTGTTTTGGAAAAGATCACCGATTGTATGACCTGCATAAAAGACGGATTGAAAGACACAGTCCAATATAAAGGGATCAAATTTCGTTATATCTCCCTCAAGGGTTGGTTTAGGGATAATTTTAACTAAAAAGGCCTCTTTAGTTTCCCAAATTTTGTCTATAAGCCTCATTCCAGGTCCATAATGGTATCCAAAGTCATGAAACCATGAATATATATCTTCATGGTTTGTTACCTTTCCTTTATATAAATCGTCCAATAAGAGAGGTTCGGAAGATTCTTTTTCCGTGATATCGAACCTGCCTGAACATATGATTTGTCCTGCCTTTTTCAGATGAAACTGCTTTGTATTTTTCCATACTTCAACTTCTATTTCTGTTTTTTGGGTTATAATGGCGGGATCAGGAAATCGAAGGGCTGACAGGGTATTTATCTGTGAAGAAACAACCTCTCTCACTGCCTGAAGGGCCATCTCTATTCTTAAAGGACTGGGCGTTATAAAAAACCCTTCCACAATGGTATCTGTTATGATTGCATCCTTTTCAGGATCCAATTCTCTTGTAAAGGTGTTGGGATTGTCATGGCTTTTTATTAATTCGCTATACCCCTTTCTATCTTTCATCTTATTCTCTCCTTTTCCATTTAGCCAAAATGACATTCTGTCGAATCCGTAAACAGGCAGAGGAATTTTATGAAAAGAGCCATTCCGGTAAAACAAGTTCCACTTGATATCTACTCCTTTTAACCATAAGCGAAGCAATATATTCCTTAAAATAGAATTATTATTATTATTTAACTCTTTAGAAGCAATATGGATCACACGATCGTTGTTCTCTTTTAATGTACCACCCAGTTTCAGCCGGTTATGTCCATCCAGTTCAGGCATGGAAGTTTCCATGACCTTCGTAAACCAATCATCATGATCCGGTAATGCCGGTATTGCCTGACTATGTCGCTTTAAAAATGGATAAGCCTTTTCTTTATTTAACCGGCCCTGCCTTTCATTTAAGAGAGCAGCAATAGCGTATAGATCAGGTTCTTTTTGAGTAAACAGATCTATCAATGCCTCCTGAGTCATCACCCCATCCAGGACCAGATCCAACAGCTCATTGAATTTTTTGTCACTTATCTCTTTTACTTTCGACAGATTCCACTTTTGTTCTACATAATGATGAGACGCCGCTAAGATAATTACGAATAATAGTCTCTCTTTTTGATTAAGATCATCGGTGTTAAAAAGGAGTTGATCATCATATAACATCACCGATAATTCCTTATTCGATCTTTCCTTCAGCCTTGAACCCCATTGTTCCAGGTATTTCTTAAAGGTATACTGATTTGTATGCATCATCCGGGATTTTTCTATAAAGAACCGGCTTTCTTCTTCATTGATAGCCATATCATCAATCAGTGTTGAGAGATAACGGGCATCGATCCGGTATGTCATGATGGTCTGTTTTGTAACAGGGTCATAGAAGGGCAGGGCAGGGCGGGAGAGGGCTGCCTCTTCAGGTTTTTTGCGTCCTTTCAGAATTTTAAAGAGTTCTTCTTTTTTTATGATCCCGCTTAAGGTAAGGGCCTGCCATATACCCGATCCTTCACCTGTCAACAGACTCGGTTTAAAACCGAATTCCATTGTTGTCAGTAAAATTGCATGATTTACAATAAATGAATATAAGGGCTTTTTTGTTTCAATCCAGACAGGTTGATAAAATTCTTCATGAATCGTACTTTTTTTAATACGAATAATTTTAGAAAATTCATTCAATAATAAATCCAGTTTATCTTTTAAAAGGGGATGTTCACTTAACATGTGCTTTACCGGATCGACAAAGCCTTCCCAATTACACTCTCCGATAATAAGCGACCATGGATGTTCCGATTGCCTTGAAGCAGGTTCAATCTCTTTTGATAAGATTTCCTTTAGTTCATCCTTGCTGCTGACATAACATCCAAAGCCATGGGAAAAGGCCTCTCTGGCCGTTATATTGGTTCCACATATATCGATCAGTCTATAGGTTGGGTAGAGGTCTCCATTGACAAATTCTCTCCAACCTTGCAGCGTATTTTTAAAGGCAGCCGGAGATTTGGCTGTTACGATAAACGGTTGTTTTTCATTGCTTTCTTCTAATATGGAAGGAATATGATTTTCCATTGATTCCAGTATCACATGGGTATTGACACCGCCAAATCCAAAAGAGCTAATACCGGCGCGTAGAGGTTGGTTTTTACCTCTTTCAGGCCACTCTTCCAATTCGGTTGCCACAATAAAGGGTGAATCTTCAAAATTGATCACCGGATTCAATGTTTTTATATTTAATGTGGGAGGAATTTTCTTACAGTTCATCATCAGTAATACTTTAATGATCCCTGCTATTCCCGCAGCCCCTTCCAGATGGCCAATATTGGTCTTAACAGACCCGATTCTACAAAACTGTTTTTGATCCGTATATTCACGAAAAGCCCTGGTCAGGGCCTCTACCTCTATGGGATCACCAAGGGATGTGCCTGTTCCATGGGCTTCCACATAGGTTACTGTTTCAGGACTCACCCCGGCTTTTTTACAGGCATCGATGATGACTCCTCTCTGACCATCTACGCTTGGTGCTGTAATAGATGCAGTATGGCCTACATGGTTTACGGCGCTGCCTTTTATAATTCCATATATATGACACTTATCTCTTAAGGCGTCTTTCAATGGCTGTAATAAAAGCACGCCCACACCGTCACCCGGCACATATCCATTGGCGTCCTTATCGAATGTTTTGCATTGTCCGTACGGGCTGAGCATTCTGGATTTGGAGAAGGAAATATACTTCCAGGGATGGATGTTCAGGTTTACACCGGCTGCAATGGCATAGTCACTCTCTCCGGATAGCAGGATTGTTTGTGCATTATGGAGCGCTGCCATGGAAGCGGCGCAGGCAGCGTTAATGGTGAGGCTGGCGCCATGAAAACCAAAGGTGTACGATATCCGGTTGGCCAGTATGGATTCATAATTCCCCAGGGCGGTGTAACTGTCTGTTATCATTTCAGACCCCTTAGAATGATAATCACCGGCCATTACCCCTACATATATAGAGGTTTTCTTTTCTTGTAGTACTTTTATCGATATTCCGGAATCTTCAATACAATGCCAGGTCTCTTCAAGGAGGAGGCGCTGCTGTGGGTCCATGCTTTTTGCTTCACGAGGAGAGATTGAAAAGAAGCGATGATCGAATTGGTCGATATTATCTAAAAGTCCGCACCACTTGCTGATACTTCTATTGGGTTTGTTTTTGTTAGGAGAGTAATATGTTGAAATATCCCAACGCTCAGGCGGTATTTCCCGGATGGAATTGACGCCGTTTATCAAATTATTCCAGAAGGCATGATAATCCTTTGCCCCGGGAAACCGGCAGGCCATGCCGATGATGGCTATATCTTGTTTTGGGATTGTATGTAAACTCAAATGTGTTTAACCCTCTTTTTGCTGTATTTACTGCATACGTAACTACATCTGTTAGAGTCAGTCAGGATACCGCAGATTACACAGTGTTGTTGCTTTTCTGTGCATGATTTATTTATAAGCGATTATGATCAGTTAATGGACTATCTCTCCAGTGAGATAATTTTTTTTAATTTTTCCGCTATCAATAGTGCTGAAATAAACTTACCCTCGAGTATTGAATAAAAGCCCGGAAAATCATCATACTGCTTTATCTTGGTACTCCTGTCTCTATTGACATCATGCAGTGGAATTGGTCTGTAAGCCTTTAAAGAATCAACATATTCAAGGCTGTCCATAAAGGGGAAATATTGCCTTCCTTTGTTCTTCATCTTCTCCCAATTTGATTTTATCTTCATTGAGTCATCTATTACATACCCCTCTTTTTGTTTGTTAACCGAATTTTCGACATCATAGATAAGAAACAAATCAGATGTTTTACCATAGGGCATCACTGAAATAAACGGGCCGTCCATTACCGTCAATCCCGGGATTTTATGCTTTGACCTGACAACAGGCACTTCAAGAATCTGGAGCTTGTATTTCTTCATATGATGTTCAAGGCCAAAGGATTTTAAAATATTATTGGAGTAGGCATAGGTTGCGTTAACCAATAGATTTGTAACATACTCTGTAGTTGCGCCATTTTCATTGACTTTAACCTTAAACTGATCATCCGATATTTTTTGACCTTTAAGCAACTCGGTGTTTCTTTTTAAAATGATATTCTTCTCTATCGCACGGTTTATAAAAATAGATTTAAGCATCTTTGCGTCAAAAATTAATTCCGGGACTAAAAAAGATTTGCTGATAACATCCCTGACTAAAAAACATTTATCAGGCCATTTCATTTCATAAGGCAAATTGAATTGATTGCAAAAACATTCAAATTGCCTGTCAGTTGTTTCAGTATTTGATTTGGAAATAGTATAGTAGTTTCCATTAGGGTAAATAAAAACGTCTTTAAATTGACTTTTAAACATCTCCAGACCATCCAGACACTCTCTTACCGTATCAGCAGCCCTGGGATAGTGATATCCCATATGGGCCCGGTTGTGAGTAGAACCGGATGTTCCCAGGAAAAAATCACTCTTTTTTTCTATCAACATGATCTCATAATCCAGGTCCGATAATGCTATCGCGGATGAGAAACCGTGTATACCACCACCGATTATAAGAATCCTTTTTTTCATTTAGTTAAACCGATAAATCTATTGCTACCTTTTTACCTGTTTTCAATGATTTTTGAGCAGATTCCAACAGCTTAACATTTTTATATCCTTCAAATCCGTCAGTTAAAGGCTGTCTTCCAGTTGTCATACATTCCAGAAAATGAAGACACTGGCTTTCCAAAGGACTTATTGCCTCCAATTCCGGACAGAAGAATGACTGAAGATCATCAGAATCAAACAGCGCCAGTTTCCGTGCAGACGTATCTTCAAAAACCGCCTTCTTTTTGTCACCCACAACAATTGTTTCTCTTGCCTTTTTCGGTTCCAGCCAGCTCACATGAATGAAGGCTTTAACATTGTTTTCATATTCCAATACCAGATCAACCACATCTTCAATACCTGATGTCAAAAAACAGGCGCCACTTGCACTAACCGCCTTGGGGACTTCAACATTATATAAGTAGTTTATGATTGATATATCATGGGGGGCCAGGTTCCACATGGCATTGATATCTGTACGAAAAGGCCCGATCCCTGTTCTCCTGGAATAAAAGTAATACAACTTTCCCAGTTCTCCTCGATCAATCAATCTTTTTAATTTAACAACAGCGGGATTGTATAAAAAAATATGCCCTGCCATTACTATTCTTCCCTTTTTCTCTGCAAGTTCCAAAAGCCTTAGAGCTTCTTCGGAAGAATATGTGAATGGCTTTTCAACAAGAATATCCTTTCCCCATTCCAGTGCGTCTTTGGCAATCTGATAGTGAGTTCCTGGTGGCGTTGATATGATGACGCCCTGGACATTCCTGTCTGCTAAAATATCTTTATAGTTCTTTGTAAATCTTACATTTACCGGTAGTTTCTGCGCGGGAATTTCATTATGTTTATTATAAATCCAGCTTATGTTTAATTCTTCCATTTTCTCAATCGTTGTGACATAATTTTTTCCCCAGTAACCACATCCGATTAATCCGACATTTATCATTTTCTATTTCTACCTCCAAACTGCGTCTCTTCGTAATATTGAAGTAAACGATCTATAACAGCCTCCCAGGTAAGGCTATAAACGCCCGAATCCTCTTCAGGATTATGTTCCATGGCAAATTTTAGCTGATGAATAAATTCCTGAGGTGAAGAATAAACCAGACAGTTTTTAAATATGTAAAACTCATCATTACCGGGAATGGCAGGTATAATGACAAATTTTCCCTGTCCCAATGCTTCGGCCGTTGTGGTGCAGATGGTATCACTTCGAGAGGTATTGATAAAAATTTTGTAGTCCTTTATATCCTTGGCAGGATTGGAGGAATTGCCTTGAAAGTGCAATTTTATACCCTTGCTGTCGCCATAAACCTCAATGGCCTTCTGATCCATTCCGGCTCCATACACATCGATCTCCCGAATATCCGACATTGACAGGAGGTCGATCAACTCTTGAAACCCCTTTGCCCAAAGCAATTTTCCCATGAAGTAGATTTTTTTTGAATAAGATTCTCCTGAAAATTTTTTTTCAAAAAATGACGGGTGAATTCCGGAAACATTAAGGTATTGAGATTTGGGTAAATGGGGAAGGGCTCTTCCGAGAAGGATAATGTCATCACAATGACGCTTGGTCAGCCATCGATTGTAATGATCGAATAACTTTGGAATGAAATGCATATAGGAGGGTAACACAGACTTGTAATAATAGAGGTAGTTTGTGAGCACAATGCCCGTGACTCTTGATGCTCGTTTTCCAAAAGAATTCCGGGGATGTAACCATGTAAGGTGTTCCGGTTCCTCCAAAATCAGCCACTCACAAAAGCGAATCCTTTGAGAAACCACACACATAGGAAAGAGTGATCCAATAGGCAGGAATGATCCAAAATATTCTATATATTTTGCCGGATAAAATTCAATTTGGAGTGAAGGGCAATCCCCCGGTAAAAAGGCTCGCATACAATCCTCCTGTGCTTTAAAAGAATCAAAACGCGTATTTTGTCCAAACAGCAAGGGCTGCTCAGCAGGCGGTATCCAGGGTACGTAAAGTCTGACATCCAATCCCCTTTGAGCAAGGTAGAAAGCTCGAAGTAATGCCAGGATCGCAGTACCGGTTTTCCAGGGATAAGCAGCCGTGGCAATAATATTAACGGTCTTTAGCATATCATATTCCTCCTGCTTTGATATCTGAGTAGTTATGGCTTCAAAATCGGGAATTCCTCCATCTTCACCTCCTTCCCCTTAAATCCTTCTATGTCCAGATCAACCGGGCCCTTAGATCTATACCTGCCGCCGAATAGCCGTTATACTTCTTTACAACATCTTCATATCAATCAGAGAGCCCGTACATATCCAGTAGTGTTTTCACCTCCCTCTCCAACAGACCGAACTTATCGGAAAACTTCGGGGATAGAATCGTATATACAGCTGTTTATTATAATATAAAGCAATACAAATCAGAAAACATGTACTTAAACGTACAAGAGCGTTTCAGCCAATTCAGCTTTTGCAAAATATAATATCCCTGATGTCACAGGGCTTCCTTTATTCTACGGCTTCCATTATAATTGAAGGTACGGTACTATTTTAAAGAAAAACAGGAGGCTTTATTGATGCGGTACTACCTTGAGGAGACAACAGGCGATCGGAGTTGTTTACTGGGAGGAAGGAAGAGTTAGGGTTCTTTTTGGAGTGGATAGACAGTTTTTTATTTTACCTCAAATTATTGAGAACTTACGTATGCAAGCCCGGAACTTTACATAGAGCAGGTTAAAGAATTAAAATTCCCTTGAAAAATATCTTTTGCAATAATATCCATATCTTTTTTTAATGAAACCGGATCTACAGGGTTTATCCACTTCACCTCAGATAACTCATCAAGAGGAAAGGATTGTAAAATATCGAATATGACCACCGGATCACATGCAGCTTCTTTTGTTTTTCCTGCCGCAACAATATATCTCCATTCAAATTTCATATTCTTCGAGATTATCCAAATATCTGCAATATCTTTTGCTTCAAATCGAAAAATAGCTGATAACTTATTTGACAGAATATTCTCGAGGCTGTCAATCCGTCCAAGAGTATTATGAGATGAGAGGTTCCCATAGTGAGCAGCCGTATCATTAACCAGATCAATTTTCAACGTTATGATTTCATCATTAAAGTCCTTTTCCAAGAAAAACTGTGTGAAATCCCGGCCTTTCTGTAATTGATTATAGTTTATCGACAAATAACCACTCTTTTGCGCCCTCTCAAATTGATCCATTAATAGTGTTATCCAATTCGTATAATCACTACTTTGATTTACGAACAAATCTAAATCGTCAGAATACCTGTGATTAAAGTATCCTCTGCTTATGGCTGTACCACCGGTTAGATAAAAGGGTGTGTTTGATTCTCTCACGATTTTCAATACTCCATCCTGAAAGGGGTACAGTTTCTCCCTGTAATACTTTTCTGGCCAATTCATATTTTTCTCTCAATTCTTTCATTCGGATTTTTGAAATCACTTCTTTTGTAAGAAGACCGGCTAAGCCTTCGAGTTTAAAAAGAGTGATCAAATCATACCATGAAACACGTTCAAATAATCTGACTAAAGCCCTTTCCTGATTAAAAGAACCGACTTTCTCCCTCTCACCCATGGCGACTTCAATGAATTCTTTTGGATTAATGTTGTAATCCCATAGGATTGATTTTATTAGCCGATTCTTCTTTTCTTCTTCCATTTTTCTACCCCATATTTCTTCTTAGTTGACAGTACTATACCAATGTCATTAACCTAAGGAGCAAAGCACCATCCGCCTTCAGCGGCTAAACTCGAAGGCTCCGCTTCGCTGCGCCTTCTCAAACATGACCCGCTTCCGTCGGAAGGTGCTTCACCCCTTAAGTGAATGGTATTGAGTACTATACCATAAAAATTCTTTTTTGCATGTTAACTATTCAGGTGTATAGACTGAAGGCTGAAGACTGTTATCCTTCATGTTTACCTCTTATTTATCCCATGGAAATTTTTGATGTTCCACAAAATTGCGAATATTTTCTTTTACCCTTTCATCTGACATAAGATGTTTAATCTCCGACACCGCCGTCTGTTCCATCTCTTCATTGATAATCCACATCTTTCTGAAATAGTTTTTTATCTTTTCAATCGTTGAGATTTCTAAACGGAGCACTCTTGCACCCAACTGTCGGATCGTTTTTTCAGGAGTCTCTGTTATATGATCTACTAAATTTATGGAATAGGCGTCTTCGGCTGAAATGGGCATTGTTGTAAGTGTCATGGCGTAGGCTTTTTGAAATCCCACTCTCCGAACAATAAATGGCGTTATCACGGCGGGAAGAAGTCCCCATAATGCCTCGGGCAGACTAAAATTTGATTGGGGGGTTGCAATAACTATATCACTTGCGGCGGCAAGCCCTACTCCGCCCGCCATTACCTGACCATCAACAGACGATATGATGATTTTAGACATTAAACTTAAATTTTTAAGAAAATCCATATATTCGAAATCATCAGAAGTTGATGAGACAGCGGTTTTAAAATCCATACCTTTACAAAAAACACCATTTTTCCCCTCTAATATGACTACTTTTATCTCCGAATCATTTTTAACTAAATTGAAAACATGGTCTAATTCCCGTATCAATTCAGTGGTAAGCGTATTTCCTTCTTCCGGTCGATTCAAAATAATATGGAGTCCTATTGATGATCTTTCTAATAATATGGTGTTGTAATCCATCTCTACATCTCCTGTTAGGTCCATCTATACTCCCTGTGATAATCTTTTATTCTCTCAAGAACTAACAGATTTTTTCCTTCCAGAGAATGCTCGTAGACATCCGGATAATCTGAAATGGTTGTCTCTTTGTTTTCTTCCGGTATTATCCATTCCGCATACAAGTCGAGTAATCTGTCATATCGTTCCATCTTTAATTTATAACGACTGTCCAGTTGATCTTTTATTTTCATCTTTGATAAAAGCGCTTTTGAGCGGGGCGTTATCATTCCACTATAAAATTCCGATGAGCAACCTGACCCGTATGAAAACATTCCCACCCGACACATGTCCTGTTCTTTCATGGAATCGATTACACCGCATAAAGCCAGATATAAACTTCCGCCCGCCAGGTTTCCGACTCTGACACCATAAGTAAAGGATGGTTTCACTCGCCTTTGAAAATCTTCTTCAATTTCCCGGGGTTTAATTCCAGGACTTTTGGTCCTTAACAATTTTCTGTGGGCTCCTTTGACCATGCCTGCAAAGGGCGTATGAAAGGCCAGATAACCAAATGTCTCTCGAAAATCGACGCCTTCAACCTTTTCTTCATAATGGTTATAACTGTTTTCCAGACAATCCAGATAGGAAAGAAGGGATAAATCAATATCTCCTCTTCCTGTTACGGGTGTGGGTCTTACAAAATCCATTACTTCATATCCATAATAACCGGATGCGCCAAAATCGAGCTCCATAATTTCAGGATAAGCACTCACCAGCATTGCAACTGCTCCCACACCGGTAGAAGGCTCTGCGTAAGACATCTTGAGATCTGGCAATGAATCTGCGGCCAAAACAAGCGCCTTCGCGCCGGGAGATGCGTTTGATACGATAAAAGAGCTTGCCAACTGAAGAGCTGCCGTACCTGAATAACAGCACTGTTTAACCTCCAAAAGCCTGCAATTACGGCTTAAACCCAGATAATCATGAATATAGGTGCTCAGGGCTTTCCCTACATCGATTGCAGATTCACTCCCTGTAATAACAAGCTCTATTCTGTTTTTTTCTTCATCCGACAAATTATCGATAATCGGTTTTGCTGCATTGACCGCATCAGTAACAGCATCTTCACAAGGCAGGCCAACGGATTTTTGTTCCATCATCAGATTATGAAACCTGTCTACATCCAAGTTTCGGTATTCAAATAATTCCTTTACCTCAATATAAGCAGGTCCACCGTAAACATTGATCGCTTCAATTCCAACATTCATTAATCTATCTCCTTATTATGCAACAAATCAAGAAATTTTAATGTGGTATATTGAGTTTTATTTCAATAGGGATCTGACATGATACTTTTAAATACATTGTTTATTACTACAAATTCCGAGCCTTTATTTTCTCGAATAAAAAATCGACCAGACCCCGAAGATTCTCAATATAAGCAAATTCAAGCATCGGTATCTTAATATCCAGTTCTTCCATCGTCATAATTGTAATATCCATACGATCCAGGGAATTTGCGCCCAGCTCCTTAAGATCCTTTAACTTTATATCCATTGTAATCAGCTCAGGAGGCGCATCTTCCAGCACTTCGTTAATGATGTTTTTAATCACTTCAAATATCTCTTTTTTTGTCATATTAATCCTTTCTAATCATATTCCCATCTTTCTTTTCAGCCTTGTATAATAACTGAGTAGTTACGTTTTTTCATGTTAACTTCAGAACACCTGATCTCAAGGAAAATAAATTGATACCAATTCATCCAAAAACAAAACCATACAACACTGTCATTCCGGTGAAAAACGGAAGCGTTCCTGAACGCCTTCCATAACACGTTTTCTTTTTTCCAAACTCCGGATTCCCGCTAAAGTGACTGCGGGAATGACGATATCTTGTTCTTGAAACCATAGGTGATTAAGGCAGCTAACTACGAACCGGAGAGGAGCATGGCAAACCCACCTAACAGAAAGTGGACAATCGTGACACCGATTAAGCTTCCATGGCGTAAAAAGAGAAATCCAAGAAAAAATCCCGATATGAGCGTAACGGCCACCATCATGGTCCCGAAAGGGATGTGTGCAAGTGCAAACATAAATGATGAGTATACAATGGCCTTCCAGCCCTTTTCATTACTAAAAGCGCGATACAGAGAACTTTGGAATACCCCGCGGGCTATAAATTCATTTGCAAAGCTGTAAATGAAACAGGACAGAGAAAACAAAATGTTTCGTAAAGAAGTGATATCTGTAATATGGGGAAATGAAAGAGCATCTCCGATTCTCCACCCAAACTCCCCGGCAATCTTCATAATAGCAAAAACAACCGGAATTCCTCCCATGGAAAAAAGCAATCCCTCAATAAAAGAGCGTTTCCAATTATTGAGAGTCAATCCGAACCTGTACCACGGTTCTCCGCTTTTCATTACAAATAAAATGACCGGAAGCAATATTAACAATAAAAAAAACCAGGAGAATTCCCGGTCATAAATGTTGATACCACTCAATACACTGCTGATAATACTGGTAAGGACCAGGACAATTGAAAAAGTTCCCATGAGGGAGATAAAAAAACGGTTAAGATAATTTTTTTCATGAAGCAACTCTATTTTTTTTTCCAAAGAGCCGGCATAGTCCGAAGAACGGCTCCTCAACCTTTCTGAGGCCATAATTCCGATATTTCTATACAACTCACTCAATACTTCCTCGTTGCTCACATGTTCCATAATAGCTTTTTTACGTAGAATAAGCACCGTTGCATCTGTCTTCGCTTGAATTGTAGCCGACCTGGGGGAACTGTCAAGAAATGAAATCTCTCCAAATTGAGTCCCCTGTGACATTTCGGTAATCACAAAAAAACCGCTGTTTCCAGCCTTCAGTACTTCGAGACTTCCTGATTGGATCATGTACAACTCCTCTCCTAAACTACCCTCTTCTATTACCGTTTCACCCTCTTTGTAATAACGGTGTTCAGTCTCCTCCATTAGAATATTCAGAGTGATGTCGCTCATTCCCTTGAACAGGGTGAAATCTTTAAGTTCTTTTTGATTTTCCATTGTTGAATAGTCTTTAACCGAGTTTGGACATAAAAGGGAGCTGGGAGAGAGAGAACAGAAAAGCACCCAGAATGGAATGGACAATTGACACTCCGATGAGATTCTTGTGTCGTAAAAAGATAAACCCGAAAAATACCCCTGAAATCAATGTAAATACAACTAAAAGTGATCCATATGGAATGTGAGACACCCCAAAGACAAATGATGCCAGAAAGACGGATTTCCATCCTTTTTCATCATCAAAGGCCTTTTGTATCGAGTTCTGAAATACTCCTCTCGCTACAAATTCCTGGCCAAAACTATGGAGAAAGTAAAGTACAAAAAAAGGAAAATTCCGGACAAACATCATATACAAAAAGCTCATAAAAGAAGTATCATCTTTTGGTGTCCATCCCATGTTTCCGGCAAGAGTCAACAGGGCGAATGCAATGGCAATAAAGGCGAAAGAAAAAGTCACCCCTTCAATGAGCGAGCGTTTCCAGTTGTACAAGGTGACACCGAAAAAATGCCATGGTTCTCTGTTTTTTATCACAAATAAAAGTACGGGAAGAGCGACTAACAGTAGAAAAATCCAGGTGAATTTCAGTTCATAAATATTTACAGAACTCCACACGTTGTTTAGTAAATTTGTCAAAACCAAAACAATGGAATAAGCTCCCAGTACAGTAATTAAAAAGCCGGTAAAATAGGCTTTATCATTTAGTAATTCCACCTGTTTTTCTAAAGAACCAACGTAACCTGTTGTCGTGTTTCTCACTCTTTCCGACGCTATAATCGCAATGTTTCTGTATAATTCATTCAATACCGCGCTGTTTTTGGTTTTTTCAATCAAGTCATTTTTTTTCAGAATATAAAGAGTCGTATTCTCCTTTGCGCGAATGGCAGCTGACCTCGGAGAACTGTCCAGAAAAGAGAGCTCTCCAAAGTAACTGTCTTCCGTCATTTCGAAAATCTTGATATATCCTGATGTATCAACTGACTTAAGGACATCAAGCGCGCCGGAGCGGATCATATAGAGCTCGTCACCGGAACTGCCCTCTTCAAAGACCATCTCACCTTCCTTAAAAGTTCGAGTCTGCACTTCATTCCAGAGAGTCTGAAGTGTCGTGTCGTTCATTCCGTTGAAGAGAGAAAACGATTTGAGGTTGTTCCACTCGTTTGTTGTCATATGCTTACAATCTCAGTTCTTGTATGCTTTTTTCACTATGGTCTGACATACTGCAAAAAGATTTTTTGGAAAAGTGATGCTTGTTACTATGCTTTAAACCGGGAGCCCGGCGCCCAAAACTCCGTTTATATCATCCTCAAAATCTCTATTTAAACAGTATGAAGTATAACATAACCGGAGGAGCGGTTTCTGAAAAATGGATGGAATATGTAAGAATAAGCCAAGGAATGTTAAACAAAGACTCTGTTGAGAGTTTACCTTGACTTGGGGTAAAATAGCTCCGAAAGTGTATTAAAAAAGTTGGAGCTTTTATTATACAAAGGCAATGTCATTCACTTAAGGAACAAAGCACCATCCGCCTTCAGCGGCTAAACTTGAAGGCTCCGCTTCGCTGCGCCTTCTCAAACATGACCCGCTTACGTCGGAAGGTGCTTCACCCCTTAAGTTAATGGTATTGATACAAGGGGGTAATTTCGTATGATTAAACAATTTTGTTTTTCTGTTATGGTTATCTGTTTGTTACTCACTCAGATTTTGACTGCGAATGCACAAAGCCTTGATAATCTATATGTTAAACAGGCATATAAAGAAGTACTGCTTACCGGATTTACACGGAGTGTAAGACATATTACAGTCTCATCCGAGGTTAATGGGAAGGTCATTGGTGTTAATTATGAAGAGGGAGATGTAATAAAAGATCAGCCTTTTATCGAAATTGATCCCACCTTTATTAATCTGTCAATCAAGGCATGGAAAAATACGATAAACAGGACAAACGTGAAGATTCAAAGTATCAAGTCCCGTATTGACTATTTGGAAAAAGAATATAAGCGAGTAAACTCATTGTTTAAAAAGAGCCTGGTTTCTGAAGAAATGAGAGATGAAATCAGGCAAGACCTTGATCAGGCGAAGTTCGATGTAAGCTTTACCGTGAATGAAAAAAGATCACTTGAGATTGAATTGAAAGAGTTGGAAGAGCGCAGAAAACGTTATACGATTAACATGCCTGAAGGATTTGTGATTACTCAAAAAAACATTGAACCGGGAGATATCATAGAGGTTGGTAAAGAGTTGGCCAGGGTCTCTGATTACAGACAGCTGGTAGTACCCCTATCTGTTTCAAGAGAACAACTCAAGGCGCTGGAAGAGTTTGGGTCGGGATTTCACGCTATGGTGGAAGGAAAAGAGGTGGATGCTTCGATAAAGTGGTTAAATCCTGCTTTTGACGATAAGACGAGAAAGTTTAAGATCGAGCTTGAAATAAAGAATTATGAAGGTTATCATCGCGGTGGCCTTCAGTTTACTGTTTCCCTCAAAATTCCGGATCAGGGGATAATGATTCCAAAGGCCGCTGTTATAGAGAGGTATGATCATCCGAAGGTTGAATTAATGAATGGTGATATCGTTAATTTAATCTTACTCGAAGAGTCCGCTGACTTTCTCATTGCAGCCTATGATAAAAGGCTTGAACATGGAACCCGGCTTAAACCTGTTTTGACAAAGTGAAGAGTTGAATCAATATGCGAAGTTTTGTTCAATATACATTAAAACAAGTAGTCTTCCTGAATGTTGTCTTTGTAATAATTGTTTTTACCGGTATCTACAGTATTTTTACCTCTTCCGTTGAAAATATGCCGCCGGTAGATATGGGCAGGGTTTTAATAGATGTCGTTTATTATGGAGCATCGGCGGAAGATGTGGAAAGTCTGGTGACCGATAAAATAGAAGACGCCATAGACGGGCTTGAAAATATAGAATTTGTGAAGTCCACTTCTCGACGAAACTATTCTAACATTGATGTCAAGTTTATTGATGACACCGATTATGTTAATCTCTTCAAGGATCTGAGATTCAGAGTCTTAAACATAAAAAGCGATCTTCCCAAAGAAGTAGACGAACCTGTTTTTCAATATCTGGATACACAGTATTTGATTCCTGTTATTGTTGTTAATATTACAGGAGAGGTGTCAAACAGGACACTTAAGCTTCTTGCCGAAGAGTTTAAATCAGAGCTGATCAATATACCGGGTGTTTTGGAGGTTGAATTATCAGGGGATTACAAAAATGAATTTCATATATCGCTGGATCCAAAAAAACTTCGTAAATACGGCATAACCTTTGAAGAGGCGGGTATGGCTATAAAATCAGCCAATACCAAGATCCCCACAGGTCGTTTCAAACACAAAAGTCATGAGTATATGCTGGATACGGGAGAAAGGTTTAATGACCAAAGCAGGATTTTAAACACTATTGTAAGACGGGATGGGGACGGCAATTTCCTGACCGTGTCAGACCTTGTGACAAATGTTATGCTTTCCCACAGACAGCCTGACACCATGTCATCTGCAAATGGCCAAAGTACAATAAAACTCATTGTTAAAAAGGAAAAAGGCGCCAATTCCCTCTCCATTGCCGATGAGGTAAGGAGGCTGTCAAAACGTTTTACCGATATTCATCAGAGAGATGATGTGAATGTCGTTCTTACTAATGACTCGACGATTGAGATAAAAGATTCGGTTAGGACCTTATCGGGAAATATGATTCTCGGAATGATCCTGGTCACATTGATCCTGTGGATGACCCTCGGTTTTAGAAACGCAATGCTCGCCTCGGTGGGCATCCCCTTTTCTTTCCTTGTTGCAATCGTATTTCTTAGATTTACCGGCGAATCCATTAATACGATAAGTCTTTTTTCCTTTGTCCTGGTATCGGGAATCATTGTTGACGACGCTATTATTCTTATTGAAAATGTCTACAGACACCTGGAGACGGGAAAACCCTTAAAAGAGGCTGTCATAAGCGGGGTATCCGAGGTTATTCTCCCTATTTTCAGCTCTATCCTGACCAGTATTCTGGCTTTTATCCCAATGTTGTTAATGACCGGAACAACGGGAGCTTTTTTCAGTGTGATCCCCAAAGCCGTTTCATTCGCCCTGATAGCATCTTTAATTGAATCTCTATTTATATTACCAATACATATCCTGGACTGGGGCCCAAAAAAGCTATCGACGACTAATAATGAAAAGGAGAATACTCTCTTCTCCGGCATCTTTAACTTCCTGTGGAAGCAATATAAAATGATTCTCTCTCTTTTATTAAATCATAAGGTTGTGACATTACTTGCAACTGTTGCACTTTTTATTATATCTATTGTAATTCTGGGCCTTTCAGTTTCGGGTATGATGCCTCTTATAAAGGTGGACTTCTTTCCGGGGAATTGTTTCAGGTACCATGTACCTGTTTTCATGCCGCCGGGAACGGCTATCGAAGAGACAGACCGGGTAGTCCGGGATTTATCACGTTATATCATGTCCTTCGGAAAAAAACAGGCAGAATCGGCTTCCGGTACTGCCGGATACTATGAAGATATTGATTATGAGGCTCACCTGGGACATAACTTCGGACAGGTAATAGTCACTCTCCCGGAGCAGAAAGATATTGAATTTCCCGAAAATCCGGAAAACGATCCATTGAAACACCTGGATTTTATGAGGGAAAAACTCAATCAATATATAGATGAAAATTATTCAAACAGACCTAAGCCCGAGCTTCGGATCTTTGCTGAAAATACAGGTCCTCCGGTCGGCAAAGCTGTTAATATCAGAGTCACCGGCAATACACTGGAGGACATCAACGTTGCGACTGATGAAATATTGGATTTCTTAAAAAGAGAAGAGGAATTCAAAGATCTTATAGAGCTCGAGGACAACAGGGCGGACTTACAGACAGTTGTGAAATTTACACCTAAATTGAAGGCCATATATGAATATAATCTAACACCTGATTATGTGACATCAATTGTAGCAGGCGCCTTAAACGGATATAATGCAGGTCTGTTCAGGACAACGGATGAGGAAGTGGATTTGCTGGTGCGCCTTGCCAGGGTGGATGATAAAGGCAATTTCGAAAAAAGTGGTATCACCATGCCATCGGAGGTACTAAACCTACCTGTCATAGAAAACGGTGATTCACCTGTTTTCGTAGGAGATCTTGTGACGGTTCGTTATCTCAAAGAATTAAGTTCAAGACAAAGATATAATGGTAAACCTTCTATAACAATTACATCCAATATAAGGGATGGTTCACAGTTGTCACCAAACAGAGTACAGTATTTGGTTAAAAATTTTTTTGATAAACGAGCTTATCAACACCCAGGTGTAACTTTGGTTTTCGCCGGTGAGTTCGAGTCTACAGGGAGGGCTTATTCATCTCTTACGATAGCCTTTTTTGTTGCAGTTCTGGCTATTTATATGGTCCTTGCCTCACAGTTTAATGATTACTTTCAACCTGTAATCATTTTATCGGCAGTCGCATTCGCGATTACAGGTGTAATTTTAGGTGTCTTCTTAACCCGCTCACCTTTTACGTTAGGAAGTTTTTTGGCTATTGTGGGACTGGCCGGTGTTTCTGTTAACGATTCGTTGATAATGATTGAATTTATGAATATAAGAAGAAATGAAAACACTGAAATAAGAGAGGCCGTATTGCATGGGTGCAACGTAAGAATGAGGCCCGTACTTATAACTACAATAACGACGATTACAGGCCTTTTACCCATGGCCATCGGCATACCGAATAAGTCGATCTCTTGGACGCCCATGGCTACCGCGTTTGTTACAGGGCTTGCAAGTGCAACATTACTTACCCTCCTGATCATACCTGTTGAATTCGAGCTTCTGGAGAAGTTTAAAGAATTTCGTTTAAGGATGAAAAAAAGGTCATAGACTGTTTTTTCATTATAAATAGAAGGCGTAAAAAAAAGAGCCGTAGGTCTCCCGGATTGCTCATACCCTGATTGATGATTAAAGCAGTTTAACCAAGACAGCGACTATTCCTATTCCGACAGCGACTATAGCACTTAATTTAATGGTAAGACGAAGTTCAAGCTCTCTTATAACGCTTTTCAGAGTTATTACGATCTCTTTAAAATCACGTTTTGTGGTCAGTTGTTCATCAACCAATTCGACTATGCTTGCAGCCTGCACTTCGGCCTGTTCTTCGGTAAAACCTACATTTTTAAGCTTTTTAACATATGAATTTTTTTCGTTGTTTAAATCCTTTTATCCATTTCTGCAATTTCAGCCTGGCGTCATCGTTCAGGAATGCTATTTCCTCAGTGTAGTCCCCCAAATCGAAGACGGCAAAATACTTGCCAGAATACACGATCACACTGTTAGTTCCCATCTGCTCCTCTCTTTTTAAGGATGAACCGGTTTTGTTTGCAAGATCACTCAGATGCTTTTTATTCAGATAAAGTTGTATCAGAGTATAAGTCAGCAGGGTAAACATAACATGAGCTTCAATCAGAGATTTATCGGGAGAACTAAATTTGTTAATATTCCCAAACCGCTTTACCTGACGATGCCGCTCCTCATTCCCAACAAAAATGCAAAAAATTTATCATGAAATGTCCAATCCGATAAATCAATATAATCCAACTTCCCCTCTCTCAGATCATTCAGTACCTTTCATTGAACTTCTTGATCAGGGCATTGTAGTATGCCATCCCTTATAATCGGAGAGTTGGCTTGCGGCAGTTTAAAAAATAGAAAGGAAATAATCCGGTTGTTTGAAGCTCTGCCAATGGTCGATGTTCTTGACCACTTGGAAGTGATGGTCTTTATTGAGTCACAAAATCTAATGGGCATAGGCTATATTGACGCACACCTCCTTGGTTCATCTCTGATCTCAAATACGCCTTTATGGACGCTTGATAAGTCATTAAAAAAAGCAGCAAAGTTACTATATATCGAATACGAGGTCGAATCGAACAGATAAAGGATAAATGAATTAGCCTGGGATTAGAATTTGCCTGTCTTTGCCTGAGTCTTTATTACTTCCTTTCACAGAGATTTATTTTATAAGAAAATTTTTTAGGCTTGGAATCAAAATTATTAGTTTCCGAGCCGTCTTTTGATTTTTCTGAAGTCTCAATTAAATGTAACTCCCTTTTTAGGGCCGGAGTTGATTGTGGTGGGCATACAATGATGTTCGTGAGCACTCTCCATACATCCGCAACTCGACCTGTCAAAAGCGGAGCGGACCTCTATGAGAACAAAAGCTTCCCGGCCATAAAACAGTTTTCATGACAACAAAATACTCTCATCATTGCCCGGATAATCTCAGAGTTGGAATAAAGACTTTTGAAAAGAAGCGCCATTCTGCTACAATAGGTGTTACTATCTCGGTTGCTACAGCCGGGAAGTTACTAAAATCAACGCTTCGGGCGATTAGCTCAGCGGGAGAGCGCTGCCTTCACACGGCAGAGGTCACTGGTTCGAAACCAGTATCGCCCACCATTTTCCCCTTTAAAATCAATGACTTACGGCCACAGAGAAATTCCGGTAATTTCAACAATATCAAATTGTAGTAGTACGAATCGAAAGCCGATGCCGCCTCGCTAAAAGTACTCGATGGGTATCGATCTCGATATTTCTCTGTATGTTTACAATCCGGAGAGAGGAGTAATCAGTCTGGTTGAATAGGTGCGGATTAGTACGGGTTGTGTATAACCTTTTACTTTGCTCCAGAGTCGGAACAACCTGATTGACAATTTGCAATTATTTTTATATACTAAAAACATGTCAGACAAACCCCTTACAAAAGAAGACCTTATTGATGCCCTTAATCAGGTCATTCCTCCTCTTGCTAAAGAGATTGGGGATATCAAGAAAGAGGTTTTCAGGCAAGGACAGGAACTTACCAGGCAAGGGCAGGAACTTACCAGGCAAGGGCAGGAACTTGCCAGGCAAGGGCAGGAACTTGACAATAAACCGGACAGAGACGACGTACGCCAGATTGTAAAAGAGGAAGTTCACAAAGCCTTTACCGCTGAAACCTTCCGCCTTGTCCCTGAAAAAGACTACGCTTAATTCCCTTGGTTAGCTGACTACCCCACATAAGGATATGATAGAGTTATATTATCTTCCTTCATATTCTCCCGAACTTAATCCTGACGAGTATTTAAATTGTGACTTGAAGGCGGGAGTACATTCCAAAGTTCCTGCAATCACACAATCCGAAACAAGAACATAACACTTCATTTAAACGGGCGTATTTATGAAACGAAGAACATTCATGAAAAAAATTGCGGGACTTTCCCTTGGGGTGTCATTAACAACCCTTGCTCTTCCCAACAAGGCAAAAAGTGAAATCATCAAACCCTTTGCAAAACTGGTTGCAGATAATGTCCTCGACGATGATCTTATTGCAAGTATAAAGGCCCTAAAACAGCATTCCCCCGGCCTTATTATCGGTGAAACCCACTCTCACTCGACCTTTTCGGACGGCGGACATTCGGTAGAAACCATCTTTACCAGGGGAGCAACTCTTGGCCTTGATTTTGTGACCATAACGGAGCACTTGACTCATGACCGCTACTTTCTTGAGCAGAATATCGCCTCAATCGAAGAGCAGGACAGGGTGAGGAAATACTGGAACCATGAGGGGCTAAAACCCCCTGTCTGTTACCCGGCCTTAGAGGTCAGCACGAATATGGGTCACCTCATAACCCTCTTTCCTGAAGAGTACTATAAACCGAATATGCTGAAGCAAATTCATCGCTATTTTCAGACCTTTGACAAAAGCTTACCCCCTGCGGAAAGTGTTGCCAGGTTAACCTGTGCAATGGGAGGGGTAACCATAATCCCCCACCCCGGTATCAGCAGATCATATCCCTTTGGTATGCCCCTCTCATACATAGAGCATAAATTCGTGGAATATGCAGACAGTATAGAAGATATCTGCACGGCCCACGCCCTTAACGAAAAGTATTCCCACAGGTTTGGCCTTGCTTCTATAGGGGCCAGCGACGACCACCTGAATATACTCTGCGGAACAACTGTCACTGCTTTTCAATCATCAAAATATCCGGACCTTCAACATGCTATTAAAAAGAGGGGAACAATGGCAATTCGCGTATCAGACAAACTTGACCCTCTTTTTACGCCTGTAAAACTCTTCTTTAAGCCTTCGAACATGATCTCTTCGCATATATAATGGCCACCTCGATTAATTAATGGGCAATCACGGACCTGCTCCTTTTCCTGCCTCTTTTGTCGTATAAAAGGGTATGACAAAATGTTCCTGAGCCGGGATCTTCGACTAAAACCTCCTCCGGCTCGGTTGATCCTTATTAAACAATATTTTTTAAATATAATAAATACACTTTTTTAGTATTTATAATTAAATTATTTATACTTTTGAGTATTAAGTTTAATATTAAATTATTTCATTTAAATTTGACTAATTATTATATTATACATTTCATAAAAATTATCTTGTGGTTCTATATTCAAAGAGAATCAGTACAAATCCGTAATTTAAAAGTCTCTTTAGTATCGTAAATAACCCTGAGAAGCAGGAGGTAGTGCATTAGGGCTTACTATGATTATAACAAAGAGGGGGAAAAAGGAAATATAACTTTAGCTTGCCTTCAAGGCTTGTAATCTTTTCATTTATCTTCCCGATCTCCTCTTTAAACTCTGCTTTTGTTATGAGTTCATTTGTAAACCTACCTGAATCGTGCTCGACTTCTTTTATAACTGTTACAAAAGCCTCTGTTGCTTCATCGCTTAGCTTTTCTCTTAATGGTTTTGGTATTATTATGACTACCATAAGCCATTATGGCATTATTGACAGAAGCAAACAGGAACAGGAATTATGAAGCAAATAAAAGTTTTCAAACTACTTCTCTTTACCATACTCATAATTTTCATGGTAGGTATTTATATCTCTTCGGCAATGGAGAATGATATCACAGATCGCTCTGTGACAGAAGATCGAATTCACTGGTCAGAGGAGTTGTCAAAGGGAGGAAACACAATGATAGCGTTGGGTCTTTGTTCTCTGGCGACAATGGCCTTTGCTCTTGAACGCCTGATTCGTCTTCGTTCGGGCCGGATTGCCCCTGCCGGTTTAGCCAATGAGGTATTGCCCTTATATCGACAAAAAAAGTTTGTTAAAATACTTGATCTATGCGATAGGTATCCCGGTGTTTTATCCGAAATTATCCGCTTTATTGTTCACCACAGGCATCTGGATTTTAAAACGCTTTCCAATGCCGCCGGAGATATTGCCGGACGTGAAATGCGTATTCAGCAGCAGAGAATTCATCCCCTTGCCGTAATTGCCTCCTTAAGCCCTCTTCTCGGGCTGCTTGGGACGATTATCGGTATGATCGAAGCCTTTAAAAAAGTGTCGATTTATGGCGATATCGGAGGGGCGGCAATGCTTGCCGACAGTATATCAAAAGCGCTTATCACTACTGCCGTCGGACTGATTATCGCAATTCCCTCTCTCGTACTTTATCATTTTTTTAAACAGCGACTCTATCGTCTTGTTAATCAACTTGAAGAGAGCGTCGATCTTATTATTACCACCTGGTTTCTCGAAACAATTGAATAACTAAAAAAAGCATTTAGCTGTCAGCCATCAGCTTTTTAATTGCAACACTTTACAGTTTAAAACAGATGCACCCATAAGGTGATGCTTATTATTGGCATAACATCAATACAGTCCTTAAGCTGAAGGCTGGCCGCTGATAGCTGACTGCTGTTCTTAGATAAGAAGAAAGAATGCCGTAAATTGTATAATTCATAATGCATATACCTATTTCAGACAATAATGACGATGCAAAAATTCGTCTCTCTCCAATGATTGATTGTGTTTTTTTACTGCTGATTTTTTTTCTGGTGACGACAATGATAAAAAGGCAGGAAAGACAGATTCCGGTGATTTTGCCCGAATCGGGAGTTTCTGTTTCCGAAACGAAGAAAGAGAGTGTTTACATTATTGGTATTGACAAGAACGGCGGCTTCTATAAGCAGGCGGGGTATAGAAAAGAGGATGGCGCAGTGACCTATTCTCCAATAAGCGATTTATCCCTATTTTTAAAAGAATTGGCGGAAACAAAGAAAATCTTTTTACCGATAACACTCTCTGTTGACCGAGAAACGCCTACCCGACATGTTATAAAAGGATTGGATATATGTCGTATTCAGGGTTTTACAACGGTAGACGTAAGGATACGTGATTTTAAAACGATTCATCCCGAAACCGGCAGGATTGGTAGTGAGTAGAATTGTACTTGACGAAGAAGAAGCCGATGTAACGATATCTCCTCTGATTGATTGTGTTTTTCTGCTGCTGATTTTTTTCCTTGTATCGACTATGTTTAAAAAGGAGAATAAAGATATCGATATAGAGCTGCCTGAATCCGCCACTTCAATAAAAGTGTTGCCTCTGTCCGATTTTACTGCGATCGGGATCAAATCGGAGGGACAGCTCTTCCTGGACGGCAAGCCTTCCTCAAAAACACATATTCATCTCTATCTCAGCCGTTTGGGTCTTAATGGGTCGGAACGTACAATCCGTCTTGATGTCGATAAGGAGACTCCCTTTCATCATGTAGTTGAGGTAATCGATATCTGCCGTTTTCGAGGTTTACAAAATATTCGAATTAAGACGAAAGATAAAGGATAAAACCTTTTCCCAGGGAATAAATAGTTTCAGACTCTGGACATCTGTTTGGTGTATTTCCCTGTTGTTTCATATTGCCTTTCTCTTTATAATTCATAATGCCTCACTGTTCAGTTTTGTTGTTATTCATCCCGATAAAGAAGAGAATCCTGTTAAATCGAAGAAAAAAACAGGCACTATAAATCGAACGGATCGTATGAAAAATAAAACCACGATACCACAAAAAGAGGCAATCAAACTACAGGAAAGTCTGAGAAGGAAACATATCGGTGATATGCGTGCAAATATAGCGGAGATGATTCAGATAAAAAGGGCCATGGAAAAAATAAAACTGGATTCACTTAAAAAAATAAAAAACCGCAAGAAGAAATCCTATTTGATCCGTGAGCTTCAACCCTATGAAAAAGCATTGACTACGGTTCTTTCCGAATATTCGAAAATAAGCAGGAAGGAGACAACCCTGTTCAATAAAGAGTTTCAAATAGAGCTTGATTTCGACTCCTCCCTTGCACAACAGAGTTATGACGGCATTAAAAACGCTTTAAACAACTTAGAAATATTTCTCGATAAGATCAGGGCCGACTATGACAACAGAGAGCTTGTGGAGTCATTTTCCAATGAATGGATAAAAAAGGATTCTACCTTTTTCACTCCTATACACGAACGTTTTCTCGATTTCAAGGATCGTGAGGGGTTTAGAAAATTTCAACGTCAGGCAAAAGATCGTGTATTTGAAAAAATAGCCGATTTCAAGGATTATAAGAAGAAAATCGACACCAATATGATGCAGATGAATAATGTAGATACTTCGATGAAGAGATTCGAAGAAGCTCCCGATGTGAGCAGCGAAACTTTGAAGGCCGGGCCGGAGGGACTTTACGATATATCCCGCTCTTTAGAAAATTATATTGGTAAAGTCTATACAGACGTTAGAGCGGCGGAACTGGCAATAATAGAGAATATCTCCTTTGACGAAGCCTTTGCCAGACTTCGGACAAATCGCTCGGAACGTCCCGATTGGGGTGAAAAACTGCATACGACAAAGAAGGCCGAAACGTTAGAAGATATAGATAAATATAGTCAAACACTCACGGAGGCTGTCAATAAAACCGATAAAATGAGAATCAGGACTTTAAACATGCTTTCCAGGATTACAGATATGAGTATGAATTTTTTATCGTTGACTCTAAAGGAGGGTAAAAAAAACTCAACTTTATCGCTGGAAAAGGCCTTTGCTATAGAAAGACATAGGGGAGAAGGATCGAAAAACAACCCCGTTAAAAGCTCTCAGCCCGGCGCAGGTATTGGGAATATAAAACAAGATTCCGGCGAGGCCCGAGGAATAAGTCTTGACAGGTTTACCTACAATCAGGATTCCTATGGAATGTCGGGTGGCCGTAAAATGGCTTTTTCATTACCAAAGGAAGAGCTTTTTCATATAAATGAGCAATTTATAAATGCCAATGTTCTGCCCGGGAGAAAGTTCCTCTCGGAATCGATACGTTCCGGTTGGATCTATATCGATACGTGGTATGTTATTGGCCCTTGGGAAAACAGCGGCGCCATTGATTATAAAAACCTGCATCCCCCTGAGCAGGAAATAGATTTCGATATGGAATATAAAGATGGTAAAAAAGATAAGGATGGTCTACATAGAGCGTTGAAGTGGCGTTTTATGCAATCCAGTAGTGTCAGGATAATCGTACCTGACGAGGCGGAAGAGAGTACCTATTATCTATATACAGATATTTATTTTGAAAGAGATACAGAGATGGTGACAGCTTTTGCCTCCGATGACGCGGCAAGGGTCTGGATCACCTATCCCTCAGGCAGGAAATTACTTGTATGGGAAGACAATTTAAGAAGTTCATGGAAGATGAATGAAATTATAAAAAAAATCCTTTTTAGAAAAGGATATAATCAAATATTGGTGCGTCTTGAAAACGGGCCCACTTACTGCGCCTTTTCAATGATTTTTTGCCCGACAGAAAAGCCAAAACCGTGATTGAGGAAAGAGAAAACTACTTTAAACTGGATAAAGAGGCGGAAAGACTCTTTATGGAACTCGGAGGTATCGATACAACTGCGAGGAATATAGAGGCGACTGAAGCAAAAGACGATCTGATCGAGGCTATGGAGGAGGCGGAGAATCTGCTGGACAGCAGGCGGGTTCTTCTGGTTGAATTCGCCTATCTTTTATCGAATATCCTAAAGTCCGCATCTTTAACCGGATTTACTCAAAAAAATGAAGCGTATCTGAAGCTGCTGATCGAGAATCTTAAGAAAATATCGACTATTTCGAATCGCTCCCATCAGTTGGTTCTTCGTTATCGAGGCAGGGGAATGGCCGGAGAGGGGGTGCCCGAGAAATACGATTGTACAATTACATACGGCGCTTTAACGGTAGATGTTCCGATAATCAAAGCATTGAGTCGAAGGCTGGGATTGATGGCTTCCCATCTGCCCGGCAGATTAATAAAGGCCTTTGAGATATTCGCAGGGTTCGGAATCAATGTTTGCAGTATCGAAATAAACCGAATGACAGAGGATGAGATCGAGAGGCTGGGTCTTTCCGTGAGAATCTTGTCACACTATTATAAAATCACGCATAGAGGGAATCGACTGCATGACGCCGTAAAGGGATATCTTCATGAAGAATCTGAAATTATCATATATAACGAGAACAACCAACCGGATTGTAACCTGACTATGCTGGCCGGCGTCAATCGCCTGAAACCCGAATCCATGCAAAGGATTGTTCAGAAGGTAGCGGACGTAATGTATCATTCCAATGACGCCAGGCTCGATCGTTTTGTCAGTGTCTATGACGCTGTTTTTGCTTTTAAGAATCTTAAGGAACAATTGAAAAAACCGCGGATAGAGATCAATAATGTCCGTTGGCTCATGATTTCCGGCGGAGATGAGGTCTTATCACAAGAGAAAGTCAAGCTCTCACGAGCAATTTTAAGCAAATTTTCGGATTCTCCTCAAAAGACTGCCAAGCTTATGGGAAGTATCTATGGAGGGGGTTATAATGAAGTGGATGGTGAAAGCCTGAGTAGTCGCCTCGTTCTTGTCACAGACTTTTTGGATATCTTTAAAAGAGATAAAATCTATGAAAATATAGAGCCGGAGACACTTAAGAATATGAAGAAAGGGTTGGTTGGCGTTTCCGATGAGGTTCTGGACGGGATTCGTGTGAATGGCAATGAGGTTGAGAGAATCTCCGATTCCGGTGAGACCATTGTTATCAAAATTTATGAAAAACTTGCCGACATGTTGTCCTTTTTTAAAATACGATCTCATACCAAGAGAAAAATGAAGAGTATACTTCACCATAAGATCGAATTCGACGACCAGGATATTGAAACGATTGCCAAAGACTTCGGAATTACCGCTGAAAATGCCGTTTTTCTTATTGAATTATTAAAAGGATGTTTTGACGGGGACGGCTCTTTTCGGAAAAAATTTTTTGAAAAAAATATTCCTCAATTCATAGAATTCGAAAAAGTAATTTTCGAATTCCTCTGGCACTACTTAAAAGAGATTATCAACAGAGAAGATCGAGTCATATTCCTGAATTCTCTGCAACTGTTAATTGCCGGGATGAGTGAGCCTCAATTGGCTCTTAAGGTGCTGATCGAGGATTTTTCCGCCTCGCCTGCTGCTGTTTTCTTTTCGGACCGAAATTCTCTGATACTCATGAATATCCTTATACGAAAGTACAATAAAGAGCTTCAAAACGATATCGAGATCACGCCGGAGGAGGTGCTCCTGGTAACGGAAGGTCTGAATAGTGAAATGATCGATTATGCGAAAAAACACATTGAAAACGAAGAGGAGAAGCTTTTTTGTAAAATCGGAACGATTCATAAAGAGCTTGCCAAATCATTTCAACCGGAAGCGAACGATTATAAGACATTGCCTGCCCGTTATCTTGCAACACTGGAAAGGGAGATTTTTATATTTTTTTCTCTTGTCGGCGGGGAGAGGGCGCATAGAATTTTACACCATGTAGCAAAGGAGTACGGAAATCCCCAATCGAGGTTCTATTTTCTGATAAAGTCACCGGAAAACATGAAGTCTGTTATGCTTTTACTACAGGTGGCGATCCGCGGATTGGGAAGATTTGGTATGGAAACGGACCTGCCATTGCTAAAGTCAATTCGTTCACAGGCGAAATCGTTCCTCTCTTTAAGAAGCGGGAGAGTTCACGAGGAAATTGTGAAGAGGGTTATGGGTTGGGCAGATCATGTTATCGTTAAAATCACTAAGCAAAGTCCATGATTTTGCGGGGCCCCATAAAGCATAAAAATGTGGAAGAAAGGAGAATTGAATGAGTGAAAAACAGAACACCTGACTCATGACCGCCACTTTCTTGAACAGAGTTTCATATCAATCGAAGAGCAGAACAGGGTGAGGAAATACTTGCCCCTCTTTTTTTGCCTGTAAAATCTCTTCTTTAAGCCATCGAACATGATCTCTTCGTATATATAATGGCCGCCTCCATATTTGTCCCCGCTGTAAAGGTAAGAGGTTTCCTTATATTGGTATTTTAATGATGAATGTCGTACCTTTATTTATTTCTGACTCACAGGCAACTGAGCCATTATGTTCCTGTATAATACCATAAACGATGGACAGTCCCAGGCCTGTTCCTTTTCCTACCTCTTTTGTCGTATAAAAAGGTTCGAATATCTTTTTTTGTATCTCCTTATCTATTCCTTCTCCATTATCAGCAAATTCCGTTATCAGCATATTCTTGTCACTATACATTTTTATTCGAATTTCTGCTTCTTTAGCAGAACTGAGAGCGTCAACGGAATTCTGAAAGAGGTTTATAAATACCTGCTCCAACTGGTTAGAACTTCCTTTAATTGCAGGCAAATCAGGTTCTATGATTTTTTTAAGATCGATATTGCTCAGACGAATACGTTCCCCCATAATCAGCAGTGTATTATCCAGGACCTTAACCATGTTGGTTATTTCTTTTTGTTTTTCCTCTTGATCCTTCCTGCCAAATGTGCGTAAATGCTGAATGATATCTGTTATTCGTACAACCTGACGATAGGCTGTTTTCAAGTTCTTTTTTATCTTATCGGGATCAATATTATTCTTTTCAAATGCAATCTCAAGGTTCTGAATAAAACCGCTTATGTACGCCAGGGGCTGGTTAATTTCATGAGCTATGCCAGTTGCAACCTCTCCCAAAGTCGCCAGCTTGGAAACGGCAAGCATCTGGATCTCATTTAAACGGGATTCCTCTTCTGTTTTTATCTTTCTGATATGGTTCCCGACCCTTACTCTTACAATCGCTTCGTCAAAGGGTTTTGTGATATAGTCTTCGGCGCCTGCTTCAAAACCTTTTTTAATACTCTCCGTTTCTGTTTGCCCTGTCAGAAATATGACGGGAATTTTCCGGCTCGACTCGTCGGCCTTGAGCTTTTTACAGACTTCATAGCCGTCCATTCCGGGCATAATGATATCCAAAAGAATCAGATCCGGTTTTGTCAATAATGCTGTTTCAATCGCATCGTGGCCGTTGACAGCGATAGAAACGATGTAGTCACTGCTCAAAAGTTCGGCCAATACTTTTGCATTGGCCGGAACATCATCGACAATCAGTATTCTTGGTTGAGTTTCCATGGCGGTTATGTCCCATTTTTTCCTCCCCCGGCTTTTCAGCTCATAATAAGATTGCTTTTACTTGATTGCGCCCGTTTTTTTTTGCCGCATATAGCATTTTGTCTGAAGCATCAACCAATGTTTGCGATATGATTTTTCCTTTGGGGATCATAGAAGCGCACCCTACACTGACAGTGACATAATCCGATGCATCGGACTTGGGGTGCAGGATATGTAAGCTCTCCACACTTTTACGCATCCTTTCAGCCATTAAAACGGATCCCTGATGCTCCGCCAAAGGGAGAATCGCTGCAAACTCCTCCCCGCCATAACGCGCCACGAGGTCCGTAGAACGTAACAGTGCATTTCGGAGAGAGGCGGCGACTTTTTTCAGGCAGTCGTCACCGCTGCAGTGGCCAAAATGATCATTGTATCCTTTGAAATGATCTATATCGATCATTATGATTGTTATACATAAACAACCTCGAATACAGCGCCGCCACTCCTGATCGAGAAAGCTGTCGAAGTGGCGGCGATTTGCTACGCCGGTGAGTCCGTCGATAACAGAGAGACTTTCCAATTTGTCTTTCTGGCGTTTAAACTCGATGTGGTTTCGTACACGAGCCTTAAGAATTGCAGGGTTCGCCGGTTTGGTAATGTAGTCTGCAGCTCCCAGTTCCAGCCCTTTGGTTTCATCTTTTACCTCATTCTGACCGGTTACGAAAATCACCGGAATGCCGGCTGTCGTTACATCAGACTTAAGCTTTTCACAGACCCTATAGCCATCCATACCCGGCATAACGACATCCAGAAGGATGAGATCCACATTTTCCGATGCAACGACTTCTATAGCATCCTGCCCGGTGGTCGCCATGGAGATTTTATAGCCGGCATCCAACATCTCAGCCAAGGCCTTAATATTGGCGGGAACATCATCAACAATCAAAATCCTTGCCTTTTCTTCTGTATTTTTCATTACACCAGGTCCTCAGAATCGATCCCCAGTGCCTTTACAATTATTGATAATGAGTGTTGCGCACCTTTAAAATCTATTCGATCGATACTGTCTTCCAGACTTTTCAACTCTTCACTCACCTCCATGGCTGCGCCTGCCAGTAGTGGTTTGAGATTATTAAGGGTTTGTTGGCTTTTGAATTCTCTGCCCTTGATTCGTTGTGACAACTCCTTTATAAAAGGAACGATTTTCTCCTTGACTATAGGAGTCGCCATCCCTACTGCTGCGTTATTACTATCAGGTTCAGCCTTTGATTTTTCAAACTCTTTCATTATTGTGACTGAAACCGTCACTTCATCCAGGGCGGTTTCGAATTCATCCAGCCTCTCTGATGCAGGGGGAGAGCCTTTTTTCAATTCCACCTCCAGGCTCAATGCTGCGTTGAACAAGCGCATTGCAGAGATGTTTCCGGCGATTCCTTTAATCGTATGGGCGAGAGCCACAGCTCTTTCCAAATCATCTTTTCTTTTACCCTTTTGAAGAAAATGAATTTGACGGGCAGCTTCCCCATAGTCTCGTTGAAACTCATATAGTAGAGAAGTGAATAACTTAAGATTACCATTGAGACGTTGCATGGCCGAAGCGGTATCAATACCCGGGAGCGTTGGGATGGTTGCTTCTGTGTTTTCAATGTTGTCAGGAGTCTCTTTTTGCTCAATTTCATTACGAGGCGGTATCCATTTTACCAATGACGAATAAAGCTGTCCCCGGTCAATCGGTTTGCTCACATGATCGTTCATGCCTGCTGCAAGACATTTTTCACGATCACCGGTCATGGCATGGGCTGTCATGGCGACAATCGGTAAATTGATAAAACGTTTCTGTTCCCGGATCCGGCGGGTGGCGGCATAACCGTCCAGATGGGGCATTTGAATATCCATCAACACCAGATCTACTTGCTCTTTTTCCAGGAATTCAATCGCCTCAAAACCGTCGTTGGCGTAAAAGACCTGAAGCCCGTAACCGGTTAACAGTTCTCCCGCTACCTGTCGGTTGATGGAGTTGTCCTCGACTACCAGGACCCTGGCGCCGAGAATGCGTTGCGCTTCACTATTCCCGGCTAAAGGAATCCGTGGTTCCGGTCTGGTTTCAGCCGGCCGGCTTACATGGAATGCAGTCGTGATGGCATCTGCCAGAACTGAAGGACTTGTCGGTTTGAGAACCAGTCCTTCTAAACCGATTTTTTCCGACTGTTGGAGAACTTCCTCTCTGTCATGGGCCGTGACCATGATGATCACCGGGGGCTTGTCAAGGATATCTCCCTTTTTTATTCGACGCGAAGTTTCCAGTCCATCCATTTCCGGCATCTTCCAATCCATCAAAACCAGATCAAAGTGGTGTTGTGAAGAAGTCATAATATGTAAAGCCTCTTTACCGGAGGCAACTGATTCAACTTTAAAAAGGAATGATTCCATGGTTTGTGTCAGTATCTCCCTTGCTGTGGCGTTGTCGTCTACAACAAGAACTCGTAATCCTTTTAATCCTTCCAGAGAAACTCGCCTGTAATTGTCGGATTGTAAATATCCCAAATCAACTGTGAAAGAAAAAAGGCTTCCTTTACCTGGCGTACTGGAAACCCAGATTTTACCATTCATCATAGAAACCAGCCTCCGGCAGATAGTCAGGCCCAGTCCGGTGCCGCCATATTCTCGAGTCGTAGATAAATCGGCTTGGGTGAAAGACTCAAACAACCTGGCTGCCTGCGTGTCATCTATGCCAATGCCGGTATCCCGGACGGAAAATTTCAGCAAAATCCGTTTATCATCTTTTTTTAATGGTTCAACTGAGATAATGATTTCGCCTTGTTCCGTAAATTTAACGGCATTACTCAGCAGGTTTGTCAATATTTGCCTTAAACGAAGAGGATCCCCGATTAATCTGTCAGGTACGCCGGGATGTAAGGAAAAGAGTAGTTCCAGTCTCTTTTTATCCGCTTTGGGTTGCGCAATGGTGATCAGTTGATCGAAAATCGTTTCCAGGTTGAACTCGACCTGCTCTATTTCCAGTTTGTCCGCTTCGATCTTTGAAATATCAAGAATGTCATTAATAATTCCCAATAAAGAGTCCGCCGAATCAAGAATTTTGGACAGATAGTCCCGCTGTTTGGCAGTCATGTCAGTTTGAAGCACCAGTTGGCTCAGTCCGATAATAGCGTTCATTGGAGTACGAATTTCATGACTCATATTGGCCAGAAATGCGCTTTTTGTTTTATTTGTCAATTCGGCGGCTCGAAGTTGGGATTTCTTCTCCATAAGCTCTTCCTGAGTTTTCTTAAATTCACTGATATCCTTGAAAACGAAGAGACTTTGTCCGTTTTGACTATCCACCATGGATGCAGAGGCCAAGACAGGAAGCATTTCTCCCGATTTTCCGACCAATGTGGTTTCTACTGCCTTGATGATACCGAATTGTTCAAACTCTTCAAGCCTTGATGGGATAAACAGGTTTTGATCAGCCTCATGAAACACCTCGGTAATAGGTCGATTCAATAAATCGTTCTCTGTATATCCGAGCCATCCGGGATGATTGACCTGTTCAATCTTCCCGTTACGACAGACAACTATCAAATCGTCAATAGATTGGAGTACTCTTTGGGCGTAACTCAATAAATCGGCGTATTCATTCGCCTGGTCGATTGAAGTTTCTCTGTAAATATCCAATAATTTCCAGGAAGTTGCAATCCTGGCCTCCAGATTCATGATTGTGTCATTAGGGAAGCGGGAGAGATAGGTCTCTCTGATTTCCGTAATCAAGTGACGTTCCGAAATGAAAGGAATGATCGCAAGTTTGATGCTCAATGCGATATTATTGAACAATCGGGCGGTTTCAGGAGGAATCGCTGTGCGAGAAAAAAGGAGTGTAATGAAAATATTACCGGTGGGAAGCATGCTGCCAAAACCAAGAACCGACTGAACGCCATAGGGTATGACAAAATGATCCTGAGCCGGGATATAGGGGCTGCCCTGTGCCTCCTTAATAAAAAAAACACTGAAGGGGTTTTCCTCGATAGTCAGGAAAGTGTCAGGCTGAGGAGAGACAAGCCGGGAGATTTCAAATCCGAACTGACGTATCAATTCGGAAATCATCGGAATACCGGCAACAAACTCTTCACTTGCCAGGGGAATCGCTTTGTGCCCTTGAGAATCTTTCCAATCGCACCATTGTGGTTCCAAACCGGTTGTTCCCATCAGGGTGAGGAACTTCGTAGAAGGAGAAAAAGCAGCGTCATCCCCCATCATATCCGCCGCCTCCCGAACAGCGCCCTGGAGCGTCTCATATTCCCGGACACAGAAGCAACGGGATAGAACACAAGAGGTTTCCCCTGATATGGGATCTAAAAAATGATTGAAGAAAAAGCGGGAAATTCTAGTGGAAGCCTCCTCCAGATTGGCAGATCCTTTACAGAGCTGTTCAATCTCCCGTCCGCATCGAGTCATTTCCTGGAGAGTGAAATTATGAAAATTGTACATGTCCATATTTATACATCAAGTGCAAATGATTAAAAATTAAGTAATTATATAGACAGAACCTGTGGATCAACGCTTAAGCCCCCTCGGGTTGCAGCAGATATATTTTAAACTCTTAATCATGCTCATAGTAGAAAACGATTTTTAATTAAGATTAATAGTAAGATTAAAACATTTTTAAGCAGCTCTATTCAATGCATTGCAGTCTGTTTTCGGAGTAAAGAAAAATTAACAATACAAAGAGGGCGGGTATTTTGAATCAACAAGACAAAAACTTGTTTTATTCCGTAATTCTGTCAAAAGACTAAGTGCTGAATAGTTATGTAGTTCGTAACTACTCAGTAGATAGACTGAAGGCTGAGGGACGGTAAGTAAAGACAGTTTTTTTCTGTGTTAATAAATCATAGAAGAGATTAATTATATGAATCGATCTTTTTGTGTTGTAAAACAGACATACTTGGGATACCGTATGCTACATTTAAATGACTATCCTGCGGGCTCTTCAGTTACTCAACAGACAGTGTGGTATTAAGGGAATTTTAATTGTAAAGGTTGATCCGGCGCCTTCGTTGCTCTGAAAACTAATCTCCCCTTCATGCTGTTTAATAATACTATAGCTGACGGATAATCCCAAACCGGCTCCCTGACCAACCGGTTTTGTTGTAAAAAAAGGATCAAATATTTTCTCTTTAATAACGTTTGGAACACCTGTACCTGTATCACATATATCCACTTTTACATATTCCTCTTCTCTTCCTGTTCTTATTGTTATTGTTCCTTCTCTTTCAATTGCTTGAGTAGCATTAATCAATACATTCATAAACACCTGGTTCAGTTTACCGGCATAACAGGTTACAAGGGGAAGTACATTGTACTCCTTCAATACACTTATTTTGTTTTTTATCTCATGATGCAATAATTCCAGTATTACATCCAAGGATTTATTAATATCCAAATCACCAACCTCCGATGCATCGAGGTTAGAATATGTTTTCAGATCGAGTATGATCTTTTTTATCCTGTCAATACCGGCGCAGGACCGTTCTACCATGTCTTTGGTTCTGGTTTTTATATATTCATAGTTAATTTCTCTCTTATAGGATGCAAATTCAGCTTTTTGCTTATTCGATTTTTCTGCTTTATCATATAAATCTATTAACGTGGTCAGCTTTTCCGAAAACTTCCCTAAATTCTTGATATTTTGGTTTATAAAGCCAACCGGATTATTTATTTCATGCGCAATTCCGGCCGCTAACTGACCCAGGGCGGCCATCTTTGACGATTGTAATGTTTGCTCCTGACTGGCTTGCAATTCTTTCAATAAATAAGCTTGTTTCTCCTCAGACTGTTTCCTTTCGATCATGCCTGCAAGAGTAAAGGCGATAGAGGAAAGAAAATCCTCAATGTGTCTGTTTCTTTCTTCTCCGTCTTTTATATAGATATTAATTACGCCAATACTCCTGCCATGTGAAATAATAGGGATGCAGTAGTGTCCGTGCGCCTGCATACCTTCATATTTTATAGTATGATGATGGTCTATGGAATCTGAAAACACTATTTCTCTTTTAGATGCTGCCTTGCCGCAAAGGCATCTGCCAAAGGGAACCGTCGAGCAAGTCTCAAGAATTTCTTTCGAATAGCCCCGCTGCGAGCCGATAACGAGTGTATTCGGGTCATCTTCTACTATATATATGGAACATTTGGACTGGATCGAAAGCCTCGGAGTCGTTGCAATCAAAAACAGTATTTTATCGAGTTGTTCTTTTAATGATATTTGTTCCATGGAAATTTTTAGGATTGAATTTATTACTGTCTGAAAGTAAACGCTCTGTTCTATTCTTTCCTCGAACATTATATAATCGCTCAACTGTCTTTTCCCGTCTTTGGAATATGCCGCAATTTCCAGGCCGATATATGTTTCCTGTGCGTTCTTTACAACATTTCTTATTAGGCAATTCATTATTATTTCTCTCTGAATTCCGGGTAGTCTTAAATACAACTGCATGCCATCATGTAATCGGTAGTCAACGGTCGTGTGCTTTATCATGCTTGATATGGCGATATCGGTATTTTTCAGAATAAGACTGCATCCGCCTATACTTAAGTTGACAATAATTCCTTCAAATAATTCGGCCTTATAGCCGACTTCAACAGGTAAAACACATTCGACTCGTTTATAGTTACGTATATTACGCTCTTCGATAACATTGGGATAATCTATAAAAATCAATTCCTCCGGTGCTGTTATTATTTGCATGACACTGGATGTGAAGGTATAAATCACTCCTTTATAAAAGAATTCAGCTAAAAGCGGATCATTTTTGGACAGAGTCTGTTTCATTTCATTGTCGCTTATTTTTACTATTAAATATATGTTATGTTTCAAGCCGACAATCATGCCTTGATATTCTATTTTTTCGTTCTCGATCTGAAGTTTAATGGTCGTGTCTATGGTAAAAGCACAATTGTCGTTTGTTTTCTCGATGTCCTTACCGAATAGATTATCCAACATTTGCTTTTATATGTTCCAAAAAAATTAGAAGGATTTTGTTTCTCTAATGGTTGTTGTAGATTTTTCGCAACTACTTAGATGTATAGACTAAAGGGTGAAGACTAATAGGAAAGACATGCATTACCAATAAAACTTAAATCTTTTTTATTGGCTAACATATCCAAGTCATTTGATTTTTTGCTTCAGCCTTCCGTCTTCAGACTAATTACCTCATGCCATTGAATAGAAAAACACACAAAAAAGGACTCTGTTGCCGTTCTGGAGGAAATATATTAGGTGTGAGGATTATAACAGAAGTAATCAAGAAAAATATGTAGGTAAAATGCTGATTTTTTTGTAGGTAAATTACCTACAAAAAAAATTTAAATTAAAGCGGATGTAATGCATCATTCCAATGACACCAGGCTTGATCATTTACTGAGGTCTGATCTCTTTTATATCTGCGCTGTTTCAGGTTATAATAAAATATTTTGAAAGCGAATTATATTAATCCATATACCGATATAGCTTTTTGATCCTCTGCCCAAAGCCAGGCAATAATAGACTCTTTTATATTTTCTATTGTCTCTTGTTCGTTTTTTCCTTGAGAAACACAACCTGGAAGTGCAGGGCAATGCAATGAACCAATCATCCTCTGATAAACAGTGCCTCCAGTAAAACAGATGATCAAATTTGGAGTGTCTGCTATACAATACAAACTGATCGTAAATAGTAACTTCAAGGGCGAGAGAACGGATGGTCTAAAATCCCAGCAGCAGAATCGCCTGCCTCACGCTGGAAACACTACTTCACTCCCGGAAGGAAGTCATCTGTCAATTTTTAATAATTCCTCTGTTTGCATAACTACCGATTACTCTTTAATTAATATATCATAAATTTACTTGTTTTCAAAGTATCAAATAAAAAAGAATGAATGAGAAGTTATTGGATTTGATGTATTTCGTTTTAAAAATATATACTAAACTCTTCTATATCGCAAGCATGAATGTATGTGAATGAACGAATTTTTCCCTATACAACTTTGTAACCGTTCACAGAGGTCAGGGATCGGAGGTCTGTTTTAAAAGATTTTCTCAAATATTCGTAGCATAAGCTCTTCTTTACTTTTTATTAACCGGATGTTGTTTATTATGCTTTGTGATATAAGTATTAAAACACTTTATGTCTTTATACTGACCTCTGACCTCAGATCACTGTGAACAGATACACAGCTTTAATGCAGCTTCAATCACTCATATTTTATGCTACATATTATTGGTAAAGAAAACTACGATAGCGGTCGGATTATCTTTGAAGAAGGAAGCTCTGGAGACCTTATATATGTGTTGGAAACGGGTGTCGTAGAGATATCAAAAAAGCTTGACGGAAAGGAATGTATAATTGAGACTCTTAAGCCCGGAGAAATCTTCGGAGAAACCGGATTCATTGCCGACATGGGAAGAATAGCTACAGCGAGAGCCGTTGGTGCTGTGACAGTGGGAATAATAGATCGTGAATTTCTCGACAGCGAATTTATGAAGCTCTCAAAAGACTTCAGACATATTTTGATTTCTCTCGCTCACAGAGTTAAGAGAATGACAGGCAAGGCAAACAGCTTTACAACCAGACAATCTAAAAGAGTCAAAGTAATGCTTCCCGTTACATTCAGATTTAAAGAAAAACTGGTGAAAGCGTATATCGGAAATATAAGTACATGGGGATTTTTTATAATGCTGGACGATCCCTTGAATCCGGGACACAGATTTTCCATGAAGCTGAACCTTCCCGATCTTGCAAAGCCTGTCAGGGTTAACTGCGAGGTTGTTTGGGCCAGAAAAAAGGGGCCTGAATCGAAGGGTAAACCTCCCGGTATGGGCATTAAGTTTACTGATATGGAAGAGTGCGATTATGAACTTCTCAAAGAGTATCTGTTAAATCAGACTCAGGATAAAGGAGACATCGACAAATGAAGATTCAGGCAGGGAGGTTACAAAAGGCGGAAACTTGGCAGTTTGAGCAGTACCATATTCATCTCTAATGAATTGATCATTATTATTTATTTTGATATTTTGTAACTACAAGGTGTATAGACTGAATAACTGAGTAGTTACGATGAGATAATGAACAACTATACAACCTCTGTTTAACCGGAGAATGCATAAAGGAGACTATTCATGGATTTTAAAAGCTTGAAGTTTAAGTTAGGTTTCAATGTTTTATTTTTTATACTTTTCTTTATAGTATCGGGCCTGCTTTCTTTATACAATATAGAAAAAATCAGCAAATCATATCATGAAGTGAAAGATGACGCCATGCCTGATATTACAGCCATACTTGAGCTTCAATTCTCTTTAAACAAGATGCTTATGGAACTTCAAAGCTACATAAACACAGGCAGCGACGAGGAAATAGAGGAGTTTAACGATGAAATAATTGAGTTTAACAACACACAGAACGAATATATTGTTGCGGAAGATGATTTGCTGGAAAGAGGGATCAAAAAGGATCTTGACGCGCATAGAGATAATTTTATCGCTATGTTAAAAGAAGCTGCTGAAATACAGGAAGAGTTCCTGGAAATACATAAAGAGCTTGAGATGACAGGAAGATCCCTTGTCGATTTCTATGAGGCCGCTTTAAACAACAGCGAATTTCTGTCTGCAAAAGATTTCCCTGTAATGGATAAGCTATTGCACCAGTGTTTGTTTTTATTACAAGAGACTCTTGAATATGCTTTGCTTTATCAGGAAGGAGAAGAAGAGCAAGAGCCTGAAACTGACGATGATGAACCTGATAACCGTATAGATTCCATGAAATGGATTGTAGAAGCCGGGGGAGAGATAGATAGACTCATAAAGCAAATAACGACGCCTGACGACTTTAGCTCCGACTTTAAAGATATTATTCAGAAGTTGCTTGGACAATCCGATGTCATGTTAGCGCATATTGATGAATTACATGAAATGGTGGAGAAAGCGGAAGAGTATGAGGAAGACGTTGCATTTACCATAAAAAAGGCGATTGACAATCAGTATGGAGAGATAGATGTGATGACAAAGGGTGTTAGAAAAAGCATAGATGACTCCCGAACCCAATTAATCATCTCTATGATTGTTTTTACAATAGTCTTAATCTCTATTACTTTTTATATTACCAGGAAAATACTTGTTGGCGTCATAAACCTTGTAGAGTCCATGAATATTATATCTAAAGGTAATTTGGATCACAGGGCGGAAGTCGTAAGTGCAGATGAGATAGGGCGCTTGACCGGTTCATTTAACAAAATGACTGAAGAGTTACAGAGTATAACTATATCGAGGGATACTTTGGAGGAACGTATAAAAGAGCGCACTAATGAGTTGATGATAGCCAGAAACAAGGCGGAGGAGAGCAGTATGGCGAAGGGTGAGTTTTTGGCGAACATGAGCCATGAAATACGAACTCCTTTGAACGCGGTCAACAGTCTGACGGATCTGGCCCTGAGAGCCGATCCGCCTTTACACATACGGAGATATTTGTCACGAATTCTAATATCTTCCAAATCACTATTGAGCATCATTAACGACATACTCGATTTTTCAAAAATGGATGCCGGTAAACTAAATCTCGAGTCAACTGATTTTCAGCTCAACGAAGTATTAAATCAACTGGCCGATATGTTCGGACGTCAGGCAGCTGAAAAGGATATCGAGCTTGTTATATTTCCATCTCTTGAACTGCCGCCTGCTTTGATTGGTGACTCATTACGTTTGAATCAGGTCTTATCAAATCTTCTTGCCAATGCCATAAAATTTACTGATC
>JAREWP010000011.1 GCA_029001845.1 Candidatus Magnetocorallium paracelense | reverse complement strand
GAACCGTTCCTGTGAAAGGTCACCTGTAACTATATGAATCCGCTCCTCAAACCCTTCCAATGACAGGTTAAAGGTGTTGGCATTATCTTTGAGTCGATTTAATCCCTCTTTGTCATCTTCAGCGCGCACCAGACAATGAATATGAAAGAATGTATTGTTCAGCAGACTTTTTAAGAGATATATCCCTAAGAAACCTGTACCGCCCGTTAGTAATACATGCTCTTTTTCCCGATTACTCCTCTTTTTAGGCTCTGCTGCCTGAGATTGAATTTGGCTGATCAGTTCCTGAGGCAATTTTGAATCTCTCATTACCTCATCATTATTGAAATAATTATCTCGGGTAAAGCTTCCTTTGATCCGGTAGTTATCTATTTCTCTTGCAAGGGTGCGGATGCTGCTGTCTTCCAAAAACAACTGAAACGGCACAGGTGTGGCAAAGTCCTCTTTAAACCGGCTCAGTATCTCAACTGCTTCTATAGAACTGCCGCCCAGTGCAAAGAAGCCGGCAGTTACACTAATTTGTTCGGTTTTTAATACTCTTTTCCAGAGCTCTGACAATGATTGCTCTGTTTTCGTCTCTGCCTCAACATAGGCAATCTCTACATCAGCGGAACCATGATTGCAGCTTTTAGGGAAATACTTTTCAATCATGGTAATATCAGAAGCTTCCAGCCAATTTTGAATAAATTCCTCTTTTATATTATTTGTAACGCCATTTTTTTCTTTTTCCCCCTCTGAATCATTAATAGACGTTTTTTTGTCTTTCTCTGTTTTATCAAGATATTCCGTTTCCATACCATTAAAAGAAATCTCGATTAGCGCTTTTGTTTCAAATCGATATATTGTCTGGTTCTCATTTATGATTTTTTTACCATTAAGACTCTCTAAAAATTTCTGCACAGGCAGGTTCTTTGAAGAATGGTTATAATGAATGTCAATAACCGGTACATGCTCCTCTTCAATAATGGCCGCTAACTTTGACAACATTTTATGCTCAACTCCACGGCCCAATACCCTGCAACTGACCATGAACGAATCGACCACTGCGACCTCTTTTGTAAAGGAAATAAATAAGGCGCCCGCAATGCCGTAATCTCCAAACCGATCTGTTACATCCATCAGATAGACAGCGTTACCATCTTTTGAGATAAATGTTTTAACATCCGCCTCACTTCTGCGGATGGTGGTTGTGTTAAATTGGTTTGTTCTCAGGGTTAATTCACTGATTCTGGCAGTATTTCCCGTTTTAACCGGAGAGAAATCGGTTTTAAGGTTTAGATTCTTTATGAATTCTCTATAGGAAGGAGCAGAGGCTCTGACTTCCTCGCGTTTGACATTTTGCTGATAAAAGAGTGTCCTGTTTTGATCGAAAGAACCTTTTGACTGTGGTTCGTTAAAAAACCAGATATGATCGGTAAACTTTTTGATTTCCTCTGACTCCTGCGGAAATTGGAGACACAACACCTCCGGACACATGGACGACACTTCCGCTATCTCCACCGGATTGTCATCAATGAAGATAAAGCTGTCTGGTCCTAAGTTGAGTTGTCCGGCCAATGCCTTGATGTTTTGGGATTTGGCATCATGATTGACTTTCCATGCCGCGAAGTGCTCTTTTGATAAGATGAAGTCCTCCCTTTTATCAAACAAGGCTGTTATATCCGATTCTATATTCTTGCTGCATAAGCATAAGAGCACACCTCTTTGTTGGAGGTATAAAAGCTTTTGCTGAAATGATCGTCTCCCGGGATCCAGTTTAACCCCATTGATCCCATCTTCACTGACCACACCCTCCCATAAGGTATTATCCCCATCCAGGACCATTACTTTATAAGGCAAATGCCACAGATTAAAGCAATGGCGGGCAATCATGGTTCCCATAGCCGTGAAATAAGAATCTCGATAGGGAATCGTGGCAAGTGAATCACCTGGAGGATTATAGATATCCGTTAAGGGGTAATAATACTGTATATCCTCTGGCAGCAGGCATTTGACCTTCCCGTTGTTACGAAAATGCTCGGTAATGTGGTGTTCTGTTTTTTTAAGGAAATGTTGACCTTTTTTTTCTGCTACATCTTTCTCCTCAGGGCATATCAGCAATACATAAGGGGTATCCCCATTTGCTAAGGCCGCTTCGAATATTATGATAAATTCCGATACGGTTTTTTTCAAATGGTTCTCTGCATCTTTGGCAATATAAGGTTCTGCTTCAAGCTCTTTTTTAATCCAATCTGAAAACCGTAATAATATAATATTCAAACCCTTAGGATTGCTTCTTAAAAGAGTGTCCGGACTCAGTAATTCCTGAAAAACCTGATTAAAATCAGCAAAAGATATTCTGCTGTTAATTCCTAATGTCCCCATCCAGTACGCCAGGCTGTTTTGAAGCGGTTCTGAAGTAAATGTGGCGGAAATACATAACGTCTTTTTACGAGCAAATTTTAACGTATCAAAAATATCTTCTATGGTTGCTTCATGAGAGCGTACGATCCACTGAAGAATCATTTCAAACTGCATGGCAAACATTTCAATCGTCTCAGATTCAAATAGATTTGAAGCATATTCGATATTCACAAAACGGCTGTCCTGTCCATCAACCATGGTAAAGGCGATATCGAAATCTAAAAACCGGCGCTGATGGGGAATTAAGATGGCTTCCCGGCTAAATATCGATTTCATACCATCCATCCTCATATAGCTGAACATCACCTGAACCAGTGGAGCGAGAGTGTTATCTCGATTGCCCCGGAGCCACCTGGATGTCTGAGAAAATCCTAATAAATGCTTTTGACTATCCCGTATATTTGTAGACACCTGTTCTAATACTTCACCAATCTGCGTTTGATCATCCAGGATTTGTAAGGTGTAAGACACAATGGCAAAGCAGCCGATAATCGATTCCCATTCCATTCGTTCTCTGTTGTACCTTGGAACTCCGACAACGATACGCTTCTGCTCTGTCAGCGCATATAGGAGCAGGGTCAATCCGGTCAGGTATACTGTAAAGGGTGTATATCCCCTGGTTTTACAAAAATTCTGCAATGCATTCCCTGTTTCCCGGCTGAGTTCAAGGCTAAAGAGGGCCGCATGATTCCTCACCTGACGCCGGTAGTCCCTTTTAAATGGTAATAACAGCGGTTCCGGGGGATGCTCTGCGAACAATTCCTGCCAATAGGTCGTCTTTGCTTCATTTACGGCTGAGTGCCGCTCTTGTTGTTCTGTAAACACATAATCAACATACCGATAGGAAAGGGGCTCCAGGGGATTGGGTATTCCTTCCATATAGGCTTGATACAGGGTAAAGAGTTCTTTAAAAAATAATTGAACGGACCAAAAATCAGAAATAATATGGTGCATGTATAGTAGGAGATAGGTTGCTTTTTCATGATAGATCACAGCGAATCGCCATAAAGGCTTTTGATCTATTTCCAATGGTGTTTTGAAAAACCCATCAATTTCCTCTTCCATTAATGTTTTGTCATCAACTGTTTTTAATAATAGAGACAATTCAATGTAGGGAAGTATGGTCTGGACAATATGGCCTTCAACCTCTTCAAATATGGTGCGTAATGTTTCCTGCCGTTGTATGATCACTGAAACAGCGTTTTTGATGATTTCACTGTCAAGTAGTCCCTCAACCTTCAGACAAAAGGGCAGCAGCAAACTTTCACCATGGGCTTTGCTGTCAATCAGTTGATGATTTCTCCAATACCGCAATTGCTCTTCAGAGAGGGGATAATGTTGTTTTAACGGGGCTTTTAAGAGTGCCGGCCTTTGACCATCTTTAGGCTCAGGTTCTTTAATATTTATCTGCATTCTATTCTCTTCCGGTATATCTTTATAAAATACTCTTATTCTTTCCTTTTCAACTTCACATAAATATTTTGCAAAAGACTCTATAGAGGAATGCTCAAAAACCAGAGCCGGTGTTAAATTTAAATCGTATAAATTATTGACTTTATTGATAAATTCAGTCAGTATTATGGAATCAAATCCATATTCCGTCACATCCGCATCTACCTCTATGTCACTTTCTTTTACTTTTAAAATTTTCGATGTGATTTGAGATAACTCATTTTGTACTTTGTAAAGCAGATCCGATTCATCTATGGAAAGATCAAGCTTTTCTTTGTCTATTCCTTTGGAAGTTTTTTGCCCAATTACTTTTTTTATTTTTGAAGCCGATCCCTTTATCACAATAAAACCGGTTTGATCTAAAGAGAGTCCTTTTTCAAATGCATCCATTCCCGAATCTGTATCAAGGGCCTCTGCCCCAATGGCATTTCGCATCAGTTTTTCCGTCTCCGGGTCCAACTGCATGCCGCCCTCTTTCCAAAGAGGCCAATTGATTGAAAGGGGCCTGCCAAAATATCTGTTATTTTTTGTCAGCCCCTGGCGGAAATCCGCGAAATGATCCATAAACGCATTTGCGTAGGAATAGTCACATTGGCCGATATTCCCCATTGCCCCTGCAATTGATGAAAAGAGAACAAAAAAGTCTAATTCCTCGTCCTTTAACACTTCATCAAGATGGATTGCGCCCCTGATTTTCGGATCAAAAACCGCTTCCACTTCTTCTCTGGTTTTTTTCAAAACAAGAGAATCTTTAATAACGCCTGCTGCATGGATGAGGCCATCTATTTTGTCAAAACGAGATTTTGTATCCCTGATCACTCGTTGAACATCATCCCTTTTTGATACATCTCCCTTGATATATAAAACTGCTGCCCCTGATTTTCTTATTTCATCGAGTTTCGATTCTTTTTCAGCAGTTAAATCAGAACGTCCTGTGAGTACTAAATTTGCTTTAAACTTATTTGCCAAATATTCGGCAAACAGGATTCCAAGCCCCCCTGCACCCCCTGTGATCAGGTACGTGCCATTTTGCTTTATGGGCGGCTTATTAACAGCCTGTTTTTCGATGTCAAATTCTTCAAAATTCCTGATCCATCTTTGATGATTCGCATAACGAACTTCCAGGGCGGCTTCTTCTGCTTCAAATTCTCCTGTTATGATTTCCAAAACATTTTTTGGATCAGAGAGGTTGTCTGTTTCTATGATTTGATATGCAAATTTCGGATTTTCCATTTTTAAACTCTTTGCAAACCCGCTCATCGCCTTATGGAGACAGATATCAAATCCCCCGGATTCCTGATAAATATACAAAAGCCTGATCATCTCTTTCGGTTTCATTGATATCAATGATTGCGTTAAATAGAGAAGTCCGTAAAATCCAAATAAAAGGCCTTTTGTCAAATCAGATGAAGAATCAGCCTTTGACCAGAGATAGACGATTCTTTTTGGAGAAATATCTTTTTCATAAAGGGATGCTGTCAGCAATGTATAATCATCTTTGTTTCCCGGATTTATTACATAGTGTAAGTCTGTATTCAGATATTTATTTCCCGGTGTAATCACTACTATTTTTTCAGATTCGAACTTATTAATGTATTCGTTGTATAAATCTTCATCTGTATCAAATATCAGCATATACTCCGATTTTAACTTCTGATTCCTGTCTTCTGACTCCTGTCTCCTGTCTCCTGATTTCTCCCATACAGGTTTAAAGTAAAGTGTCTCTATAGATTTAGAAGATAATTGTGTACTGCCTGTATCTCTTGCCAAAAAGTCATGGATATGAATGAGCAAATTTCCCGATAAATCAATAATTTGCAGATCAAACATTTGATTTTTCCCTGTTTTTGACCGTGTTACATAGGCATAGCATTCTTCTGTTATAGGCTTTATGATCTCCAGTTCTCCTAAAGAAAAAGGTATTAACAGAGGACCGTCACTTTCCCGTATTAATCCGGCAATTGTCTGGATCGCTCCATCCATTAGTGTTGGATGGAGACAAAAATCATCAAAATTACTAACTAAATGGGTAGGAAGTTTAAGTAAAAAGTGGGATAGTCAGGAGTTGTGTTGACAGATTGTGACCCATTTTCCTTCATTTTCTATTAGCCATTCTCGTTCATCGTAGCCTAGTCCAGAGACTACAGCTTCATACATTTTATCTATTACATCTATGTTCCAGTGTATAGGGAAATCAGGATAGCCTAGCGCGTCAATACGATTCCTTTGCATATTAGTCCAACCTTCTTCTGTGTGCTCAGACAGCCACTCTTCATAAGCATCGATCATTTCTCCAAGCGCATAGTCTATCTTAGGAAGCATCTCTCCTTCAATTTTAGCCTTTTCCATATAAGCTCTGTCAGGAAGCCACCCTCCCTCTTCTCTCTCAATTGCGCTCAACCATCCATATTTGTAAGTCAACTCATAAATTTCTTCAAGATCTTTTACCTCTAATTGAGCTAATCGCTTCATTATACCTTCTCCAGTATTTTTATTGTATTATTTATGAGGAAATATACTTTAACA
>JAREWP010000062.1 GCA_029001845.1 Candidatus Magnetocorallium paracelense | reverse complement strand
AGGTTGGATTTTTATTATGATGACGGTGAGGGGGGCTTTGCTAATAAGAGAATGGGCACTATGTTCCCTTTTGCAGAAAGGGATGTGAAATTGAGATTTTTTGTTTTTCCTTTACTATTCAGTGAACAGAATGAAGGGATATTTTATCTTCGTATCGATTCCGGTCTTGCAAGCGCAATTTTTCCTATGGGTGTAATGACAAAAGAGATACTCAATGAGAAAAGTAGAAGTGAGGAGTTTGTTCTTGCGCTATATTTGGGGATCATACTTGTCATGATCATCTATAACTTCTTCATTTTTTTATCAGTTAAGGAAATCAGTTATCTCTATTATGTTTTATTTGAGTTTTTCTTACTTCTATATTTTTTATGTGGACATGGATTTTTTTTAGAACTGTTTAAAGGCAGTGTCATTAACGTAAAGATTTATGCATCAAATTTACATCTTTTTATGCTGTTCGGTTTATTCTTTAGTCGATCTTTTTTAAATACAAAGATGTATATACCAAAGCTGGATGTTTTTTTAAGAGTTCTTATTTGTTTGATTTTATTTAATATTCCTGTTTCATTTCTATATAGCTATGAATTATGGATCATAATTGAAAAGATTTTGTTCGGTCCGTTTCTCATAGGAATAATAACAGCCGGAATTTTAACACATATGGCTGGTAACAGGTCAGCCAGATTTTTTCTTTTGGCATGGTTTGCATTTATAGGTTCAATGATAGTGTTATTGTTAAGGTTTGAAGGTATTCTTACAGGAAACTTCATTTCCACATATAGTATCCCATTAGGTTCCGCCATCGAAGCAGTTCTCCTCTCCCTTGCTCTTGCGGACCGTATCAACTTCATGAAGAGGGACATTGAAAATTACAGTATTGCTCTTGAGGGGAAAGTGGCGGAGCACAGGCGTATGGAGGAGAAGTACAGGTCATTGATCTATGAGGCCGGAGATGCCATTGTTTTGACTGATTTGTCAGGTGTTGTTCTTGAGATGAACAAAGCGGCGGAGGAGGTTTTGGGGGACAGAGGGGGTGAGCTTACGGGTCGTCCTCTAAACGATCTGTTTCAGGAGGAGGGTATGGAGATATTCTTTGACAACCCTCTGTCCGTGAAGCAGAGAGCGATAAACAACAGAGAACTGACAAGGCCGGACGGACATAGGATAATGACAGACGTCTCCTTCAGTACGATCGAGTTTTCCGATACAAAGGTGATTCAGTGCATAATCCGTGACATAACGAAGAAGAAGCAGGAAGAGGAGGAGAAGATCAAGGCCCAGAGGCTGGAGTCTCTGGGAGTGCTGGCAGGAGGAATCGCCCATGACTTTAACAATATGCTGACAGGGGTTTCGAACAACATCAATCTCGTGATGTTGAGCAGCGGGAAGGGAGAGAGTAAGATAGAGGGTCGATTGAAAAAGGCGCAGGAGGCTGTATTTCGCGCCAAGGGACTTGCCATGCAGTTGTTGACCTTTTCAAAAGGCGGAGCGCCTGTAAGGAAGCCCCTTTCCTTGGTCCGGACCATTCGTGATGCGGCGTCCCTTGCTTTGAGGGGCTCCAATGTGAGAGAGGAGATATTTACAGAGGAGGGTTTGTGGTATGTAGATGCAGATGAGGGACAGATGAATCAGGTGTTAAACAATATAGTGCTCAACGCCGGGCAGTCGATGACGGAAGGGGGAGTGGTGGAGATAAGGGCGGAGAATGTAAGTATCGAGGGAGGGGAAGAGGTTGGAATGGATGGCAGTGCTTATGTAAAGATATCGATAAAGGACAGCGGGACAGGGATAGAGAAGGAGAAACTGGAGAGGATATTTGATCCCTATTTTACGACCAGAGAGGGTGGCAGCGGATTGGGTCTGGCAACGGCCTATTCGATCATTAAGAGACATAAGGGGGGTATAGAGGTCGAGTCAGATATAGGTAGAGGCTCTCTGTTTACGATTCGTCTTCCTGCAAGCAAAGCTCTCTTTGTTCCGGAAGAGAAGGAGGAAGGAGAGGTTATCGTCCGAGGAGAGGGGAGAGTGTTGTTGATGGATGACGACGAGATGGTGCGGGAATCTTTGTCAGCAGAGACGGAGCTTTTGGGGTATGAGACAGAGGCGGTGCGTAACGGAGAGGAGGCTGTGGAAATATATCGTGAGTCATTGGAAACAAAGCGGCCCTTTCATGCAGTGATTCTCGATTTGACGATAAGGGGAGGAACGGGAGGAGTGGAGACACTGGAGAAGATAAGGGAAATTGATCCTGAAGTAAAGGCCATAGCGATCAGCGGTTATTCCAATGCAAGTGTATTGGCGAATTACAGGGAATACGGGTTTTATAAGGCATTGAGCAAGCCCTTTACCCTTGGGGAGTTGAGCAGGGCGCTGCATTGATAATGGTTATGGGGTTCTGTGTTCCGACTTTTGACTTCTCTATACATGAGCAGTTTATGAAGAGTTTTCAAATGGTTGATTTTCGAATAATTATGTTAGATTAGTAAATGCATGAATGGCGGTGAATTTATAAGGCTGGTCAGAAAGGCGGCCAGAGCGACCGGAACAACCGTACGTTTCGAATCAAGACATGGTAAAGGCAGTCATGGTCGCCTTTATTATGGTTCAAGATTCACCACAGTTAAAGATCGGAAGAAAGAAATCAGAGCAGGCTTGCTATCTGCAATGCTTGACCAGCTTGGTTTGACGCTTGATGATATTTCATGAAATGAGAGGTTTATATGAAGTTTGAATATCCTTTTGCATTGATGGAACAAAGTGATGGTAGTTACCTGATTACTTTTCCCGATGTTCCTGAAGCTGTTACTGACATAGAAACAAAAGATGAGACATTATCTGAAACGATCGATTGTCTTATTGCTGCTTTAGGCGGATATATTAATGAAGGTCGTGACATCCCCAATCCGTCGATACCTGAAGCCGGACAGGAAACTGTCATCGTTCCACCATTGGTTTCAGCAAAATTGGCTTTATATAAAGCAATCTGTGAGGAAAAGATTACATATACGACTTTAGGAGAAATGCTTGGTCTAAATAAAGATGCAATCGGCCGGCTGGTTGATTTGGACCATCGGTCGCATATTGAGCAAGTAAACGCAGCTCTCACTTTTTTAGGGAAACGTCTGGTTGTTGAAGTTCAGGACGCGGCTTAAATTGCATTCGTCAAGAGTTGTGTTGACTGTTGACAATTCAATTCCTTGCTTCAGCCTGAATACCTGAGTAGTTATAAAAGGAGGAACATTAATGGCGCAAATTTTAATCATGACCCTTATTCTGATTCTTTTCCCGGTAATGATTACAGCCGAGTCAATGGAAGAGGATCAAATCAGCGAACAGAGCATACGACTGGACGAAATTGTTGTCACAGCCACCAGAACGGAGAGAAGCGAAATGGAAGTCCCTACCAATTTAATGGTAATTACAAAGGACGATATCGAGAAATATCAACCAACTGACATAACCGATTTGCTGCGTCATGTTCCCGGACTAACATAAACAGCTTTGGCAGCCTGAAAAAGTTCGCCTCAGCCGGATTCAGAGGGATGCAGCCCACTGCCAAAGGGGTGCTCTTTATGATGAACGGCATTGAGATGAACACACCGAATAATATTATTGACATTCTCAACATTCCTGTGAATAATCTTGAGAGGATTGAAGTCATCAAGAGTCCTTCCTCTGTATTGTACGGGCCTAATGGCGTGGGAGGCATTATCAATATCATTACAAAAAAACCTGAGAGCGATTTTGAAGGAGAGGTCTCTTTTTTATATGGCAGCCATACTACAAGCAATCCCTCTTTCCACCTGGAGAGTCTTCTCGATAAGGGAAGTCACTTTAGCATAGATTACACTCTCTTTGACACAAAGGGTTATCGTGATAACAGCTTTGTAGAAAACAGACTGCTGACTACTGAATACGGATATATCGGAAACAACCACTCTCTCGATCTTTTTATGAATATACAGGATAGCGACACCGGAATGCCGGGAGGCCTGCCTGCAAAGGCGTATAAAGACGATCCCGGGATGTCATTACAGAATGATACTTCTACATATCTCTTTTTTGCGATCTTGGGAGCGAAAACGGATTGGATGATATATTCGGAAATTATACTACGGGAATAATATCTCTTATATCCTCACAGGTGTTTATGAGTCTGCATGACGATCTAAAGCCGGAAAAAGAGAAAAGTTACGAAATCGGATTAAGAGGTAACCTTTCTGACAACATCAAGTACGGAGTCGCTGCTTTTTATATTAGAAGCAGAGATAAACTGATCAATACGGACGGCAGGTTTAAGATAGAGAACGCCGGTGCATCGGAGTCAAAGGGTGTTGAAGCCAATATCGATTTTACACTCCCCCATGGTCTTTATGCGTCCTTTGACTATACTTATCAAAATGCGAAGTTTTTGGACTTTGACACGGACAGGGCTTCCTATGACAACAACAGAGTTCCCCTTGTACCCAGGCATCAACTTGGCGCCGCCATCGGATGGTCAACAAAGAGGTTCGGCAGATTTGACGGGTCCGTAAACTATGTGGACAGTAAAGAGATCAATAATGAAAACACGATAGAGATCGATCATTATACAGTGGTTGACATTCAGTATGCTTACAATTATAAGGCTGTTGAAATCGCTCTTTCCATAAAAAATCTCTTTGATTATACATATGCAGAGTATGGAGAGGAAAACGGCGGGTTTTATATCCCCGAACCCGTTGTATATCCTGCTGACGGCCGATCGATTTATGCTTCTTTGGAGTACAGGTTTTAAACCTTTGAAAGGATTTTCCCGGGATATGCCGGTAATGGCGGTAATGAATTCCTCAGCAGTGTATACCTTGAAATTCTTCATGTTATTGCCCTCTGTCATCCCGGAATGATAGATGACTGTGCCTGTGTCGGTATTATATGTTAACTTCTCCAAAGAGAAGGTATTTCGAATATATTGACCTAACGCGGCATAGCCGGAACCAAAAAGAATTCTTTAACCACGAAGATCACGAAGTTGAAAAAAATAATTTCTTATTTTTCTTCGTGTCCTGGTGATCTTCGTGGTAATAAAAAATATCGGTGCTGTTTTGCCCACAATTTTATTTATAAGCGACTAATGTTTATTATTCGTTCTACAAAGGGCATGCAAAGAGCTTTCTCCTGTTGTATTAAAGGAGATTGAAGAGTTCTAAATCAATAAGCGGCATTATATTGTACTCTGCTTGTCTTACTGAGACTGCCTGTTTTTCCCAGCGCCGCGGCATCCGATTCGGCAGGTCCCTTTTCTATAGCCCAAATCTTTATTGTTTTGTCATAAGAAGCGGAAACGAACTTGTCCTCTGACACACATACAGAAGAAACGGTGCCGGAATGGGCGGCAATATTTTTTAGCAGTTCACCGCTTTTAAAATCCCATATTCTTATCGTTCCGTCCCAACTGCCGCAGATTAGCTTATCGCCAATCATATTGACTGCATAGATCCTGACTGCATCAATGTGCATCTTTCTAAGTAATTTACCGGACTTAAAATCCCATATCCGTACCGTATCGTCCCATGAACCCGATATAAGAGTGGAGTTCTTTGCATACAGAGACGATATGTTGTCCTTATGCCCCTGAAGTGTATTGATCTCTTTATGAGTCTTTAAATCCCATATCTTAATGTCTCCGTTCCACTCACCGGATATAATAATTCCGTTGTTGACAATAACCGTTGAAACGCCTTCCTTATGACCTTCGAGAGTATGTAATAATTCGCCGTTTTGTAAAGACCAGATTTTGATTGTCTTATCACCGGACCCCGATATTATCATATCGTCAAATATTTCCACAGAATTTATCCAGTCTGTATGTCCCTGTATGGAATGAAGAAGTTCACCTGTCTTAATATGCCATATCCTGATACTTCTATCGTCAGAACCGGATACGATTTTATCTCCTGACGATGCAATGGAGGTCACACAATCGGTGTGCCCTACAATGAGGTCCAGAAAAGCGCCTGTCCTGATGTCCCAAAGCCGTATGGATTTGTCGTCAGAACCCGATATAATCCTGAAACCGTTAGTTGTCATGGAAAAAATCGAGCCTGAGTGACCTGTCATTGTCTTGGAAACCCTGTAATCTACAGATGTGAGTATCGTCTTCGCCTTTTTTACCTCCGGGTCATTCGAGTGTTTACCGTCCGGATACTTCTCTATATACTCCTTACAGCCGGATAAGGATGTGCAGTTAGCAAAATAAAGCTCCTCCATGGTCTCTTTAACCTCTTCCGAATACTTGCCATGGGGATACTTAATCAGATACTTTTCGCACTCCGCCACACCTTCCTTCGATTGATTAAAATACATTTCCTCTTGCATGGATTTCGCCTTGTCTGCAAATGTACCATGGGGATATCTGTTTAAATATTCGGCATAGTCATCGGGTTCTTCCGTTTTATTCGCCCTTTCCCAATAATATTTTTCAGTTAATACTTTGCTAAACTCCACGTTGATCTCTTTGGATTCACCCTTTTGGAATGTTACTCTATCTTCATAATTGTAAAAACTGCCGTCATCAAGGGTTTTAATGACTTTAAAGAAATGCGTGCCCGGAGAGAGATTGAACTTGGAATGTATTTTACCGACCAGTTTATTGTCAATATATACGTCGGCGTCCTTTATTTTATCAGACAAAAACTTGACGGAGCAAACGGAGAGAATGTTCTTTACTTCCCTGTAAATAATCCTTGCGCCGATTAATACGATTATTACAGCGGCAATGCTGTAATAATCACTAAATCCCACGCCTATACTTTCAAGTCCCATGATTTCTGAAAAATTCTGGAATTCCGAATTGAGGGATTAAGGAATTAAAACCCTTCACCCATTAAATCATCAATCGACAATCGTCAATCTCCAACCTTAAAAAAATTTTTTTTTAATTCTCCAACCGACGGTTGTCCGGGTGCTGATGTTGTTTTTAATGAGGCGAAAGTAAAGAGCGATCCTATCATAGGCAGATAAGCCCTTGACAGCATTCCTGTACGTCCCATTGCTATAGTGACCACTCCTTTGTCCCAATGGTTCAGAGTAAATTGGGTTATAATCCTGAGATCACCGGCTGTTTCCGGCATAACGGCTACTTTGGTAATATCCGCGCCAATAGATATAGCGTCGTTTAAAATATCGGAAAGTTCATTTACAGGAGGCGTGGAATGAAAATTGTGATATGAAACAATAGCGTTGTTACCTGCTTTCCGGGACATTGAAACGACTTCAGCGGCTATTTCAGAACTCAATTCGATATCGGCAGCGTCTGCAAAGTCTGTCGTTTTACGAAAAATTTCAAGCCTTGTGTCATTATCGATATCTTTTATACCGCCCTCATGACGAGACCTCACAGTTACAATAATCGGAAGCTTAAATTTATTTCTCGCCTTCTTGCATGTCTCTTCTATTCCTGAAATTGAAATGTCTTCGAACATGTCGATGCGCAACTCCACTATATCGATGTCTTCGATAAAGGATATATCTCTCACATCGAGATCCGTAAAAGGCGCAGCCACAAGCAGCCCGGTTCCAAGCTCTAAACTTCCTATTCTGATCATACAATCATTCTACATCAGGTGTATGGATTAAAGACTGAGGACTATTTCCTATCAAATTACCAAGCTCCCATATTCACTCGGAATGCTCTCCTTTTACCTTTAATATCTCCTCAATGGATTTAAAAAACGCTTCAACCACAACAGGCTCAAAGTGCTCGCCTGACTCGCTTTTAATAAGTTCCAAAGCCTTTTCCACAGGCCATGGTTCTTTATAAGGCCTTTTCATTGTAAGTGCGTCGAATACATCTGCAACAGCGACAATTCTGCTCTCATCGGGAATTTCCAACCCCTTTAGACCGTAGGGATACCCCCTTCCATTCCACTTTTCATGATGTGTTTCAGCAATCACAGCACCGATCTGCAAGAGTTTCTTATCGCTTTTGTCGAGAATCTCCTTACCTAAAGTCGTATGGGTCTTCATTATATCGAATTCCTCGTTTGTAAGCTTTCCCGGTTTAAATAAAATAGCATCTGAAATACCGATTTTCCCGACATCATGCATTGGACTGGCATGTAAAATATTATCTACAAACTTGCTGTCATAGCCGAGAGTCTTCGCCAGGATAGCGGAATATTTGCTCATTCTCAGAATATGCTCTCCTGTCTCGTTGTCTCTATATTCAGCAGCCTTTGACAATCTGTAAATAATTTCTATAGTAGTACCGGCGAGCTCAAGATTTTTCAGGTTTAACTCCTGCGTTTTCTTAAGAACCTCTCCCTGAAGACAATCCTTATCTGCAATCACGTTCTTGAAAAGAAGAGAATGAATTAAAAAATTTCTTACTCTTACCAGAAGAATAGTTCTGTCCGTTATGGGTTTTGTCAGAAAATCGCTTGCACCGGCGTCAAAAGCATCCTGAAGCGTTTGAGCACTGTGGTCGGCAGTTACGACAATACATGGAATCCAACTTGTTTCGGGATTATCTTTAACTTCAAAAATCAGCTCTGCGCCATTCATCTCCGGCATCATCATATCCGTTATCAAAAGATCGGGTTTGCGGTCTGTTAATAAGTGAAGGGCCTCCAGGGGCTGTGTGCTTTCGATAATATTGTGATATCCCTCTGATTTAAGAAATCCTGAAATCACTTTTAAATTAGCCGGATTATCGTCTACAACCAATATTAAAGAATTATTAATATCGCTCTGATTAATAGAATTTTTCAGCATACTTTTTTATGTTGTGACTGTACACAGTGGGTAGTGAAGTTGTATGTTTAACCTGTAAATTTTCAATCCTCTGTCAACAGGACTAAACAATTTATAAAGTCTATTATACTATATAGAATGAAATTCTGACACATAATAAAAAAGTAATTAACAGGAATCAGGAATCAAAGGTAAATTATTAAAGTAGTATCCCATTATTTTCAGGCACAATTTTTGGCTATCTGACTCGCAGATAACCCACAGTCGTCATTCCGGTGAAAACCGGAATCCAGTGGGTCGAAATAAGGGAGTACTTCATAATATGTTGTTCAAAAACGCCCGGGTTCCGGCTTTCGCCGGAATGACCGGGTTGCTTGTAGCCAAAGGAAGCTTGAAAGGTGTCGGGAGTATTGTTTTTAGCTCGATACCGTCTGCCGGAAGCTCTCTGCTATTCTTAGGACTGATAATTTTGATATACTGTAATTACTAAGCTGTTTAACCTGAAGACTGCTGACAGGTCTTCCGTTTTCAATCAATTCACCTACATAATAAATGGAGTAATATATGAAAAAGCCCCCCTTGACAGTAAGTATTATCTTTTTTGCTTTTTTAATAATATCGTCATTAGTTTATTTTTTAAAAGGAAACCTCCAGAGGAAGTCTCCTGAGAGAGGGGAAATCAAAGTTGCCGTAACTACGACTGCAGCTCTGGTTTTTATTGCCAAGGAGCTTGGGTTTTTCAAAGAACAGGGACTGAATGTTGAGTTAAAAAGCTATCCATCAGGGAAACAGGCGGCGACAGCCCTTTTAAACGATGAAGTTGATATTTCCACCACAGCAGATGCAGGGTTTATAAAACACAGCTTTGATAGAAAAGACATAAAGATTCTGGCTACAGTGACTGCTGCGGATTTATCCGAGGTCATTGCAAGAAAAGACAGAGGTATAAAAGAAATTGCTGATTTAAAGGGGAAAAGAATCGGTGTTACAAAAAACAGTACAGGCGAATTCTTTCTCGGAACTTTTTTGACTCTCAATAACCTTTCATTTGAAGATATTGAAGTAGCTGACCTTCGCCCCAAAGAGATAGTGAAAGCCATGCTGCAGGGGGAGATAGACGGATGCCATATCTGGCAACCATATGTTTTAAAGATAAAAAAAGGATTGGAAACTAATTATGTCAGCTGGCCCGGACAAAGCGGGCAGGATTATTACTTCGTACTTCTTTCAAAACAACAGTGGTTAGGTTCGCACAGAAGCGATACGGAGCTATTCATAAAGGCCCTTATTAAGGCGGAGTTCTTCGCTAAGAAAAACAATAGTAAGGCAAAGACCTTTTACTCATCAATATCGGGATTGAGAGCAGAGGCTCTGGATGCAAAATGGTCAGGCATGGACCTTACTGTGAGCCTCCCCCAGGCATTGTTGATTGTCTTGGAAGGCCAGGCAAGATGGAACATAGAAAAAGAAAGAACCAAAGCAAAGGAAGTGCCCAATTATCTGGAATACATCTATTTTGACGCATTGGAAAATGTAAGACCTCAGGCTGTCACAATAATTAAATAAGCTGATATTATCCATGACTATAAAGAATAAATACAAACTTGGATTAATCATTACAATAACCCTGGCAGTAATCCTTTTCATAATTTTTTTGTTTAAAGCTTATCGCATAGACAGAGCAATGAAAAAGGATTTGCTGGCCACCGAAATAGTGGAAGAGATTTTTCTTCATAACCTGTCGACGAGCGATTATCTTTTAACAAATCTGAAAAGAGCTTTTATTCAGAGTAAAGCGAAGTATGACTCATTAGAAAAATTATTATCCTCAGGCGACATGGAATTCGGTGAAGATAAAGACAGTATGAATCGACTGAAAAAAAATTATACAAAAAGTAACGATATTTTCCGGGATATTCTCGAACTGGATAAAAATCGAGGCGCATACAGAAAAGAGAACTACGAGGAGCGTAGAGGTATACTGATCTCTCAGTTTCTGGTGAACTCACAACTCATGATATCGTCTGCTCTCAGCCTGTCATCTTCAGTGAAAAGCGATATAGAACGAACCCGTAAAATATCGGATTATATTGAACTAATAATCCTGATCGTATTGATTACAGCAGTCATCGTACCTTTCCATTATGTTATTTGGAGTATAGTGAAATCGATTATTTACCTTCAAAAAGGCGCCATGATCATAAGTGAGGGGAATCTTTCTTACAGAACCAATATTACAAAGGATGATGAGATTGGGGGACTTTCGTCCACCTTTGATAATATGGTAAAACAACTGGAATTAAACACCAAGTCCCTTAAACAGGAGATTGACATCAATAAATCTCTGGCCCGGCTATCGGAGCTTCTCATCAAAAAAGCTCCGCTCAACGATATCTCTTCCACTGTTTTAAAGCACGCGCAAGAGCTGACACTTAGCCAATATGGTTTCACCGGATATATAGACCCTGAAACAGACTTTCTCGTCGTTCCTACCCTGTCAGAAAAAATCTGGGATAAATGCAATGTTAAAAATAAAGGGATAATATTTGAGAAATTTACAGGCCTTTGGGGGTGGGTGTTAGTAAACAAGAAATCGTTGTTAACAAACAAACCTCAAGACGACCAAAGATCAGTCGGAACCCCTGAGGGTCACATAAAAATAACCCGTTTTTTATCTGCTCCCTCTATTATAGGTGAAACGCTCGTCGGTCAGGTAGCTGTGGCGAACTCTGAAAGAGATTATAATGAGCGTGACCTGACAATAATAAAACGTATGGCCTCTGTTTATGCGTTAGCTATAGAGCAGAGACGAAAGGAAGATGAACTCCATGACTATCAAACGAGTTTGGCGGAAAAAGTACGGGAGCGTACACATGAATTAACTGCGACCAATAAAGAACTGGAACGTGAGATAAACATACGAATGAGAATCGAAGGGAATCTTAATGAATTGAACAAGAATCTCGAAACTCGTGTTAAAAAGGAAGTTGAAGAGAGACGAAAGAAGGAGCAAATGCTTATTCAGCAGTCCCGAATAGCTGCGATGGGCGAGATGATGGGCGCCATTGCGCATCAATGGAGGCAGCCGCTAAATGCAGTAAGCATTATACTCTTCGGCATAAAAGAGGCCTATGAGTATAATGAATTAAACGCAGATTATATGGAAGACACAATGCAACAGGCAAAGATTCAATTGGAGTACATGTCTAAAACAATCGACGATTTCAGAAACTATTTTAAACCTGCAAAAGAGAAGGTTTTATTTCAAATAAAAAGAACTGCATATGAGGTTTTGTCTATGTACTTTCAGCAATTAAGAAACAGTAGCATCGCCTGTTCCCTCAATTGTCTGACCCACAATGAATCGTTCGACAATTTTCTTAATAAACCCTCTCTTTGTGAAGACATGGAAATAAGAGGATTTCCAAATGAATTAAAACAGGTTTTGTTAAACTTAATTCACAATGCGCGAGATGCTATCATTGAAATGCGCCAAAAAGATACAACCAACGTTGAAAAAGGGATGATTTCCATTAATGTCGACAAAGATAATGGATACGTGTACATTTCAATCAGAGACAACGGAGGAGGAGTTCCTGAGGAAATTAAGGACAGAATTTTCGATCCCTACTTTAGCTCAAAAGAAGAGGGCAAAGGCACCGGGATCGGTCTGTATATGTCAAAAGTTATTGTAGAAGAAAGCTTAAAAGGCTCATTAACGGTTCAAAATATTGAAAAAGGAGCAGAGTTTACAATAAAACTAAGTTGCTGATACAGCGATATTACTATAATCTTAAAAACAGCTGTCAGCTATCAGCAGTCAGCCTTCAACCCAAAGAAAGTATTAATGTTTTGCCAATAATAAGCTTCACCTTATGGGTAGTTGTATTTTAAACCGTAAAGTGTTGCTATTAAAAAGCTGATAGCTGACGGCTGACTGCTAAATGCTTTTTTTAGATAACTAATAGAGTTCTATAAGAAGGAGTAAGATATTGTTACCACCACAAGACATAAAAATACTTATAGTCGACGATCAGTCGCCTATGTTGCGTATTATCAAAGGTCTTTTAAAAAGGATAGGGTATGAAAATGTGGAAATTGCCGAAAACGGCATGAATGCATGGGCAACCCTTAATATCCTTAAAGTGGACTTCATCATTTCCGACTGGAATATGCCTGTAATGACAGGTATAGAGTTGTTGGAGAAAGTACGCAAGACAAAAAAATTTAAAGATATTCCATTTCTTATGATTACCTCGGAAGCAACAGAGGATTCCGTATTAAAAGCAATAAAGAGCGGAGTTACAAGTTATATAGCCAAACCATTGACGTTGGAAACATTCGCCAGGAAAATTGAAGAAATATTCAGTTGACAGTCAGTAGATATCCGTCGAGTGGCTTAAACCTTCGCATCTCTCAAGGCTGTCCTGCATTCGCATTCCGAAGGCGCCGGTATTGCCTGAACTGCCTTTGAAATCAGAGTGTTCAGTTTTTCCTGAGTTTCTCCCATCGTGTTTATTACCTCCCTGGCCGTAAGCGGTGTTTTACCGATCCCTGCTGCGTAGTTGGTTACTGCGGCGATTGTGGTATAGCAAATTTCCAACTCTCTTGCCAGGCAGGCTTCCGGCATCCCGGTCATTCCGACCACATCGGCGCCTATAATCGAATAGTAATTAATTTCCGCCTTTGTTTCCAGCCTCGGCCCCGGCGTACAAATGTATGTACCGTTTCTGTGTACCGGTAAGTTCAGCTTTTCGGCGGATTCTATCAGATGAAGTCTCAACTCCCGGCAGTAAGGGTTTGTAAAGTCTATATGTGTAACATCTCCCTTTTTATCGTAAAAAGTGGACGCCCTGCCATGAGCCATGTTGATAATTTGATCGACAATCACTAAATCTCCGGGCTTACATTCCATATTAATGCCGCCTACGGCACCGGTTGCTACAATTCTTTTAACGCCCAACTCTCTAAGCCCCCAGATATTTGCTCGGTAGTTGATCTTGTGGGGAGGCAAGCTGTGTGTAGAACCATGTCTCGCCAGAAAAATCACATCAGTTCCTGAGATTCGAAACTGCATAAAAGAGTCTGATGGCGCCCCATATGGCGTATCGAAGGTGATATCTCTTAAAAATTCTATTCCCTTTATATTATAAACGCCGCTTCCTCCAATAATTCCGATCACAGCAGCACCTCCATTTTGTATTATTATAACTCGGCATAGCCGGCGCCAAAAAAGACAGAACGTTGTAAAAAAGATTTTACCTTAAATTACTCAAAGTTCTCAACATCACAAAAAATAAACATAAATTGGCTTTTACCGGATAATTTAAAAAAATTAAGCTCACATCTGATCGTTAACTGTGTTTTAGTCGCTTATAAATAAATTTGTGTTCAAAAAAGCACCAATATTTATGAATGTCATATGTCATTAAAACGTAACGAATAACTTTTTGGTGACCGATTTCCCGGCTCAGGTTAAACTTATATAAACAAGAACCTAAAGGTCAAATTGACATTTACGTTTAAGTAATGATATATTAGATTTATGAAAACTTTTAAAATTGGTGAAATTTCTAAAAAAGCGGGAGTTAGTCAAAGAACGGTTCGATATTATGAAGAGATCGGTTTGATAAAGCCTTCAGGCAGAACGGAGGGAAGCTTCCGATTGTTTACTGAGAGCATGGTTGAAAAGATTCAATTCATTCAAAGCATGAAGGATTTAGGACTATCTCTTGAGGATATTAAAGCGATATTAACTATCCGGAAAGAAAATAAGAGAGGAAAAGACGCTGCTGAGAGAGTACTTGGTAAGCTATCGTCAACTCATGAAAAAATTCAGGATCGACAAAGGAGATTGAGTCAAGCGGAGAGGGAAATCCGGAAAACAGAGGCTCTGGTTAATGAGTGCCTGACTTGCAATGAAAAGCCCACAGCGAAAAACTGTCTTAAATGTCCTGTCGTTTTGAATAAGGAAGATATCCCCGAGCCTTTTAGAACGATTCTTGAATTAGAGAAGTAGAGTGCGTTTATTGTCATTACATAGGAATTTTCATTCTTCACTTGAATTCATTATATAATAGTAGGATTCGTTTTTTTAAACCGGGGTTCCCGGGTGGAATGATTTTATTATTGTTTCCCTGCCCGTAGTGCTTTTAACTGCTGACAACTCTCCTTTAAAAAACATTAAAACACTCTTTGTCTTTCAACGTACCTCTGACCTCAGATCCCTGTGAATAGATACTAAAACTAAATTTTAACAGTGTCTTCTTGCATTGCAGTATGGCTTTTACGACTTCTCTTCCTCTTTGGTAACGTTCGTCAGGACTAAGAGCCATCATTTTGGAAATAATCGTTGAAATACAATCAGGTACTTTGGGCCGGATCTCCTTTACGGAGTGGCAGTTACCTGTCGTTATGTTATACATCAGGCCGGATATGTTATCGCCCTTAAAGGGCTTTTCCCCTGTTATCAGCTCGTAAAATATGATTCCAAGGGAATAGATATCCGATCTGCCGTCCGATTTCGAGAATCTGATCTGTTCAGGTGACATATAACTCGGTGTTCCGTAATCACGGGAAGTTACGTCGCCCTGGGATTCTGCTATCCTGGCAATACCGAAATCCGCGACTTTGATCTCATTGTTGTTCATCAAAATAATATTTGCCGGCTTTATATCCCGGTGAACAATACCATTCTTATTGGCAAAATCTAAGGCATTAGCAACGGAAATTATGACTTTCAGAATCTGGCTGAGTGTCATGAGATTGTCTTTTTTGACATATTGCTTAAGATCCGTACCTTCCAGATACTCCATGGCAATAAAGCTCATGTTATGTTCTTCACCAATATCGTATACGCTTACAATGTTGGGGTGTGAGAGCTTTCCCGCTGCCTCGGCTTCTTTATAAAATCTTCTCTTCATCTCATCGACTTCATCTTCAGATAGATTTTCATAGAGTATTGTCTTAATCGCCACGGGTCGGTTAATTTTCGGATCGCTGGCAAGGTAGACGACACCCATTGCCCCTCTGCCCAACTCTCTGACTATGGAATATCTGCCCAATTCCGATATCTCTCTATCACTTTTAAAGCTGAATTCTCCTTTTTTAAATGCCTCCACCCTCTCTTTGAGCTCCCTGTATGGGCCGGCTTTTAAGATATGTTCATATATGGAGATGGATTTGTTATAGAGTTTTTCTTTCTCGTAATCTTGTCCCAGGTTGTAAAGCAGGTCCTTCACGGAGTTATCCTCTACAGGACAGTGCATAAATTTTTTAAGGGCCATATCGAGCCTTCCCTGTTTCTGATAGGAGAGTCCCGTAATTTTATTAATCTCTCTCTTTTCAAAGGACGTTTTCCCCTCTCTTATACAACTGACTTGGGCGCCTAAAAAGAGTATGGTTGTCACATAAACGATTTTTAGCCAGACTCCGTGGTATATAAAGAGAAAGAGTGCGACACTATTCCAGGCAAGGATCAGTAAAATCGACAGTACAATAACGATCGCCGGTCTCAGTACAGGCATAATAAAGGAAACAAGAATTCCGAACAGTATCAGAGCGGAAAGATCGAACTTCCATGCCAAAGGAGGTCTGGTTATATAACTTTGGTTAATTATGTTCTCCAGTGCGGAAGCCGTTATTTCTATGGCAGACAAGTCCGCGCCGGCCGATGTCCTGTACATATGCCTGCTGTTTTGTCCTGTCAGACCGATTAAAACAATTTTGTCTTTAAAGATATCCGAAGGTATCTGGCCTTCAATGATCTTGTCCAAAGAGTAGATCGGAAATTCCTCTTTTTGCGATTTGAAATTTATCAGCATCTCCTTATCAGGTATATAGAGATTGTCGAATTTTATTCCATCCGCTGTTGTGAGGCTCTGTAACTTCTCTTGCATATACCTGAGAGCCAGCTGCAGCGCAAGGGAGGGGTAATGGCGGTCTTTGTAATTTATAAGGAGAGTCTCCTTTCTTAAAACACCGTCTTGATCGGGAAAAAGGTTTATATGCCCCAGGGAGAGAGCATCTTTTGAAAATTCAGGGGGCCATGTCAAAGCATACTCCGCCTCTGTTCCCACGGATATACCGTCACTCTCTTTTGATGCAGTGATCATATAGTCCGCTGCTTTTTCGTTGACGATCTTTTTATCGGCGACTGTTGTAAAGAAAATTGGTAAGATTACGTTTCCGGCGTTTTTAAAGGCGTAAGAGAGTATCGCGTTACTGTCGTACCCCTTCCCCTCTCTTTCCAGTATTTCATTGATTTTCGACAGAACGGCTTCTTTATAAACAAGCTTCTTACGATTGAATATCTCCTTAAGATGTTCAATCAGAAGTAATTCATTGCTTTTTTTATAATCCGGGGGAAATATATCGATAGCGATGTATGCCGCGCCCTGATTAGAGAGAAAATCAATAGCCTTTGCCAAATAAGAGCGTTGTTGTGACGAACCAAGCCTCCTTATCATATCGTCATCGACAGACACTATGACCACAGGCGATTGTTTGCTACCTCTTAGAACAGAGGATCTTAAATCATAGGTTTTATACTCTAAAAATTCGGTGGGATACCATTTTGTCAGAAAGGCGGCAACAACCAGGGCCGTTAATAAAAGCCCTAATATCGAATGGATGAGTTTTGGCTTGCTTAGATTGGATTTCATAAATATTATCTATTTAGAAAATGTAACTATTTAGACAGGATTACAGGATAAACGTGATCTCTCAGGGCTAATTTTCGGAGCAGGCGAAAAATAATCAGCAGGATAAATTCCATTATAGAGAGAAAAAGGAATATAATTTCATCTTACTTAATCCTGCTAAAAAATATAGCAATAAATATGAGTCGAATTATTTCCCTATAACAATCCCGCTTCTTGTTTCAAGCTCAAAATCACTCCATACCTGATGTAATTCGATATTGTATTTTTTTCTGAGACAGTCTCCGGGGTGCAGGAATCTGAGGAAAAGGAAGATGTTTTCATATACTTCGTACTCCAGAGGAAAGCAGGTCGAAAATATAATCAACCCGCGCTTATCAAGGGGGTAATCGACACCGGGTTTCAGCATTTCCTTAATACCTGATTTTACGATCTCCACCGGTTCATAATTCACTGAATCGCTACAGTCCATACGGATGTAGCTCAAGCCGCCTTTAAAGCCGATATGAAATGGTACGCGGGAAATGGCCTTATTTGAAATATAGTGATCCGCCTCCTTGATTCTTCCAAGAATTAGGGACTCTTTAAAATACCATATCTTTTCTTCGCCGTTAAATCGGGTATTGATTCTGCCGAATTTTTCCAGGTGAGAAGTAAGCATAAGATAAACAGGCGCCAGGGGGGCCTTGTTTGCGAGACAATAGAAAAAGAGCTCGATAAGCTCATTGTTTTTTTCCAGTAGACCGGCCTTCCTCAATATCTCTTTTGTCTCCGGGCTATCCTCTGCTTTTTGCCGCTCATTACAATCTTTATTTTCTTTCCCACGGGATAAGCGAATTTCAGGGGACAGGGCGGCATCATTGTTTTGCACAAAAGTAAAGCAGAAGTCTCCTATAATTATATCGTCGCCGTTTCTTAATTCCTGACGCATCGTTTTTTTACCGTTTACATAGAGTTCCGCTGCGCCTTCTATATTCTCTATTATATAATCTCCCTCTTTTTCAAATATCTTTGCTTCCCTCTTCGAGACACTTTTCCCATTTATCACAATACCGCACTCATTCGAATTTCCGATAACTGTCTCCCGACCGGACAAAAGTAAAATCTCTCTGGGTTGATCTTTTACCGATTGTATTAGTAAGGGAATCGTTGAAGGAGTACCGCCTCTCCTGCATTTGTCGATCTCTTCTTCCTTCCATAGAAGCTTATATATTTTATAAACCTCTTTCCTGCCTTTTATAACGGAGGTTTTTTTAAAGATACAGGAGAACTCACTATTATCCTTTATGTCGTTATAAGTATCTTCCGAAAAACAGATTTCTCCTGCTTCGGCTGTATTTTCAAAGCGGCTTGCCATATTGACAACATCACCGAATATATCGTTCTTCTCTACTATCACCTCTCCGGTGTGTAATCCGATGCGTACAAGCATGGGATTTTCCGCTTTGTTGGTTTTGTTGAATTCATCGAAGCTTCGCTGTATATCAATGCAGGCATACAAAGCGTCGGTAACTTCTTCAAAGTAAGAGAGCGTTCCGTCTCCCATGGTCTTAACGAGAACACCGTTGTTTTTTTGAATTATTGAAAATAAAATCTCATTATGATACTTCAAAAGCGTGCGTGTGGTGATATCGCTGTTGTTTTCGGAAAAGGAGATCGAGTCCTTCAGATCGGTGAACATTACAGTAATTTTTTTAATAAATTTCTTCTTGAGAATATTCTCAAGGCGCTCCCGCTCTTCCAGTATTTTTTCCAGACTCATGCTTTCTGAAAAATCGTTACTTTTGTTGTCAGGATTCATTGATATGCAAAACCGGAAACTTCATTATGTTTATCTGTTGTATCTTTGTATGAAACATACAATGCTGTCTGCCAATGCTTTTGTTTCATTCTACTGTTCACAGTGATCTGAGGTCAGAGGTAAGTTGAAGGTAAAAGGGACTTTTTTGTTGAATTTCATGAGCATAATTGGCGTTTCCACCCTTTTGGGAGTTCTTACAATGAAAAATAGGACAAATCTCTTTAAACAGACCACCGAACCCGGATCTCTGTAAACGGTTACTTCTTTCTTTAGTGATCACCGATGGACTCATGTAATACCTTTCTTAAATCGGATTGTTCCTCTGTTTCACCCTCGGCCGGAGGTCTCGCGGAAAGTTTGAAAGTGTCTTCAATGGAAGTTTCAAGAGGAGAATTGGTCTCGTCATGATGTCGTCCGATGGGTTGTTTCGATGCGTTATCTTCAGCCGAGTTCAGAATCGACAGCCTGGAGGTCTCGTCCTCTAAAAGAGAATCTATCTTTTCAGATGAATCTTCATCATCGATAATATCGTCGTAATCATCAATATTTAATTTAAATCTGTATTCATCTTCCTGTATCTCCTTCTGCTCCTGAGGAGAATCGCTATCAGGTGAATCGTTATCGATTGACTTCTTTTCTGCAGGCGCCTCCGATTCAGGAACATTGGCGATAAATTCGTCTTTTTGCCTGTCAGCTTCAGGTATTTCCCATAATGGCTTCCTCTCTTCCGACAGAGAAGAGTCTTCTGTCTTTAACTGCTCCTGAAGAGAATCGCTATCAGGTGAATCGTTATCGATTGACTTCCTTTCAGCAGGCGCCTCCGGTTCAGGGGCTTTGGCAATAAATTCGTCTTTTTGCCTGTCAACCTCGGGCTTTTCCTGTTCAGACTTTTTATCTTCCGGTAAAACAGAGTCCTCTTTTTTAAAGTTGCCATATATTGGTTGTATTGGTTTAACCTGTAAAGCAGGTTTATCCCTTTCGGCTGGGGAGCTCTTTTTGTCTTCTTCAAAGCCCTTTTCAGTCAGGTCTCTCAGGCGACTCTTCATCGCTTTGTACTTGCCTGCCAAAAATTGCAGAATACCCTCTCTTTTCATTGTGAGAGTAGATATTTTCCTGGCTATAAGTCTGTGTTCATCCATGAGATAGGTTAACTCTTCGTTACCGTAGACATTCGAGTTTATCGTTTTTCTGGATAATTCGACTATCTTTTGACCTATACTCCTTTCTGCCTGATCTTTATCCGACTCAAGAGCAAGAATTTTAGTCGATAATGAAATAACTTCCGCTGTATTCTCTAAAAAACCGTAAATACCTGTTGTGGAAATTTTTACTGCCGTGAAAATAAATTCTCCTATGGAAATGAGGGATTCCAAAAAACCGGATAATGAAAATCGAGCCTGTTCGGCAGGCGTGTTATTAGTTGTGAAAGTCTTCTCTAAGGTATTTGCAAATGAATCTCCCATATGAGAAATTTTATATCTTGATTCGTCATTCATATTCAACTCACCTCTGTCAATATTTGTATATTTAACAACTATCCCCTGGTCGGTGTACGGGAGCCGGTTTACTAATTTCCGATAATATTATTGAGACTTTTAAATAGAACCTAACCCGGCATAGCCGGAACCAAAAAAAAGACAGAACACAGATTAGACAGATTTATAAAATTGCACAGATTAAGAAAAATAAAAAAATCTGTGTAATCCCTTCTATTCAGTGCAATCTGTGTTCTGTTTTTAAACATTGGTGCTTTTTTGCGCAGAATTTTACTTATAAGCGACTAAATCTGAAAATAGATCGGGATTCGGCTGTAAAATCAAGCACTTATGGTGCGTCAGGCTTCACCGATCAAGTGTTTGGCGCAGCTCTGCTACACCTGCTCTGAATTGGCTTGCTTACTTGCCTAAGTACTTGCTTTTACACCCTCGCTCCTCGATCCAATTGTCAGATTTAGGTAGAAAATAACCCACGTTTTTCACGGTTTATGTCTAAACTTTATTCCCTTACGGTTTTGTAAATCTGCTTAAGAATATAAAAATACTCTACCAGAAAAGAGCGGGAGATGTCAAAAAATGAGGTTGTTACCAATGTAGTAAGGATAAAATTTATTAGAAAGAAGGCGGTGTAAAAGAAGAGTTATTGTTACGGTTGTGCTCTTCCCTTCACGCTTTGGTTTCGAGCATACACCCGATAGGAGATTGTAATGAAATGTTAAACAAATATCCCCTTTGAAGTTTCAGCAGTGCATAATTTCACTGTTTCAGGTTATAATTTAATATTATGAAAGCGAAATATATAAATCCATATACGGACTTCGGTTTCAAGAAACTCTTCGGAGAAGAGGCGAGCAGAGATTTACTTATCGATTTTTTGAACGAACTTCTGCCCCCCATACACAGAATTAAAGATCTATCATTTAAGAATTTAGAGCAACAGGGGAGCATCGAAACAGAGAGAAAAGCCATATTCGACATACACTGCGAGAGCGAGAGAGGTGATCGATTTATAGTGGAGATGCAAAAGGCAAAGATCAGGTTTTTTAAAGACAGAGCAGTATTTTATACGACTTTTCCCATAAAAGAACAGGCCGAAAAGGGAGATTGGGATTTTAAGCTGACCCCGGTGTATTGCGTAGCCATACTGGATTTCACCTTTGACGATAACAGAGAAAGGAAAGATTACATCAGCAATGTGCAGTTAAAGGATCAGTATTGTCAGGTGTTTTACGACAAACTGACTTACATATTCATAGAGATGCCGCGTTTTATAAAGAGAGAGGAGCAGTTGGGGACGCACTTTGACAAGTGGTTATATTTTTTGAAACACTTGGAAGAGTTTGAGAAGATACCTGAAATTTTTAAGGAGGAAATTTTTTTACAGGGCTTTAAGAGAGCAGAGATCGCAAATTTCAACGAGAAGCAGTTGGCGGAGTATGAGGAGAGCCTGAAGATATACAGGGATATTAAGGGAGTTATAGATACGTCATTTGAAGAGGGAAAGATAGAGGGCAAATTGGAAATCGCCAAAGCAATGAAGGAGTCTGGCGAGAGTATGGAAAGAATGATGAGACTTACGGGATTGTCAAAAAAAGAGATAGACAGATTAAAACAAAAGTGAAGTGAAAAAGAGTGAGAAAATTCTTTTTCACTTCACTTTTGTTTTACAGGAAGAGTCAATGTTACTGTTGTACTTTTCCCTTCTACGCTGACGATACTTATCTGACCATTGTGATGTTTTACTGCACGCTCGGCAATTGTCAGACCTACGCCAATCCCGCTTCCCACAGGCTTGGTTGTGAAAAAGGGAATATATACCTGCCGTAATATTTCCTGCGGCATACCATGCCCGTTATCATGAACCTCAATGGCGATCTGATCTTTTTCAAAGTCATATGTGGTCGATATTTCGATAACCCCTTCATCTTCAACAGCATCTACAGAATTGCTTATAATGTTAAATAATGATTGATTTATGGCGCTTGCATTACACTCTATTTGCGGAGAATCACAATATTTTCTTACAAACGCTATGTTTTTAGCACCTATTAAGGTCAACATATTTATAGTTTCATCGATAATTTTGTTGATATCAAGATGTTCTTTCTCAGTCATATCAAGATTTGCAAAACTTTTTATGCTCTGAATAATATTTGTTATCTTTTCTACTCCGCGCTCAATCCTTGCAAATTTTTTGTGGAAAGTATCCATTTCAAATGCCACTCTTCCATCTTTGTTACACTCGCCAAGTAAGGTTTTCCCCTCGTCGGAATTATATAAGGATTTTAAAGCCTCTGTCAGGATGAAGCCGGACTTTTTTACTGTATCCACACTACTTTTAATAACTCCCAGAGGCGTATTGATTTCATGGGCGAAACCTGCGGCCATGGTGCTTATACCGACGATCCTGTCCATCTCTAAAAGCTCCATATCTTTTTCTCTCAGTCTCTCGGTCTGTTCATTTACTTGTTTGTCCAGCTCTCGATTGAAAGCTTTGAGGAAGTTTTTTTCCTCCACCAGTTTTCTGACAAGGTTCCTGTGAGTGTGTTTAAGTCTCAGGTTAATTCCCCAGAGGATGTTTTTGGCTATTATCGGGTAGAGTTTGAAATAATCCCAGAAATCCTCCTTGTTAATGGCGCCGATTATGCTGTCAGACAATGCTTTGATAGTTGCTACCCTGGTTGTTTCATGGATGATGGCCATTTCACCGAAAAAATTGTTTTCCTCAATCGTGTTTACCAGCATCTTTTCTATGTCGATATCTTTCTCTACAAAGGCTCCTACCTTACCTTTTAAAACAAGCATAATCGAATCGCCTTCATCTCCCTGCCTGAAAATAATCTCATCTTTTTTAACATAGGAGACATCTATTATTTTCATGACAGCATATAAGTCTGTATCCTCCATGGTTTCAAAAGAGGCAGCGTTTAAGAAGAGCATGTTCTTCCTGATTAATTCTAATATTTGCGCGCTTGTCAGATTATTCAATATACAGACCTTTATTCCATTATACAGAAGATATTAACCTAAAAACAGCAGTCAGCTATCAGCGGTCAGCCTTCAGCCATGGAAAGTATTGATGTTATGTTAATAATAAGCTTCACCTTATTGGTGAAAGTGTTTTGAACCATAAAGTATTGCAATTAAAAAACTGACAGATGATGGCTGACAGCTAAATGTTTTTTAGTTAAAGATTGTAAGTCCTCTGTCAATACCATAAATTTAAGGGGTGAAGCACCTTCCGACGGAAGCGGGTCATGTTTGAGAAGGCGCAACGAAACGGAGCCTTCGAGTTTAGCCGGTGAAGGCGGAAGTCGCTTTGTTCCTTAAGTGAATGACATTGAGTCCCCTGTTTCAAAAGGGGACTTAGAGGGCGTGCAGGAGAGACGAGATAAAATATCACTCATATCTGATTGAGTTAAGATTGACAGAATTATGGTTGAAAAAGAATTCCAACCACAGATATGGATTCCCCCTCAGAGTCTTCGCATATCACACTTGCCTTTACACTGCCTCTTGTTTTGTCCTCCAAATTTATATCTATATTTACAGGGGTCTGATCATTCGCAACATATCTGTCATGCATATCTTTTAAAATGGATTCCGATATAATGAATTTGTCCTTCAGATGTTTACCCTCAACGGCTGATATATCTTTACATTTAAATAAATCAAGCCCTTTGTTATTCATATATTCAACCTTATTATCCTTGTTCAACACACAAACACCGGAGGGATATCTCTCTAAGAATCGCTCAAAACTTTTCTTCAATCTGCTTTCCACATTCATAACTTTAAGATCGCTTTCCATGGATACTATAAATTTATCGAAATCATAATTTTTAAGCAGATTCTCAACTTCCGCTAAAAGCTCATCATTATTCCATGGCTTATCGAAATATTTATCTACAGAACCCTGATTTATTGCATCTTTCGCTGCACTTATATCAGAATATCCGGTAAGGAGTATTTTTTTACAATAGGGCTTCATTCTATTTATATGTGCAAGGAGCTCAGAGCCCTGCATCTTGGGCATTCTTTGATCAGATATAACAAGAGCAATATCTTCCTCCTTAAAAATTTCTAAGGCCTCTGCTCCGTTGGTTGCGGTTCTGACATCATACTTATACATAAAAATGTCATAAAGGCTTTGAATAATATCTTCCTCGTCGTCTACACAAAGTATTGAATATCTTACTTCTTCTGACATCGTTGTATCTCCTTTTTATATTATTTTATATCTATTCAGGTAAATGGACGGAAGGTAAAAATTTATAAAGAAAATCGCTCGTTCAGTCGATTACCCTTTCAGATATTGTCATTCACTATAAATATTATTTGATTTATTTTCTCATATGTTTAAAGGTTTTGCAAATATTAGCACAAGCCTGTAATTATTTTCAATGTTTGTAACCGGATGAACCTCGGAGTTCATGGTTTATACCGGGTTTATACCGGAAAGCATGAACTGTCACTTTTGGATTGCAAATCCTACCCCAATACCATACAATTCACAATATAAACAGACAAAGTCCTTGACAAAACAGGAGAAATCATATAACTTACTATAGTTTTTAGCTTTAAAAAACGATAAGAATACAGCAGTTCACAATCGGGAACCTGTATGGACACTATAATTTTTGAGGGAGTAGAACATCTTATGAGCAGGAAAAGCAGAAAGAGCGTACTTGTGACAGGCGGCGCCGGATTTCTCGGATCTCACCTCTGTGAGAGACTTTTAAATGAGGGGAACGAGGTTATATGTGTTGATAACTTCTATACAGGAAATAAAGAGAACATCGTCCATCTGATGGAGAGTCCCTATTTCGAATTTATCAGACAGGATATATGTTTTCCCCTTTACGTCGAGGTTGACGAAATATATAATCTGGCATGTCCGGCCTCCCCCATACACTATCAGTTTGATCCCGTGCAGACGACAAAGACATCGGTGCACGGCAGTATCAATATGCTTGGGCTGGCCAAACGCCTTAAAATAAAGATACTTCAGGCATCTACAAGCGAAGTCTACGGCAGCCCGGTCGTTCATCCTCAAACCGAGTCATACTGGGGAAATGTTAATCCAATCGGACCCAGATCGTGTTACGACGAAGGAAAACGTTGTGCAGAAACACTCTTTTTCGATTACAACAGACAGCACAATTTACAAATCAAAATCGCAAGAATTTTCAATACATATGGCCCGAGAATGCATCCCCAGGACGGACGCGTTGTAAGTAATTTTATAGTTCAATCCTTGCAGGGACAAGACCTCACGGCATATGGAGACGGTGCTCAGACAAGGAGTTTCTGCTACGTGGACGACCTCATAGACGGGCTCGTTAAGCTCATGAACAGCAGCGACGATTTTACAGGCCCCGTAAATATCGGTAATCCCCTTGAGATGTCAATAGTCGAACTCGCCGAAAAGGTGATTCAAATGACCGGCTCAAAATCAAAGATCATTTACAACCCCCTGCCTAAAGACGACCCGCAGCAGAGAAGGCCCGATATATCGCTTGCAAAAGAAAAGCTGGGCTGGCAGCCGGCTACGGATCTGGATACAGGTTTAAGAAAAACAATAGAGTATTTTAAAAAAATAATATAATCTTTTAGGCCCTTAGAGACTCTATATCGACAATTTATTGTCGATCCGGTTTAAAAATAAGGCAAAAGTGTTTAGTACGCAGCAGCGTAAAGAAAAGCGTCAGCACCTGTAATTATTAATTGACAATCCTTTAATCGTCATTCGTCAATCGAAAATCGTCAATCATAACAGGTACATTGGATTATAAAAAGACAACAGACCTTAAGATATCCGTCATTACACCATCCTTTAACCAGGGCGGATATATAGAGCATACGATCAAGAGCGTTCTGAATCAGAATTATCCTGATTTTGAACATATAATCGTTGATGGCGGGTCCACTGACAACACCATACATATATTAAAAAAATACCCTCACGTCCGTTGGATATCCGAAAGCGACAAAGGCCAGGCCGATGCCCTGAATAAGGGATTGAAAATGGCGAACGGCGATATAATCGCCTGGATAAACTCCGATGACTATTACTGCAACAATGCCTTTGAAAGTGTCACAAGAGCCTTTAAAACCATTCCTGAAGCAAAGGTGATAGTAGGTGAAAGCTACTTCTTTTTCGAGAGTTCTTCTCAACTGTTAAAAGGATATAATCGCGAACTCGATTTCGAAGGACTCCTCCGCTTCTGGGACGGAGGCGTCCCCCCGACCCAACCCTCTCTTTTTTTTAAGTCCGAAATAATTAAAGAGTGCGGATATTTGGATATTACCCTCAATTACACGATGGACTACGAGTACTGGCTCAGAATCGGCAGGAAATATAAATTCTATCACATTCCCTCCTTTCTCTCGGTATACAGATTTCACGGTAATTCTAAAAGCGGTTTTATGGAGTGGTCTCCCTTTTTCCCTGAATATAATGAAGTCTACATGCGCTACAAGAGTTTCTCCTCAATTCTGCCTGACAATCCTCTCGTTACGGTTTCAATACCTTTGGAGGGGACCAAGGCGAATTTGGAAAAGGGATATGGAGCAGAACTTAAAGAAGTTGTAAATCAGATTACCAGGCAAAAAATGCGGGATATGGAAATACTCATTATAACCGATTCCGCCGGACATATTGAATTGTTTAAAGAAATAGAAACAGAAATACCTGTTCGTCCTGTAATCGTCGATGCTGTCAATGAAAAGACCTTCTATGAGGCAATATCAAAAGAAGCAAAGGGTCTGGCTGTATACATACCTTCCATGAAAAACCTCTTTCACTTTCAGTGGTTTTCCTGGGCTCTTACTGAAATTATTATGAAACCCATGACATCGTGCTTTATGGACAGAGATAACCTTTATTACAACGGGATATCTGCATTATCGTTCCCTGACAACGAATGCAGCCTCCTCTTAAACCGTTCACTTTTTAAACAGCTGGAGACGTTCTCTTTTCCTGAAGCAAGCAGTCCCGAATTATCGATAATTTTGCCTGTTACCGAAGAGTCGATATTTCTATATGATTCTCTCCGTTCGATATTTGCAAACGTCGCTTTTACGACCTATGAAGTAATCGCAGTCATCGACGTGGAGATAAAAAATCCTCTCATTTCTGCAAGCCTCAAAACGATTAATAATATAATTCTTATTACCTTGGAAGAAGAGATGAATTTTTTCAATGCCTGTCAACAAGGCGCTCAAAGAGCTTCAGGGAAATATCTCATGTTTATAAGAGGAGATGTACTGGTTCAGCCGATGTGCGTATCTTTTATGAAAAGCACATTTAATGAATATAAAAAAACAGGTGCTGTCGGGGTAAAACTGGTGAACAATGAGGGGAGACTAACAGAGGCCGGAGAGATACTCTGGAATGACGGTGAAGTATGGGCCTACGGAACACGAGACGAACCTGAAGAGGAAAAATACTGCTTTGTCAGAGAGGTGGACGCCCTGTCGATGAACTGTATTATGATAGACCGCGCGGCATGGGATAAGTGTGGAGGTCTCAATGAGGAGTGTATTCAGTCCGACTGCGCGGATATCGACTTATTCTGCGCGCTTCGGAAAGGTGGATACAGAGTTATATACCAACCCGATGCTGTGGCCATTCAGCTTTTTATGGAAGGTTCTGTAAAGGATTTTAACTGTAAATACAGTGTTATTAGAAAAAACAGTCTGAAAATTTACGACAAATGGAAAGGATATTTGAAAGAGAATCACTTGTCAAAAGAGCCTTTGTTGTTAACAAGGGCTGCAAGACATGGCAGAAGACCGGAAATATTGATTGTAACCGATAAAATAGAACTCGCAGAAAATCCCGGACCGATCAATACAGAGCCGGTGAATGATCTCCCCTCTTTGCACAATATAATATACTCCTTTATTAAAAATCAATGGAATGTAAGTGTAAGCACCCTTGTGTTACCTGACAACGATACGTTGTCGGCCTTACGAAAGATGAGTGCAGAGATAATTAACAATATTGATGACTATGAGGATTTTCTGGATGAGAGAAGATTTCTTTACGATCTTGTATGGATTGCTGACAGAGGTTTTGGTATGAGCATACTTCATCAGCTCAGGAGCCTTTGCGGTGATATGAAAATCGTTTATGACGCCCCTGAAACAGTAATACCGGAGAACTCCTCAAAGGAAGAAGATACGCACAGGGTGCAAGATACGTACCTCGTTAATTCCTCCGATCTGATAGTCGTACACTCTGATACTGTAAAAAATTATATTACCGGTATTGACGAAAATGCTAAAATTCACTCCTCTCACGGCAAAACCGGTCAAATCGACGTCCCGGCGCTGCTCTCTCATCTGGACATCGGAGACAGTGGCGTAAGAGGTGATGTTGAATCCCTCAGCAGATGGATGGGATATAACAGAATGCAGCTTACATTTAAAAAATATCTCCTTTCAGATGTCAGAGAATACAGTGGTAATCGTCCCGTTTATATCTGGGGCACAGGGAAAGGCGGTGAGGAAACCCTTCGCATTCTGGAATCGATGGCTGTTAATGTATCGGGTTTTCTTGACAGTAATTCAGATAAGTGGGGAGACATGATGTTCGGTTATAAAGTATACCCCAGCTACATCATAAAGGAAAAAAAGCAAATCCTGCCTTACATAGTTATAGGTTCCATGCAGAGGGAGGAGATGGAGCATCAACTGAGAGAAAACGGTTTCAAAGAGAAAACCGACTATACAGCCAATGTATTTACAAAATAGTCAGGCGGATATATTTAAGGCTAAAGATTTTTTGTTGCTTATTAAGTTATTCATCGAAAAACGATAATCTACGTATCTGCTCGGATGGCGCGGATAAACAAGTTTATCCGCGCCACCCATGCCTCATGTAAACAGGCTGAAGATTTTAGGAATAATTTATGAAAAAAGACGTTATTATTTTACTCTGTTCACCTAATATTAATCACCTGAACGCCAAAAGAGCCATAAGTTCAGTTAAATCAACCGATCTTACAAGAGCCGAGCTTGTTATAATCGACAACAACTATGATGACACCTTCAGCCATCCTGTTATTATGAACGACATGCTTACATATGCAGCCAAAATCGGTAAAGATATCATCTATATAGACGATGATGTGGAGATCCACGATTACGACTGGATAGACAAACTCTACAGGGCCTCAACCGCCCTTGACGCAGATATTACAGGTTGTGTCCATACATTCGATGATGGCGGTACGAATCACGAAGGCTATTACATCGGAGTAGATGGTATGCTCGAACCGATTGTCGGATTTATGCACGATTCTGAAGGAATGAAGGAGGATGCCGTATATGTTCCTTCATTGTGCAGCGCCGTTATGCTGGTAAGAAATTGCGGCAATTACTACATTGATACAAAGTTCAGGAAATACCAGCACGACCTTGATATATGTCTTCAGGCCTGGCAGTCGGGAAGGAGAACAGCCTGCTCGTTGGGACTTAAGATTATTCATCACAGAGGTTATACAGGAGAAGACAATCCTGATTTTCAAAATATACTTACAGAGGACACTGTGCTTTTTTCCAAAAAATGGGGTGCTTTTATCCCCGAGATGACAGAGATTCCGGAGTTGAGCCGTTATAAATCGTTTCAATACGACAACACCTGGATAAGATACTACAACAGAGCATCACAACTAAGGCACATAGATACTGAAAAGGCGACGAAAATGTTCAGACATATAGCCGGACACTGTTATGACAACCGAAGAAAATCAGGCGCCTATTATTATCTCTACTCAATAGAAGGAGATACAAAACTCCTTGAAAAGTGTCTCAAATTCAATCCCTGTCATCAAGGGGCGAAAAAAATATTACAGGAAACCCAAAAAGTATACAGTCCTTGTAACCAGATGATCGATTGCAGGATGTGCCACTTGAAAGCACAAAAAAAGATTTATACAGTGAGGATATAAAGATGCAGGAAAACATCCGAAATTCCAAGGCCGAAACAGGGCAAAGCACTGTTTTAATATATGTCGGATGCGGACTGCTTGCCTTTATCATTTTAGTTATTGACCTGGCGATTCCTCTTGGCGTCGCCGGAGGCGTTCCCTATATAGCCGTTGTGCTGCTCTCACTTTGGGCTCCCGAAAAAAAAGCGACAATTATTGTCGCTGTAATCTCCACAATATTGACAGTGGGAGGTTTTTTCTACTCGCCGCCTGGAGGAGAAATGTGGAAAGTCCTTTTTAACCGCGCCCTGGCTCTCTTTGCTATATGGGTAACAGCCTCTCTTACGCTTCAAAGAAAAATAACGGAAGAGAGACGAGAAAAAGCGGTTTTAGAGCGCGAAAAGGCGTTGGAAGATATCAAGATTTTGCAGGGTTTTCTTCCGATTTGCGCATCATGCAAAAAAATAAGAGATGATAAAGGTTATTGGAACCGTATAGAAACATATATTGAAAAACATTCCGAAGCAGATTTCAGCCACGGACTCTGTCCTGAATGCGCAATTAAACTCTATCCCGAAATTTACGAATAACGCTAAGCTCCTCCGAATCACCACAAAGCATGTAAATCCGGAACTCAGTAATTTAACCAAATTTTGTTAGAACAATCGCGAGTAATAATTAACCACGAAGGCCACTAAGTTCACGAAGTTTTTAGTTTTTTTCTTATTTCTTCGTGCCCTGGTTTCGTGATCGGACTGGTTATAAAGTTATTTTTTTGAGTACTTTTGATTTGGGATTGTTTTTTCAGTTTTAGCCGGATTTACTGAGTTCTGAGTATTGATAAAATGGCAATAATAAGCTTCACCTTACAGGTGAATGTGTTTTAAACCGTAAAGCGTTGGAATTAAAAAGCTGATGGCTGACTGCTAAATGCTTTTCTTAGAATCAGTTATAAGCGATTCCGGCATTCAGGGCGTATTTAACAAGGTTCGCTGTTGAGTGAACATTGAGCTTTTTCATAATCTTCGATCTGTGAGCGTTGACTGTATGAATGCTGATTTTAAGACGATATGCTATTTCTCTGTTTAACAACCCGCCTGCTATTAGGCTTAAAATCTCTCTCTCCCGCGTTGTCAGCAGATTTCTGTATTCAAAGCCTTCACCATTATTATTTATACCTGTGTTATTCGACAACCGGTTAAGAATCCGCGCCTTATAAGAATTGGCAAAGGCGTCAAAAGCATCCAGTATCTCTGCCTCTCGCAGCTCCTTATCGACAAGACTCTTCAACATGCGGTCAAACTTTGCAGATGCTGCATTGTCGTTAAACAACTCCTCTTCAGGGACGTAATAACAGTTGTTGCAGAGCGTTTCGTTATATATAACCAGAGGATGTGTTTCAAGCACATTAATTAAGAAAGACGATGAAAAAACCGACTTGTTATACTGGCAAAGCGCTGTGACTTTATTGTCCGGAAACACACTGTTCAGTTTCGACTCGTAATATATCAAATCGTCGGATGCAATATCGTCGCAAGAACAAAACCATGTCATTTCTCCTGTGACCCTTATTCTTTTGCCTTCCCCTGGAATGATCGTTCTCAGGAATTCGATCATCCTGTCGGGATCGAAGAAGCCTCCTCGTAAATATGACTCCTTGGCCGTTATAATAGTTAAATAGCCGGATTTTAAAGCGGAATATACATCGATTTCCTTTTCGGCCAGGGAATTCAATACTGTATCCGTTGAGTTGTCATCTGCCATGTAAAAACATCTTTCGTCGTTCTCGAGCCCCTCCTTTATAAAAGGCGCAACAGCAGCAAACTGTTCTTTTTTGGACTCATAAATCAGACATGTGTGATCGTGTAATTTAAATTTCATCCTCTATTTCCCCACTGTTTTAACTTTTTGTGTAAAAAATGGTGACTCGGAAATATTTATTTTAGAATCAAGCAAACTCAAATAGTTAATAGAGTTCCGTAAGCATCACGATTTCGCCCTTAAACATTAAACCGTCAAACAGCTTCACCTGTTCCTTTAAGCCGAGCCTCGTTTCCCTGTTATACAGAACACCGTCATATCCTTGAGATATAATATCCGAATCCGGTGGGATATCGATTTCCGGCTTATCCAGTGCATCCATCATATGACGTCCCTCAACCATTACACAGATATGCTCTTCAATGCCCAGAGAATCCAAAGCCGGGGGCATAAGATCAAAAACAACAGAAATAGAACCGATACTTCCGTCTCCTCTGGTTCCGATAAACCCCTCGCGTATAATGACGGATAATTTTTCGTCCTCCTCCATGCGCCTGAAGAGTCTTACAGGTTCGCCGCGTAACAATTTCTCAATAACGCCCTGTACTTCAAAGGGGTGTACATACCCCCCTCCTGCAACAACTCCGACGACATGGGTTTCTCTCTCTTTTATATCAAAAACGTCTATTTCGTCAGGATCGAAAAGTTTGGGCTTCAGGTTTTCGTTTTTCAGCTTTATTTTATTTTTTCTTACACTATCCTCTTTTACTTCCCAAAGCCCGAGATAGGTCATCTGCCCGGACATTTTGTTGCCGCTTACGACAACATCAACGATATCTCCGATCTGCAATCCATGTGTTACTCTTATGATGGATTCCACAAAGATCGTCAATGCAGGCTTCCCCAATTTCTCTTCCACCAACCCCTCCAAACTGCCCTGCGCTCTGTTGAACAACCCCTTGACCATCGTCTTGAATTTTTCGGCAAGCTGAAAGGTCTGCATATTCATCTCTCTGTCAAGAGTCTCCATTGCAAACAAATTGGCAAGTACATAGTATCCTCTGTCGCCGCTTACCGTTTTGCCCCAGAGCCTGTCTTTATCGGTCTCTTCAAATATGAACTCTATTGATCTCGAGTTCTCATTCGTAAGTTTCAGTCTTATACCTTTTTCTAAGCGAAAAGCTCTGTTAACAACCTCATTAACAAGTATTTTCTTTGCATCCCATTTGGTTTTGGAATAGATGAGCCGTATAAGCTCTTCTGCGGGGGTTTCCAAATACTCCACAATGTCTTTAATGATGAAATCGGGTTTGGAATCCGATCGGGAATCAGAAACTATCGACTCTTCAACAGCAACACCGTCGGAATGCTCCTCTACTACCATTTTAAACTCATCGGGAGTTATTGGCGGGAACTTTTCTGTACTGTTCACAATTCCCTGGTTTTCACTCATGATTCCGGCTGACAAGCGTCTGAGGTTCTCCTTAATCACAGCATTATAAAAATGCTTTTCAGGGTCATTTTTATGATAATCATTAATCTCGTTCAACTGATCCTGACTCATATGCTTTAGAAGGATCATATTCAGTTGTGTTCTTGCGTCCATGCCGTTTTCCATTACTTCCATTTCCATAAGATCACTATGGTCCATCACGTTTTTCGATTCTATGTATTCATGACAAATAAGTCTCTCCAGAGCCTCTCTGTTATCTAAAAAATCTTTCTCCATTGCCTCGTTGTTATTTAAAATTATCAGTAAGATATTATTTTTTGTGATATACGACATGGCTGCGACTTCATTGCCAAGGTCGGCCAATGCGATTCCGACTTCGCTTACAGGAGGAATGTTAACCATTTTTTCTCTATATTGTTCTATGTCGCTAAATCTTTTTATCAGAAGATTTGCCCCTTTCACAGCGTCTTTTAAATCATTATTCTTGGAAGTTCTGATAAGGAGACCCTTAGAAGAGGCCTCTTTTGCAATATTGATTAATGTGTCCACTGTATAGTCGTCCGGATATTCGGTGCCGGGATATTTAAGAGTTGACACATAAGGGCTGTATGGTATTATTGTTGGCATATAATCGCTTTAGTCCTCGCTTTTCATAAAAACCACAAAGAGAACGGATCAGATAATACTATCAAAAAACATGCCATAAGATTGTTGTGGGGATTCCATTACAGTTACAGTTTGAAATGCACAAAAGAGGGATATTTGAAAATCCTGATCGATGAAAGTAAAGATAGTTACGTTACATGTAAAGTCTGCTTAATCGATTATCTCAAAGTGTTTAAATTAAGCTGCTTAAGCAGCGACCTTTCTCTTACTCCCTCTCCCCCTTTGAAGGGGGAGAGGGTTGGGGTGAGGGGGGCGGTACGGTACTCGATACGGTTACGCTGCTCCACCGTCACCCCTCACCTTAATCCTCTCCCCTCAAGGGGAGAGGAGACCTAGAAGGGATTTCTTTGAAATTCCTACACTTAATGCAGCCGCAGGCTTTCAGCCTGAGCCCGGGTTCGGCTGACCTACGGTTCGCGCAGGCTAAAGCCTGCAGCTGCATTTTTTGTTTATGCCTCGCAAAACTGCATGAAAAAAAATGGGCATTCCTATACAATCAGGATAATAGAACAGAGGAATTTAAAGGAGAGATACATTGCATATCAGTGTGACATGTCACAATACGAAACAACCAAAAAGCGACATGTCACAGGTAGCTCTTATACCAATATATTAGAAAAGCTGTGCAAATTTGGCGCTGCCCAAAAAAAATATGTGCAAAATCGTTACAATAAGATTAAGTAATATTATACTTTTTAATCTTTCTGTAAATGGTCTGCCTGTCTATGCCAAGCAGCTTGGCGGCCATTGTCTTGTTCCAACGCGTTTTTTCCAGTGCATCGATAACGGCTTGAAGTTCGACTTCGTTTCTCTTTCCTTTTACACTTTCGACATTCTCTTTTGGCGTGTCAGTTAAGCTGGCGGGAAGATGCTCGAGTTTTATGACAGAGTGGCGGCACAAAATCGAAGCATGCTCAAGAGAATGCTCAAGCTCCCTTACATTGCCAGGCCAGGAATGGGTCATGAATTTCTTATTAACGTCGTCTGAAACACCTCTTATATTCCTATTTAATTTTTGATTAAACCTCTGAACAAAGTGATTTAACAAAAGCGGAATATCTTCACGTCGATCCCTTAAGGGAGGTATGGCAAGTTCCACGACCTTTAAACGATAGTACAGATCTTCACGAAAGTCACCCTTTGAAACCTCTTTTGTAAGATTTTTATTTGTTGCCGCCACAACACGGACATCTACTCTGATCGGAGTAGAATCGCCTACTCGTTCGAATTCTCCATCTTGAAGCACTCTCAGCAGGCGCTTTTGTATCCTGGGAGAAATATCTCCGATTTCGTCCAGAAAAATCGTACCGCCGTCAGCACGTTGAAACCTGCCTTTCTTGTCTCGTAAAGCCCCCGTAAAAGCACCTTTCATATGACCGAAGAGCTCGCTTTCAAGAAGATATTCGGACAGGGCGGAACAATTCACTTTCACAAGCGGTTGATTGCTCCTGGCGCCGCTGTAATGAATGGCCTCAGCGACAAGTTCCTTGCCGGTTCCGCTCTCTCCGGTTATTAATACAGTTGATTTAATATCTGTAAGCGTCTCGATCAGAGAATATACCGCCTGCATTTGTTTGCTTTTACCGATAATATTGGAATGTCTGCGCCGCAGCTCCATATCACGTTCAAGATCGTTAAGATATGTCTCGTCTCTGATAACCATGACGATATCCGAAGGAATCCCGATCGTGTAGTAAACAGGAGATGTATGAATTGTTACGACCTGACCCGGATGATCTTTACGCCGGCATTCCAGCCTGTATATCTCAACGGGCTTCCCTTTATCAATCGTCTCTTTAATCGCTTCACAGCATCTTTTATTACAGCCAGTCACAATAGAGGAAAACAGCGTCCCTATCGATTTCTTACGTGCCAGTCCGCATATCCTTTCCGCAGACTGATTTAATTCCATGATAGAGAAATCTCTACACACAGTTATTATTCCGTCTCTGACACTTCCGAAGATTGCCTCCAGTTTTGCAAGATACTCCTTTTTCTCTTCATCTCTTTCTCTCAGTTTTTTTTCCGTTTCATATTTATGCAGTGTAATCTCAATAGTAGAAAGAAGGTCCTTATATTCAAAGGGTTTAACAAGATAACCATGGGGTTCGGTTATTTTGGCACGTTCAAGAGTCTCCTTATCTCCCAGAGCTGTCAGAAAAATTACAGGTTTATTATCATAAGATCGAATATGCCTGGCAGTCTCTATTCCGTCCATTTCACCTTCCAGCATAATATCCATCAGCACAAGATCGGGAGTCCGCTCCTTAAAAATTCCGATAGCATCCTCTCCGTTCGACACGACGCCTACAACGTCATAATCCATCTTTTCAAGACGCCTGCGAATATTACCTGCAATTAAAAATTCATCTTCAACCACAAGAATTTTAGCTTTTTCCATTTCTTCAGACCTTTATAAGCTTATAAACTGTATCGAACACAAAACAAATGATCACTTCTCTTTGAATCTGATCTTAAATTCCGTTCCTCCTTCTCTGTTCAGAACAACGCCTCCATGCAACTGATTTTCCACAAGACCTGTCACCAGGTGAAGACCAAGCGTGCCGGTATGTCTGAAATCAATATCATCGGGGATACCGACACCATTATCGCCGACTATGAGTTCAAAATCATTATTCCCTCTCTTATGAAGGGCGATACTTATCTTTCCGCCTCTGTCATGGGGAAAGGCATACTTCAAGGAGTTCGCAACAAGTTCGTTAATAATCAGTCCGCAGTAAATCGCTTTGTCTATTAGGGGAAAATCGCATGTTATATTGAAATCCAAGGCGATCCTGTCTGAGTCCACGCCGAAGGAATTGAAAAGATACCCGGCAAGTTCGTAGATATAGGCGTTAAAATCGATATTGGAAAAATTTTTGGAATGGTAGAGCTTTTCATGAATAAAAGCCATGGCCTTAATCCTTCGTTTACTGTCATTGAAAATCTCTTTATCTCCTTCATCTCTGATGTATTCGGACTGAAACTCAAGAAGGCTTATGATAACCTGAAGGTTATTTTTCACTCTGTGATGCATCTCTCTGAAAAGCGCCTCCTTTTCTTTAAGCGAATTCTCGATCTTCCGATTCATTTTCTTCAGCTCGGAAGTTTTTTTATCCACCTCAGCTTTTAACGTCTCTCCCCAGCCGGCCAGTTTATTATTGAGTTCCGTAAGCGTTATCATCTGTCCTACAAAGTTAGACAAAAGAAGCATGAGATTGATCGTATCTTTATCGAAACTCTCTAAAATAGGATGGCTGAAGTTGATTACACCTATAATATCTTCACGACTTGTAACCGGAATACAGAGCAGCGAGGAAACGGTAATGTCCGTTTCCATATCTTTAAAGCGCATGTCTTTCGACACATCCGGTATAAATATATGCTCACCTGTTTTAGCTACCTTACCTGCTATCCCCTCTCCAATCTTTATGGTTCTTCCTCTTTTCAGCTTTTTAACAGGCTCGTATTTGTCTCCCTTTCCCTTCCCGGCAATCAGCCTGAGATGTTTTTTGTTGTCCTCAACCAACATGATGGAGCAATTCTCGAACTCGAGTTCTTCAGAGAATATATCGAGAATCTTTTCGCAGAGAAGGACGACATCCATTATCTCACTACCAAGATCTCCTATCTTGATGAGCGCCGAAAGGGCGTTTATGGACATTTCATAAAAATTTTCCGTTCCCTCCATGGACTGGAGATAGAGTTTTGAATAACTCTTATAAATAGATGCCTTTTCATACTCTTTCCCTATCCTTTTTGCAATAATCCTCTCCTCTTCGGACAAACCGTCGAAGGGGTGGTGTTGATACCCCTCTTCCGTAAAAACCGTGTTCAGCCATTGCATAAAACCGTTAGTCATTGTGCATACCCTCTGGAAAGAACTGTTTTTATCAGTCAGAGATCGGTTTTCGTGAACAAAAAACTACTTGAAAATAGAGTCCATAAGCACATCTTTATTAATCTCTTTCTCGAAATCCGAAATATACTCTTCATTTATCTCAAGTATTTCCAGAGCCGCCATATCAAGGGGATAATCGGAGTTTCCTTCGATTACACTGTACACCTTTTTAATCGCAATAAAATCCGACAAATGCGTTACAGCCACATGCTTTAAATTTTCTTTAGCAAGTGCAGGTGTGTGGTGATATAAAGTCGTATCCAAAACACTGTTGGGAAGTTTCCATTTATCAGCCAGCCATGTGCCTATCTCGGCATGGGTAAAGCCCATCATCTCTCTTTCCGAAGTAAGCACCGGAACGGAATTCTTAGATTCTTTAAGAACCTTTTGATAAAGATCCCGGAAATACTTATTCAAAACCAGCAGCCCTATATCGTGAAGAATACCGTTAATAAAAATCTCCTCCGATATGTTGGGGGCAAGTTTTTCTGCAAGCATTTTCGCGATCATTCCCACTGTTGCGGAATGCTTAAAAATTCGCTGATAATCAAGAACTGTATCGCCTTCTCCCTCATGAAGCACAGTCATTAAAGATATACCAACAGAGATATTTTTAACATTTTTAAATCCGATCCTGATTACAGCGTCATGAATCGTCTTTATTGCGCCCTTTGCTCCAAAAAAGGCTGAATTGGCGAAACTAAGTATTTTGGCCGATATTGTAGGATCTTTTGCAATAATTTTCTCCAGCACATCGACTGTCACTAAATCGTCATGAAGGAGACTCAATATTTCCTGGGCTACAATGGGAATTGTAGGAAGTTTGGTAATCTTTTGAACGTGTAATCTTAATGATCTGCTAATATCCTGCATCGCTCTACCTCAAAATCCATATAATTTTATCTGTCTGCAAAGGGTTCACAGGTTCAGGTCAGGAACCGACATTTACTCTCAACATAAAAAAACAGCCCTGAATTATTAAAGCCCCGGCCGTGAACACTTACCCTGCTTGAGGTAAAATGCAAATAATATTGCTTTACCTCAGTTATAAACAAGGTGCTTTTCGCCTCCATCTCCTATATACATGATACTTGTACAGAGCAGGTTGAGTCAATTCAATTCTGACTGCCATTGGAAAATCATTGATTAAGTAAATATTGTCACTCACTTACATCTAAAGACAGCGGTCAGCCTTCAGCTAAGGAAAGAATTGATGTTATGCCTATAATAAGCTGCACCTTACAGGTGAAGCTGTTTTGAACCATAAAGAGTTGCAATTAAAGAGCTGACAGCTGTTTTTAGTTAATTTTTGTCCTGCGTCATACTGCAAATTATCAAATTCAGTTATAATATTGAGAAATCGTCGAATGGAGTTTGTAAACCCGAACCTGCCCCACTGAGTTATGGAAGTCATTTTCATTAAATTCGGAGGCTCTCTTATTACAGTTAAAGAGAGACCCTATACAGCAAGGCCCGATGTTATAAAACGTCTGGCCTCTGAGGTGAGGGATGCGTTGCAGGAAAGGCAGGGGCTCAGGCTGGTAATAGGTAACGGAGGAGGCTCTTACGGACATCCGGGGGCCGCTAAATACGGTACGATTGACGGTTTTTGTGATAATACCGGAAGGCTGGGGTTTTGCAAGGTTCATGATGATGCGATCCGCCTTAACAGACTGGTCGTGAATGAACTGTTGAACCATGGAATACCTGCCTTGGGGCTGCCGGCGTCAGCCATGTTTTTAACCGGTAAAAGGGAGCTTGTTTACTCATCTCCGGAATCAATAAAAGAGTCACTGAATCAGGAAATTATACCGGTCGTATTCGGCTCTCCTATACTCGATACCCATAACGGGTGTACTATATACTCCGCTGACAGAGTAATAGGCATTATAATAAAATTTCTCACTCATGCCGGAAGATACAATATAACGAGAATGGTGAGTCTGGGCAACTATGAGGGCGTTCTCGATTCCCATGGTAATATTATCCCGGAGATAACAAAAACAGGTCTGAATAAAGTAGAGGCCTGTATAAAAGGCTCTGATGCAACAGATGTCACAGGCGGAATGCTATCAAAGGTAACGGAACTACTGGATATCGCCTCAATGGGAACGGAGTCATTCATTGCCAACGGCATGGTGCCCGGAAATCTCTATAAGCTCATAATGGGAGATAATATAGAATGTACTGCAATCAGATGATCTGCAATAAAAAAGACAAGCTTTTTTACAAATTCTAACACCCGACGCTTTCTCCATGGCTTACCGAAAGCGGAATCGATAGTATTATGGGAAAATATCAAAAACTACCAATCGGTATTCAGTCCTTTAGACAGATAATAATCGAAAATTTTTTATACGTTGACAAGACGAGATATATATTTCGTCTGCTTGAATCGGGAAGGCTTTATTTCCTTGCCCGCCCCCGCAGGTTTGGAAAATCCCTTCTTGTGTCAACGCTCAAATGTCTGTTTCAAGGCAATGGGGAATTATTTAAGGATTTGTGGATTCACGGTCATACGAATTGGGAATGGAAGGAACACCCCGTAATTGTACTGGATTTCAACCTCATTCCTCATAAATCAACTGAAGAGCTCAAGGAAGAATTAAATAATACGCTTGAGGAGTATGGTAAAAAAAACAACATACAACTGGAATCCGTCAGACTGATAAGGAGATTCAGAGAACTAATCATAAAGTTAAGGGAGAATACCGGCAAAGAAGTTGTAGTCCTTGTCGATGAGTATGACAAGCCAATGATAGATTTTATCGGCGAAGAGAGTGACAAATTGAAGACAGCTAAGGATAACAGAGACCTCTTAAGGGAGTTTTATGGCGTTTTAAAGGGAGACGATGTAGCAGGCGCCTTGAGATTCGTCTTTATCACAGGTGTCTCGAAATTCAGCAAAGTTTCGATTTTTTCCGAACTGAATAATCTCTACGATTTGACAATGCAGGAGAAATACAACGAAATGCTTGGTTATACACCGGAAGAGATGGAGAAATATTTCAAAAGCCATATAATGACCCTGGGAGAAAAATATCGATCAGACTATACTCAATTACTGGGAAAGATTAATGTCTGGTACAATGGCTACAGATTTTCTGACAGAGATGTGAGCGTCTATAATCCATTCTCAATATTATTGCTTCTTGAAAGTTTGTCTTTTAAAAACTACTGGTTTGAGACAGGAACTCCTGAATTCCTGATAAAGCTGTTAAAAAATAAAAATTATTCCCTTCCTAAGCTGGAAAATATCGAAATAACGGAAGATATTTTTACTTCCTACGATATCGACAATCTGAAAATTGAAGCGATTCTCTTTCAAACCGGTTATCTGACGATTAAGGCAGTGAGAAACTATATTTATATACTGAGTTATCCGAACCAGGAAGTAAAAACTTCATTACTAAGACATCTTTTTACCTCTTACTCGGAGATTGAAGACGGCTCGGAACGATCAAAATTTATTTTACTGTCGGAATATCTTACAAATGAAGATTATGATCGTTTTTTTAAAACATTAAGGGGATTGTATGCCTCCATTCCTTATACTCTGATGCAAAAGGCGGACGAGGGGTACTTTCATTCGCTCTTTTATCTGATGATCTGCGCATCGGGAATAGAAGCTCACACAGAGGTCTTGACATCTAAGGGGCGAATCGATATGGTTATAGAATTCGACAGTAAACTTTTTATCATTGAATTTAAATGCAATCAAAGCGCAGAAAAGGGGATACGACAAATAAAGCAGAAGAAGTACTATGAAAAATATTTGGGAGCAGGGAAGCGGATATTTTTAATGGGTATAAATTTCAGTACAGAGGAGAAGAGTGTTATAGAGTGGAAAGTCGAAAAGAGCTGAAATTATGTTGGGTGATGTTTTTACAGATATTTTGGTATAATAGTTCTTTGTATAAAGAAGCGTATTATACACCCCGCTTTTTTATTGTAAGTTTAATCGATTTTAAAAAAACGGAAAATGACATACACAGCAGGCCCTTTGAGAATCTGAATCAACAATTTTTGTTGATCCTGCGGTTTTGACCTAAAGAAAAACAGAGGCGTCTTTAAATGACAATTGATAATTGTCAATCAACAATCGTCAATTATATTATCTATGTTACAATACCATTCACTTAAGGGGTGAAGCACCTTCCGACGGAAGCGGGTCATGTTTGAGAAGGCGCAGCGAAGCAGAGCCTTCGAGTTTAGCCGATGAAGGCGGATGGTGTATTGCTCCTTAAGTGAATGACATTAATTTATGTTAAGTAAATATAGAAGCAATAACGCCCTGCTGCATTTTTTTATTATATTTGTTTTCGCCGCCATTGTATTGGTGGTGAATCTGGATTTTATTATCGATCTCTATTTTGGTGACCGCATCACTTCTTTCGGGCTCGCATTAAACGGTGCAATTGTTGCAATTTTCCTTGCCGGTACGGTAAAACTGGTCTCAGGCTTCCTCCATTACGCCTTTGAAGAGAAGCAGATCGATATCTTTATCGACGGTAAAGAAAAAAACGATGACTACCTCTTCCAAAGGATGTCTACAAAGTCGATCATAAGCAGACGTTACTTTCGAATCAAGCACCTCTATGAAAGAGGCGTACCCATAAACCACGGCGCTTTATCCACAATAACATATACAGAAGAATCAAGGCATATGACTTTCCCCGAATTCGTCAATAATATACTGATACTTACAGGTGTGTTCGGTACTGTTGTCTCCGTTATAACGGCTCTCACAGGTGCAAGCACCGTTTTAAAAGAGTCCGTACTGGGGGACGGAATGTGGCTTATAATCTATGGCATGAACACCGCTCTTACAACAACGGCCACGGCAATCGTCTGCTATTTCTTTTTCTCCTATTTTTACCAAAGGCTTAAAGAAATCCGTTCTTATATTTTCGGAAAACTTGATGAAACCTCTATGATGTACATAATACCGAATTTTACCTTTGAAGCGGAATCGGTGAACCTTAAAACGGAAAAGCTTATAAAGGAGCTCTCTCTCATTGTAGGAGAACTGAAAAAGGTCGCATCAGGGATCGAGCCGGCATTTTCTAACCTGAACGCAATGAATGCTTCACAATCGGATAAACTGGACAAAGTGATTACACACCAGGATTCTCACCTTAAAAAGCTTGATCTGTTTATCGAAAAAACAGATAAGATAAAGAATATTCTGGCCGAAGGTTTTCGTTTAAGTAAATAGAAATGCACATCTTTGACAGACCTGCATACGTACAACCCACTGACATAACAGGCGTCGATAGAGGCCCCTTCTGGCCGGCCTTTACCGATATTATGATCGTTGTAATGATGATCTTCATGTTCACAATGGTTGCCGTTGTTATAAAAAATGCCGAACTTATTAGTAAAATCAAAGAAAGCTACAAAAAGGAGGAGCTGGCAAAGAAAAAAATCGTGGAGATGGAGAAGCTGAGGAATATGCTTGTAATACTGAAAAACGAAATAGCAGAGAGAGAGGAACATATCGACTCCTTAAAGCTTGATGTCTCTTTAAAGGATGTTCTTCTTTTTGAGAAAGATAAGATGCTTTCTGAAAAAGACGAGTTAATAAACGAGAGAGAGGAACTTCTTCTTATAAAAGACAAGATAATAAACGAAAAAGATATGCTGCTTTCCGAAAAAGTCGCCCTCTTATCGGAAAAAGACGCCCTCTTATTGGACAAAGACAGCAAGTTATCGGAAAAAGACAGCATATTGTTGGAGAAAGATACACTAATTTCAGAATCGAGACGCGAACTTTTAAGTATTCGCTTAAAACAGGTGGAACTCGAAGCATCCCTTACAGAGCAGCAAAGAGAGTACTCGACCCTCAGAGAGAAATATCTGAAACTTATCAAGCCTGCCAGGAGCCCTTTAAACAAGACTCAGGTGACTGTCAGTTTTTCAAGGGTAAACGACCGTCCCAGAATACAGTTTATCGATGTGGGCAAGAAAGATTATGAAAATATAAACAAAGACGAACTCCACAGGAGACTTACAGACCTGAAAAGACGGTATGGAAATAATCTTTATGTAAAAATAATTATCCCTGAAAACAGCAATCTTTCGTACAGCGAGGCATGGACATTCACTCAGAATATTCTCTCCATGTACGATTACTACTACCAGGATTAATTTTAAAAGGAGGTTTTAAAAGGATGAAAGTTTTTATATTAACAATAATGGCTTTGGCAATGGGCGTATCACCTCTTTTCGCCGAGAAGTTTGAACGCGACGGCTACACGATCGATGCTGCATTGGAGATTGAATGTACAGGGAAAATATGCAAGGCCAAAACATCGGGAACCGTATCGGGCGGCGAAGGATGCCAGTTATTAAGCCTGGACGTTTTGGTAGGCAGCGATAAGGGTAATGAGGTCCACATACACACGATAACAAGTCGCTTTGAAGGACCAAGCCCCTTTGAAGGGGACAAAATCGTTAATGGCGAAGAGTCATGGACAATTAAGGATATCACAACAAACTGCGACTGCGAGTGATGGAGAAACATGGTAACCGACGAGCTTCTCTTAAATCATAACCCCCTATAACCTGAACCAAACATGATTTAAGACAGAAGGCTGAAGCAAAAAATCAAATGACCTTGGAGTGTCGGCCAACAAAAATCTTAGATTTTTATCGATAGCGCATCTTTTACCTAATATTCTTCAGCCTACACACCTAAGTAGTTACCAATTTGATTTATAAACGACTAACTTACAAATCTATGTTATAATTAAACATGTCAGTAATAACAGTTCCCAGACCATTAAAAGACAAGCTTGGCGATGATGCTACTGACGCCTTTGTAGAGGTCGTGAAAGAGATAGACCTTTCTTCCAGGCAAGAGGCTATACTTATAGCCGAAGAGCGCCTTGAAAGGCGGCTGACTGATGAGACCGGTAAGATTAATGAGCGAATAACTGCTGAGATAAGCAAGGTCAATGAACGTATTACATCTGAACTTGGCAAAGTCAATGAGCGAATGTCATCTGAACTTGGGAAGGTCAATGAGCGAATTACCAGGGTCGAAAAAGAATTGGAAAATAAAGCATCAAAGGCTGATCTGGCAAACGTTAAATTCGATATTGTTAAGTGGATGTTTATATTTTGGGCCTCTCAATTGATTGCAATATTCGGTCTTTTGAAATTTATGATTAAATAGACGCAATTACGATGAAAATGAATGACGAAGTAAGACCCCTGATACTCCGTCATTCTGCTTATAACCTATTTATCTATTTTCGTAATCTTCGTTCCCTCGAGAGTCAAATTATACATCAACCCTTTATTGCCAAAAATAAAACCAATGACAGGTTCCTTTAGTGTATTGGAATCCAGTGACTCCCCGGCTCCAAGGGAAGCAATCGCAACAGACGTGTCAACACCCACTTCCCAGCCGTCACTGTCTCTGAATTGGGAAAGAGCTTTATCGGTCATAAACAACAATATGACAGCCTTTGTCTGAGCGCCTATCTGTAATCCGATGGATGCAGCAGTAGAGCTGTAATAGCTTACGGTTTTACCATTGATTTTAAGTGCGCCCTCTCCATATTCGCCACCAATGACCAAGCCTGCTTTCATGACTTTTGGAAGTACAAGTACTCCTTTCGCCTTTTTCATAAGTTCATCGGCCTCTCCAACATCGGATCGAAATTGTTTGACCGTAGCATTGACTCTTGCATCGATTTCAGCCCTTGACAACGACAACGCCTCATGGGTTGCAAAAAAGGTTAATACTAAAAAAACAATAACAGGAATCCCAAACTTGAAACTCTTCATTTTTTACTCCTTTAATCCTTTCTGAATAGTTATGAACAGATAACTACTTAGGTGTACAGACTGAAGGCTGAAGACTATTAGGTAGAACATGGGTTATCGATAAAACTTTACGATTTTTTATTGGCTGACACTCCCAAGTCATTTGATCTTTTGCTTCATCCTTTAGTCTTCAGCCTTAAATACCTGAGTAGTTACCGAACAGGTAACTATTTTACAAAAAAGCATTTAAACTTGTATAGTCCCGTAAGTGACATGGAAACTATAAAATCTGTGTAAACTGTGATCTGAGACCAGAGGTCAGTTGAAAGTAAAAGAGACTTTTTTTATTGAATTTCACGGGCATAATTGCCATTTCCACCCTTTTTAGGAGTTCTTAACATGAAAAATCAGGCAAATTTCTTTAAACAGATCACCGATCTCTGAACTCTGCGAACAGTTACACTGTGATTAATAAATATCCACGATCTGCACCCCAGTTGATCTGTAAAGACGATGACTGTTATCATAGAGCATGTATCAAAGAATATATCTCGATCACAATGCAACGACACCGCCCGATTCTGACGTGGTGGAAGCTGTCAACCTTCACTTCCAGGCTTCTTACGGCAATCCGTCCAGTATTCATCATGAAGGTAAAAACACTAAAATGCTCATTGAAGAGGCCAGGTGTCATACAGCCGCCCTTTTAAACTGTACTGCCAAAAGAGTCTTTTTTACTGCCGGAGGCTCTGAAGCAAATAATCTGGCTATCAAGGGGACAGCCTTTTCGAAATGGGACAAAAAAGGACACATTATCACAACCTCTATCGAGCATCCTGCCGTTCTTCTTACATGCAGATGGCTCGAAAAATTCGGTTTTGACATAACCTGTTTGGGAGTAAACGATAAAGGTATGATACATATAGATGAGCTTAAATCATCGATAAGGGATACGACCTGCCTGATTACAATTATGACAGCCAACAATGAAACCGGCGCCATTCAACCGATTCGTGAAATTGCGGCTATCGCAAGAGAGAGGGGGATCGTTTTTCACACTGATGCCGTACAGGCAGCAGGAAAAATCGATTTAGATGTAATGGAATCGGGTGTGGATATGCTTTCAATTTCGGCTCATAAATTTTACGGCCCAAAGGGATCGGGTGCATTATATATAAAAGAAGGTATAGAGATAGAACCTTTAATACATGGCGGCAGCCATGAAGGCGGAATGCGGGCGGGCACGGAGAATCTGTCAGGTATTATCGGCCTCGGCAAGGCTGCCGAGCTGGCTGCAAAGAGACTTTCTGATATGAACAGGGTGAGAGAGTTGAGAGACAGGCTCGAACAGACCCTAATGAGTTTCGTCCCCGGTGCAAGATTAAACGGACCGATTTTGGAAAGGCTGCCAAATACATTAAATATTATGCTTCCCGGGTACAGAGGTGAGTCTGTGGTTCTTGCCATGGACAAACTCGGTGTCGCCCTATCCTCCGGCTCGGCCTGCAAATCCGGTTCTTCCAATCCCTCTTACGCCCTTTTGGCTATGGGCCTTACCAGGGAAGAAGCCCACTGCTCAATAAGACTTTCTCCGGGAGTATCGTCCACCACAGAAGAAGTCGACGATGCAATTGATTTATTTAAACAACTTTTCACCAACAAAAAAGAGATCATAAAATTCATTCCCTGCAGGTAGAGTCAAATGATGTTTACCAATATTATGAAATGCCCGAAATGTAATTTTGAGCAGCTCGACAAAGGCGCCGAATGTATTAAATGTGGTATTGTTTTTGAGAAATACAGGGAGCGCAGAGAGAAAGTATCAGGTAAAGACGCCACGTCTAAAGGAAACATAAAGCACTCTTTTAAACCGTCCGATAAGAGCAAATCACCATTGGTAAGACTCTTACTTTACCCCGGCGCCGATTTCAATCCCCTTACATTATGCGGCAGATCGATACTTCTGATGATATTGTTATTCTGGTCCTGGAAATTCATATTATCTCCAATAGAATCCGACTATATAGGGCAATCCTTTTTACACTCTGTTAATCTGATCTTTCATGAAGCCGGTCATACGATTTTTCGTTTTTTTGGCAAGTTTATAATGACCCTGGGAGGGAGTTTGGGGCAACTGCTGGTTCCCTTAATTTGTATGACGGCCTTTCTTTTCCGCACAAGAGATACCTTTGCCGCCTCTGTGTCATTTTGGTGGCTTGGAGAAAATTTTATCGATATGGCTCCATACATAAACGATGCAAGATCGCTTACACTCATACTCCTTGGCGGTGTAACGGGCAGGGACGTTACAGACTATCACGACTGGGAATATATACTTCGAAAACTGGGCTGGCTGAAATATGACCACACTCTGGCGGTCTTCTCAAAAACGATCGGATCCATATTGATGATCGCGGCAATGCTCTGGGGGGGATATATTCTTTATCGACAATTCCGATATTTAAAAGAAAAGAGGCATATCGATGGAGAAACGTTTTAAGTGGAGTCGTAAGAACTCAATCAAAAAAAATTCCAATTGATATAGGAGGTACAAAATGGGTCACTACAAAATCCATCCCATCGTTATGGGGACAAAGATATTCGATAAAACAATGATGACTTACCAATACGGATATGGAGAATCCTATACAATTCCAATCTATAGCTGGTATATAGAAGGAAATGGTCACAAAATTCTCGTCGATACCGGAGAAATGAGTCCCGGTCGCTCAGAATCACGAGAAAAAGCGATTGGAGGTAAGATTTATACTTTTGAAGAGGGCTTGAATCGATGGGATACAGGGCCTGAGGATATTGATATGGTTCTTCATACTCACCTTCATAACGATCATTGCGAAAACGATGATAAATGTATAAACGCAACATTTTATGTTCATGAAAAGGAACTGGAGAGAATTCATAATCCCCACCCTCTGGACTTTCGCTACATGGAAGATTACATTTTAGAGATAGAAGAGAATAACCAAATAAAAAAACTGTCAAAAAATGTTGAAATTTTACCGGGCATAGAGATGATGCACACCCCTGCCCATACAGAAGGCGGTATGAGCATTTTCGTGGAGACCGGTGAAGGAAAGGCCGTTATAACGGGATTTTGCTGTATTATGGAAAACTTTACACCTCCGCCTGCCATAAAAGGTATGGAAATGGAAGTAATCCCTCCGGGTACTCATATAAATACATATGAGGCATACGATATTCTAATGAAAGTAAAAGACTCTGCAGATATACTTTTACCCTTTCATGAACCAAAATTTGCCTCTATAGATACTATATAAACAGATGCAAGACCGAAACTCAGTAATTTGGTCAAAAACCGCTATAACGATCGCAAGTAGAAATTAACCACGAAGTTTTTAATTTTTTTCTTATTTCTTCGTGCCCTTCGTGACTTCGTGGTTATTAAATTATTTTTTTTAGTTCTTTTGATTTGCGATTGTTTCTTTAGTTTTAGCCGGATTTACTGAGTCCTGAAGAGATATGCAGCCCTTTCAACAATAAGCTCAAGTCCCCGGCTTTAGGAGAATAACGGGAAGAATTGGATTTTGTCATTTGTCATTAGAACGTAAGCAGAGAGCCTGTTTGGTTCCGGTTAATATATTGACAAAACTAAAGGCAGGTCCCCATTTCATAAATTTTCATAAACTCGCTCTCCGTAACAGGTTGGATGGAAAGCCTCTGACCTTTTACCAAAAGCTTCATATTTTTAAGTTCAGGGGTATTTTTCATTATTTTTAAGGTCACTCTTTTCTTAAAAGCTTCTTTCCATGTTATGTCTACCATAAACCATCTGGGTGACTCTTTTGTAGATTTGGGATCATAAAATCTCGATTCAGTGTCAAAGGAAGTATAATCAGGATAGGCCTCTTTCGTTACCTCTGCTACACCTTCAACACCTGGTTCTTTGCAGTTTGAGTGATAAAAAAGAACTTTGTCTCCCCTCTTCATATCATCTCTCATATAATTTCTTGCCTGGTAATTTCTAACACCATCCCAGCAATCTGTTGAATTATTCGATAATTTAAGATCGCTAAAAGAGAAGAGGTTAGGTTCGGATTTTAAAAGCCAGTACTTCATATGAAAAAATTTAACATATACATAGCGATCAGCTATCAGTGATCAGCCTTCAGCTATGGAAAGTATTGATGTTATGCTTATATTAAGCTTCACCTCATGGGTGAAAGTGTTTTGAACTGTAAAGTGTAGCAATTTAAAAGCTGGCAGCTGACAGCTAAATGTTTTTTTAGGATTAGTGCTCTCTAACGTGTCAGCGTTTTCAAGAAGGAGTTTATCTGAGTATAAGAGTTATCTCCGATAACAGGCAGGCGTATTGATATTTATATAAATATCATACATCGGATTTGTTAATATCATTATTTATTTTGCAGGAATTTTCTTTTTTGTTTTTTCCATCAGGAGAGCACGTCTCCTTAATATTCGTTGCTCAGGTTTTAATACCCATTTTCGGAAATAAGTAGGCCTGAAAAAATATCCATAAGACTAATATTCCTAATGGAAATAAAAGATCTGTCATGATTCCTTTTTATCTTCTGATTTAGTATCTTTTGATTTTTTTTGATAATCGATAAATTCTATAACAGCCATAGGAGCCTGATCTTTAAGTCTGTTTCTTGTCTTTATAATACGTAGATAGCCACCGTTTCTGTCAATAAATCTGGGCGCTATCTCATTAAAGAGTTTAGTCATTGTTTTTCTGTTTGGAACATAAGACATGACTAAACGTTTTGCATGTAAATCGCCTTTTTTTGCAATTGTTACTATTTTTTCCGCCTGCCTTCTCAATTCTCTTGCTTTTGCCTGAGTAGTCTCGATTCTTTCATATTCAATTAAAGAAACAATAAGTGCTCGAAACAAGGCTTTTCTTTGATTTGCAGTTCTTCCGAAATGTTTAGACGCTACTCTGTGACGCATTTTGCTCCTCTTTCTTTCTGGCTAAAGCTCTTTGAATTTCATCCATATCTATTTTAGTATAGAAATCCAAACCCATTGTAACCAAAATCTCTTTTAATTCATTAAGCGATTTTCTGCCGAAATTTTTTGTCCTTAGCATCTCATGTTCGCTTTTTTGTACAAGTTCATAAATATACTTTATATTGGCATTTTTTAAACAATTATGCGACCTTACCGACAACTCAAGTTCATCTACTGCTTTTATGAGGTTTTCATTAAAATTATTGGGCTCCTCTACAGGATTTTCTGTCTGTTGTTCATCTACAGGCGCCGGCGCTTGCTCAAGTTCGATCTGTTCTTCATGTATCTCCTCGGATATTGTGAACAGACTCATAAGGTCAATAAGTATCTGAGTCGCTTTATTAATCGATTCTCTAGGTGTTATACTGCCGTCAGTCCACAAATCAAGGATCAGTTTATCATAATCGGTGGACTTTCCTACACGTGTTTTTTCTACACGGAAAAAAACCTTTTTTATTGGAGTAAATATTGCATCAATTGCTATGGTGCCAAAAGGTAGTTCACTTATATCGATTTCACCGGATGGCATATAACCACGCCCTTTACTGATAGTTAAAGTAGCTTTAAACGCTGTACCATTCTCAATTGAAGCAATATGCTCTTCAGGATTGAGAGATTCAACCAGACCATGCTCATCAAGAATATCTGCCGCCGTAATTTCGTCTTTATCATTAACCTCTATTGTAGATGTAACATCGTCATCCGTGTACATATTGAATCTCAGTTGTTTCAGGTTAAGTATGATTTCTACGACATCTTCTTTTACACCCTTTAATGTAGAAAATTCATGTTGCACGCCTTCAATCGATACTGAAGTGATTGCAGCACCCTCTATTGAAGAAAGTAAAATTCTCCTCAAAGAGTTTCCTATTGTTGTACCATAACCTCTTTCCAGTGGCTCGGCGATAAATCTTCCGTAGCTTTCCGTTAATGTATCTTCATCAAAATATATATTATCGGGGAAAAGAAAAGGACGTTCTGCTAGACCCATTTTACCTCCAATCGCTGCACGTTTATTTGGAATATAACTCTACAATCAACTGTTCCTGAGCGTCCAGAGGAATCTCGTTTCTGGCCGGTATTTGCAAAATCGCGCCCTTTAAGGAAGAGGTATCGACTTCCAGCCATTCTGGTACTCCGCGTTGCTCAATTTTTACGATGTTGTCCTGAAAGCAGGTAAGCTTTTTGCTAGACTCAATGACTTCTACCTTATCATCAGTCTTTACTCTGTATGAAGGTATATTGACCTTTCTGCTGTTAACAGAAAAATGACCATGCGTTATCAGTTGTCTGGCCTGAGATCTGTTGGCGGCGAGACCCAGTCTGTAGACTATATTATCAAGGCGCAGTTCAAGAAACTGGAGAAGCTTTTCGCCGGTTACTCCCTTTTTCTTTTCAGCTTCTATATAATATTTTCTGAACTGTCGTTCTAACAAACCATAGGTTCTCTTGACTTTTTGTTTTTCTCTTAATTGGATGGCATAATCCGAAAGTTTACCTCTTCTCTGGCCATGTTGCCCGGGAGGATATTTTCTCTTTTCAATAGCGCATTTGTCGGTGTAACATCTGTCGCCTTTTAAAAAAAGTTTTGATCCTTCTCTTCTGCACAATTTACAGCGAGCAGCTCTATATCTTGCCATATCAGACTCTTCTCCTTTTTGGAGGTTTACAGCCGTTATGCGGTACAGGTGTAACATCCCTTATAATATTTATTTCTAATCCTGTTGCCTGAATAGCCCTTATAGCCGATTCTCTGCCTGCACCAGGTCCTTTTATATAAACGTCAATATGCCTCATACCCATTTCCATCGCCTTTCTGGAGGCAACTTGAGCAGCCATCTGTGCAGCATAGGGTGTTCCCTTTCTTGACCCCTTAAATCCCAGACTTCCTGCACTTGACCAGACCAGAGAGTTGCCGGACTTATCACTAATAGTTACAAGAGTATTATTAAAAGTTGTCTGAACATGTGCAACGCCTTCATGAACTTTAATTTTATCTCTCTTTTTTGTTACTTTCTTCCTTCTGGGCATTACTTACCTCCCTTTTTCTTTATAGCTACTTTCTTTGGACCTTTTCTTGTTCTGGCATTTGTACATGTCCTTTGACCTCTTACGGGAAGCCCCATTTTATGACGAGTTCCTCTGTAACTACCTATCTCTAAAAGTCTTTTTATATTTAAGGATACTTCTTTCTTCTTTTCACCTTCTACTTTGTAATCTCTGTCAAGTATATTTCTAATTTTTAACACCATGTCGTCGCTCATATCTTTTACTCTGATATTGGTATCGATTTGAGCTTCATTAAGTATTTTTTCTGACAGAGTTTTTCCAATTCCGTATATTCTGGTAAGCCCAATTACTATTCTTTCATTTTTTGGTAAATCTACTCCAGCTATTCTTGCCATATATTAACTCCTTAATTATCTGGAACCTTAACCTTGCCTTTGTTTATGTTTCGGATTAACACAAATAATTCTGATGACGCCTTTTCTTTTTATTGTTTTACATTTATTGCAAATAGGCTTTACCGATGACCTTACTTTCATAATTCTCTCCTCAATTACTTATATCGGTACGTAATTCTTCCTTTTGTGAGATCGTATGGAGAAAGCTCTACCAGTACCTTATCTCCAGGAAGAATTTTTATATAATGCATTCTCATTTTACCGGATACATATGCGGTAATTACCTGTTTATTTTCAATCTCCACTTTGAACATTGCATTAGGCAATGCTTCAAGTATTGTCCCCGTTACTTCTATATTATCTTCTTTTGGCATAAGTTTGTATTATAATTTTTTTAATTTATCATAGTCAATATTTGAGGTTTATTTTCAGTTACAACTATTGTGTGCTCGAAATGAGCAGAAAGACTTCCGTCTGCCGTAACGGCGGTCCATCCGTTTTCCTCGACACCGACTTCACATCTTCCAATATTAATCATGGGCTCAATAGCAAGGACCATACCCTTCTTTAACCTTGGTCCTTTATTGGGAGCTCCATAATTAGGTATCTGGGGTTCTTCATGTAATTGCCTTCCAACGCCATGCCCGACAAAGTCCCTTACAACTGAATATCCATTTTTTTCGACATAAGTTTGAATCGAGTGTGATATATCGGATACACGGTTACCCGGTTTAGCCATACTTATGCCAATATAAAGTGATTCTTCTGTAATCTTAAGTAGCTTGCCGGCGCTTTCACTAATGTTACCGACAGGGTAGGTTCTGGCGGCATCGCCTATAAAACTGTCATAAATTACACCCAGATCTATACCTACAATATCTCCCTGTTTGAGTTTTCTGGATTTTGAAGGAATTCCATGAACGACTTCGTCATTGATAGAGATACAGATGCTTCCCGGAAAGCCTTTATAGCCTTTAAAAGCAGGTTTACCGCCGCTGTTTTTTATAATATCCTCTGCAAAATTCTCTATCTCCTTTGTCGTTGCCTCCGGTTTTACAACTTCTTCTATCGCTTTCAATGTTTTAGCGACTATTTGCGAAGCTTTCGATATTCTTCTTATTTCCTCTTTCGACTTGATTATAATCATTACCCACGTCTTCCTCTTATTCTCCCTTTTTTTAATAAACCGTCATATGATCGAGTCAATAGATGTGATTCAATTTGAGATACAGTATCGAGCGCTACACCCACTACAATAAGAAGCGATGTGCCTCCGAAATAAAAGGGAACGTTAAATTTCCTGATTAATACTTCAGGTATTACACAGACTATTGAAAGATAGATCGCTCCTACAAAAGTAAGCCTAGACAGCACTCTGTAAATGTAATCGGATGTACTCTTGCCGGGTCTTATACCTGGAATATAGCCTCCATATTTTTTCAAATTGTCTGCTATATCAACCGGATTAAAGATAATAGCAGTATAAAAATAACAGAAAAAGACAATCATGCTTATATATACGATGGTATATATTATCGAACCCGGTGAAAGTTGCCTGGCAAAATCCTGTACCCAGGGGATCGAAATAAAACTGGCGACAGTTACGGGAAACATTATGATTGAAGAGGCGAAAATCGGTGGTATCACACCGGATGTATTGATCTTCAGTGGAAGATGTGTACTCTGACCGCCGTACATCTTTCTGCCAACAATTCTTTTGGCATATTGTATAGGTATTTTTCTTTGACCTCTCTCCATAAAAATAATGGCGGCAATTATGATAGACATTAAAACAAGAAGTACTATAACGAAGATTATTGAAAGTTCGCCTGCTTTAATAAGAGCTATCGTACTTATTATCGCATTCGGGAGATTAGCTACGATACCTGCAAATATTATAAGAGATATACCGTTTCCTATACCCCGTTCGGTTATTTGCTCGCCCAGCCACATTATAAATGCTGTTCCGGCAGTTAATGTAATCATTGCCGTCAGCCTGAATCCCCAGCCGGGCGTCTGTATAAACTGTCCGTTAGCCATTTTTTCCAGGCCGATAGCAATTCCGAACGATTGTACGGCGCTAATAAAAACTGTGCCGTAACGAGTGTATTGGGTAATCTTTTTTCGGCCCTCTTCACCTTCCTTTGCCAGTTTACCGATGGCTGGAATTACGACAGTTAGAAGCTGGAAGATAATAGAAGCACTAATATAAGGCATGATTCCCAGAGCGAAAATTGTTACTCGCGAGAGGGCTCCGCCTGAGAACATATCGAAGAAGCCCATAAGGGCTCCTCCTCTGTCTGTGAGAAATCGGCTTAATTCTTCGCCGTTTATTCCAGGAGTTGGTATATGTGCGCCAATTCTGTATACAGCAAGGAGGCTGAAGGTAAAAAGTAAGCGTCTCTTAAGCTCCTCTATTTTAAATATATTTTGAAATCTGGAAAGAACACTCATATAAACAGTCTAAACCGCTACAATCAATTTATGACCTCTGCCTTTCCGCCTGCGGCGACAATCTTCTCTTCGGCATTTTTACTAAAACGATTGGCTTTTATTGTAACAGCTTTCTTTAACTCACCCTTAGAAAGAATTTTTACACCGGATTCTAATTTTTTTATCACACCTCTCTTTATTAATAATTCAGGTGTAATTTCTGACAAATCTTCAAGTTTTGTTAAGTCCTTTAAGTTGACAATAGCGTATTTCCTGGTAAAAAGCGCATTTTTAAATCCTCTTTTAGGAAGTCTTCTTTGTAAAGGCATCTGCCCGCCTTCAAAACCCGGTTTTACACCTCCGCCGGAACGAGCCTTTTGTCCTTTATGTCCTTTACAGGATGTCTTTCCATGTCCCGATCCCGGGCCTCTTCCTACTCGTTTACTACGTTTTACGCTGCCTTTTCCAGGCGCCAGAGTATTAATTTCCATTTTTTGTCCTTTTAAGTTAATTTATTAGCCACAGTAGTAGAGTTTAAAACGAAAAAGTAAATGAAATAAATACGTGGGGAAGAAAGATTATTGACTATCTTTTACCTGTTCTATGTCAAGCATATGTGATACTTTATGTATCATCCCTTTTAAAGACGGGTCTTCCTTTCGTATAATCGTCATTCCGATTTTTCTCAGTCCAAGAGCACGCAGTATCTTCCTTTGTTTTTCCATCGTGCCAATATAACTTTTCTTAAGTGTTATCTTTAACATTCTGTTGCTCTCCGCGTTCCTTATGACTTGTTTCGCTTCGTCCTCTCAGCTTATGCACTATTTCAGGGTCCTTTAATTTCGTCAGTCCGTCACATGTTGCTTTTACGGCGTTAAAAGCGTTATTGCTTCCAATTGATTTAGCAACGACATTTCTCAACCCTGCTACGTCAAGAACTGCTCTTACCGGCCCCCCTGCTATAAGTCCTGTACCTTCCATACCGGGATTTATAACAACACGTCCGGACCCGTAATGTCCGATTATTCTGTGAGGAATTGTTCCGCTCTTTATCGGGAATTGAAGTAAAGACTTTTTCGCTTTCTCTATTGCCTTTCTTATAGCTTCAGGCACTTCATTTGCTTTTCCCTTACCTATTCCTACAATTCCGTTACTATCGCCGACTACTACGAGAGCGCTGAAAGAAAATCTTCTGCCGCCCTTTACTACTTTTGCTACCCTGTTTATAAAGATTACTCTTTCCTGCAGGTTCAGCTCTTCTGCGTTTATCCTGGCCAATAAACCTCCTTGTTGTTTAACTGTAAATTTTTTTCAATACCCTGCTTAAGGTTGTTTGAATAATTAATTTAATAAATTATTTAAAATTTAAGACCGGCTTCTCTCGCCGCATCGGCTAAAGCTTTAATTCTTCCGTGATATTTAAAACTTCCCTTATCAAATACAACAGTGGTTATATTCTTTTTAACAGCTCTTTCGCCAATTATCCTGCCAACGTTCTTTGCAGTTATAATATTACCCCTGTGATTCTGATTCTCTTTAATTTCTTTTATTAATGATGATGCGGATATTAGTGTATTGCCCTCTTCATCATTAATAATTTGTGCATATATATTGTTCAGACTTCGATATACAGTCAGACGAGGTTTATCGGATGTACCGGAAATCCTCTTTCTTACTCTTCTGTGTCTCCTCTTTCTCTGAATCAACTTGTCTTTAGCCAAGACCTTACTCCTTATAATAAGTTTAAATTATTATTTTATTTCGCCGATGTTTTTCCGGGCTTGAGTTTTATATACTCATCCGAGTATCTAATGCCTTTTCCTTTATATGCGTCAGGTGGCCTGATAGATCTGATGTTCGCGGCTGTTTGTCCTAAAAGTTGTTTATCAATACCTGACAAGGTTAACTTTGTTTGCTTCTTATCAATTTCTGCAGATATTCCCTTTGGAAGTGAATATTTCACAGTATGTGAATAACCTATATTAAATTCTAAATCATTACCGTTAACCTGTGCTTTGTAACCGACGCCTACCAGTTCAAGATCTCGAGTAAAGCCATGAGAAACGCCTGTTACCATATTATTGATCAAACTGCGAGTCAGACCGTGCAAAGCTTTTTCCTTTTTGCTGTCATTCATTCTTTCTATAATCAAATTATTATCTTTGTTCTCTACTTTCATAGTTGAAGGAAAATTCCAATTAAGATTACCCTTTGGACCTTTGACGGTAATGTTATTGTTGTTAATCTTAATTTCAGTCTCCTTAGGTATCGGTATTAGCTTCTTTCCTATTCTTGACACGTCAGCCTCTCATTTAGGGATGTTTGACTGCGTAACATGCAGTCGATGTTTGAAAAAATTACTTAATTATATTTACCATATTAAACAGAGAACTTCACCGCCGACTTTTTCATTTCTGCACGAACTGTCTGTTAGAATACCCATTGGAGTGGATACTATGGATATTCCTACTCCTCCCATAACTTCCGGAACATCTCTGTAGCCTGCATATACTCTTCGTCCGGGCTTACTTACTCTTTTAAGTCCGGTAATTGCGCTTTTATTATCAATATATTTTAATGATATTCTCAATATTCCCTGCTTTTTATCCTTTAAAATCTTGTATGCTCTAATAAAGCCTTCCTCTTTTAGTAGTTTTGATATTTCGAGCTTCATTCTTGAAGCCGGTATATCAACTTTGTCAGCTTTTATCATAGTAGCATTTCTTATTCTTGTCAGAGTATCTGCTATTGGATCAGTAAGCATTTTTCACCTCTACCAGCTTGATTTTGTAACACCAGGTATGCTTCCCTGAAGAGCGAGTGTTCTGAAGCAGATTCTGCAAAGACCAAATTTTCTTAAATATGCTCTTGGTCTTCCGCAAAGTTGGCACCTGTTGTATATCCTCACTTTAAATTTAGGAGGCTTTTTACATTTTTCTATCATGCATTTTTTTGCCATATAACTCCTTGCTTACAAATGCTTTCTTAATCTGAGAATCTTTCTTTAATTACTGAAAGGCATACCGAAAGATTTGAGTAAAGCAATGCCTTCTTCATCTGTATTGGCTGAAGTGCAAATCACTATATCCATTCCATGAATCATTTCAACCTTTTCGTAATTAATTTCAGGGAAAATGAACTGTTCTCTGATTCCTATTGCATAATTACCTTTACCATCAAATGATTTTTTGGAAACTCCTTTAAAATCACGTATTCTCGGTAAGGCTATATTGATAAATCTATCCAGGAATTCATACATTATGTCTTTTCTGAGTGTTACCTTGCAACCGATAGGCATACCTTGACGAAGCTTGAATCCGGCGATAGATTTCTTAGCCTTCGTGATTACAGCCTTTTGACCTGAAATCATTTCAAGCTCTTTTTGGGCGGTATCAAGTAGCTTAATATTCTGAATAGCTTCGCCCAGGCCTATATTTAATACTATCTTTTGAAGCTTTGGAACCTGCATTATATTTTTATATGAAAATTCACTTTTCAGCGTAGGAAGTATATCTGCTCGGTATTTCTCTTTTAATCTTGGTAGCATCTCCTAGTCCATGACCTCCTTACATTTCTTACAAACCCTCACTTTTTTACCGCTTTCAAGCTTTACATTGCCAATCCTCGTCGGTTTACTGCATCTTGTACAAATTAACATGACATTAGAGATATGAATCGGTGCTTCCATATCTATAATGCCGCCTTGTGTGTGTTGTCTGTTAGGCTTCATGTGTTTTTTTATTATATTTATCTGCTCAGCGACGACTCTGTTTTTTTCTCGGTCAATTCTCAGTACTCGTCCTTTTTTACCTTTTTCTTTACCTGTGAGAACCAGTATAGTATCTTCTTTTTTTAGATTCAATCCCATAATTTATACCATATTCTTTCTTTTAAATTTTTGTATATACTATAGAACTTCAGGGGCAAGAGAAATTATTTTTGTATATTCTTTCCATCTGAGTTCTCTTGCAACAGGGCCGAAGATACGTGTACCAACCGGTTCTCCCTGAGCATTGATAAGTACGACAGCATTTTGTTGAAAACGTATATATGTGCCATCAGATCTTTTTGTCTCTTTTCTTGTTCTTACGACAACTGCCTTCGCCTTTGTTCCCTTTTTTATATTACTATCGGGAATAGCTTCCTTCACACTTACAACGATCAGGTCACCTATTCTTGCATATCTTCTTCTATATCCTCCCAGTACCTTTATACATTGTACTTTTTTTGCTCCCGAGTTATCGGCAACATCCAGCATTGTCTCGACCTGAATCATTATCATTTACTCCTATTGTATCTGAATTCTATCAATAATTTGCCAGCGTTTCGTTTTGCTGTAAGGCCTGGATTCTTTAATTTTTACTTTATCACCTGTTTTACACAAGTTATTTTCATCATGTGCTTTTAGTTTAATTACTTTTTTTACTGTCTTTTTATACACAGGATGTTGATAAAGACGTGTTACGGCTACAGTTGCTGTTTTGTCCATGACATCTTTAATCACCTCACCGGTATATATTTTTTTAGGCATTTTACTCCTCGTTTTAGTATTTTAGAAAAATATTAATTGTTGTAAATACATCCTTTAGAATGGATAACTTATTATAATTCAAGTTGAAATAGCTGACTTATTGCTACTTTATGCTCGATTCAATTGTTTCTCTCTCTTTACTGTCAGTACTCTTGCTATATCCCTTTTTACAGCTCTGATTCTCATTGGATTTTGCAAATCGCCTCTTACAGCTCTGAAACGTAAATTAAAAAGTTCTTTTCTCAGATCGTTTTCTTTATCGTTTAGCTCATTTTCCGTTAAGGATTTTAATTCACTAGCCTTCAAATCAAAGCCTCCTGTCTGCGGATAAACTTAGTAGCTATTGGCAGTTTGTGAGAGGCCAGTCTTAATGCTTCCATTGCAACTTCTTCAGGTATGCCTGATACTTCGTAAATAATTCGACCTGGTTTGACAACAGAAACCCAATACTCGGGATTACCTTTTCCTTTACCCATTCTTGTTTCAGCAGGTTTCTTTGTTATGGGTTTATCCGGGAAAATGCGTATCCACAGCTTACAACCTCTCTTTGCATGACGTGTAATAGCAATTCTGGCGGATTCGATTTGCCTGCTCGTAATCCAGCCGGGTTCCAGGGCTTTTAAAGCATACTCGCCAAAAGAAACTTCAGAGCCTCTGACAGCTTTACCGTTCATATTGCCTTTCATCATTTTTCTGTATTTAACTTTCTTTGGCATTAACATTGTTATATATCCTTAAGTCTAAGATTCAATTACTGTACATAATACATGTTGGTTTAATAATAATTATTCTATGCAACCTCTTTTTCAGCCAGAATTTCACCTTTATATATCCAAACTTTTACACCAATTCGGCCATATGAGGTCTTTGCCTCTGCTGTGCCGTAATCAATGTCTGCTCTAAATGTGTGCAATGGAACTCTCCCTTCTCTATACCATTCACGTCGCGCTATTTCTGCTCCAGCCAATCTGCCTGAACAAGCCACTTTCACACCTAGCGCACCGAATCGTAAGGATGAGAGAACCGATTTTTTCATTGCTCTTCTGAAAGCGACACGCTTTTCTATCTGCATAGCGATATTTTCGGCTACAAGCTGTGCGTCGAGTTCAGGCTTTCTTACTTCTTTTATATCTACATTAACTTGTTTTCCGATAAAACCTTCCAGGGTTTTTTTAAGATTTTCTACTTCTGCGCCTTTTTTTCCAATAATAATTCCCGGTCTCGCCGTATGAATTATAATACGTAGTTTTTGACCGGCCCGTTCGGTTTCAACTTTTGAAATACCTGCATGGTACAAACGTCTTTTTATATATTGTCGTATCTGTAAATCTTCATGGAGCTGTTGAACATAACCGTTCTTCAGATACCATCTTGAGTCCCAAGTTTTTATAATACCTAATCTTATTCCTATAGGATGTGTTTTCTGTCCCAAGATGCCTCCTTAAAATTTTTCTTTAATATGTATTGTTTTGATTTGCTATTCATTGTCTTCTTTATCAAGTAAAACAATTGTTATATGGCTCGTTTTTTTCTTTATTATATTTGCTCTGCCCATGGCTCTTGGAAATAGTTTTTTCCTCATAGGACCTTCGTTTACATAAGCTCTCGTTATCACCATTTCCTCAGGATCACCTACTTCTTTCTGTTCTGCATTTGCCATGGCTGATTTTAGAACTTTAGAAATAATTGCGGCGCCCCGATAAGGCATAAACTTCAGAGATGTTAATGCCTCGCCTGCTTTCCTGCCCTTTATAAGTTTTGTAACTCTTCGGGCCTTTCGAGGTGTAATTCGCACATATCTTAAAATTGCTCTATATTCCACTGGTTACCTCTTTTTCTGTTTATCGGAACCTGCATGTCCTTTAAATGTACGAGTCGGGGAAAATTCACCGAGTTTATGACCTATCATATTCTCGGTTATATATACCGGCATAAATTTTCGTCCATTATGCACGGCAAAGGTATAACCTATAAAATCGGGAATAATTGTTGATCTTCTGGACCAGGTTTTAATCATTTTTTTTTCACCTGACTCTTCAATTTTTTTTACCTTTTTCATCAATTTTTCATCGACAAAAGGTCCTTTTTTTACTGATCTTGGCACTGGTTACCTCTTTATTCTTATTTTCTTCGTTTTACAATATATTTGTCTGTTCTCTTATTCTTTCTGGTCTTAATACCCTCAGGAACACCCCATGGTGTACATGGCGGTCTTCCTCCTGAACTTCTTCCTTCACCTCCGCCCAGCGGATGATCGATAGGATTCATGGCCACTCCTCTGACCGATGGTTTCTTTCCTCTCCATCGCTTTCTTCCTGCTTTACCTATGGATATATTTTCATGTTCAGAGTTGCTTACCTGGCCTATTGTAGCCATACATGTTGAAGGGATCAATCTCATCTCATTTGAAGATAACTTTATATGAACATACTCGCTGTCTTTAGCAACCAGCTGAGCTTGTGCACCGGCGCTTCTTGCCAGCTTACCACCCTGCCCCGGTCTTAATTCTATATTGTGTATATATGTACCGAGAGGCAGGTCTTTGAGCATCATTGCATTTCCTATTTTAACTTCAGCCTCGCTCCCTGACATGACCACATCGTTAGGTTTCATTCCCTGAGGCGCTAATATATATCTCTTTTCACCGTCTGCATACTTTAAAAGCGCAATTCTTGCTGTTCTGTTTGGATCATATTCTATTGTTGCAACTTTTGCCGGAATGCCAATTTTATTTCGTTTGAAATCGATTAATCTGTAGAGTCTTTTATTTCTCCCCCCCCGTTTCCAGGCTGTTACTCTACCTGTATTATTCCTCCCACCGGTTGATTTTATTGGAAACAATAGTGGTTTATAAGGAGTTTTTGTTGTTATGTCTTTATAGTCCGAGCCAGTTTGAAATCTTCTGCCCGGTGATGTCGGATTATATCTCTTTATTCCCATTTACATACCTTCTATGAAATCCAGTTTTTCTCCCTTACGCAGCGTGACGACAGCTTTTTTTCTTTGAGGTGTTTTACCAATGGATCTGCCATACCTTTTCCACTTTCCCGGCTTTTTCAGAGTTGCGACTTTTTCTACTTTAACATTGAATATTTTCTCAAAAGCGTTTTTAATCTCTATTTTATTCGCTTCCATAGCTACCTCTACGAGGAGTTTATTCTCTGTTTCCTTGATTATTGTTCCTTTTTCCGTAAAAAGAGGTTTTTTAATTATTGAGTACAGATGCTTCATTGCCTACACCTTCTATTGTTGCAAGGGCTTCTTTTGTTATTAAAAGCTTACTATGAGTTAATACCATATATGTATTGATATCTCTCGCTCTCATCACTTTAACGCCGACAATATTTCTGGCGGATAAAATTACGTTTTCGTTCTTATCGGGCATAACGATTAATACTTTTTGATTGTTCAATTCAAGATTCTTTAGTACGCTTATCATGTTTTTTGTCTTTGGTTTCTCTATCTCTATATTGTCTACTACTACCATGTTGCCTTCACTGACTTTAACGGATAGTGCAGTATATAAAGCGAGTTTTTTTACTTTTTTGGGTAATTTATAGGAATAATCTCTTGGTTGCGGGCCAAAAACAATACCACCGCCTTTCCATATTGGTGATCGATTGCTCCCGTGTCTCGAGCGTCCTGTATGCTTTTGTTTCCATGGTTTTTTACCACCGCCGCGAACTTTTCCTCTGGTTTTTGTTGAATGTGTGCCTTGTCTCTGGTTTGCGAGATAGTTTCTTACGGCGCTGTGCAGTATGTCTTCTCTCTTATTAAGACCGAATATGTTATCTTTTATTTCTATGCTTTCTTTAACAGCATTGTTTAAATCTCTAACTTCTGCCTTCATCTCATTTAATCCTTTTTCACTATTTCCAGCATTATACCTTTTGCACCCGGCACTGCCCCTTTGACTATAAGTAAATTCTGTTCGTTCTTAACATCTACGACAGTCAGATTTCTAATCGTAGTTCTTTTCGCTCCCATCTGTCCCGGCATTCCTTTATTTTTCCATACTCGCGAAGGATATGCACTGCAACCGATGGAACCTGGTGCTCTATTAAACATTGAACCATGTGATCCCGGGCCTCCGGAATAATTGTGTCTTTTCATAACTCCCTGAAAACCTTTACCTTTAGAAACACCGGATACATTAATTATATCGCCTGGTGCGAATTTTTCAACTGTTATTAATTCATTAACAGCGTATCCTTCCATTCTAAACTCTTTCAGGTGTCTGTAATATCCTGTACCTGCTTTTTCGAATACTCCTTTAGTGGGTTTATTCAGCTTTTTAACATTTTTAGTTTCATCAAAACCAATTTTAAGTGCGCTGTATTTATCTCGTTCCTTTGTTTTAACCTGTACAACACTACAGGGGCCGGCTTCTATCAGCGTTACCGGAGTTAATTTCCCGTCTTCGTCAAAAACTTGTGTCATTCCTAGTTTTCTGCCTAAAATTCCGGTCATAGCTTAATCTCCACATCTACTCCGGCAGCCAGTTCCAGCTGCATTAGAGCATCTATTGTCTGTTGTGTTGGTTCAAAAATATCCACGAGTCTCTTATGTGTTCTTATTTCAAACTGCTCTCTGGATTTCTTATCGACATGTGGTGATCTCAATACTGTATACTTTTGGATTCGAGTCGGAAGCGGAACAGGGCCTGATATTCTGGCACCCGTTCTGTGAGCTGTTTCTACCAATTCTTTTACAGATTGATCGAGCAGACGATGATCGAATGCTCTTAATTTTATTCTTATTTTTTCGCTCATACTCATTTTGGGTGTTGACCTTGAGATGTCATTAAAAAAACAATTAATATTCCTTTCTACTCAATGATCTCGGTAACGACGCCGGCGCCGACGGTCTTTCCTCCTTCCCTTATGGCAAACCTCAGCTCCTTCTCCATAGCGATAGGGCCGATCAACTCTACAGACAGATTTACATTGTCTCCGGGCATCACCATCTCCACTCCCTCAGGCAGCGTTGTAACTCCCGTCACATCGGTTGTCCTGAAATATATCTGCGGCCTGTAACCGTTAAAAAACGGCGTATGCCTGCCCCCCTCTTCCTTTGTCAATACATATACTTCCGCCTTAAATTTCGTATGCGGTGTTATCGTCCCCGGCTTTGCAAGCACCTGACCCCTCTCAACCTCGTCCTTCCCGACTCCTCTCAACAACACTCCCACATTATCTCCCGCCCTTCCTTCATCCAAAAGCTTCCTGAACATCTCCACTCCCGTGGCCACTGTCTTCCTCGTCTCTCCAAGCCCTACTATCTCCACCTCTTCTCCAACTTTCACTATTCCTCTCTCCACTCTACCCGTTACTACCGTTCCTCTTCCGCTTATCGAAAACACATCCTCAATCGGCATTAAATACGGCTTGTCCAACGGTCTCTCAGGCTCGGGTATATAATCGTCCACTGCAGCCATCAGTTCGTGAATGCTCTTATATTCATCAGCTCCCGCATCTCCCGCTTCGCTCTCAAGCGCCTTCAATGCACTGCCCTTCACTATCGGGATGTCGTCTCCCGGAAATCCGTACTTGCCCAAAAGCTCTCTTACCTCAAGCTCAACCAAATCCAGCAGCTCCTCGTCGTCAACCATATCCGTCTTGTTCATGTATACCACTATATATGGCACTCCCACCTGCCTGGCCAGCAATATATGCTCACGCGTCTGAGGCATCGGACCGTCCGCCGCGCTTACCACCAAAATCGCTCCGTCCATCTGCGCTGCTCCCGTTATCATGTTCTTTACATAGTCCGCATGTCCCGGACAGTCTACATGCGCATAGTGCCTGTTTGATGTCTCGTACTCTACGTGCGCCGTTGCTATCGTTATACCCCTGGCCTTCTCCTCAGGTGCATTGTCTATCTGATCATACGCCGTAAACTGCGCCGCTCCCTCGGCTCCCTCCATTGCCAATACCTTGGTTATTGCTGCCGTTAATGTCGTCTTTCCGTGATCTACATGTCCTACCGTCCCTACATTTATATGCGGCTTCGTCCTCTCAAATTTCTCCTTTGCCATCTTCCCTCCTTATCTT